>NZ_JBUXKW010000005.1:0-577063 GCF_055271655.1 Haloarcula sp. HT12
CCCCGCTCGCTTTGCCGAGGGCCGCTCACTGCTCACGGGTCGTTCCTCCCCGCTCGCTTTGCCGAGGGCCGCTCACTGCTCACGGGTCGTTCCTCCCCGCTCGCTTTGCCGAGGGCCGCTCACTTCGTTCGCGCCCCTCGCCCCGTTCGCGCCCCTCGCCCCGTTCGCGCCCCTCGCCCCGTTCGCGCCCCTCGCCCCGTTCGCGCCCCTCGCCTTCAAAAACCCCGCCCATTGAAATGCCTGTCAGGGCAACAGGTGCGTATGCAATTTGAACGGCAGAGTGGCGTGTTTCTCCACCAGACGTCGCTCCCGGGGCCACACGGCATCGGCGACCTTGGTGCCGGCGCGCGGGCGTTCGTCGACTTCCTCGACCGGGCGGACCAGTCGCTGTGGCAGTTCTGTCCGCTCGGCCCCACGGCAAGTGTCCACGGGAACTCCCCGTACCAGTCGTCATCGGCCTTCGCCGGAAACCCGCTGCTCATTGACCTCCGCGGTCTCGTCGACCGCGGCTATCTCACCGAGGGCGATATCGACCCGCCCGAGGACCTCTCCCAACAGCACGTCAAGTACGACCGCGTGACCGAGTTCAAGACGGGTCGGCTCCGAGCGGCGTACGAGCGCTTCGACGAGAGCGCGGCTGAAGCTGACCGGCAGTCGTTCACCAAGTTCTGCGAGCGCGAATCGGGGTGGCTGGACGACTACGCGCTGTTTACGACGCTGAAATCCGAGTTCGACGATGCCGGCTGGATGGACTGGCCGGGCGATATCAAGCGGCGCGAGCCAGCGGCTGTGGAGCGATACCGGGACGAACTGGCCGACGACATCCGCTATCACAAGTTCGTCCAGTGGTGCTTCGACAGCCAGTGGCAAGCACTGGCTGAATACGCGGCCGAGCGGGACATCGGTCTCGTCGGCGATCTCCCCATCTACGTCGGCCTCGACTCGGCGGACGTCTGGGCGTACCCCGAGGTGTTCCGGCTCGACGACGAGCACCAGCCTGCGGAGGTGGCCGGCGTCCCGCCCAATCCCGGCGACGACGGTCAGCGGTGGGGGAACCCGGTGTACGACTGGGAGGCGCTGCGAGAGAACGACTACGGCTGGTGGATCGACCGGTTCGAGCGGCTGTTCGATCTCGTCGACATCGCCCGCATCGACCACTTCAAGGGCTTCGACGAGTTCTGGTCGATTCCGGCCGAGGCCGAGGACCCGGCCGCCGGACAGTGGCGCGACGGCCCCGGCGCGCACTTCTTCGAGACGGTCGAAGACCGGCTCGGCGACCTCCCGTTTTTCGTCGAGGACCTGGGCTTTCTCGACGAAAGCATCGTCGCGCTACGGGACCGCTTTGGCTTCCCCGGCATGCGCGTGCCGCAGTACGCCGACTGGTGCGAGGAGGGGCATATGTACCAGCCGATGCACTATCCGGAGTCGGCCGTCGGCTACACCTCGACCCACGACACGGACACCGTCGTCGGCTACTACCGCGACCTCTCGGACCGGCAACGGGACTGCCTCCACTACAACCTCGGCACCGACGGAGAGGAGATCAACTGGGATCTCATCGAGGCGGTGTGGAACTCGAACGCGGTCGTCGCGATGACGACCGTCCAGGACCTGCTCGGCCTCGATAGCGACGCCCGGTTCAACGTCCCCGGCACGGCGACCGGGAACTGGCAGTGGCGAGTGACCGAAGACGCGCTCGACGACGAGGTCGCCGAACGGCTCCGCCAGGTCACCGACAGGACGATCCGCTAGAGGCGCTCAGAACTGCAGAATGCCGTCTTCCGTGACGACCGTATCGAGCAGCCGGGTCGGCGTCGCGTCGTAGCCCGGGTTCCCGATGTCAAACCCCTCCGGCGGTTCGAGCATCACGTCTGACCCCTGCCGGAACGTGTTCGTGAACGTGAAGCCGCTGCCGATGAACTTCGACGAGGTTCCGACGACAGTCACGGGCACGTCCAGCTCGTTGGCCGTCGCGGCCAGGGGCAACGTCCCGATGCGGTTGTACACCACGTCGTCGATGAGGCAGTTCATCCCGACGAAGACGCGGTCGGCCTCCGAGAGGTAGTGGCCTGCCGCGCCGTCGACGATGAGCGTCACGTCGGCCCCGTCCCGGTCGGCCAACTGGCGGGCGGTTCGCCGGCCCAGGAAATGCGGCCGGGATTCTCTGGCGTACAGGTGGAACTCCTTGCCGTCGTCAAGCGCCGCCATCAGCGTCGCCATCACCGTCGAGGAGTTCTCGTGGGTCACCAGCACGTCGCCGTCGTCGATGAGCGTCGCCGCCCGCTCGGCCGCGCGGTCCTTGCTGGTCTCGATTTCCGTGACGACCTCCTCGATTGTGGCGAGCAGTCGCTCCTTGGCCGCCGAGACGGAGTCCGGGTCGGCGTCTTTCAGGTCCGTGACGATACGCTGCTGTGTCGTGTACAGCGGCGCGTGCGAGCGGTTCGCCCGCTGGAGCGCGCTGCTGTTGCGTTCGACTACCCGGAGAAAGTCCTCGACCGTGTGGCACTCGCGGTCTGTCAGTTCGCGGAGCGCCTTGGCGGCTTTCACGGCGGCGATCGAGGAACTCTGTGTCTCCATCTCCTCGATCTGCCGCACGGTCTCGTTTATCATGCGTTCATCTGTGGCTGCCACCCTTATAACGGTACAGTCGATAGCCGCTCCGTCCGTCCGAAATCACTCCGCACCGACCACGTCTTCGTCGGTCGGCCCCTGCCCGTCGAACTCGGCGACGAGCGAATCTAACTGCGCTGGGTCGTCGACGCTCGGGAGCCGCCGGTCTGCGGTCCGACAGTCTGCGTCGACGCCGAGGTCGTCACAGACGAGGTCGGCCGCCGCCTCGGCCATCTGGCGGTAGGTGGTCAGCTTGCCACCGACGATGCTCGCCACGTTGTCGACGCCGTCGTCGGCGTGATCGAGCAGAAAGAACCCACGCGAGATGCCGCGGCCGCCGCGCTCGTCCTCGTCGGGCGCGTACAGCGGCCGGACGCCCCACCAGGTCCGGACTTCCGGGGCGTCCGCGACCGGGGGCAGCATCGCCGCACACTCCGCGATGCTCTCCTCGACCTCCCACTGCTCTGTCTCGTACTCGTCCGGGTCGCGGACGGGCACGCTCGTCGTCCCGAGGACGGCCTCGCTTTCGTGTGGCACGACGATGTCGCCGTCGTCGGGGTCCCGACAGCGGTTGAGCACCGGCCCGAGGTCCTCGTACTCGACGGAGACCATCACGCCCCGCGTCGGTCGCATCTCGACGTCGAGGCCGGCCATCGCGGCGAACTCGCCCGCCCAGGCACCGGTCGCGTTGACGACGTAGTCGGCCGCGATGGTGTCGTCGACCGCGCCGCCGACGCGGACGCCGGTCACCTGTCCGTCCTCGACCATCACGTCCTCGACGGGCGCGTGTGGGTGTATCGCTGCGCCGTGGTCGCGAGCGTCGGCGGCGTTCGCGGCGACGAGCCGCGACGGGTAGATGACGGCGTCCGGGACGTCGAACGCGCGTTCCACGTCCGAAGCGATGTCGGGCACTCGCTCGCGGGCCGCATCGGCGTCCAGCGTCTCCACGGGGATCCCGATCTCCTCACAGGCCGCCCGCTTGGCATCGAAGTAGTCGGGGTCGTCTCCAGCGAGCTGGACGAACAGCCCCCCAGTGTCACGGATACAGGCCCCGGCGATCTCCTTGAGTATCCGGTTTTCGGCGATGCATTCTTTGGCACCGACCCGATCCGCTTCGGCGTAGCGGGCACCGCTGTGGAGCAGTCCGTGCGAGCGCCCGGAGGTACCGCTTGTCAGCCCGTCACGCTCGACGAGCGTCACGTCGATACCACGGAGTGCAAGGTCACGAGCGACGCCAGCGCCGGTCGCGCCACCACCGACGACGAGGACACCGGTCTCAATTGCCATGTGTACGGTTAGGATAGCTGACGTAAGATTCCACCGATACCGGGCGTCTCGACAACTGTGCGACCCGTTTCAGCGGCGAGGTGACGACCGCTGCCGGTGGCCACACGGCGAAACGATGTATTCGTTCCCTCGACTGTAGATTCGAGTTTAAATTTCACAAAACCAAGTCTACAACTTTAAGTGATGGGGCAAATCTAAAACCTCGTATGACCGCACAGGCTGCCACGGAGACCGCGCCGGTGGTTCCCGCACCGACGCCACCGGACGCCGCCGACGCCTGGTACGCGCCGGCCGTTCGCGAGCAAGACGAGGTGTATCCGGGCGTCGTCGTGACTGTCCGCCGGGAGGGAAGCGGCTTCCGGTATGATGTCCGCAATCCGGTGCTTTCAGCGTCGGAGTCCGACGCGTTGTCGACTGTCGAGTCACACTTTGCGGGTGCGAACATCGAGCGTCCACGGACACGCGAGGGAGCTGTCGAGCGAATGAGCGGGGGCTTCGACGCGAAACACCGACGGGTCATCGACCGGCTGATCGACGCGTCGCCGGCGAGCCGTCGCCGAATCGAGTATCACGCGCTATCGTCGCTGGCGTGTTTCGACGATCTGACGCCGTACGCGCTTGATTCCCGTATCGACGTCGCCGACGTGACCGACGACGGCGTCGTCGTCCATACTGACGACTACGCCCCGGCCGAGACTGACTTGGGGGCGGATCCGGCGTATCTCAACCGCTTTGCGAGCGAGCGCGTCGAACGCCACACGGTCCGGTTCCAGGGATTCGATATCCCGGTCATCGTCTATCGCGAACATCTTCTGGGTGCCGACCCGTTCACGACGAAGTATGCAGTTCGAGAGCCGGATCTGCTCCCCGGCGACGAACAACTCATCGAGGTGTGCAAAGAGCGCGTCTGGGAAACCGGCGTCGACGGTGTCGTCGAAGACCGTGTCGAGTTCGTTCGGGAGCGTGCCCGCTCGCTCCTGGCCCGGCAGCTGACTGTCCGCAACACGACCGAATGGGTCGACGCCGCCCGATATCGGCTCCGGTCGGCACTTGCCGAACTCGATCTGGCCGTGCCGCCGGTCGACCACCGCTTCGCCGACGACCGCCTCGACGACCTGCTGTACTACGTGCTCCGGGACCTCGTCGGCTACGGCAAGCTCACCGTCCCGATCCGGGACCACACGCTGGAGGACATCGAGGCTAACCGGGTCGACGAACGCGTGAAGGTCCTCCCGCGCGCTGACCTCGACCACGACGGGCGGGTACCGACCAACCTCGCCTTCGATTCAGAGGCGGCGTTCGTCAACGTCGTCACGCAACTGGCCGCCGACGACGGCGTCGAACTCAACGCGTCGAATCCGAGCGCGAAAGTCAACATCGACCCTGACGGCGAGGGTCTGCACGACGCCGACGACACCATCCGCTGTGCCGTCGCCCTGCCGACTATCAGCGAGGGCGGGCCACACATCTCTATCCGGAAGCAGTCGGCCGACGCGATGACACCGGTGGACCTGGTCCAGCGGGATTCGCTGCCGACGGAACTGGTCGCCCTGCTGTGGCTCCTCTACGAATCCCACGGCGTCGTCCTCTTTTCCGGGCCGACCGGTGCCGGCAAGACGACGCTGATGAACGCTCATATGCCGTTCATCCCGTACCGAGACCGCCCTATCAGTATCGACGAAGGGTCGCGTGAGGTCCGGATCCCCCACGAGACAGGTGTCTCGCTCACCACGAGAGACCACGAACGGGCCCACCGCCGCGTGACGATGGCCGACCTGATGACACAGTGCAATTACCTCAATCCAGATGTCGAGGTCATCGCGGAGATCAACACCGCCGCGTCCTTCGAAACCTTCGCCGAGACGCTCAATACCGGCCACGGCGTCATCGGGACGACGCACGCCGACGATATCGAGTCGCTCGTCAACCGCGTCATCGAGAAGGGGCTGCCGGCCTATCTGCTCGAAGAGATTGACCTCGTCGTGTTCCCTCGGTATGTCGATGGGGAGCGCTACGTCGGCGAGGTTGTCGAGTTCGTTGACGACCCGTCCATGGTCCAGAGCGGGAACGACCGAAGCGGGACGATACACAAAGACGGAACGGCCATCCACTACAACAGTGTCTGCTGGCGGCGGCCAGACGGGAGCTTCGAACTCGCCTACGACCACCCGCAGTTCGGGGACGACCAACGACAGGTCGACACCGGGATTCTCGACCGGCTTTCGGACCTCCGTGACGAACCGGTGTCGGCCGTTGAGGACGCGTTCCATCGCCGCCACCGCTACGTCCAGTATCTCGTTCAGGAGGGACTGACCGACTTCGATGACCTGTTCGGCGTTCTGGCCGATCTGGAGACGAACGAGGCAGCGACCGTCGAGCGGCTACGACGGCAGGCCGGGACCCCCGACAGCCCGCAACTGGAGGTCGGCACGGGTGACGACTGAGGGCGGCGGGACGCTCGGCTTGCTCGACCGGGGCCTGTACGCCCTGTTCGCCCACCACGCCGAGGACGACCGCCACGCAAGCACCCGTGACCGCTACCGGGCAGCTTACCCGAATGCCGGCTTCGGCGTCTACGTCGCCAGAGTGTACGGGCTGTCGTGGCTGGCGCTCTCTGCCGGCGCCGTCGGAACCGCGACGGCGGCGCTGCTCGTCCCGTCCAGGTCTTTCGACTCGTTCGTCGCGATCCTGCAGCAGAGCCTCCCTGTCGTGAACCGGCTGTCGCTCCCGTACGTCCCGCGGCTTCTGGTGGCCGCTATCCTCGGAACCGCCGTCGGCCTCACACTCAAGCGGGCCGTGTTCCTCGCGGGAAACCGGTATCTTTCGTGGGTCGCCAGCGCGCGAAGCGCAGACATTGCGGCCACGCTCCCCGGAGCGGTCCGATACCTCCGGGTCCTCGCGTCCGGAACGCACGACCGGCGCGAGATGTTACGTGCCGTCGCTGAACAGGACGCCTACGGCGAGACAGCCGTCGCCTTCCGGCGCGCGCTCAATCAGGGTATCCTCACCGGCAGTCTCGACACCGGTATCGAACGGGTCGCCAGTGAAACACCTTCGCGGGACCTGCTTGCGCCGTTTCTGCTGAAGTTTCGCGAACACGCGAACCAGAGTGCCGAGGCCCTGGAAGGGTATCTGGAGATGGAGGGGCGACTGCTCTCACACGAGCAGAGCCGCCAGCACGAACGCGCGACCGGCTACCTCGAACTGCTCGCGGAGTTGTTCGTCGTGTTGCTGGTACTGCCCGCCCTCGTGGTGCTCATCGTCACTGTGATGGGAATCCTCGCGCCCGGCCTCTCCGAGTCCGTTGTGACGCCGCTGGGCGAGACGACTGTCCGTGCCATCGTCGTCTACGGGAGTGCGGCGTTCGTGATGGCCACCGGCCTGCTGGCTGCGTTCGTCGTCGCCACACTCAGGCCACGGAACACGGCCGCACCGAGCTACAGCCTGCCGGATGGCCCCGTCGCGATACTCGCTACGATCCCTTCGAATCCCGCAAGCGCGCTCGTTGCTTGCGTCCCGTGGGGTGCTCTCGTCGCGGCCGGGCTCTGGTCGCTGGGCTATCGCCCGGTCAACGTCGCGCTCCTCTCGTACGCCACCGTGGGTATCCCCGTCGGCGTGGTAACGGTCCGCCGTGCCAGAGCAGACGACGCGAAGGACCGCGAGATTCAGGACTTCGTGCACGCCGTCGCCGGCCACGTCGCCCTGGGCCGTCCGTTTCCCGAAGCGGTCCGACGCGTCGCCGACGACGTGGAACTCGGTGCGCTCGCTAGCGACGTCCAGTCGCTCGCGTTCACCCTCTCACTCGGTGACAGCCCCGGCGACTCTGCGGCCGACAGGCGGGCTGCGGCGCTGGACCAGTTCGTCGACCGTGTCGGCACGCCGATGGCTGAACAGACTATCGGGCTAGTCGTCGGGGCACTGGATACAGGGAGTGATGCCGAAGACGTGTTCGAAACATTACAGACTGAGATAGGTCAGCTCTACCATTTACGAAAATCCATCCGCTCAGCGCTGCTCGTCTACGTTGCCGTCGGCTGGACGACGGCGCTGCTCGTTATCGGAATCACAGTGGCTGTCAACGTCTACGTTCTCGACAGCTTCGCGCAACTGTCGTCGGTCTCTGGTGGCGCGAACGTCGCTTTCGATCCCACCGCAATCAAACCCGTCCGAGAGCAATACCGGTTCTACGTCGTCACGCAGGCGACGATGCTGGCCTGTGGCTGGTTCGCCGGCACGGCGAGCCGTGGGATCTACGAGGCGTTGTTGCACTCCTCGGGGCTGGTGCTCATCGCCTACGTTGTCTTCGCGGGGGCTGGTCTGATTTGATTGGCGAAACCGACGCCCAGTCACATGTTGTCGGTGTCGTCCTGCTACTCGGTCTCACGGTCGTCGCGCTCGGCGGACTGACGGCTGTCGTCGGAAGTGTCGTCGACGGCCACACGGCGACCGCCGACGAGACGCGCGTCGCCAATACGTTCGAGACGGCGTTCCGGCCAGTGGAGCAGACGGGGCACCAGACGGCTCGCGTCCAGTTCACTGACGGCCGGCTAACGACGGTGGAACGGGAACTGCGTGTTCTCAACGACTCCGGCGTCCAGCGGACGGTCTCTATCGATGCGATAGTGTACGAGTCCGGCGACGACCGCGTTCGTTTCCTCGGAGGTGCCGTCGTCCGCGGGAGACAGGGCAACGCCTGGCTCGAAACGGACCCGCCGGTGACGGCGACGCGAGACGACACGGCGGTCATCGTCGGTGCGCCGGTCGTCAACGCCAGCGGCGGAACGGTATCCGGGACGGGCGGCGTGTCCGCGGGTATCCGACAGAACGTCAGCCACGAGCGCGAGCAGCTCCCGACCGACAACTACAGCGTGGCCATCGAGACCGAGACGCCCCGTCCGTTCGCCGAGTACTTCCGACGGGTCGGTGCGAGCACGCGAGTCAGCGATGTCGACGGCGACGGTACCCAGAGCGTCGTGGCGACCTTTCCCGGCCGTCGGACGCTGTATCTGGTCCGCCACGACATGCGAACGGAGGTTGGGCATGGATAACCGCGCGCTCAGCACGGTCGTCGAGAAACTGCTGAGCATGGGGCTGGTACTGCTGTACATCGGATTAGTGACGACGACGCTGTACGGCGGGACCGTCCCGGCGTATCAGTCCGCCGTCGGCGCGGAACTCGGTGACCGGACACTCGCCGAAGCGACGGCCCGCGTCGAACAGGCTGTACCGCCGGACGCCCGGGTCGTCTCGGCGACCGTTCGGGTGTCTGTGCCCGATACCATCGACGGCGCAGGATACAGCATCCGGACCGACGGCGATGACCTCGTACTCGTCCATCCCGACCCCGAGATCGGTGGCCGGACACAACCACTGTTACCCGATAGAGTTGATACCTTCGAGGGCGATTGGGAGAGCGGCAGCCCGACAGTGGTCACTGTCTCCGGGACACATGGAAGCGTGACGGTGAAACTGGAGGCGGAGCGATGACCCGGGCGAGCCGTCTCTCTGAGCACGTCCCGCGTGCCCAGACGTCACTGCCGGCGCTTGGCATAGCGCTCGTCTTGCTGACCGTCGTCACCGGACTAGGTGTCGCGATGGCAGACACCGCGATTGCCGGCGCGGACCGTACTCCTGACGAACGGCGGGTCGCAGCCGCTATCGCTGACCGGCTCGTCGCGGCGGACGGTCCACTGGCTACCCGGAGCAACGTGTTTAACCAATCGCGTGTGAGCGGCTTCGACCAAGCGGCTCTAGAGCGGAGCGCGCCGCCGGCCGGTGAGTATGCGGTCAGCGTCGAGGTGGCCGATGAAGAGATCGCAAGCAGCGGCACGGTTCACAGCGGGACGCGAATCAGTCGCCTCGTTGTGGTCGAGTCCCGGGAGACACGAACACTTACGCCCGACCTGGCGACAACCGACGCGGTGACGCTCCCTCGCCGGAGCGCGCAAGCCACGGTCACTATCGACCCGCCGGCCGGCGCGACCGTCTGGACCGTTCGCGCCAACGACCGGGTCGTTCTGCACAACCGGAGCGGGCTGGACGGCAGCTACGAAGTCCCGCTGGTCCCCTACGAGACGACGGAGTTACGGTTCCAGCGCGCCGGGCGGCTCGAATCAGGGAACGTGACCATCAGCTACGACGCCCCGCGGTCGACGAAGGAATCCTTGGTGGTGACAGTCGATGCGTAGGGCCCAGCTGCCGCTGTCGCTCGTGGAGGTCGCGCTCGGGACGGTCCTGGTTCTCGGTGTCGCGCTCGGATTCGCGCTGGGAACGCCAGCGCCGGACAGACAGGGGCCACAGCTCGACGCCTACGCATCGGATACGGCGACACTCCTCGCCAACGACCCGCCGCGGCATGACGGCGCGACCCGGCTACAGGAAGTCGTCACGAGCCCGGCGGCGTTCGACCGCGAAAAGGACGCGCTCTCGAACCGGGTCGCCCGCATCCTCCCCGCCAACGTCCTGTTTCGGGTCGAAACACCGCACGGGGCGGTCGGCACACCGACCCCACAGGGCGTCAGCACCGGAACCGCAACCGTACCGACGGGACACGGCAGCGTTCGAATCATCGTGTGGTACGCATGACTCGGCGCGGACAGCTGGTCCTCGTTGCGGCCACGGTTGTGGCTGTCGCGCTCGTCCCGATTCTCTTCGCCTCTCTGCAGCTGGGCTATCACGACGACGTTCGCGCGACAGCCGACTACGATGACGACCCGTCCGCCGACGCCCTTCGGGTGCTTGAGCGAGCTGTCGCGACCGAAAGCGCATCCATCCCGAAGCAGTACGCCTGGGCCGCGAACGATTCGGCGGTGGCGGCCGTTCGCAGCGAGTTGCAACCCCGGCTCGACCGACTCCAAACGTCCCGAATCGAGGACGGCATCCATTACAGCGTCACTTACAACGGTACTGCGGCACAGCGGTGGAAAAACGCGAACTGTCCGAGTGGGCCGGACCGCCAGTTCGGGGACTGCGTCGCCGACCGTGGCATCGTTGTTCAGAACCGTGTGGGCCGCACGCACGTTCTCGCCGTCGGCTTCGACGTGACGACGACAACCGAACGCGGCGAGGCTACTGTGACCGTGGTTCTGGAAACCAGCGGTCGGTCGTCGCGGTAAGCGGACCAAATCAAAAACTGCCCCTTGCACCGCAAATCAGCAGTCAGCGCGTGCGTTACTCCGTTGCGCCCGGCGTCTCGGTTCGGGCCTGTGACCGGATTCGTTCGAACGTGGCTTGCGGGAAGAGGCCGGTGACACTGTCGACCGATAGCGTGTCGATAAGGCCGGCTGGCGGGCCGGTGACCAGCAGTGCACCGGCTTCGGAGACGGAGTCGTCGATGGTGAGACCGAGATCGGACGTCGCCCGCTCCTCGAAGGAGCTGATTGCCTCTTCGATCAGACTTTCCTGCGCGGTGCGGTATTCCGCCTGGGCCTCGCTCTGTGTGAGGTTTCCGCTCTGGAGTTCGGACTGGATCTCCTGTTGTCGTTCCTGTAACTGCGCCTGGTCGGGTTCGACGCCGACCGTCACCGTCGCGGGCTCTGCGTCCGCGGTCTGGCTTTGGGGCCCTGTTCCGGTTTCCGTGCCGTCGCTGTCGCCGCCCTGGAGGGCGTTACAGCCGGCGAGCGATACTGTCGCGGTCGTTCCGGCGAGTTGCATGAAGCGGCGGCGCGTGGACTCGAATTCCATTATCGACTAGCACGGGTCCCGCGGGGTAACCTTTCTGATACGACTACGGATCTCGGCTCGTGCCTGCTCTGAGAACTGAATATCAGCCCGAAGTCATGGTCATGGACTGGCGTGCAGGGTATCGGGGACAATCGTCTCCGTAATATAAATACCTCCAGTAACGTGGGAGTCAAGCCGGTAACTGTCTGGTACGACCATGGCGATATGATTCCGATTCACTATAGAGCCACGGGATTCGATCGAAAACAGCCAGAGACGACTCACAGACCGTCCGCTCCGATCACCGCGTCGATCACGATCGCAGTCGGCTTCCTCGGGTTCCTGATCGCGGTTTCGTATCCCGCAACGACAGTCCCCATCGTGATCGCCGTGATAGCGACGGTAACTGTTCGGCGAAGTGGGCGGTAAGCGGCATCCCAGGGTTGCCTGGCGATCAGTTATCTTCTTGACAGCAGCTGCGATGATCTCGTCGAATCCGATTCGGGCCATGATGGGGCGTTGACTACAGGCTGAGCAGGCCAAGTGTCTCGGGGCTTGACCCCGAGGAGATCTACACGGCGGATTGTCCTGCGTAGCGGCACTTATCCACGACGTGAACGGCGTGGGAGTGCGCCTGTTGCGCGTATAAACCTGCCCAGATTGCTGGGAGCAACGACGAGGGACGGGGATCTCGTTTGTCCAGACGGAATGTCTAACACTGACGGCGATACCACGACGATCGAAGACACTGATGGATGCTGTGGCGGTACCGAACAGGAAACGGACACTCGAAGCGGCGGGCATTGGCTAGGCGAGGTCACGCTGGACAAGCAGCTTCCCGACGACCTGCGAACGGCACTCGGTCGGTTCCTCGGCGTCGAGTCGGTCGATACCCTGGCCGAGTGGGGCGAGCAGATCCGTCGGCGGGCTGGCGGCGGCTCCATCGATGTCGAGCAACTCTGCCACACTGACGGGGAATCTGCCCACTGGGGTGCGGTAGACGGCGAGCGCTACCACTTCCAGTGTTTCTACGACGCGGTCATTCTCGCGTCGCTGGAAGACAGCCCAGTCGATATACACACTGTCAGCCCCGGCGGGGTAGCCATCGAAGCCCGCGCTGTCGGAAGCGAGGAACTCTCAGTTACGCCCGAAACGGCCGTCTTCTCGCTCGGTATCGCGTTGGACGCACACGAGCGGTCCGGCGGCGATCCGACGTTGCAGGATGGCTACGCTGCTATCTGTCCGTACGTCAAAGCCTTCCCCGACCGTGAGACGTACGAAGCGTGGGCCACCGAGGTCCCCGCTGCGACTGTGGGGACGCACCTCTCGGGGGCAACAGCGTTCGCTCGGATACTGACCGCGGAGGATAACTATGACTGATGCGTACAGCAGTGACGCCGGTGACAGTCCGACGATGACCCGAGACGATGAAACACCATCCGTGCTCGCCGGACAGCAACGGCATACTATTGCCGATGTCAAGGAGACGTACCGGGAGCAGGCCACGACGATGGCCCGGATGGACTGGCTGAACCGGGCGCTCAGTGGGCGATATCGCCGAGCGCTGTTCGGCGACGCTACCGGCCGAATCCTGGACGTAGCCTGCGGTGTGGGGACCAACGCCACGTACCTCCCCGCCGACACCGAGTACGTCGGTATCGATGTCAGTGAGGCTGTTCTCGACGAGGCACGCCAACGCCTCGAAGACAGCCCACAGGAGACGACGCTGTACGAGATGGACGCAGAGAACCTGGCGTTCCCTGACGACAGCTTCGATACCGTCATCTCCTCCCTGTCGACGTGTACGTTTCCCGATCCAGTGGCGGCACTCTCGGAGATGGGCCGCGTCTGTGCGCCCGATGGTCGGGTTCTCCTGTTGGAGCACGGCCGGAGCAGCGTTGGACCGATCGCCCGGTTTCAGGACTGGCGGGCAGACGCCCACTTCGAGAAACACAGCTGTCGGTGGAATCAGGAGCCGCTCGATGTCGTCGGCGCTTCGCCGCTAACGACAACTGAGTCGTGGTCGGCTTTGCTCGGCATCATCACCGCTATCGAAGCCCGTCCGGAGTGACGGCCCCCTGGCTTATCGACTTCCCAGTATACTGGGCACAAACTTGTAGTCGGTGATCACTCAATTGAAACGTATGCGGGAAGCCGAGATCAGTATCACCGACGGTGAACTGGCGGCAATGGGCATCGAGGAACTCTTCTCGATCGCCAGCGAGGCCGGGCTGCTCGCGTTCGAGGAACTGGCCTGTCGCGGGAACGGGGCGGTCGTGCAGATCGAAGTCGAGACGCGCTGTGACGAGGACGCACTCGCTGGACTCGATTATGTTGACCAGTACAACCACGTAGCCGAACGGGCGGATTCGCATGTGTACGTGATCTCGTTCACCGCGCCGGATCTCCCAGCTAGTCTCGAAGCGACGGCCGACGACCTCATCGGCACCTGTGACCCGGAGATCGACGAACACGGTGCCACGATGTCGCTCGTCGGTCCGCACGAGGCGATCTCTGACCAGCTCGGCGGGTACGAGGACGCGGGTGTCTCGCCGACTCTGCACCGAATCGGCGGGTACGACGGTCCCGAATATCTGCTCGATGAGCTGACAAGTCGCCAGCGGGAGGTCATCGAGACGGCCTGGGAGATGGGGTACTACGAAGTTCCCAAGGAAGTCCCGGCGGGCGAAGTTGCGACTGAACTGGGCCTTGAGCCCTCGACCGTCAACGAACACCTCCAGCGGGCCGAGCAGAACCTCCTGAAGCAGATTCTCTGAGCGTCTGGGTTACCGATTCCATCTATCCGGACCGCTCGTCGCAGCCAATTGCCATCTGCGCGTTTGAGCTGGCCACAGAACGGACGGTCCCGAACGGCGTGGCTTCGGGAGCCGAAAGACAGTGGTGTCTGCGGTCCAACGATGATTCGATTGGTGCGTATGCCGGGACCGGAGCCTGCCGATACACCCATCCCACGGGGAGACGCGATTCCGACGCTTGCCGACGACGAGTCCGGGACGGTCGTCTGGCATCGCGAACACCTGCGGGTTCGCGACCAGGCCGCGGTAGCGAGGGCTGCGTCGTCCGAGTATATGCTTCCGCTGTTCGTGTTCGACCCGGCGTTCTACGGCGCGGACGGCCTGGCCTGTGACAGCCGGGTTCGGTTCCTGCACGACTGTCTGGCCGACCTCTCGGATCAGTACCACACGGCGACCGGTCGCGGGCTCACCTACGCCCACGGGGACCCGGTGGACGTGCTGGGGCGGTTCCGCGAGGCCGGCTGGGACATCGTGACGATGGCCGTTCCGACGGGACGGTACGGCCGCGAGCGTGACCGTCGCGTCCGAGAACAGTGCGATGTCACCTTCGTCGACGGTGACGGGCTGGTTCGGGACCGAGGCGATACCCGCGACGGCTGGCAAGAGGAGGTGTCGGCGTGGTTCTCCGCCGACCCGTACGACTGGAACCCAGAGACGGTCACCTCCCGGAGCTTCGACAGCGGTATCGACGTCGGCGCAATCGAGGACTACTACGATGTCACGCCGTCGAAATCCGACGTGCCCCGCGGCGGGACCGGTCGCGCGCGCGAACGGCTGACGGCGTTCGTCGAGCGGATCGACGACTACCCGGGGAACATCTCCGCGCCGACGGACGCGCGAGAGGGGACCAGCGGGCTCTCGCCGTATCTCGCCTTTGGCTGTCTCTCCGTCAGACAGGTCATCCAGTATATCGACGAGCACGCGCCCGACGGCCGCGGGAAAGAGATGTTCGTCTCGCGGCTGTTCTGGAACAAGCACTACGAGCAGAAACTCGAAGACTGGCCCGGGTGGCTGGATACGGCGGTGAATCCGGTGTTCGAGGGGTTCAACGCGGCGCAGTACGACCCCGACCTGGTGACCGCCTGGAAGCACGGACGGACCGGGTTTCCGATGGTCGACGCGTCGATGCGCTGTCTCAAGGAGACGGGCTGGCTCAACTTCCGGATGCGGGCGATGTGTGCCTCGGTGTACTACCACCTGCTCCAGCAGCCCTGGCGGATCGGCGCAGACTGGTTCTACCACCATCTCATCGACGCCTCGGCGGCGATCAACTACACCCAGTGGCAGTCCCAGTGCGGCCTGGTCGGCAAGCCGACGCTCCGACTGTACAACCCCCGAAAGCAGGTCCGTGATCAGGACCCGGACGGTGAGTTCATCCGTCGGTGGGTGCCCGAACTCGACGCGCTCCCCGACGAATACCTTGACCGGCCCGAGGGGACGCCGGTCCACGTGCAGGCGTCCTGTGGCGTCGACGTTGGCGAGGATTACCCGCACCCGGTCGTCGACTACGACGCGGCCCGACAGGCCTTCCGTCGACGGTACGAGGCGGTTCGTGCCGATGCGGCCGACGCCCTAGGCGACCCGGCTATCGCGCGCCGCGCGTCCTTCTCCGGCGGCCGCGAGGTCGCCGCTCGTATCGCCGCGGAGCACGGGACGGATGCGTCGAACGGCTCGGCGGACGGTGGGACACAGACCAGTCTCGGCTCGTACGGCGACGAATAGTTCACACAGACACGATCAGCGTTGCCAAACGGCAAAGAGGCTAAGACCATCGCCCACCCAGACGTGTGCAATGACGGAGGGTCCGGACGCCACCGCCTTCGAGGATTGTCAGTTCCTCACCGGGTCACCGCAGCGGTTCGCGGTGCTGGCCCAGCTTCGGGAGCGTCCGGCACGGCCTACCGACCTGTGTGATACGGTCGACGCGACGCGAACCACGATCCAGCGGATACTCGCGGGCTTCTCCGAGCGCCAGTGGGTCGTCAAACGGGACGGCGAGTACCGACTCACCGTGACCGGCCAGCGGGTGTTCGACCAGTACAAGGCGCTTCTCAGCGAGGTCGAACGGGCTCGTGTGGCCGGTCCGCTTGCCGCCCATCTCGGTTCCATCGCGGCGGACCTCCCGGCGGACCTGCTGGAATCTGCCCGCCTCACGACGAGCTCCGAGCAGAACCCCCTGGCCGCGATCGATCGGTTCACGAACTGGCTCAGCGAGGTCGAGGGCGACGTTCGGGCCATCTCGCCCATCGTTACGTCGGTGTTCAACGACGTCGCGGTGGACCTGCTCGAAACGGGGACGCATATCGAGTTCATCATCGATCACAGCGTGCTCGAACGGTCCGAGTCCGATTTCTCGGACGCACTGCAGCGAAGTGTCGAACACCAGAACATCGACACGTACGTCCACGACACACCGCTCGATATCGGCCTCGCGCTTGACCGCTCGCGGGTCTGTCTGGCAGCCTACGATGACCGGAACAACGTTCGAGCAATAGCCGAATCCGATGCTCCAGCGGTGTATAGCTGGGCCGAGTCGGTGTTCGACCGATACAGAGCGAGATCACAGCCCCTCGAGGCGGTTCTGTCGGCGCAGGAAAACAAGCAGTAAGCGGGGCTGGCTGGTATCGTCCGCATGAAGGGCCGAAGGGAGCACTGGTCGGCGCGCCAGCACTCGCTGGAGGGCGGGATGGCGTATCCCCGACGCAGGATACTGCTGGCGGGTGCCTATACTTATTCGCTGTAACTGTTTGCGGCCCGAAAACATGTTACAGGGGCTGTAACATCCGATGTGTTCCCGGCCCCGACCTGGCACACACCCCTCAACAGGTAGCGATTTTCTATATCGTCAATTAAACTGAAATAATGGCCGACAGTATAAGTGTGTGGCAATCGTTGACAGAAGTATGTCTCCGCCTGGGCGGGAGATCCAGTACACTGAATCGGACGTTATCGAGGTGTTCAAACACCGGGGCGATTACGCGGAGCCACTCACAGCGTCGGAGGTGGCGGACAGGCTCGGCTGTTCGCGCCGGACCGCGCTGAACAAACTCCACGACCTGGAAGCAGAGACCGATATCACGAGCAAGAAGGTCGGCGGCCGGTCGCGAGTGTGGTGGATTCCCGTACGAGCGGATTGATACCGCCGGATCGAAGCCTTTTGAGAAGTTCGTCATCCCGAGACGGCGGCTGTCGTTCCGACGCAACGTCTACCGGTATGAGCCGTCACGGCGGTTCGCTTTCGGAGTGAAACCGTGGGCGTGTCGCGACGTACACACTGACGGCGCCGAGCAGAATTCCGAAGACGACGTCGGTCGCCCAGTGGATCCCAAGCACCATCGTCGAGAGGATGACACTGCCGGCCAGGAACGTCGCGACCGGGAGCCAGCGGGGATATTCCGCCCGGAGGCGGTAGGCCATGAGCGCGACTGTCACCGACAGCGACGTGTGCAACGACGGGAAGACGTTCGTATTGGCGTTGACCTGCGCCGTCACCAGCTGGAAGCGGGGTATCGTATCGAACAGGAGCGGCTCGACCATGTCCGGGGCGAAGTTTCGCGGGCCGTACGCGACGAACAGTATGTAACAGAGCAACCCGATGCCGTAGTTGACCGTGTAGGCAAAGGCGGTTTCCCTGAGATAGCGCGTCGTCCCCAGCAGTAGCGTCAACACCAGCGGGAACACCAGCAGGAACACGTAGCCGTATATGTACACGAACCCCAGATACAGCGTGAGCCACGCCGGTGCGAGCGACTGGAGCGAGGCGACGAACGCGCCCTCGAACGCGTAGATCGTTTTCGTGATATTGCTCCCGATGAGCCAGGACAACCCGACGCCGACGTCACGGACGACACTGTTGACCGCCAGTACAGCCACCAGCAAGAGGAGTGGACGGGCAGTCTGCCGGAGCCGTGTCCGGAGCGCGGGTAGTTCTGCTTGAATGCGGCCCGGGCCGACGATAGTCGCGGTACCGACGGCGAGCAACAGCGAGACGACGACGGCGACTTCGGAGAAGACAGAGACGACGTTCATACGCTACGATTGGAGGAGCGTGCTCGCGTCGTACCGATAGCCGGCCTCCCGGAACGCCGACCGGACCTGCTCCGTGTCCAGTTCGCCGTCGGACCCGAGAAACGGGGTGACTGTGCCACCTGGCTCCCACTGTACCGTCTCCGGCACCAGTCCCGTCCCCGACAGCGGGCTGACGGCCGGCGTCGCGTAGCCGTCGAACACGGTGTCGACGAGATGCTGGCGGTCGACGAGATGCGACAGGAGGTTGCGGAACCGGGAGTTCGACAGCGGCGCGGACCGGACGTTGAATCCGAGGAAGTAAAACGAGTCGCTCTGGTCCAGCAACAGCGTGAGGTCGTCGGCCCGCCCGATAGTCCGAACGAGGTCCGAGCCGACGCCGACGGCGGTCGCATCGGCATCGCCGCTCTCGACGAGTTCGACGGCAGTGGCATCCGAGCCGACGAACCCGACCTCGACGGCGTCAAACGGCGGGTCGAGTGCGCTCGCTCCGACGCTATCCGGGGGGTCCATCGCCGTGCTGAAGTGGTCCTCGAACAGGGTCAGCCGCAGCGATTCGCGGTCGCTCGCGGTGTCGAACTGCAGCGGGCCGCTCCCGACAGGTGGGATGGCATCGGTCACGAGCGCTTCCGTCGTCGCGGCGCCGATACCGACCCCGCCGATGTCGGCCTCGTTCGCCCGCTCGCGCCAGACGTGTTCGGCCAACAGCGGCACGGTGAGTGCCCGCTCAGCGACGGCGCGACAGCAGTCCGGACAGGCGAGTTCGACCGTCCGCTCGTCGACGACAGTTGCCTCGGTCACAACCGAGGCACGGCCCCGATAGCGCGTCGGCGGCACCGCCTGCTCGAAAGCTCCGAGCGACGTATCGGCCAACATCCGGTAGGTGAACGCCACATCAGCCGCGGTCAGCGCCTCGCCGTCGTGCCACTGGAGGTCGTCACGCAGTGTGACCCGCAGCACTGCCCCGCCGCGGCCGGTCGTATCCCACTCCCAGTCGACCCCGGCCCAGGGGACTACTCCCCGGTGATACTGGCGGGCGAGCGAGTCGTACATGAGGCTCGTAATCCGGCCGCGTCGGCGGAACGGGGCCATCAACGGATTGAGGTTCCGCGTCACGCGACTGTCCGTCGTGACGAGCCTGAGCGTCGTCGCCGCCGGGTCGGCCCGGTCGAGGGTCAGCAGTCGGAGCGGTGATTCCCCGAACGCGCCGGTCCACCCGCTGAAGCGTGTCGTGTTCGCTGCGCGGATGCTGTCCGGCGTGCCGATGACGAGAAACGGGCAGACGTTCGCCAGGTGCTCCTGTAGCGACGCCAGCGTCTCGGCACGGCGGTCGCCGGACTGGCGGCGCTGTGTCGTCAGTAGCTCGTCGACTTCGAGGTCGGCGAACCCGAAGGGGTTCTGCCAGCCGCGCTCGGCGGCGAACGACGAGTGGACCAGCGAGTACAGCGAGTCCGCCGTGATCTGCCGGTAGGGGTAGCGGCCCACGAAGGCGTCGAACTCGTGGCTGAGGAGGGTCTGGCGGTACAGTTCCGCCGCCGTCACCGGCTGGACGGTGGTGTCGACGCCGGCGGTGTCGAACCACGACTCCAGTTCGCGCGCGATATGCATCGCGCCCGGGTCCTCGTCCGCCGGGCGCGTTTTGATGGAGAGCGAAACGGCGGAGGCTTCCTTGTTGCCTGCCAGCGTCCGCAACCGCTGCATACAGCCGCTCGTCGCCGCCAGCCCGGCCGCTGTGCTCCCCAGTAGCGCTCGTCTGGAGATCTCCTGCGGTGACTGGCTGGCTCCGTACATATGTTTAGGGGTCAACACGTCCTCCTATATAACACTCTGTACTTCGACAGCTTTCGGGTACCGCTGTCACGGGAACAAATCCCACGCAAGCGGGGCCGTCCAGCCCTCAGAACTCCCACTGCTGTGCGCGTTCGTGGGCTTCCGAGCGCGCCTGCTGTTTGATGGCCTCGATCTTCTCCGCGTCGTCGAGGAACGCTTCGACGGCGCTTTGTTCACTGACCCCACCCTCGGCGTTGCTTTCGTCGCCGTCCGTTGCCCTCAGCCGTTCGTCTGAGGCTGCCCGTCTGGTGCTGTCGGCCAGCGCCGGGTCGCCGCCCAGTCGCTCGGCGGGCATCCCGGGTGGGACCCGTAGATCGGCTGCTTCGTGCGCCGCTTCGAGGTCGGCGATGTCGAGCGCGTACAGCGAGACGTGGTACGGGCCGGGAATCGCCAGATCCGCGAGCGCCGGCGGGCCGCCCCGGTCCGTGCCGGTGTGGTAGGCCAGCACGGGGACGCCGTCGGTGAACGTGATGACGCCGCGCCCCTCGCCATCGAGCAGGAGCGTCTCCTGGGACTCGAAGACCGCGTAGCCGGTCAGCTCGCGGTCCAGCACGTCGGCCAGCGTGGCCCGCGGGTCCGTGACGACGCGGGACTTGTCGAGTCGGCCGCGGGGGAGCTTCATAGTGACTCGGGGATGACGGCGCTTCGGAACCGGTCGGCGGCGTCGGCGGCTGGTCCGTCCTGTATCGTGAGTGCCTCGGTGGCCTCGCGGTAGGCCGTCGCCGCCTCGCACTCGGGGGCGTGGGCGAGCAGCGGCCGGCCGGCACGGCGCGCCTCGCGGGCGCGCTCGCTCTCGGGGACGGCCGCCAGTGTCGGCCCGTCGAAGTACCGTTCGGTCTTCTCCGAGACTTGCTCGATGGACTCGGACGCACGGACCTTGTTGAACAGGAGGCCGGCCACGTCCGTGCCGTAGGTCGTCGCGTACTCCTGGACCTTCAGCCCGTCCGAGATGGCGGGGATCGTCGGCTGGAGCACGACCACGATGCGGTCGGCCAGCACGATCGGCAGGACGGCCGTCCGGCTGTCGAGCGCCGGCGGCGAATCGAGGAGGATGATGTCCGTTCCTTCAGCGAGTGTCGCAACCACGTCCCGGAGCCGATCCGGGTCGGCGTCCCTGAAGCCATCCAGACTCGTGCCACAGGGGACCACAGTCAGCCCGAATCGGTCGTACGCGGCCGCCTCGACTGGCGCGTCGTCGGCCAGCACGTCATGTAGCGTCGTCTCGGCGTCGGAGAGGCCGGCGTGAAAAAGGAGATTCGCCATGCCCGTGTCGGCGTCGACCACCGTCACGTCGTAGCGGTCGGCTAGCGCCATCCCGAGGGCGACGGTGCTCGTCGTCTTGCCAGTTCCGCCCTTCCCACTGGCGACCGCGAACACTTCGACCATTGGGGAATATTGCGAGCTAGCTGTATATAAATTTCCGGAAATTGGGGGAGTATCAAACAGTCACCGCCCGGGAAGCGCAAGCGGTCCGAGGTCGACGTGGTCGGCGACGAGTGCCGCCGCCTGTTCGTAGGGGTCGCCGTCGTCTCGCTCGCTCGCCGCAGGCGGGTCGATTCCGGCGGTCTCGAACGTGTTTCGAACGAAGGCTTCCCGGGCAGTGTCGTTGACGAAGAGGTCGTGGAGGTAGGTCCCGAGGACGCTGTCGGTCGCCGCCCCGTCGCCGTCGAAGGGCCGGGCGGCGTCGCCGGTCAGCGTCGAGTCGCCCATGTGGATCTCGTAGCCCTCGACGGTCCCGCTCGCCCCGGCGAGCGGGCCGACGCCGTCGAGGTCCCGCTGGACGTGTTCGACCGTCTTGGCCTCGCTGAACTCCGTCGTCACCGGCAACAATCTCAGGCCCTCGACGCGGTCAGCATCGCCGGTCCCCTCGATGTCGGCGTTCGTGATCGCCTCGCCGAGCATCTGGTAGCCGCCACAGAGGCCGATGACGGGACCCTCGAACGCGTGCAGTCGGTCACCGAATCCAGCATCGGTCAGTGCCAGCAAGTCGTCGACGGTGTTCTTGCTCCCCGGCAGGACCACCGCGTCGGCGTCGTCGAGGGTGGCATCGGGCGGAACGTACGCGACTCTGACGCCGGGTTCGCGGGCGAGTGGCTCCAGGTCGGTGAAATTCGAGATGCGCGGGAGCCGCGGGACCGCGACGGTGACGCTCTCGCCCTCGGGCACGCCGTCGTCAGCGCCGACGACGGATCGCTCACCGACCGGCGGCAGCACCACGCTGTCCTCCTCGGGGAGCCCGGGGTCGTCGTGGGGAATCACGCCGAGGACGGGCACGCCAGTTCGGTCCTCGAACTCCTCGATGCCAGGGGCAAGCAGCGAGCGGTCGCCGCGGAACTTCGTGATGACCGCGCCGGCCACCTGCTCGCGGATGTCGTCGGGAACGAGTTCGAGGGTCCCGACCAGCGACGCGAACACGCCGCCGCGTTCGATGTCGGCGACCAGCACCACGTCGGCGTCGGCGAACCGGGCCGTCTCGACGTTCGCCAGGTCGCGGTCGTGGAGGTTGATTTCGGCAATCGAGCCGGCCCCTTCGGCGACGATCACGTCGTGGGACTGTGCGAGTCGGTCGTGGGCCGCGCGGGCGGTCTCCAGCGCGTCGCCCCAGTGGTCGTCGTAGTAGCCACGAGCCTCGAAATGCCCGACAGCTTGGCCGTCCAGAATGAGTTGCGACTCGCCGTCGCCTCGCGGTTTCAGGAGGACTGGGTTGTGGTCGGTCGACGGCGCGACGCGGGCCGCGCGGGCCTGGACGTACTGCGAGACGCCGACCTCGCCGCCGGGCGTCGCCCGGGCGTTGTTGCTCATGTTCTGGGCCTTGAACGGCGCGACCGAGACGCCGCGGTCGGCCAGGTAGCGACAGAGCCCGGCCGCGACGGTCGACTTGCCGACGTGGCTCGCCGTTCCCGCGACCAGCAGCGTGTGGGCCATCAGACAGTGCTGGGGCCGCCTGGATTATCAGTGGTTCGGCGGGGTTCTTCCCGCTGGCCCGCCGAGATATATTTGTGACCGACCAGCGACTCAAGGTCTTGTACGAACACCTCGCTGCAACCGGGGAGCGGCCGGTCGAACGCACGGCCAGCCGATGGCTCGGGGAGGCCGAGGCCGTCGCCGCTGATATCGCTGAAGGCGATCTCTCCGAGGACGCACTAACGGAGCGGCTGGCGACCGTCGACCACATTCTCTCGAACGTCGACGGCACCGGCGACGCCGCTGCCGACGACCACGTGCAAGCGGCTCGTGAGATTGTCGACGACCTGCTGGCTGAGCGATAACTGCCGACCGAGACGCCCTGCTCAGAACTCCGTCCCCTTCCGCGCGCCCTGCCCGGCGTCGATGGGGTGTTTCTCCTTGCTGACCTCGGAGATGAGGTCCGCGTGGTCGGTCAGGAACTCGGGCCGCTCGTGGCCGCCCGTCAGCACGAGTTCGAGGTCGTCGGGCTTGGATTCGATGAGCCCGATCACATCCGTCGGGTCGACGAGGCCACGGTTCGCGGCGTAGAGTATCTCGTCGAGGACGAGCATGTTCACCCCGTCTTCCGGTGGACTGTCAGCGTCCTGCGGCGTCGAGAGGTCGGCCTCGGTGCTGGCCTGAATGATCTCCCGAGCGCGGTCGAGCGCCCCCTTCGCACGGGCCTCGTGCTCGTCGTCCTCGCTCCCGTCGAGGAAGCCGTGCCAGCCGTAGTGGCCCGCGTTCTCGTAGGAAAAGCCCGGCAGGGCCGCGATAGCGTTGTACTCCCCGCGCACATCCTCGACGGTGCTGGTCCCGCCTTTCATGAACTGCAGGAGGTGAACGCGGTAGCCGTGGCCGACGGCGCGGGTCGCCATCCCAAGCGCAGCCGTGGTCTTCCCCTTGCCGTCGCCCCACCAGACCTGTACCAGCCCGAACTCCTCAGGCGCGCTCGGACTGATGGGCTCGGCGGTCGGTCCGGCCGTGTTGTCGCTCATACCCGTCTGTTCGCCCGTATTCTGTTTAGCCGTTTGGTCTTCGGGAACGTCGTGTGAGAAACGGCGCTCTCAGGGCTCGAAAACCATGGTGTCCCGGTCAGTGATGACGCCGTACGCCGCGTCTTCGACGGTCGGCAGGTCGTCGCCGTCGTAGCGGGCGGCAAGGCTCGCCCGGATAGCGTCCCGAACACAGACGCGAGCGGCGGCACCGACTTCGGTCGCGCTGCCGGCGAAGGGGGCGGACTCAGCGCTCGGGACACAGCCGACGATGACGGCGTCCGATGTCGTTCCCGGAACGTCCGCCGCGTCGAGCAGCGTCGCGGCCTTCGCCTCGACGGTCGTGGCGAGCAGCGTCGCCAGCGCGCCGTCGTCCAGCGCGCGGTCGACGCCGACGACGAGATTGACCGTTCCCGGCCGCCAGTCGGGGCTGTCTGCCGGATTCGCGGCTGTCCCATCGGCGGCGGCTGTCTCCTCTGTCGACATCGGCAACGCCGCGGGGTTCGAGAGGCCCGCGGTCGCCAGCACAGACACCGGACCGCTCCGGGCACAGCGGGCGTGCGCCATGTGGACGCCGGTGAGCAGTGCTGGACCGACGGGGAAGCCGGCCCCGGAGAGCCGCTCGGCGCGGTAGGCGTCGAGGTCGGTCCGCTCGAACCCCTCCGGGACGGTGATGTTGTAAACCGCCTCAGCGGTTCGGTAGCCCCCGTCCCACGCCGTCGAGAGCCACCGCGCCCCGTCGCGGCGAATCTGACAGACACCGTCCCGAACGGTCGTCTCAAACATCCAGCGCGTCCAACAGCCGGTCGTTTTTTTCGGGGGCTCTGACGGCGACACGGATGTGCGAGTCCAGCCCGCGGAACGTTCGGGCGTCCCGGAGTGCGATACCGGCTTCGCGGACCGTGGCTAGAATCTCGTCGACGGACTCGTCGGCGTCGCTGACCGACAGCAGGAGAAAGGGCGCATCCGAGGGGGACACGTCGAACCGCCCCGAGAGCCGCTCCCGCATGCGTGTCCGCTCGGCAGTGACGCGGGCATTCGTCTCGGCGACGAACTCGGTCTGGTCGTAGCAGTGCGCACCGACAGCGGCCGCAGCAGTGCTCATCGACCAGGCGCGGCGTGCGGTGGCGAGTCGGTCCCTTGCCGCGCCCGTGCCGACGGTATAGCCCATTCGGACGCCGGGGAGGCCGAACAGCTTGGTTAGCGACCGTGCGACGATGACGCCCTCGCGGCCCGCCAGCGACTGCTCGTCGGTGAATCCCAGAAAGGCTTCGTCGACCAGCAGCGTCGTCCCAGCTTCGAGACAGTCGTCGGCGAAGGCCCGGAGCGCCGACGGGTCGGCGGCCTCACCGGTCGGGTTGTTCGGGTTGCAGACGATGGCGAGTGCGTGTCCGGACGGGTCAACGCCCAGCACCTCGTCGTGTGGGACGAACTCCGGTTTCCCGCCCTGCAGTCGGACTTCGCGGGCGTATTCGCCGAAGCTGGGGTAGGGAACGAGGACGCTGTCGCCGGCCCGGACCGTCGTCTGAATCGCCAGGCGTATGGCTTCGAGGCCGCCGGCTGTGGGTATCACCTGTTCCGGCTCGCAGTCGACAAAGGACGCCGCGGCCGCCCGGAACTCGGAATAGTCGTCAGCCGGATACGAGCGGGCGGCCTCGAAGGCTTGCCGATAGACCGCTTCCGTTCCCGGCGGGACGCGGGGGTTCGTGTTCGCGCTGAAATCCAGCAGGTCCGGGTCGTCGCTGCTGCCGTGTGGGACGCGCCCATTCGCATCGATGGCGGCATCGGTCCCGTCGCCGCCGCTCGCCCGCAAGCCGTCGACCGAGTCAGGGTCCATGGACAGGTGCTACGGCGGGCGCTGTGGAGAAAGTTTCGTGGCGGCCCGGTTTCTGCCTCAATATTGTTGTAGCCACTGTTCGGCCACACGGGCGTCAGCGAGCGTGTTGACGTTGACCGCGACGCGTCGGTCCCGCGTGAGCCAGGCGTCGTCGGAGCCGTTGCCGACGACGTTGATACCCGTCGGCGCGACCTCACGGCCCCCATGCCCGAACGTCGTGTCATCGCTCACGCCGAGCCCGCGCTTCAGCGAGGCCGGAACCAGGACCGTCAGCGAGCCGCCGCCGTGCTCGTCGAGCACCCGATCCACTATCTCGCCGTCGAGTAGCGGCAGGTCGGCGGCGACAGTCAGCACTGGCTTCGAGAGTCGGTCGTCGGCCAGCGCCCTGTCGAGGTCAGCGACGTATCCCTCGCCAGGTGTCTCGATACAGGGAACGTCCAGATGATCCCGCGTTACCGGGGCGTTCGGCGACGTTGCGGCGATAATTCTCTCGACGGAACTATCCCGAAGTGCCCCGATAACCCGGTCGACCATTGGCACGCCGCCGACTCGAAAGAGCGGTTTCTCAGCCTCAGTATCGAGCCGCGTCCCGCGCCCGCCACACATCACCAGAGCGTCCATGCGAGCACCTCCCAGTTGCCCGGCGGCACCGACCAGATGCCGCCGAAGAGCGACCACGCGGCGACACCGACGTGGAGCGCGGCGGCGCGCGTGAGTTCGTTAGCCGCGCCGAACGTGTCGCCGCTGACGCCACCCAGCCGGCGGTCGGCCCAGCCCGAGAGGCCAACAGCGAGCAGCGGGCCGGTGAGAACTGCGACTGCGGTCGCCGGAACGGCGACGACGGCGGCCGGGAGCGCGACGGCGAGTGCGGCGACAAGCCTGCGGGGGCCGTTCCCGTCGATCACCGTCGAACCGAACCCGTCGTGGCTCGGACGGCCGACGCAGGCCAGCGTCGCCATCGAGAGCTTCGCCCCCACCTCGGCGGAAAGGACCAGCGTGACGGCGACCAGCGGCGGGAGCCCGGCAACTGCCAGCGCGGCCAGCGCGAGCGCGAGGAGAACGGTCCCCAGTGCGAGGACCGCCCCGACGCCGACGGTCGTGTCTCGCATCACATCGCGGCGCTCCGCGGGGTCGCCGTGAACGACGGCCGCATCCCCGAGGTCCGCGAGGCCGTCAGCGTGGTTGACACCGGTGACGAGGACAACACTCCCGAGGTACGCCGCGGCGACGACCGGGGCCGGGAGCAGGCCCGCGGCCAGGAACGGCAGTGCGACGATGCCGCCGACGACGTAGCCGGCCAGCGGGAACGCCGCCGGGGTCGCGACGAAGGCGTCCCACGCTTGTTCGCTGTGGCCGACCGGGAGCCGCGAGAGGAAGCCAAGTGCCCCCCGGAGCGCGGTCAGAACCACGCGAACACCCCCGCGCCGGCCAGCAGGTACGCCAGGACGCCGGCGATGCCAACCCGCGTCACACTGCGCTGGGCCGTCGCCGCGTCGGGGAGCTGGCCGCCGGGATTCAGCACGTAGACGCCGGGCTTTTCGAGTCGAACGTCCAGCGCCGCGGCGGCCGTCCCCATCGGCCACCCGGAGTTCGGCGAGGGCACGCCGTCCAGCCAGGTCCGAGCGCGGCCCACTGAGCGGGGCGACCCGCAGGCGACGGCGAGCAGGAGCGCGCTCAACCGGGCCGGGAGCCACATCACGGCGTCGTCGAGCCGCGCCGCGGGCGTCCCGACGCGCTTCGAGCGGTAGCCCAGCATCGAGTCCATCGTGTTGACGGCCTTGACCCATGCCGCTGCGCCGGCGGCGACGGGTAGCGGCGAAAGGCCGACACCCGCAGCGGCGAGCCCGCCAACGACAAATGCGGCCAGGGACGCGACCAGACCGTCGGCGAGGTTCTCCGACGTGCTCTCGACGGCGGCGCTCCGGACCTCGCCCGCCGAGAGTGCGCCCGCGTCGCGGCCAGCGAGTGCGAGTAGCCCGTCCCGAGCAGCCGGGAGGTCGGTGTCAGTGTCTGCGATGACATCCCGAGCGGTCGAGAGGAGACTGCGAAGGCTCGTGGTCAGAAACAGTGCGAGGCCGGCGAGTGAGACAGCAGCGACCGGTTCGACGGTGGCGGTGAGGGCGACGGCCCCGCCGACCGCTGCGGCGGCTCCAAGTGGTAACAGCGCCGCGGCGAGCGTCCCGACCACGAGCGGCCGGTCCCACTCACGGTCGACCGCCCCGACGACCCGTCCGAACCACGCGACTGGATGCAAGCGGGTCGGCGGCTCACCGATTGCCAGTTCCAGCCCGCCGGCGACGGCCAGCGCGCTCAGCATAGTTCCCCCTCCCGGAGCTTTTCGGCTATCGTCGGCAGCGAGTGGTCCTCTAACAGTATCGACTGCGCGCCCACGCGGCCCGCACCGCCGTCCGTCCGGGCGTCGTCGCCGACGTGGGTGAGGTCGGCAAGCGTCACATCGAGCGCGTCCGCCGTCGTCTCGAAGATGCTGGGATGCGGCTTTCGCCAGCCACAGTCAACGCTGGTGACGACGGCATCGAAGGAGTGGTCGCTCCGGGTCTCGATGGCCGCTCGCTCCAACGTTCGCTCGACCAGCCCAGGGACGCTGCAGTTCGAACAGACGGCGACCGGCCCCTGCTGTGCCGCGGCGTCGAGCGCCTCGATGGCTCCGTCGCGGACCGTTACGGGGCTGTCGAACGCCGCGAGGACGGCCTCCCGTGCAGTCGTGTCGGCTATCTCGACCCCACGGCTATCCAGCGCTAGCCGAACGTGCTCGTCCAGCGGCGCTTCCCGGCCGCGCTCGTAGTCGCGGTGGGCCGAGCGATAGGCGTCCTCCCAGTCGTCGGGCACCCGAACCGACCGGGCCGCGAGCGCCTCCGCAACGGCGCTCCACGGCGCTGCTGGCCGGTCTGCCGCGACAAGCGTCCCGAACAGGTCGAACGAGAGTGCCACACCTGTGTGGTTAGTGCAAGCTCACTTGAACTGTGGGGGTGGCCTAAAAGTGAGTGTGGAGTTAGAGCAGACGAACGGGGCAGGCCAAGGGCTCACTGCTCGAATGGATTATCCGCCGTCGTGAGGCGGGTGATATCAGAGACGCCGTCGAAGCCATCGTCGAAACTGTAGAGATAGTCGATCTCTTCGCGCTGCATTGCCGCCACAATAATCGCGTCTGTCAGCGAGAGCGAGTCGTACCGACGGAACAGCGAGCGGCCGGCATCGAAGTCCGACTTCGGCGTCTGTCTGATTTCGAACCCACTACTCTCGATAAGTGCATCAAGCGTCTCGGTCGCCACATCGTGTCCGGCTCTCGCCTCCAGGTAATTCGTTGTCTCCTCAAGCACGTTGCTCAGAACGTATCCTGTCGGAAGTGTCCCGTCGTCAATCGCATGTGAGATTGCTTCGCCACGCTGATGATTCTGATCTTTTGCTATGCGGGCCGCAATGATCACGTTCGCGTCTACGACGACTGCGGCCATCAGTAGTCCCCGGCGATGAGATCGTGGTCCTCGGCGGCGTCGGTGGACTCACCGGTGTCGACCGGATCGAGCTTCGAGAACGCACCGTACTGTTGCTTGACCACCTTGACCGAGAGCGACCCGTTGTCGTCGACGTGCCAGCGGAGTTTGTCGCCTGCCTCAACCCCAGCCGCTCGACGTACTGCTGCCGGAACCGTGACTGAGTAGCTCTCGTTGACCGTCGTTTCGTCCTCGACCTCGTGAGGCATACCTGAAAGTTCGCCATGCCGATGAAAGTAATTTGGCATCAAATTTGCATGAGGATAAACTGTTCCCACACAGCGCGACGCTGGTGACACCGTCCACTCTCAAGCTGCTGGGACTGGTCCACTTTCCAATCCTTCGGGCTCACGAATCAACCGGAGTGGCTACTGATAGCTGCGGCTTGCGTCATTCCAAACCGTTTATACCCAAACAGGGGTAATCCGGCGGTATGGCAAGAGAGCAGACCGAAGTTCGAGAGCTCGACGAAGGTAGCTACGTCATGATCGAGGACACGCCGTGTAAGATAAACTCCTACAGCACGGCCAAGCCGGGCAAGCACGGCAGCGCCAAGGCCCGAATCGACGCAAAGGGCGTTTTCGACGGCAAGAAGCGCTCGCTGTCCCAGCCCGTCGACGCGAAGGTCTGGGTCCCGATTGTCAACCGGAAGCAGGGCCAGGTCGTCTCCACAGACGGCAACGACGCGCAGGTGATGGACCTCGACACCTACGACACGTTCACGATGCGGGTCCCCGAGGACATCGACCTCCAGCCCGACGACGAGATCGAGTACCTGCAGTACGAAGAGCAGCGCAAGATCACACGCTCGTAACGATGTTGCCCGGTGCGGGGGCCGACCGCGGGGCGGCCGACTACGCGCTCGTCGGCGCACCACTCGACGCATCCACGTCGTTTCGCCCCGGCGCACGCTTTGGCCCGCGCCGCGTCCGGCAGTTCGGTCAGCAGTTCGACGACTTCGACCACCGCACCGGCCAGCACTTCACTGACTGTTCCGTCTACGACCACGGCGACATCGGCCCCACGGCCGACGTCGCCGAGTACCTCACTTTCCTCCAGGGCACCCTCTCGGATTTCGAGAGCGAGGGGGCTGTTCCGCTCGTCGTCGGCGGCGAACACACCGTTTCCGTCGCCGGCGTACGCGCCTTGGACCCTGATGTGTTCGTCTGTCTGGACGCACATTTAGACCTGCGGGAGTCCTACGCCGGCGACGAGTACTCCCACGCGACGGTGACGAACCACGCGCTCTCGGTCGCTGACGAGGCAGTCGTGTTGGGCGCTCGGACCGGCTCCGAGGCGGAGTGGGACCGAGCGAGTGACGACGACGTGACCGTGGTTCCGCCAACGGACATGGCTGACTGGACGCCAGACTTCAACGACGAGCGAGTGTACCTTTCAGTCGACATCGACGCCGCCGACCCCGGGTTCGCGCCCGGAACCGGGACGCCGGAGCCGTTCGGCCTCGAACCGCGAGAACTGCACGAGGTTGTCCGGGCCGTCGCACCGCAGGCCGTCGGCTTCGACGTGGTCGAGGTCAACGACCGCGACGACGGCCAGGCGGCGACGCTGGCCGCGAAACTCCTCCGGGCGTTCGTGTTCGCCCACGCGGCCGAGAACTGACCCGAAACCGGCGAGCGACCAGTCTCCCCGTCTGGGCCTGTTGCGAGCAGTATCGCTCACATGGCTCTGTCGTCTCTCAACAGATAACGCGGTGGATGTCGAGCGGAGACGCTCGCCGAACGACCGCGTCGACCGGGTCTGCAACCGCCGAGAGAGCGTCTGAATCGCCATCGAGTACCAGCAGTGCGGCCCGACGACCGGGCTCGATGACACCACAGTCGAGGCCGACTGCGTCGGCTCCAGCGGTCGTCGCCATCCGAAGCACCGTCCGGGAGGGAAGGTCGAACGTCTTCGCGGTGTACTCCATCTCACGGAACATCGACGGTGCGTTCAGCATCACGTTATCGGTCCCGAGCGCGACGTCAGTGTACTCCAGAAGCGTCTCAATCGGCGGTCGGCCGACGTCGAGGACGCGGTTCGCTCGGGGACAGATCGCGATGGGGACGTCCTGCTCGGCGACTCGTTCGAGGTGCTCCGCTTCGGCATGGACCATGTGGACCAGCAGGTCCGGCTCCAGGTCAAGTGCCGGATGGATGTCCGTCGCGTCCGGTTCGCCGGCGTGGATAGCGAACGGGACCCCGTGCTCCCTGGCGGCGGCCCGCCGGGCAGTGAAGTCGTCGTCGTTCGCGCCGCTGGCACCGAACCCGTCGGCCACGTCCAGCACTGCGGGGTCGTCGCTTCCGAAGATGAAGGCCTCGATATCGAGTCCCTCGGCGGCTTCGCGAAGCGCGTTCGCACCGTCGACGCCGAACTCCCGGAAGTCGAGGAACGCCGCGGTGCCGGTCCGTTGCATCCGCCGGAGCGTCCGGTGCATCGCGGTAATCAGCGTCTCGTCGTCGGCCGCTGCGATCCGCCGGTGTTTCAGGCTGTTGGGCGGCACCACCGCTTCCTCCAGGCCAAGTCCAACGGCTGCCTCCTTCGCAACCGAGTCTCCAACGTGGGTATGTGCGTTCACGAACGCCGGGAGGACAATGCGGTCCGGCTCGCTCTTTCGCTCGGGCGTCTCCTCGACGGCCGCTATGTGACCATCCTCGACGACAATCCGGCCCTGAACCGGCTCGAACGACCGCCCGGCGAGAATCGTCCCCTCGACTGTCTCCATGTGGGAGCGAAGGAACGGAGGTATATGTGTCCCATGGAGCGACACTCCATTCTCGTGTGTGCTGGCTCGGGGTATACTGATACGTCCGGGGCTGAAGTGTTCACGTATGAGCTCCGGCACCACAGTCCCCGTGGATCGTTCGCTATCGCCCGATGACTGGCCCCATCCGGCCGAGCGCCGATACGCGGACACTCAAGCCCGTCTCGCCGATCACTACGACCGTGCCGTCGAGTCCAGAGTGACCGAGACAGACGCCGTGGGTCGCGTTCACTATCTCGTCGGCGGGGACCCGGACGGCGACCCCATACTGCTCCTGCACGGCGTGGGGACGCCAGCGGCGACGTGGCTCCCCCTGTTCCCGGCGCTCACCGACGAGTACCGCGTGTACGCCCCCGACCGGCCCGGGCTCGGCCTCTCGGCCGCCCCGAGCTACCGGGACCGGGACCTCCGGTCGTTTCTGGTCGCGTACCTGCGTGACCTGCTCGACGATCTCGCAATCGACCGCCCGCACGTCGTCGGTAACTCCCACGGCGGCCTCCAGTCGTTCCTGCTCGCACTCGACCACGACCGCGTGGACCGACTGCAACTCGTCGGCGCGCCGGGCGGGCTCTCGCGGGACCTCCCGCTCCTGTTTCGCCTGCTGACGGTCCGCGGCCTCAATCGCGTGCTGCTGTGGCTGCTCAACCGCGGCGACCCAGTCGAGAACGCCAGGCAGTCGATGAAGCGGATCAACGTCGTCGACGCCGCGGCGATACCGGACGCCCTCTACGAACTGCTCGCCGCCGGGCAGGACCTGCCCGGTCGCCCGGAGAGCCAGCGGTCGCTGGCGACTGCACAGGGCTCATTCGGCCGCGCCCATCCGCTGTTCGACATCCGGACCGAAATAGTGCAAATCGACCGACCGACGCAGTTCGTCTGGGGCACGGAGGACGCCTTCTACGCGCCAACTGTCGGTCGCCCCGTCGCCGAGAAGATGCCCGACGCCGAGTTTCACGAACTCCCAGAACACGGCCACACGCCGTGGCTGGAGCCGAGTGACGACGCCGCGGAGCTCGTCCGGGGATTTCTCGGCTGAGATATATACATTTACTTACAGTGTATACCACGCGATGAGAGAACGGACCTGAACGGTCTCTCTCCGGGAGACGCCCAGATGTGTACTCAGCTATCTGATACGCCGACGCCGACGGCCCGCTCGACGACAAGCACCCAACCCAGCATGGTTAATCGAACTTCGCTGTCGTCTATGGTGACCAGACCGTTCTCAATCAGCCCTTCGAGCAGGGCTTCCGGCTCCGCCGATTCCTGTGCCAGGACGCTACTGGAATCTGTCCGTCCCCCGCGTGCGTAGAGCCGTGTCAGCGTCCGGACGACCGGAGCCGGCGGGTCGAGTTCCCGCAGTTCCCGCCGTAGCCGACCGTATCTGCGCCGAAGGTACCGTCCGAGCAGATTGAGCTTCCGCGGCGGGTTCAGCGACAGGTCGGCCCCCACGACGACTCCCTGCCTGACGTACCGGAGGTCGACAGTCGGCTCCTGACGGCCCAGCAGTTCCTTCTCGGCGCGGCTGACGCCCACGACGGTTTCGAGGTCGACGTTGAGCGGTTGCCTGATACCGGTACACCCGACTCGTCCGGGGGTGACCCGGAGCTCACCGATATCGAACCGCCGCTCTGTCACGCGCCCGCCGATTGTCGCGGGATGGCAAACGGCCACCTCTGTCCCGTCGAGCAATCGGCGGAACAACAGCCCACTGACCCGGTCTAACGTCGATTCCGTCCCGTCGATGAACAGCACGACGCGCTGGCCGCCGCGCTCGAACCCGATTGTGAGTACCGTCCCCGAGAGCGCACCCGTTGCGGCCTGTGGTGGCTGGCCCAGCCGGACATCGAAGATCTCGTCCAGACCAGCCTCTTCCGATAGCTGGCCGCCTTCGACAGCGACTCTTGTGTTGTCGAGCCGGAATTGCGCCTGGCTCGGCTCCGCGGAAACGGACGGACAAAGCCCGGTCGTCGAGAGCTCGATCGTCTGTGTCACGGTCTCCCCTCTTTCAGAACCCGGTTCGCGGTTGCACAGATGGCGAGCGGTCTGACTTGGTAGTATACAGACCGCTTGCCGCTCGTGTACAGTGACAGGTCACCCGGGAGGATGGCCACGGTTGATGTAGCAACTATACCGATATAAGGATTTTATTACACAGCATCTCCACGTAGCGGGCATGGACCAGCTCTCGTCGTGTTACTTCTGCGGTGGCGCGCTCGACGTCTCGCTCTCCGAGTATCCGATTATCCCGAAATCGCTGGACCCGGAAGCAGAGCAGCAGGGGGCCGTCGTGCTCTGTTCGACCTGTCGGGAGAAGCTCGCAACTATTGTCGAACCGGCCGTTGAGGCGGCGAAGGCGGACGCCCGCGACGCAGTAGGGACGGCTACCGACGCTGGGACCGATGAGCCGTCCGGGCTGCGCAAAGATTCTGAGACGCCGAGGGGCGGCGAACAGACGACCGCCGAGAGCGTGGTCGAACCGACCGATGACGGCTCACTGCTGGGCGACGACAGCGCGAGCGCGGGGGACCGGACGCAATCCGACCGGTCAGCGGAGCCGGCAGGTTCGACACGGGAACCGGATGCGACGGAAACGGCCGCGCCGGATACCGCGGACGAACGAGGGGCGGAGTCGACCGAGGATAAAGATGCGGAAACGGGGCGCGGGGACACCGATAGACGCGGGAACGGCGACGACAGCGCCGACGCCCCCTCGCTGACGAAACTGGAGTACAACAAGGTGATGCGTCTGCTCCAGAACCGGCAGATGCCCGTCGACCGCGCCGAGATCCGTGAGGTTGCGATCAACGCCTACGATATCGACGGGGAGCAGTTCGACGCCATCATCGACGCCGCGGTGGACCGGGACCTCATCGGACAGGAAAACGGGCAACTGGTCGAAACAGAGGGATAGCCGGACGCCGGTAGAGTAAAGCATACCACCGGCCCTCTCGAAGCCCGCGCTATGAACGCAGGAGACATCGCGACGCGGCTCGACGACCGACTCGACATCGAGGCCTACGCCGACATCGACGCCAGCCCAAACGGCCTGCAGGTCGGGCCGGCGACCCAGCCGGTCGGGCACGTCGCCTTCGCGGTGGACGCGGCCGTCGAGACCATCGACCGCGCCGCGGAGGCGGGCGCTGACCTGCTCGTGACCCACCACGGCATCGTCTGGGGTGGGATGGAGCGCGTAACGGGAACCAACTACCGCCGGGTCGCCCCACTCGTTGACAATGACCTCGCGCTGTACGTCGCCCACCTCCCTCTGGACGGCCACCAGTCGCTGGGTAACGCCGCCGGCGTTGCGGACCTGCTGGACCTCGACAACCGTGCCCCGTTCGGGTCGATGGGCGGCGAGTACATCGGCCAGCGCGGCACCCTCGCAGAGCCACAGACTGTCTCCGAACTCAAAGGTGCCCTCGAAGGAAATCTGGATACCGGCGGGCAGTCCGTACAGGTGCTCGATTTCGGCCCGTCGACCGTCGAGGACGTCGCCATCGTCACCGGCAGCGGCGTCGACTGGCTGCAGGAGGCGGTCGAAAAAGACGCTGACGTGCTCATCACCGGCGAGGGGAAACAGCAGGCCTTCCACGAGGCCCGCGAGCAGGGGATCCACGTCGTCCTTGCCGGCCACTATGCGACGGAGACGTTTGGTGTTCAGTCGCTCCAGGCCGTCGTCGAGGACTGGGGCGTGGAGACGACCTACATCGACTGCCCGACCGGCCTCTGAGGCGATGAGCGGCGTAGTTTCTTACGAAGGTATTGGTTCGAATGCGGACCTCATCGACTGGTCGCGACAGTACTGCCGACGGGTCCGCCGCGAGCGGGGCGTCTCGGTCCGGTTCGACCTAGTCGACTGGGAGGTGTCCCACCGCGCCAAGCGTCGGGCCGCTGCGGTCAAACGGCCGAAACTGGACGACGCCACCGTCGGCCAGCGGTACGACTGGGACAGCGTCGACGGGAGTGACGGCCGCCCGCTACCCTGTACAGTGTCGCTGACCTGGGACGCGTTCTCGACCTTCGACCGCGAGGAGTGGGAGGCGACATTGCGCCACGAACTCATCCACGTCGAGCAGTACCAGCGCGACGGGACGACCGACCACGGCCGGGCCTTCCGGGAGCGGGCCGCCCAGCTCGACACCGACGTTCACTGTCCGGCCTTCACCGATCCGAAGCACGTCCTCACCTGCGAGGCGTGTGGTGACCTCGTCGCCAGACGTTACCGGGACTGTAAGCTCGTCGAGCAACGCGAGCAGTACCGCTCGGACTGCTGTGGGGCATCACTTGAGCTGGCCTGACTCCCGCCGGGTATCTCCTTTCTGGCCCACCACTGAGACATCGCTGCCCACCTTCCCGCCCAGCCGACCATGTTAAATACTAACACGTTTCGCGAAGAACACTGACATGGGAGCTCCCGGCACGGCCCGGACTCCAGCCCGGAGCACCATGCGTGAGGTGAAACAATGTCAACAACCGAAACATCGAACGCGGACACTGTCAGGCAATACCTGCGCGCGTTCAACGAGCGAGACCTGGAGACACTGGACGACATCCTGGCCGACGACGTGGTCGAGCACAGTATTCACGAGACACTACACGGTCCCGAGGACGTCATCGAGTTCCTGGAGTCACACTTCCAGCGGTTCCCGGACTACAGCGGCACGACACACGCGATGGTCGCAGAGGGCGATACGGTCGCCGTTCGCTACTCCGCGAGCGGGACACACAAAGGGGAGTTCCTCGACGTCGAGCCGACCGGACACGAGGTCGAGTGGACCGGGATGGCGATGTACCGGCTCGAAGACGACGAGATCGCGGAGGTGTGGGTCGAGGAGAACCGCCTGGGACTGCTGGAACAGTTGGAAGCTGTCGACCCGCCCGCTCATCTGAGAATCTGAGGGAGGAGCGGGCCAGGCGGTTCCTGCCCCCTGTGCTACTGCAGCAGGTACAGTCGGTCACATGCCGAGGGAAAGCAGAAACCTGAGCACCCAGAGGGTGCCCATCCCCGTCGCCATCGTCGCGAACACGTCCTCCGTCTTCCAGGCCACGCCCGCCGCGAGCGTTCCCGCGACGAACTTGTCGATGGCGAAACTACCGGCGTCGAGTGTCACGAACGACGGGAGAACGAGGGCGGCGAGGACGGCCGCGGGGACAAACCGTAACACCCGCTCGACGCTCGGTGGAATCTCGTCAAGCCGACCGAACAGCGCGATAAAGGAGAGGCGGCAGGCGTAGGTCAGTAGGCCGACGAGCGCGACGGCGGCGACGAGCGCGACCGGGTCGTAGCTAGTCGCCATCGGTCCCCTCCGCGAGTGACTCGGCGACCACACCGGCAGTGATGCCGACCGCTGCTCCGACGAGCAGGCCGAGGTTGAGCGGGAGGCCCGCACCGAGGACGGCCAGCGCACCCCCGACGACGGCTGCGACCGCGGAGGGCCGGTCCTCGATGGCCGGGACCAGGATGGCGAGAAAGACCAGCGGGATAGCGAACTCCAGCCCCCAGGCGTCCGGGACGCCGGTGCCGAGGAGCACGCCGGCGACGGTGGTGACCTGCCACACCACCCAGAGGGTGACCGCCGCGCCGAGGTAGTACCACTTGCGGTCGACGGAGCGGTCGGACCGGTAGCTGGCGACGGAGATGGCGTACGCCTGGTCGGTCAGGATATACGCGAGCACAGCCTTCCACCGGACGGTGAACTCGCGGAAGTACGGCGCGATTGACGCCGAGTACATCAGGTACCGGAGGTTGATGACGACCGCCGTCGCCACGACGACGGAAAGGGGTGCGCTCTGGCCGAGCAGTTCCAGGGCGGCGATCTGGGACGCGCCGGCGAAGACGACGACCGACAGACCCACCGCCGTCGGAAGTCCGAACCCGGCGTTGACGGCGGCGATCCCGGCGACGAGTCCGAAGGGGACGATTCCGAGCAACAGCGGAACCGCGTCGCGGACGCCGCGGCGGAACGCAGTAGTGTCCATGCCGACGGGTCAGCGCCGATGACGCTAAGGCCTCCGTTTCGGTCGCCGCGTGATACGTGGAGACGATCCGAATCGACGGACTGCCCCCCGGACAAATCGACGGGTCGCCGGGTAGACGCGACGAACCGCGACGTTGAAACATCGGCGTGCCCGACTGGCGTCCAATGAGCGACCACACCGACGAGCGGGAGACGTTCCATCACGACCCCATCGGCCACGCGGAGGCCCGCGCCGGCATGACGGTCGGCGAACTGGCGGACAGCTACGGCGAGGCCGGCATCGGCGCGAGCGACATCCACGAGGCCGTCGACATCTACAGCGAGATGCTCGACGACGACGTGACGACCTTCTTCGGGCTGGCTGGCGCGATGGTCCCGACCGGGATGCGGGCCATCGTCAGCGAACTCATCCGCGACGGCCACATCGACGTGCTCGTGACGACGGGTGCGAACTGCACCCACGACAGCATCGAGGCCATCGGCGGCAAGCACCACCACGGCGAGGTCACACCCGAGGGGCAAACAGAGCGCGAACACGACGAGACGCTCCGGGACGAGGGCGTCGACCGCATCTACAACGTCTATCTGCCCCAGGAGCATTTCGCCCTGTTCGAGAACCACCTCCGGGACGAGGTGTTCTCGACGCTGGAAGACGAGGGCGCGGTCTCGATCCAGCGCATGACCGAGGAACTGGGCCGGGCCAACAGCGAGGTCAACGAGCGCGAGGACGTGCCCGAAGACGCCGGCGTGCTGGCGGCGGCCTATGAGAACGACGTACCGGTGTACTGCCCGGCATTCCAGGATTCGGTACTGGGGCTGCAGGCGTGGATGTACTCCCAGACCAGCGAGTTCACCGTCGACGCGCTAGCGGACATGACCCAGATTACGGATATCGCATATGAAGCCGATAGCGCGGGCGCGATGGTCGTCGGTGGCGGCGTCCCGAAGAACTACGTCCTCCAGACGATGCTGGTCTCGCCGGACGCCTACGACTACGCCGTCCAGTTGACGATGGACCCCTCGAACACCGGCGGCCTCTCCGGAGCGACGCTGGACGAAGCCCGCTCGTGGGGCAAACTGGAGAAGGACGCCCGGAACGTCTCGGTGTACGCCGACGCGACGATCACGCTCCCGCTGGTCGTGGCCGCGGCCCGCGAGCGGATCGGCGAGTAAGCCTGAACTATCCGGTATGGACGGCTACAGACCTGAACGCTTTCGACTACGGCTACCGAGGCGAACGTACCACTCATATAAACGGTCTTTCACGACCGCTCGGCAGCCGTACCTGCCATGTCTCAGTACATCGGTCGACGGACGTTCGTTGAAGGAACAGCGGCGACACTGGCGGGCGCGGGGTTCGTGGGGAGCGCAACGGCCCAGGGGTCCGACAACGGTGAATCGAATGCCAGCGAAGCGGCTGACACCGGGGACGGGGAGATGCCCGACGACACGACGCTGATCGCCCACCGCGGGTTTGCGGGCGTCTACCCGGAGAACACGGAACTGGCCGTCGAGGCCTCGTCGTTTGGCGGCCCAGGAACAGAGACGGCCCACCGGCGCGCCGACATGATCGAGGTAGACGTCGTGCCGACGGCCGACGGGACGCTCGTCACCTTCCACGACAACGGGCTGGCCGAACGCGACGGCGGCGAGCGCGGCCTGACCGACACCGAGGGGCTCGTCTTCGAGACCGACACCGACACTGTGACCAGCGCGACGGTTCTGGGCACCGAGGAGACGGTCCCGACGCTGGAGACGGTGATGGACTCGATTCCGCCCAGCGTCGCCGTCAACCTGGAGTTCAAAAATCCCGGCAGCGAAGACCTCTACTTCGCCGAGTCGCTGTCGGACCAGACCCTGTCGACCCAGAAGGAGGTGTGGCGGCCCTACACCGAGCGCGCGCTCGACCTCGCCAGCGAGTACGACAACGACATCCTCGTTTCCTCGTTCTACGAGGCCGCGCTCGCGACCGTCCGCGACTACGACGACTCGGTCCCCGTTGCCTTCCTCTTCTGGGACAGCATCGAAGAGGGCCTGGAGGTCACCCGCCGCTACGACTGCGAAGCGATGAACGTCCCCTGGAACACGATTCGGGGAACGCCCTTTTTCAACGACGACGGCTATATCGAGTCCGACCTGAGTGATGTCGACCTCGTCGAGATTGCTGACGACGAGGACCGTGAGCTGAACACCTGGACTGTCAGCACGTGGTATCAGGCTCAGGAGCTGGTCCGGGCCGGCGTCGACGGGCTCATCTCCGACTACCCCACTGTGCTCTCGTTCCAGGACTGACGGCGGATCTCGGTTTCGTTGTGTTTCCTCAAAGAGCCAGAAAGCCCCGAGGCGCTGGGCTACTGCGACTCGCTGCGCCCTTCGCTCACTGCGTTCGCTCCAGTGCTTGCGTCGCCTCGTACGCCCAGCGCCTCGCCCCTTTCAGTCCCACCCAGCCTGGATTGTCCAACGGGCTTTGGTGGGACTGAAAGGGGCGGCCGGCTCCGGGAAGACAGCAGACGTAAGCACTGCATGAGCGACCGTAGGGAGCGAAGAAGCGCGCAACGAGGCCCTCGACCGGAGCCGGCCGGGGCTTTCTGGCTGTTCGAAATCGCTGCCCAGTCTGTCTCTCCAATCAATCCAAGGCCGAATGTTGAAGGGGCGACCGGCCGACGACGCTATCATGGAAGCACCGACCGGGGATGCAGGAATCTACGCCCGCGAATCGTCGTATCTCGACCGGTACGTCCAAATCGGGGAGGCCGGCGACCGGATCATCTCGCTGTCGTTCCCGTCTCAGCCCGAAGCCGACGCCGGCGAGGACCACGCGCTGTTGGACCGTATCGACGAGTATCTCCAGGGGGTCGAGGACGACTTTACCGACGTGATCGTCGGCCTCACGGTCCCGACGGACCAGCGCGTCGTCCTGGAAGCCGTTCGGGAGATCCCCTACGGCGAGGACGTCTCCGTCGCACAGGTCGCCCGGATGACGCCGGACCTTGACGATGACGATGAGGACGATATCGCGCAGGTCCGGGAGGCGCTGGCCGCGAACCCCGTACCGCTGTTGATTCCGGACCACCGGGTTCGGGACGGGCCCAGCGCCGCACCGCCGCCGGTCGAACAGAAGCTACGCGCCGTCGAGGGGCTCTAGACCCAGAGCCGGTCGACGCCCAGCCCCTCGTGGACGATCAGTTCGAGGGCGTTGACGAGGTAGTGGGCGACGACGACGGCGAGCAGGCTGTTTGTCGCGATGAACAGGCCGGCGAGCGCCAGCCCCAGCGTTCCGGTGACGACGATGCCGGCCCGCCCCTGTGCGCCATGCCCCAGCGCGAAGGCGACGGAGGCGACGAGAGCCATCGCCCACGCCGGCGCGCCCAGCCCCGCGACGGGGACGCCGATAGCCGCCGCCCGGAAGAGCAGTTCCTCGACGAGTGCGATGACCGGCAGGACGCCGCCCAGTAGAATAACCCAGCCGCCGGCCGAGTCCGGGGCGAGCAGTTCCCGCAGCGACTCGTCGAAGGCGACGCCGAAGCCGTCGGCCAGCGCGGCGGCGAGTTCGTTGCCGAGCCAGAACCCGACGCCCGCGCCGACGCCGACGGCTACTGCGGGGAGGCCGGTCGACAACGCCTCGGCTGTGATGCCGAACGCGCTGGCCGGGATCTCGAAGTAGAACGCGCCGGCGACCACGAGGACGCCGAACAGCCCCTGCGTGAACGCGACGTTAGCGAGCAACGCCCCGGTCGACAGGTCGCTCGGGGCGAGCGTCTCACGCATCTGTCGTCGCTTGGCCGCCGCTCGTTGCGTCTCGAAGCGTGGGATGGTCGGGTCACCGTCGGGCATCGAGACGCCGTCTGTCGTCGTGGAGACGCCGCCGTCGGGCCGGACGACTCCCTGTGAGAGCCGTGCGAGACCGAGAAGCGCGGTTAGAAGAAACCCCGTCAGGCCGACGAACGCGGCCCATTCGGGCATCTATTGGGGACTGGGACTGCCGCTGCCCTGCCGGCCGACCTCGTGTTCGAGCGCCTTGCCCGTGATGGACTTGAGGCGGTCGACCAGCGAGTCCTTCTCCGCTTCGCCGGTCAGTGCGACCTCAAGGACCTCGGAGATGTGCGAGACGGGGATGATTTCGATCATGTCCTCGTACTCGTCCTCGATCATCACGTCCTGGGTGTTCGCCTCGGGGATGATGACCGTATCGAGGCCGGACTTCGCGGCGGCCTCGATCTTGTGGGTGACGCCGCCGACCGGGAGCACGTCGCCCCGGACCGACAGCGAGCCGGTCATTGCGAGGTTCTGTTTGACGGGGACGTTCTCCAGCGCGGAGATGACCGCGGTAGCGACCGTGATAGAGGCGGAATCGCCGTCGACGCCGCCCTCACCGGCCTGGACGAACTGGATGTGGACGTCCTTCTCGGAGATGTCCTCGTCGGAGAACTTCTTGATGATCGCCGAGACGTTCTGGACGGCCTCCTCGGCCATCTCCTGGAGCTGTCCCGTGGCGATGACCTGGCCGGGACCCTGTGACGGGCTGACCTCGGCCATCACGGGGAGGACGATACCGCTGTCCTCGCCCATGACTGCGAGCCCGTTGACGCGGCCGATCACGTCGCCCTGGTTGACAGTGAGCTCGTAGTCCTTGCGGCGTTCGATGTAGTTGTCCGCGAGCTGTTGCTCGATAGACCGGGACCGGCGCTTGGCCTGCAGCACGTCTTTGCGCTCGGTGCGGTCGCGGTCCTCAGCGCGGGCGATGTCGCCGGCGACGCGGACCAGCCCGCCGAGGTCACGGAACTTCAGGCTGAGGTGGCCTTTGCGGCCGGCGCGACGCCGGGCCTCCAGGATGAGTTCCTGGACGGCCTCCTCGGTGAAGTGCGGGAGTCGACCGTCGTTTTCGACCTCCTGGGCGACGAAGCGTGCGTACTTGCGCCGCATCTCGGGGTCGTCCTCGATGGTGTCGTCCATGTACACCTCGTACCCGTACCCTTTGATACGGGAGCGCAGCGCGGGGTGCATGTTCTCCATCGCGTCGAGGTTCCCCGCCGCGATCATGATGAAGTCACAGGGGACGGGCTCGGTCTGGACCATCGCGCCCGAGGAGCGCTCGGACTGGCCCGTGATCGAGAACTCGCCTTCCTGGATGGCCGTCATCAGCTTCTGCTGGCTGCGGATGTCGAGCGTGTTGATCTCGTCGACGAACAGCACGCCCTTGTTGGCCTGGTGGATAGCGCCGGGTTCGACGCGGTCGTGGCTCGGCGTCTCCATCCCACCGGACTGGAACGGGTCGTGCCGAACGTCGCCCAGCAGCGCACCGGCGTGGGCACCCGTGGCGTCCTCGAACGGCGCGGTCTTCTGGTTGGCGTTGTTGACCAGCAGGTTCGGAATCATCGCGTCGCTGCCACGCGAGCCGTAGCGGAACGCGAGATAGATGACACCGGCCGCGAGAATCCCCAGCAGGACTTGCTGGACGAGGATCAGGGCGTAGCCGATGACGATAGCGATGATGATCCACATGAGGAAGGTCCGCATCTGGTTGCGCTTGCGGGCCTCTTCCTTGTGGGCCTCGACGATCTGTTCCCCTTTGCCGCCGGGGACGGTGCGCACTTTCGGCTCGTTGCCGTCGTCGGGATTGTGATAGACGAGAACGTCCTGCAGTTCCTCCCGCGGAAGCAGTTGGGACATCGCTTTCGCCAGCATCGACTTCCCCGTTCCGGGGGAGCCGATCATCATCACGTGACGGCGCTGTTTGGCCGCCTTCTTGATCACGTCACGGGCGTGGTCCTGCCCGATGACCTGGTCGACGAGTCTGTCTGGAACTTCGATGTCGGCGGTCGATTCGATTTCGAGACCGCCCAGAAGGTTCTCCTCGTCTCCGTCCAGATCTGACTCGCCGTCAACTTGGACATCGCTTCCGAGTGTCGTTTCGGACGTTTCTCCCTCGCCTCCCCATCGGTCCTCGGATGGCTCGTCGGCCGAGGGTTCAGAGGCAGGTTCGTCGGGGTCTTGCTGGGCCCCGTCGTTCGACGCCTCCTCCCCGGCGTCGCTTGCCTCCCGGTCAGGGTCGGGAGTCGCGTCGGTGTCGGTGTTGTCGCTCATACAAACGTTGCTAACATCCGCATGGAAGGCCTGTCGACTGATATACTTTCTCCCCGTGTCGGTTGTTGCAACACCCCAAAAACCGCAGTACAGCGACCGGATTGGCTGGGGTTACATTCCGGCCGTACCGCGTCGTCGGGTTTATCAAACCACCACACCCACTGGGGAATATGCGTGGGTTCTACATCGGTCGCTTCCAGCCCTACCACAACGGCCACCACTCGATGGTCGAGCGGATCGCCGAGGAGGTCGACGAACTCGTGCTGGGCATCGGGAGCGCCGACGATTCACACACCACACACGATCCCTTTACGGCCGGTGAGCGGATCATGATGATCACGAAGGCCGTCGCGGAGTACGACCTGACGACGTACGTCGTCCCGCTCGAAGACATCAACCGCAACGCCGTCTGGGTGAGCCACGTCGAGAGCATGTGTCCCGACTTCGACGTGGCGTACTCGAACAACCCGCTTGTGGTCCGCCTGTTCGAGGAGTCAGGCATCGAGGTCCGCCAGTCACCGATGTTCGACCGCGACCGATTGGAGGGCAGCGAGATCCGCCAGCGGATGATCGACGACGAGTCCTGGCGGGACCGAGTCCCGTCGTCTGTCGTGAGCGTTATCGAGGAGATCCACGGCATCAAGCGGCTCCAGCACGTCTCGGACAGCGACTCGCTCGAACGATACACCGCCACCGGCGAATCGGTCACGGAATCGATTGACGACCTCGACGACTGATGATTACGCTGAGTTCGGATTTCGGATCACCGTATCCGGCGGCGATGAAAGGCGTCATCTGTCAGGCAACGGACGCGCGAATCGAGGACATTGCCCACGACTTCCCGCGGCAAGACGTTCGGGCAGCGGCGTTCTGGCTCACGCAGACGCTTCCGTACTTCCCACCGGCAGTCCACTGTGTCGTCGTCGACCCGGGCGTCGGGACCGACAGAGACGCGCTCGTGGTCCGGGCGGGCGAACACGCGCTCGTGGGTCCGGACAACGGCGTCCTCCTGCCGGTCGCCCGCGAACTGGCCGACGACGAGACCGACGGGGCGGACGACGTGGAGGTGTTCACCTGGGCCTACGACGACCCCGCGAGCACGACCTTCCACGGGCGGGACGTGTTCGCGCCCGCCGCCGCAGCCGTCCACGATACCGGCGTCGATACCGTGGAGAAACGGCCCGAGACTGCCCCGACCGACGACTACGCCGACCTCCGGTTTCCGGACCCCGCTGTCGAGAGCGACGGAGCGACCGGCGAGGTGCTCGTCGTCGACGACTTCGGCAACGCCGTGACGAACATCCCCGGCGACGTGCTCGCCGACCGGTTCGGCGGGACGGTCGCAGTCGACGATGTTGAGGCCCCAGTCCGGCGAGCTTACGCCGCCGTCGACCGGGGGCAGCGACTCGTCACTGTCGGGAGCCACGGGAACGTCGAACTCGCCGTCAATCGTGGCCGCGGCGACGAAGCGTTCCATGTCAGCACCGGGGACACGGTAGCGCTGTCACTGTGACAACGTGTTCTCGTCCATCGTTTTAGGGACGCCAAAACATCGGTGCGCTTAAGTCTTTTAGGCTGGCCTAACAAACTGCATGCCACAGAGACGTGACTTGCTGAAGACGGTGGGGATCGCTGCGACGGGACTGCTCGCTGGGTGTCCTGGGGAGGGGGCTTCAAATGCAAATACGGCGTCGTCGGACACCGAAACGGCGACCGAACAGGGAGCGACCGCGGACACCGACACAGCGGACCAGAGCGACGTTTCGGTCGGGCCGATGACCGCTGTCGCGACCGAGTGGAACGTCTACCGGGCGCGGCTGTACGACGCGGTCGCGCTGGGTCGGGCCGGTGCACCTAGTGCCGGGGCAACCGTCGCACAGAACATTTTCGCTCGCTTCGAGGGCGCGTCGGGCGAGTACGGTGCGCACGAGCAGCTCGAATCTACGTCCGAGTCAGCGTACGAGGGGTTCGAGGACGCGCTCGGCGCGGTCCAGTCGTCGCTGTCCGAGGGTGACGTATCGGCAGCCGCCTCCGCTGCGGACGAGGCGTCAAACCACCTTCAGACGGCCCAGCAGGCCGCTGCCGGACAGCAGGCCACCAGAGTGCTGGACCTGCTCTTGCTGGGGAGCCGAGCGAGTAACGCGGCCATGGCCGCGACGCTGGGCGCTTTTGAGGGCGCTGCCGTTATCGCGGAAGAGACGACCACTGCGTTCGAGGACGCGCTGGTTTACAGCCAGATCGAGGACGCGGACGCGGACTCCTACCAGGGCTTCGAGAACGCACTGGCCGGCATCGGTGAGGCCGCGGGCAACGAGGACGCGAGCGGCGTCACCGAACAGGCCCGCGCCGCGCTCGATGCGACTGTTTCGGGTGCGTACGCACTGGTCCAGCAGGAGTCCGTCGCCGGCGCGGGGCATCTCTCGACGATGCAGGCCCGCGGCTGGGACGCGGACGCGCTCGCCTCCGCCGGTGGCCCCGGACAGGCGTACGCGCACACGGTCACGCTGAACAGCTACCGCGCTCGCGTCGCCGACGCGGATTGGCTCGCGGCCAACGACGCGGCCGACGCAGCCGCGACGGCCGTCGAGAACGTCTTCGCCCACTTCGAGGGGGCGTCGGCCCACGATGCGCTGGAGGAGGCCGACGGTGAGGCGTACGAGACCTTCGAGGGGGGCCTAGAAGATCTCTCCAGTGCCATCGAGAACGGCAACGCCGACGGTATCGACAGCGCCGTCGAAACGGTCGATACGAACCTCGTGACCGGTATCGAAGCGCTGGTCGGCGGCGAGGACGCGCGGGCGGCGCTCGAATCCGGGTTCTTCCGCGCCCGCATCGCGGACGCCCGCGAACTGTATCGCCTCGGCGACGCCGACAGCGCGGCGGCTATCGTCTCGGACGTGTTCGCCCGCTTCGAGAGGGACGAACTCGGCTTCCACGAGACGATGGAGGACGAGAGCGAGGACCTCTACCATCGCTTCGAGGAGGAGCACCTCACGTCACTGCAGTCGGCCTACGAGAACGACGACAGCGAGGCTGTGGCGACCCACCACGACGGGGTCCAGCAGGCCCTGCTCGACTTCGAGGCGGCCCTGTCGACGCCTGTCGCCAGCGGGGCGGAGACGGACTACATGATCGGTCGGGCCTTCGACGCGGCCGGACTCGCGGCGCTGTCGGAGACCGACCGCGCGGCGACCGTCATCCAGGACACCTTCGCCCACTTCGAGCGCGGCGCGGCGGGCTTCCACGAGGCGCTGGAGGAAACCGACGAGGAAATCTACGAAAGCTTCGAAGCGACGCTCATAGACGTTCGCACTGCGGCCGAGGACGGCGGGGACGTCACCGCCGCGGCGACGGCGTTCAACGACGAAGCCATCGCGGCGGCGTACGCCATCGCCGGCAGTGCCGGCGGCAACGGCGAGGCCGCGGCGGCCATCGTCCAGGACGTCTTCGCCACGTTCGAGGAGGCGCGGGTCCATGAGATGCTAGAGGAAGCGGACCACGACGCCTACGAGAACTTCGAGGCCGCGCTGACCGACTACTCACAGGGGCTCACGGGCGGGGACGCGGATCCGGCGATACTCGCGGACGCGACGCGAACCGCGCAGTTCGCCGTCGTCGGGGCTGTCGACAGCGCCCCGACCGGTTCCGGGAGCCACGGCGACGAGGAGTCCGAGGCAACCGAGTCGTCACTGTCCGGCGGCCCGAACGTCGTCGAAGGCGTTCCCGAGGACGCCGACCACGTCGTCGACATGGAGGCAGTGGCGTTCGCGCCCGAGGAACTCACCGTCAGCGTCGGCGACACAGTCGCCTGGGAACACGTCGGCGGCGAACCGCACTCTGTCACTGCGTACGAGGACGAAATTCCGGAGGACGCGACCTACTGGGCCTCCGGCGGGTTCGAGAGCGAATCGGCCGCCCGCGAGGGCTGGGAGAACGGGGAAGGGGCTGTGCAGTCCGGCCAGAGCTACGTCCACACGTTCGAGACGGCCGGCGAACACGGCTACGTGTGTATTCCGCACGAAGCCGCGGGGATGGCTGGCACCGTCATCGTCGAGGAGTAAACCACTCTCTTTTTTGGCCCGCCTAGAAACCGATGCCTTTTTGTGTTTTAGGGTAGCCTAAACTATTGTATGCCGGACGAACAGGCCACATCGAGGCGGGACATCTGTCGCCGTAGCGAGTCGGGTACTGCCGCCCCTGTCGTCCGCGCAAACCCCGTCCGACGGGAGGTGAGAGCCAGGACGTGACCGACCACTGACCTGTCAGTCTCGACCATCTTTCGCGGCGACGACCACCGTGGGCATAGCCCGTCGCCGCGCGCCACGAGTTTTATCGTGTCTGTCCCGTGGGCGTCTCGCCCCAAGGACGCCCCATTTCAGGTCCTTTACTGTGGACCACACTGGAACTATCGGACCGCCCAGCGGATGGTGTCCGGAGAGTACGAGAACGCACTCCGACGTCGCCACTGTCATCTCTGTAGGACAGTGAAACAGCGGTGTCGCTGTCATGCGAATGGTTCGGGGCAGGCGTTTTGGTCCCGCCAGCCCTGGCACTGGATATGAGCGACGAGGAACCAGCGGAGAACATCAGCGGTGGGGCCGCCGGTGGCGGCCAGTCCGCCGCCTTCGACCCGGAAACGGCGGGTACGCGGACCGAGGCCGTCGTGGACCGCCTCGGCGACCTGTACTGGACGAAGACCTACGGCGGCCGGGACGCCTTCGAGTGCCTGGTCCGGACGGTTCTCAGTCAGAACACCTCTGATAAGGCGAGCCAGCCGGCCCACGACGAACTGATGGCGCGGTACGGAAGCGACGGCGGTGGCGGCACCGATGCAGATCTCGCCCGCGCGCTGGCCGACGCCGACCAGCCCGAACTCGCCGAGACCATCTCCTCGGCCGGGCTGTACAACCAGAAATCCGAGCGCATCATCGCTCTCGCGCAACGTATCTGCGAGGAGTACGGCGGCGAAGCGGGCTTCGACGAGTTCGTCCGGGACAGCGATCCCGACGAAGTCCGGGCGACGCTGCTCGATATGAACGGTGTCGGCCCGAAGACCGCCGACTGCGTCCTGCTGTTCGCTGGCGGCCGGGGCGGTGTCTTCCCCGTCGACACGCATGTTCATCGCATCGCCCGCCGGATGGGACTGGCCCCGCCAGACGCCGACCACGAGACGGTTCGTGAGTATCTGGAGCGGGACGTCCCCGGCGAGAAGTGCGGCTTCGGTCATACCGCGATGATCCAGTTCGGACGGGAGTACTGCACGGCCCGCAAGCCGGCTTGCCTGGACGACCCCGAGGCCTGCCCGCTGGCAGACCGCTGTGACCAGGTCGGCGTGTATCCGGCCTCCGGTGAGGTCGTCGACCCCGCCGAAGCGGAGTAACGGAATCGATCCCGTGTTTTACCAGCGTTTTGAGCGACTACGACTCCAATAAGCCAGAAAGCCCCCGCACTATCGGCTCCCGCGGCTTGCTGCGCGCGCTTCGCGTGCTTGCTGCGCCGGGGTTCGCCGATAGTGCGGCCCCTTTCAGTCCCACCCGTAGCCGGCTGGTCAATCTGTGCTGGGTGGGACTGAAAGGGGCGAGGCGCTGGGCGTTCGAGACGAGGTAAGCACTGGAGTGAACGAAGTGAGCGAAGAGCGCAGCGAGTCGCAGGAGCCCCAGCGCCTCGGGGCTTTCTGGCTGTTCGAAGTTCCTTTGTCGGCCCGGAAGACTGCTATCTCAGCACCGAACGCTCATTCCCGGTGGCCCCAGCGCTCGCCGTCCTCGGCGTAGCGGGCGCTCACGATGCGGTTGAACTGGTCGTCGGACAGGGAGATGTCTGTCGCACCGACGTTCTCGTCGAGCTGGTCGACGGTGCGGGCGCCGACGATTGGGACGCAGGTGATGTCAGGCTGTTCGATGAGCCAGCGGAGCGCGACCTGGGCGGGGGTGGCGTCGAGTTCGTCCGCGACGGTACGGAGTTCGTCGAGGACGTGCCAGCCGCGCTCGGAGAGGTAGAAGTCCTCGAAGCGGTCGGACAGCGAGCCACGAGCGCCTTCCGGCCCCTCGAAGGCCGTCGGATCGTCGTCGTCCGTGCGCTCGTACTTGCCCGTGAGGAAGCCGCCGGCCAGCGGCGAGTACGGGCAGACGGCCATGTCCTGGTCGGCACAGACGTCGAGGTAGTCTTTCACGTCATCGCGGTAGCCGGCGTGGAACAGCGGCTGGGTGACTTCGAAGCGCTCGTAGTCCTCGACGTCGCTTTTCCAGAGGGCCTTCGTTAGCTGCCAGGCGGCCATCGTCGACGCGCCGAGGTGGTGAACCTTGCCCGCGTGGACGAGGTCGTCGAGCGCCGACAGCGTCTCTTCGATATCGCTGTTTTCGTCCCAGCGGTGGATGTAGTAGAGGTCGAGGTAGTCCGTGTCGAGGCGGTCAAGCGTCCCCTCGATCTGTGCGCGGATGTGCTTGCGGCCCAGGCCCGAATCGTTCGGTCCGGGTTCGCCGCGGCCGTCGAAGGGGAAGTACACCTTCGAGGCGATGACGAAGTCCTCGCGGTCGTAGTCATCGAGCCACTCGCCGATGTACTCCTCGCTGGTCCCGTTGGGGTTGCCGTAGACGTTGGCGGTGTCGATGAAGTTGATGCCCCGTTCCCACGCCGCATCGAGCAGGTCGTGGGCCTCGTCGCGGTCGGTCTCGACGACGCCGCCGGTCTCCCGGCCGAACCGCCAGGTGCCGAAACACAGCTGCGAAACCGTCGTCCCGGTCGAACCGAGTCTGGTGTATTCCATACCGGAGCCACGCGGGGCTACCCGAAAAAGGGGCGCGGTCCCGGCGAAGGCTGTCCGGTACTCTACGACCGCTTTATCGACGCCGCGACGACCAGCCCGGTCACCAAGAGAAACGCCGTCAACGAGAGGTTCGGCACGGTCAGCCCCAGCACCCGATACTGTATCTGTGCGCAACTGACTGCCCCGAGGCCGCAGGTCGTCTGGCTCACCTGCAGCCAGGAGTGATAGGCCGCGATAGCGCTCCCCGGCACCGCAAGCGGCAGCGCCGTCCGGACGACGCCGGGACGGTTTTCGACGGCGGCGACGCCGAGAACGACCACCAGCGGATACATGAGGACCCGCTGATACCAGCAGAGCCGACAGGGCGTCAGCCCGAGGCCCAGCGAGAGATAGAGGCTGCCGGCCGTCGCAACGGCGGCGACGACAGTCGCGGCGGCCAGCAGGAGCCGAGATCGGTCGGAGACGGATCGGGAGTCGACCACAGCGAAACCGGCGACGGCCGGCGAAAAAAGCGTTCCGAGAACCGTCTCGGCTTCCTACTCTACTCGCTCTGACTCGGCAGCGCCCGCTTTTTCAGTCCCGCCGCCGACAGCCAGCGTATGCCCGACGATTCGGACCCCGAGGCGAACCTCGAACAGTGGAAATCCGCGATGCAGGAAGAGCACGCCGAGGCCATCGCGAACCCGGACCCCGACGAGTTCCATCAGATAGAGGGCGTCGCACAGGTCACCTACCGGGTGACCTTCGACTACGACGCCGAGGACGACGCGCTCGAACGGGCAAGTGCGGAGGAGGTCGACGACCTGACCGACCCCGAACTGCTCTCCTGTGCGTGTGGCGTCCGCGGGATGACCCCCGAGGAAGCGCGGGAGCACATGGCTGCCGCCGTTCAGCAGGAGTGAGCCGCACGCAGGCGTCGGCTCAGTCGTGGATGGTCACGCCGTCCTGATCGACGGAAATATCGACCAGGCTGGTGACCTCGTAGTCGGTGTCGTCGAGTGCCGACTCGCCCTGTTTCCGGAAGACGACGACGATGTCCGAGATATTCGCTCCGATGTCGTCGAGCGCCTCGCAGATCGCGGCCATCGTCCCGCCGGTCGAGAGCAGGTCGTCGACGATGAGCAGGTCGTCGCCCGCCTCGATGTCGTTGATGAACATCTCCGATTCGGAGTAGCCGGTGGTCTTGTGCAGCGGGACCTCGTCGTCGAGGCCGTAGGAGCGCTTGCGGATGACCACGAGCGGGATATCTGTCTGCAGGGAGAGCGCGGTCGCGATGTGGATGCCCATCGCTTCCGGCGCGACGATTTTGTCCACGTCGAGGTCGGCCGCCCGCGTCACGCCGACGACGACCTCGCGGAGGAGTTCCGGTTCCAGCATCGGGACGCCGTTGCTGAGCGGGTGGACCAGGTAGGAGTATCCGTCCTTGTCGATAATCGGGGCCTCGTGCAGCGACTCGCGGAGCTTCTCCATGCCCCCGTTACCTGAAGCGGGACAATAAACCGTTCGAGGCTGGGCTGTGGTGTACGCCGATTCACGATGGCGGCGCGTTCGCCGAAACTGAGCGGCCTCAGTCCGCCGTCGAGGCCGACTGGTCCCCTTTCGTCTCGAACGGGCTGTCCTCGATGATGTCCCGGGCGGTGTGTTCGCCGCTGATGAGACACATCGGCATGCCGATGCCGGGCGTCGTGTAGGCCCCCGTGTAGTAGAGTCCGTCAAGTCCGGCGCGGTGGTCGGGGCGAAGCGGCCCGGTCTGGAACAGCGTGTGAGCCAGCCCGAGCGCTGTCCCCTGCGGGTCGCCGAAGCGGTCGGCGAACTCGCTGACACACGCCGACTCCTCGACGACGATGCGGTCGCGGAGGTCCACGCCGGTCTGTTCGGCGAGGTCGTCCAGCACGAACTCGCGGTACTCCTCGCGAACCTCGGGGCCGTCGTCGAGGCCCGGCGCGATGGGGACGAGGACGACGACGGCGTGGTGGCCGTCGGGGGCGACCGTATCGTCGGTCTTCGACGTGACCGAGAGGTAGTAGGCGGGGTCGTCGGGCCACGCCGGTCGGTCGAATATCTGCTCGAAGTGGCCGTCCCAGTCCGTCGGCAGCACGAGCGAGTGGTGCGCCAGCGGCCCAACGTCGCCCTCGACGCCGAGATACAGCATGAACGCCGACGGGGCGTAGGTCCGGTCGTCCCAGTAGCTCGGGTCGTGGTCGCGGGCGGCGGCGTCGAGCAGATTCCGCTCGGTGTAGGCGGGGTTGGCGTTGCTGACGACGATGTCGGAGCCGACAACGCCGTCCTCGGTGGTCAGCTCGAACGCCCCTGCCTCGCCAGCGATGTGCGTTACCTCGGTCCCGGTCTGGATCTCGACGCCGAGTTCCCGAGCCAGCGATCCGAGGCCGTCGACGACGCCGGCGATACCGCCCGCCGGGTAGAACACGTTCATGTTCAGGTCGACGTGGCTCATGATGCTGTACAGCGCCGGGGTGTTGTGTGGCGCGCCGCCCAGAAACACCAGCGTGTATTCGAGCAACTGACGGAGCTTGGGGTGGTCGACGTAGCGGCCGACGTAGTCGTCCATGGAGCCAAAGAGCCGCGCTCGCGGCGCAAGCGGGAGGAGGTCGGTGTCGACGTAGTCACGCAGCCGTTCACGGCCCTCGTAGACGACCCGGTCCATCGCCAGGTCGTAGTTCTGTTCGGCCCGTTCGAGGTACTCCACGAGCGCGTCGCCGGCCCCTTCCTCGTAGGACTCGAACACCTCGCGGGCGTTCTCGCGGTTCGGCCGCATCGTCACGCGGTCGCCGTCCTTCCAGAACACCCGGTACTGGGGGTCCAGCCGCTCCAGTTCGTAGTAGTCCGCGGGCTCGCGGTCGAAGTGGCCGAAGAAGCGCTCGAATACGTCGGGCATCAGATACCACGACGGGCCGGTGTCGAACCGGAAGCCGTCGCGTTCGAGGACGCCGGCGTGGCCGCCGAGCCGGTCGTGGCGTTCGAGCAGTCGCACGTCGGCCCCGGCGTCGGCCAGGTAACACGCGGCAGCGAGGCCGCCGAAGCCGCCGCCGACGACGGTCACCGTCCGGTCGCGAGGAAGGCCATCACGCATATCGTCCGCTAGCGACTATGCCTGAAAAAGGGTTCCTCGGATTCTCAGGACCTCACAACAGACACCGTCATCATTAATTCACTGGGCCGTTCCCAGTTCGCTGGAATCGCTCGTTTCGTTTATACTGAGCTTTTCCCTAGCGTTGCCGTATGCGAACAATCAGCCTGGGGTCCGTCTGGAACCGTCACCGGGACGCCGACCGCCACCCGTCGCTCTGGCTCTCGCGGGCGAGCCTGCTGGTACTCGCCGTCGCCTTCGGTCTGCTCGGCGCTGTCGGTGTCAGGGTTCCCCTCCGGGCCCAGATGGTCGTGTACCTCGTCGGGATGGTCGCGCTCAACCTCCCGCATGGCGGCTACGAGCACTTCGAGAACCTCCGTCGCCGTCGCCCCGCCTTTCGCTGGCGGTACGTCGCCGTGTATCTGGCGGCCATCGGCGGCTTCGTCGGCCTGTTCCTCGCCGCGCCAGTTGCCGGTCTCGCGCTGGCACTGACCGTCGCCATGGCGAAGGGCGGCCTGGGCGGCCGACAGGTGTTAGAAGCCACGAGCGGCACCGAGCACCTCAGGACCCGGTTCCAGCGCTGGCTGGCGGCGGCCGTCCGCGGCGGCGCGGTGATGCTCGTCCCCATCGTGTTCTGGCCGGAGACGTTCCACGCGTTCAGTTCGCTGATGGTCGGGCTCGTCGAGCCCGGGGCGCTCTCGGCGTACGCAGGTTCCTTCGATACGACCCGGCTCGTCATCGGGTCCGGCTACGGCCTCGCGCTGACGGCGCATATCTTTCTTGGCTACCTGCGGGGCGGGGGCCGCTCCTGGCTCGTCGACGCGGGGGAATCGCTGCTGCTGACGGCGTACTTCGCGTTCGTTCCGGTCCTCGTTGCCGTCGGCCTGTACTTCCCGTTCTGGTACTCGGCCAGACAGGTGGCGCGGACGGCAGCCGTCGAGGATGAGCCGGTCGGCGACGAGCGCTGGGACCTGCTGGGCGGCGCGGATCCCTCGACTGTCGCACTGCGGGCCTGGATCGTCCTCGTCGTCGGGGCGCTTGCCACCTTCGGCGTCCTCGTCGCCGTCTACTGGGCGTTCCCGAATCCGCTGGGCACGAGCGACCTACTCCCCGGCGCGGTGGCGTTCTGGAGTATGTTCATCAGTATCGTCGCGCTTCCGCACATCGTCGTCGGGTCGCTGCTCGACCGCGACCGGGGTATCTGGTACGTGCCCTGACCGCGAACAGCGCTCCGCTGGCGGGACCGCGGCGACACTTCACTCGTGACCCGAAACCGGGACCGGCTCGTAGGGCGCTTCCAGGTACTCGATGTCCGAGTCGCTGAGGTCGATATCCAGGGCCTCGACGGCCGCTTCGAGGTGCTCGACGCTGGACGTGCCCAGAATCGGTGTCGTCACCCACTCCTTGTGGAACTGCCAGGCCAGCGCGAGCTGGGCCATCGACACGCCCTTTTCGGCGGCGAGTTCCTGCACGCGTTCGTTGATCTCCCGGCCACCACCCGCCGCGTACGGCCGGCCGATCTCGGCCTCGTATTCCCCGCGGGTCGTCGCATCGAACTCTTCGTGGGGACGAGTCAGGAAGCCCGCGCCGAGCGGGCTCCACGGCATCACCGCGATCTCCTCTCTCTCACACAGGGGGAGCATCTCGCGTTCCTCCTCGCGGTAGACGAGGTTGTAGAGGTTCTGCATCGAGACGAAGCGGTCGAGATTCAGGCGGTCCGACGCGTGTAGTGCCTCGGCGAACTGGTAGGCCCACATCGACGACGCCCCGAGATGGCGGACCTGGCCGCGCCGAACCGCGTCGTCGAGCGTCCGGAGCGTCCCCTCGATCGGCGTGTCGTAGTCCCAGCGGTGGATCTGGTAGAGGTCGACGGTGTCCATCCCGAGCCGGTCCAGTGAGTTCGACAGCTCCTGCTCGATGGCCTTCCGCGAGAGGCCGCCGGAGTTGGGGTCGTCCTCGTGCATCTGGCCGTACCCTTTCGTCGCGATGACGAACTCGTCGCGGTCGTACTCCGAGGTCACGTCGCCGAGGATTTCCTCCGATTCACCGTCCGAATAGACGTTGGCCGTGTCGAAGAAGTTGATTCCAAGATCGATGGCGCGCTCGATGACCTCTCGGCTCTCCGCGCGGTCGAGCGTCCACTCGTCGCCCTTCGTCCCGAAGCTCATACAGCCCAGACAGATGTCCGAGACGGTGATGCCGGTCGAACCGAACGTCGAGTACTCCATACCACCCGGTCGGCCACGACGGTGTAAAGTCCTGTGCCGGCCACGTGGGTCGCCGCCAGGTCCCGGGGGCTCGGCCCACGCGGGACCACGATGTCGCCACGCAGATGCCTAGGTTTCTGTAGCTGGCGACCACCTGCACTGGTATGCCCGAACTCCGTCCCGTCCCAGCGGCTGACCGCCAGGCGTACCGGCGAATCCTCCAGTACGCGTTCACCCCCGAACGAGGTCCCGTGTTGCCGGAGCCGGACGGCGACTGGCCGCCGTCGTTGTTCGACCAGCGCGGCCTCTACGACGGCGACAGCCTCCGAGCCACCTGCAAGCTGTACTACCTCGATACGACCGTCCGCGGCGCGGCGACGACGGTCGGCGGTCTCGGCGCAGTCGCGACGCCGCCCGAACACCGCGGGCAGGGGTACGCCCGTGACCTCTGTCAGGACGCACTGTACGAGTACCGCGATTCTGATGTCGGATTCGTCACCCTCTGGCCGTTCTCGACGCCGTTCTACCGGCGGCTAGGCTGGGGTACGGCCAACACCTGCCGCCGCTTCGACCTGCCGCCGTCGGCGCTCCCGGACTACGACACCGCCGGACAGTTCGTCCGCCTCGACGCCGACGACTGGGAGCGGCTCCGTCAGGTCGAATCCGCTGCGGCCGCCGGGACGGCGCTCTCGCTTCGCCGCTCGGAAGCGTGGTGGCGCGAGCGGACGCTCGCCGACTGGGACGGCGACGGCGTCCCGTACTGCTATGGCTACGAACGCGAGGGGGCGCTTCGGGGCTACGTCGTGTACACCGTCGCGGACGATGCCGACCACACGCTCTCGGTCTCGAACCTCGCGGCTGCTGACGAGGAAGCCCGCCGGGCACTGCTTGCGTTCCTCGGTCGACACGGCGCACAGGTCGAGCGTATCATCCTCCAGTTGCCACCCGACGCCGACCTCCTCCACCGCGTCGAGGACCCCGGGGCTGTCGACTGTTCCATCGAGGCCGGGCCGATGCTTCGCCTGACCGACGTATCCGCCCTCGAACGCCTCGACTGGCCCACCGTCGATCTGGACTGCACGCTCTCTGTCAGCGACCCACTGCTTGCCCACAACGATGGCCAGTTCCGACTGTCGGTGAGTGGTGGCACGGCGACGGTCGACTCCGTTCCGGACGCTGACTCGACAGCCGATTCGCTTCCGGACGCTGACTCGACAGCCGACGTGGCCGTCGACATCGCGACGCTTTCCCAACTCGCCGTCGGGACGCACGGCGTCGACGCGGCCGAGCGGTTAGCTGGACTGGAGATACTCGATGATTCGCTTCGCCAGCCGCTTACGGACGTTTTCCAGCCTGCTCCTGTCTATCTGGACGAGTTCTTCTGATACTGTCGGACGTACGCCTTTCATGAACTTCGCCGCCCCGGGGTGACGAATATCTTCACGAAGTCACGTCCAACAGTATGGGCGGTCGCTTACTCAGACGATTGCGAGCCGTCGGTGTCGCCTTCGCTGATACGGATCGTCGAAATACGGGTGCCGTCGACGCCCGTCACCTCGAACACGTGTCCGGCCGCTTCGACGGTGTCGCCGACTTCGGGCGCGCGGTCGAGTCGGCCAAGCACCAGTCCGCCGACGGTTTCGAACGCGTCGCTGTCGAGATCGACGCCGAGCGTGTCCGCGACTGTCGACAGCGGGACGCCGCCGTCGGCATCGTAGCTCCCGCCGCTTCGTTTGTGTATCGAGTGCTCCCGGTCGTCGACGTCGAACTCGTCGCGCAGGTCGCCGACGACGGCTTCGACGACGTCCTCCACCGTCGCGATGCCCTCGAACACCCCCCACTCGTCGATGACCGCGGCCACCTGCTGGTGGTCCTGCCTGAACTGTAACAGGAGGTCGTTGATCGCGGTCGTCTCCGGAACGACGAGCACCTCACGGGCGATGTCGCCCGCGGTCGCATCGTCGTTGCCCTCCTCTCTCGCCCGCACCACGTCCTTGACATCGAGGAACCCGACGACCTGATCGCTGTCGTCGGCGTCGAGCACCGGATAACGCGTGTGTCCTTCCTCGAGGACGGTCGCCCGGATGGCCGACAGTGTGGCGTCGGCGGGCACGCTCACGACGTCGGGGCGCGGGACCATGACTTCACGGACGTTGGTGTCATCGAGGTCGAACACGCGCTCGATCATGTCGACCTCGGCCGCGTCGATGTTCCCCTCCTCGCCGGAGCGGGCCAGCACTCGACGGATTTCGCGCTCGCCGAGCGTCTCGTCCGTTTCCGAGGCCGGCGGGACGCCGAGCAGTTGCGTGAAGGCGTTGGCCGACCCGTTGAACACGACGATACCGGGATAGAACAGGTAGTAAAACAGCTTCATCGGCGGCGCGAGCAACAGCGAGAGCCGCTCGGTCCGCGCGATCGCGAACGTCTTCGGCGCGAGTTCGCCGAAGACAACGTGGAGGAACGTGATGATGCTGAACCCGACCGCGAACGCCACGAGATGGAGAAGGCTCTCTGGCAGCACCGGGGCGAGAACGGGTTCGAGCAGCGCCGCGACGGCGGGCTCACCGACCCAGCCAAGCCCCAGCGAGGCGAGCGTGATCCCGAGCTGGGTCACCGCGAGGTAGTTGTCCAGGTCCGCCATCACCGCCTGAAGCGAGCCCGCGCCGGCCCGTCCTTCGGCAGCGAGCTGGTCGACTGACGTCCCGCGGACGCGGACGAAGGCGAACTCCGCGGCGACGAAGAACCCGTTCAATCCCACGAGAAACAGCGCCACGACGAGCTGTGCCGCCGAGAGCGCGAGATTTACCATCGCAACCCCCGGCTGGAGAGCGTCGGTGTGTTCATACACACCCATCTCCGTCACCGTACTAAAACACTGGAATATACTCGCGCGTACCGCCGTCGGTTGCTTCAGCGGTACGCGGCCCGAACGGCGTCCGCGAGGACACCGGGCGTCCGGTAGTGTTTGGTCACCGGAGGGACCTCCCGGTCGAGGTCGAGCAGCTCGTAGACGGCGGTCATCGCCGACCGGACCGAGTACTCGACGGTGAACACGACGTCCCGCGGCTGTTCGGCGTACTGTCCGAGGAACGCCAGGTTGTTCGACCCGTCCGGAACGACCTCGGGCCGGTCACCGGGCTCCCGGGGCTGGAAGTGCGCCGTGATGAACGGCATCATCGCCGGGATACAGGTCACGTCGTCGAGTAGCTCCGGGAGCCGGTCCTCGCACTGCAGGTGGTAACACAGTTCCTGCAGGATTTCCCGGCCGGTACACTCGGACATCGGTTTCTCCACGTAGTTCCCCTCGCGGTCCGGGAACAGTGCATAGCCCCAGAACACCTTCACGTCGTCCGGCTGGTTCGCGAAGTGGGGCTGGGCGGCGACGACTGTCGACAACAGCCAGTTCGACCCGAGGTAGGTGACGAGCCCGTTACCCGGTTCCTCGTCGGTGAAATCGACGATGTGGTCGAACAGCTCGGTGTTGTGCAGGGTGACGGTGAACGACTCCCATTTCGTCTCCGTGACGTTGTCAGCAAACACCGATGGATTGCCGAACTGTGAGTTGCCCTCGGCGATGGACTTCCATAGCTCCCAGGACGCGCCGGTCTCGTTCAGTTCCGGGGCCTCGTCCATCCCACCGATAGACGAGCCGTCGGTCATCGACCCGTTCGTCACGAACACGAGGTCGGACGGCTCGACGGGGACCGACTCGGTGCCGCTGTCGGTCTCACAGTAGAGTCGCTCGACGGTGCGCCCCATCTGTGATGGGATAATATCCATATCCGTCACCTCGTGGCTGTACTCGAAGGAGACGCCCCTGTCTTCGAGCCAGCGCCGGAGCGGGAGGATCATCGAGTCGTACTGGTTGTACTTCGTCCGGTCGATCCCCTCCATGGTGTGCAGGCGCGGGAACTCGTGGAGGAACCGGTACATATACCGCCGGACCTCGGCGGCGCTGTGCCACGGCTGGAACGCGAAGATCGTCGCCCAGACGTACCAGAAGTTCGTCTCCAGGAACGACTCGTCGAACCACTCCTCGATGCGCGTATCGCCGAGTCGGGCTTCGGGCGTGAGAAGCAGTCGGGCTATCGACTGCCGGTGCTGGCGGGTCAGTCCATACTCGCCCGCGTCGATTCGCTCGCCCTCATGCATCAGGCGCGTTCTGGCGTACGATGGATTCGCTTCGTTGAACTCGTCCATCACGTCTTTGACCGAGCGCGAGTCGTCTTCGAGCGACGGGATGGTCTCGAAGAGATCCCACGTACATTCGTAGGTCGGGTAATTGAACATCCGACCGCCCCGAATCAGGTACCCCTCGTCCGGGTCGCCGGCCCCGTCCATCGCGCCACCGACGACATCCAGTTTCTCGTAGACGTGGATGTTCTCGCCGGGCATATTGCCGTCCCGTACGAGGAACGCCGCGCCAGCGAGGGCGGCGATACCACCCCCGACGAAGTGTGCTTCGCGGTCCGTGACGTGTGGGTACTGGTGGCCATACATATTGGGTCACCGTCATGTAATGGTACGCGAGTGCCAGCCCTAACCGTTGCCGACATATGTACAGCAATTTATAAGAGAGGATCTCCTGCCGAAACAGTCACGCTCGGATAAGCCTGCTGTCACCGCTCGGAACTGGCAATCGTGTGGTCGATCAACTGGTCCGTTCCACGGCGGAGGCGTTCCGAGATCGCGGATTTGGTCGCGTCGAGTTCCGCCGAGAGCGCTGTCAGATCCGCCCCCCGAGGGACGGCGAAGTACCCCAATCGATGGGCTGCCAGTAACGCTTCCCGCTGCGGGACAGTGAGCCCGTAGTCGTCGCCGCCGTGCTCCGTCTCACAGAGACGGTGCGGGTGGAAGGTGACACTGCTCGACTGACAGCCGTCCTGGAACGCTTCGAGGTCTGCCCGGTCGGCGAACTGCGTGCTCACCTTCCACCCGTGCTCGGTCACGAGTGCACCCATCGGATACGTCTGGCGATCGATGAGCTGGGTGTACATCTCGACGTAGTCCGTATCGAGGACGACCCGATACCGGGATTCGACGATAGCCGAGTCCATGGCGACGAACTCCACGACCGACTCGTCGCCGAGCAACGCCGATTCGAGCGCATCGGGGTCGATGCCCGTCGCGGAGAAGACGAGCGCCGGTTCCCTGGTCGTTCCGGAGACGACGTTATCGATGATCAAGTCAGTGTCCAGTTCGCCAGCGACTGTACACAGCGGTAGATCTGGGGACTGCAACTCGAACTCACAGATGACGCTCATGTGTGTCGCTCAGCCGAACAGAATAAAGCAGTACTGGGGATTCCCACTTGTCGAAACTGACCGCCGTCGACGAACGCTCGCAGGAACAGGTCCGGGGAACATGCGAACTGCGGCTTGAGAACACACAACTGACCAACTGAACCGGGCTGTGCTGCGGTCGCTGCTCACGACGAGAGTAACCAGACTATCTCTGGAAGTAGGCCGCCGCTATCGAACCGCCTCACCGCTTGAGCCTAACAGGTCTCGGCTGGGGGTCGTCGGTTAGAAGAACGGTGCCCCGCTCTTCAGCGACGATAATCGCGGCGCGTTCTCCGGAATCCAGTTCTTCAGTCCGACTTGGCTTTCGTCGGCTTCGACGAGTTCGAACGAGAGGTCAGCCAACTCGTCCCGAGCACCACCAACCTCGGCTTCTTTGTGAAACAGGTCTGAAAGTGACGAGCCCTATGTGACCTCTCAGAGTGTACTCTATTCGCCTTGTGATTGCGACTGTCCTTTTTCAGAGGGTAGCATATGCGGTTCTAGGACATCTGGTCACTTCGCCTCGCAGTATGGATAGAAAGCTGGCCTCGGCACTCACATCTCGAAGTCTATACACAGTCCGGCTGGAAGTATCGCCGCAAGTCCCGCTACTGGGATATCGTCAGGGTGTACTGTCTCTCGTTGGATACGCTCCCAGTCGGCTCCAGAACTCGAATGGATTCGACTGTCTGTGGGACTCTCACCGAACCGAGTCCGTCTCCGAGCCACGTGGTCATAAAAACACCTTTCAGGTGCCGGCAGTAGTTTCACACTCTCGACGGTCGACAAGCTATATCCTGCGGGGCTAACGTCCCGATTTTACAATGACAGAGGTAGGTTACACACTATCGAGCGAGGAGCACAACCCGACCGACCTGGTCGAGTACGCGCGGCGGGCAGAGGAAGCCGGGTTCGACTTTCTCTCCATCTCGGACCACTATCACCCCTGGATCAGTGAGCAGGGACACTCCCCGTTCGTGTGGTCGACACTCGGTGGAATCGCGACCGCGACCGAGGATATCGACGTCGGCGTCGGGGTCTCGGCGCCGATCATCCGCTTCCATCCGGCAATCTATGCACACGCTGCCGCCACCGCCGCCGCGATGTTCGACGACCGCGAGTTCTACGCTGGCGTCGGAACAGGCGAGAAACTGAACGAGCACGTTCTGGGCGACCACTGGCCCGAACACGCCGTTCGCCTAGAGATGCTCGAAGAGGCAGTCGAGGTAATCGAACGACTCTGGACCGGCGAAGAGGTCAGCCACCACGGGGAGCACTACACCGTCGAGAACGCGAGACTATACACCCTCCCCGAGGAGACGCCGCGCATATGTGTCTCCGCGTACGGTGAACGGACAGCCAGCGCCGCAGTCGAGTTCGGTGACGGGTTCTGGTCTGTCGGCCCGCAGGACGTCATCGACGTCTGGGAGGACCACGGCGGGGACGGACCACGCCTCTGTCAGCTCAAGGCCTGCGTGGCCGACAGCGAATCCGAGGCAGTCGAGACCGCCTACGAGAAGTGGCCGAACTCCGCGCTACCGGGCGAACTGAACACCGAGTTACCGACGCCGGCGCTCTTCGAACAGGCAACAGAAATGGTCTCCAAAGAAGACATCGCAGAGGGTAGTATCATCACGAACCCCGACCCCCAGGCTCACATCGATAGTATCCAGACGGCCGTCGATGCCGGCTACGACCACGTCTACACCATGCAAATCGGCGACGACCAAGCAGCCATGATCGATATGTATCGCGAGGAGGTCCTCCCGTCGTTTTCGTGACCGGAGACGAACCGGCGGTACGTGCGGCAGCAAGCCGGCCGTGCCTGTGTTCCCCTGGGCGGGACCAGACTGATTCGGAACGGTCTCTGTATTAGGAGCGTGACTCGCCGGTAGAGGGCCGCCTTGCGGATGAGGCGGTAGCCGAGGCCCTTGCATTTGCAGCCACAACTGTCAATCCGGTAGCTCACCTCTAGCGGTTATCGAACCAGGTTTCGTTCGAAAGACGAAGCCGGAAACGAAAACCAGCAGGACGACCAGATCGAGGAACTCTTCCAATGACTCCACCACAGCGGGATACCGGAGCCGATCGGCCGGACTCCCCCCAGTCGCGGTCTCGTCGCACAGGGACGGGAGCTGTCAGCGACCGGACGAAACGGGCTGGCAGTCTCGTAATCGGTACGGTGCTTCTCCTCCGCGGGCTCAGACGGCGTTCAGTTCGCGGAGTCGTACTGGCACTCGTCGGCGCTGGCGCGATAGCCAGGGCGCTGGGGATTACTACCGGTCGCGAACAGACGGACAGCGCTCGGCGCATGAATCGTAGTCCGAGAGCCGATCAAACTGCCGCGACGACTGTCAGCCGCTCGGTAACCATCGGAAGGTCCGAAGACGAACTCTACGAGGCCTGGCGTGACCCACACGTGTTCTCCCAGATTATGGGACGCTTCGCTGAGATTACGGCGACTGGCGAGGACCATTACCGCTGGACCGTTCACGGGCCGGCCGGCGCGGCTCTCTCCTGGGAAACCCGGCTCGTCGAGTCCGAACCGGGGGAGGTCATTCGCTGGCAGACGGTGGGTGATGCGCCGGTGCCAAACAGCGGCTCGGTTCGCTTTCGCCCGGCACCCGGCGACCGCGGGACGCTCGTCACCCTGTCACTCGACTTCGACCCACCGGGCGGGACACCCGGAGAAGCGGCGTTGAAACGACTCGATGTCGTCCCCGAGACGCTCGCTGGCGAGGCCCTGGGACGGTTCAAGAGCCTCACCGAGAGCGGAGAGATTCCGACCCTCGCGGGAAATCCGTCGGGTCGCGGGACGGGGGACTTGCTCTGAGGAGACACCATCAATGAAGGCACTCACCTGGCACGGAAAGAAGGACGTTCGTGTCGAGAACGTCCCACGACCGGAGATCGTCAATCCGAACGACGCGATAATCGAGGTCACGGCCACCGCAATCTGTGGCTCGGACCTGCACCTCTACAACGACAAGATGCCCTCGATGCGCGAGGGCGACGTGATCGGTCACGAGCCGATGGGCGAGGTAGTCGAGGTCGGCAGCGACGTCGACACCCTCGAAGAGGGAGACCGAGTCGTCGTTCCCTTCACGATCAGCTGTGGGTCGTGCTGGTTCTGCGAGAACGAGATGTACTCCCTGTGTGACAACTCGAATCCGAACGCCGAGATGGCCCGGAAGATGATGGGCCAGTCCCCGGCGGGTCTGTTCGGCTATTCGCATCTCACAGGCGGGTACGCGGGTGCGCAGGCGGAGTACCTGCGGGTCCCCTACGCCGACGTCGGGCCGATAACGGTCGACTCAGAACTCTCCGACGAGCAGGTGCTCTTCCTTTCAGATATCTTCCCGACCGGGTACATGGCCGCGGAGAACGCCGACATCGATGAGGACGATACCGTTGCTGTCTGGGGATGTGGACCGGTCGGGCAGTTCGCCATCCAGAGCGCTCAGATGCTCGGTGCCGACCGGGTAGTGGCCATTGACCGAGTGCCCGAGCGCCTCGAGATGGCACGGGAACACGGCGACGCGGAGACGATTCACTACGAGGAGGCGGACGTCTACGACCGGCTGATGGAGATGACGGGAGACCGGGGGCCGGACGGGTGTATCGACGCGGTCGGAACTGAGGCACACGGAACCGGTCTCAGTGGTATCTCCGACGGCGTCAAGCAGAAAATAAGGCTAGAAGACGACCGAGCACACGTGCTCCGTCAGGCGATAAAGTGTTGCAGGAAGGGTGGAACGCTCTCGGTCCCGGGAGTCTACATCGGCCGTGCCGACAACATCCCGTTCGGCTCGGTGATGAACAAGGCCCTGACTATCAAGTCGGGACAGACGCACGTACAGCGCTATCTCGACCCGCTTCTGGAGCGGATCGAAGACGGCGACATCGACCCCTCCTTCGTCGTTACACACCGCGCCTCGTTGGAAGAGGGCCCGCAACTGTACGAGACGTTCAACCACAAGGACGATGGCTGTATAAAGGTCATTCTGGAACCGTAACGAGCGTCCAGCCGTCAGCCCGACGGCTGCCAGCAAGCACTGACGAGCGCTGCCGGAAGCGCCTGCGAGACGTTCGAACTCCGGATAGACGAAGTACGTTACGGGGGTCGGCGTAAATAACGACGGCGGCAGCGCGCGAACGCACGCCCCTACGCGTTCGGTGTGGTGAACTGCGCGGGCGAGACGGTGTTCTGGGCAACGGTCGCCACGCGAAGCACGAACGAGAACAGCAGTGCCAGCGGCGCAAACGCCACCGTGACAACCACCGGTGCGAGCATGGGGAGCGTCACCGGGAGGCCCGAAAGTGTACTGCCCGACTGGGACATCGCTATCAGGGCCGCCACCGTGAGAAACTCCGCAGGGAGCCCGACGTACAGGAGCAGCCGCGAGAAGTACGAGAGTTCCTCCTGGATGTACATGGTCTTGAAGTATTGACGAGCGATATCTACGTGTTTGATGCGGCTCGTGATGTTCTCGAGCGCCTCGGTCGCTTCCTCGGAGAGCAGGTCGGTGTGTCGGACCTCTATCCGGCGAATCGCGTTGAGCTCCCGCGCGTAGTTCGTGGAGAGGGTCGCAGCGAGCGCACCGAAGACACCGGTGTCCGGCCGCTCGAGCAGGCTGAGCACGTGCTCGATGTGGTCGGTGAGCCGATCCGCTGCGTCCCCCACGTCGGCCTGCAGCGCTTCATCGCCGACGCTTGCCGCCGCACTGCGGAGCCGGTCGGCCTCCTCTCGCGTACTCCGGAGGAGCAATGCGAGAAACGCCGCGGGTTCCTCGGGCGTCACCTCCTGACCGGTTTCCGTGCGGACGCGCTCGCGAAAGTCGCTCACCTCCTTGACGTTGCTCTCAAGCGCACCGATGCCACCGAGTGCCTGGGAGAGTACGAGCTGATTGATGGAGAGCACCACCGTGATGAGCGTGATGTTTCCTGACACGAGGGCGCCGAACGCCGTCGAGAGCGCGCCGAACTCCTGAACGGCCGTGAACCCGACGAACTGGAGCGCGGTGTACGAAACGAGGAGTACGACCAGCAGTCCGCCCGCGACCGCCAGCCGGTTGCCATCGAGCAGCACCCACTGGACCAACCTGTTCCACTGTCCGACCGTCCGCGACCGGGCGCCGGCGGTCGGGTTCTCCGATATCTCTCTCCCGTCTCCGGCGTCCGTATCGTCAACGCTGTCCATGAGCCTCGTACGGTGTCGAGGTGGGTAAGCCCACGGTGGTGCCACACGGAACACCGCTCTATGCCGATTGGACCTGCACGCATACTGATTGGTAGAATCAGGTCCTCGCCGCTATCGAGCAGTCTGGCGAACTCACCAATATGCCCGAATGGGCACCCGTGACGGCTCCGTGCGCTGCTTTTCCGATTGACCTCGCGGAGACCGCACTGCTTGCCGCCGAACTCGCGAACGCTCCGGTGTGCGGTCGTGGCATCCCTCGATGGCCGCGCGGTAGCACGCCAGCCGATCCGTCCGGGTCCAGCGGCCACTGAACGAAGGGCAGTTCCACCACGTCATCGTGAACGGCCGGTGCGCGATGGGAGCGCACGCGCGACGCCTCGACGTTTAGCTGGAAAGCAGGGACGGGTTCTCGGACCGTTAGAACGGTCGAGGTGTTCCGATAAGAGCGGGCTACGGAGAGTAACAGCGTGTTACCACCGAACGGCTCGCGAAACGATCTAGCCGTTAATTGATGGTCCTCCGTGAACACGATTCCATGCCCGGGAACTCCGACCGCGCTGCGTGGCAGGTGACGACCGACCGCGAACAGATACACGAGTGGGCCGATGAGCACGAGACGGTGCCCGTGCTTGCCGAGGGGATGGGCGATACCAGCCTGCGGCTGCTCTCGAACCCCGACGATGACCGCGGCGAGCAGCTGTCCTGGGACCAGTTTTTCGACCGCTTCGAGACCGAATCGCTGGCGCTCCGGTACCGAGAGACAGCGACCAGAGGAGAGGGCCAGCCGGCCTACGAGTTCGTGGGCAGAGACGAGATCACTGGGGCGGAAGTCAGCGATCAGGAGGGCCACAGCTCCCCCGAGGCACACACGCAGGAGGACGAGGAAATACAGTCGACTCCTCCGGGGACGGAGGGCGGCGGCGTCACACAGGTCGACAGCGAGACGGTATCGGAGTCGTCGCGTGACGTCGAGGCAGGTGCGTTCGTTCTCGACGAGATTCACGAGGACCGCGGGCTCGTGGACGACGTCGAGGACGAGTACGTGGCGTTCCGGAACGCGGGCGACGAGACGCTGACCCTCTCGGGCTGGACCGTCGAAAACGACGGCGGTCAGCGGTTCGTCTTCCCGGATGGATTCGTCCTCGACTCCGGCCAGAACGTCACGGTGCACAGCGGTCGCGGGTCCGACTCCGAGACCGACGTCTACTGGGGCGCAACGAGCGGGGTCTGGGATGACGACGGCGACACGATCACCGTCAGGACTGCGGACGGGCGAGAGGTCCTGCGAGAGCCGTACCTGAAGTGAATCGGGCGCTCGAAGGAGAGGGGTAACGACTGGGATAGCTACGCGCGCGATGGTGTCGAGTGCCGTAGTCGCTTCCACGGAGAGCTGATCGGTGTACTGGACTGCTATCCGGCGAATAGGTCGAACACTCGTCAACCCACTGATATTTATCGCGTCGGGACGTCTTCTCGGCATGGACACTCTCACTCCCGACGAGACGTCGCTCTCGATCCGAAGCGTCACCACCTGGGTCGTCGCGGCATTGCTCTCCGCGGTCCTGGTCACCCCGGGCCTCGTCGTCCCTGCGTACGGTCGGGTCTTCGTCACCGTTTTTCTCGTTGGGTGTACCGCTGCGGGCGGTCGACTTCTGGTCGCGACAGCGGTGGCGGCCAGGGGGCGTGACCCGCCTGCGGCACCGCCACAGGAGGAGTGGCCCGCAGTCAGCCTCGTCGTCACCGCGTACAACGAGGCGGACATCCTCGGTGCGACAATAGACGCCTGTACTCGCGTCGACTACCCCGACGACAGGTTAGAGGTGGTCGTCGGATACGAGTCGGCCTCGACCGACGGGACGGCGGCCGTCGCGGAGGCGGCGGCCGAGGCCCACCCGCGGGTAACTGCCGTCGAACGCACCGCCCCACCGGGCGGGAAAGCGAGCGCGACGAACAGCGCGATGACGGCAGCCACCGGCGAGGTAGTCGCGGTGCTAGACGCCGACCAGCGCCTCGAGCGCGGCGCAGTCGCCCGCGCAGTCCGGTGGTTCATCGACAACGAGTCGGTCTGGTGCGTGAAGGGTCGGTGCCTGGGGACGAACCCGGGCGAGTCGCTCGTCACGCTCCTCGCCACCGTCGAACGGAACCTGGTCGAGCGAACCGAGTTCGTCGCCCGCGACCGCCTGGGCGGATTCACCATCTTCACCGGCGGCCAGGCGTTCTTCCGGACCACCGCGCTCGACAGAGTGGGGCAGTTCGACGAGTCGATCCTCCTCGAGGACCTCGACATGGCCTACCGCCTCCAGGGTGCCGGCGGCACCGTCAGAGTCGATCCTGGCGTCGTGACCGAGGAGCGCAACCCCGTCGGAGTCTCCGCCTGGTGGAACCAGCGCAAGCGGTGGGCCCGCGGCGGCATGCAAGTCGCCCGTCGGTACCTCGGGACGAATCTCCTCTCCGGACCGCCCAGGGTTACCGCTCGCGTCGACCTGGCTGTCACGCTCGGTGCGCTGCTGGCGATTCCGTTCCTGGTTCTCGCCGCACCGCTGGTGGTACTCGTCGGCTGGAACGGGTACACGTCCCCAGCGATCGCTGGCTGGCTTTGGGCGTTCGTGTTCCTCGCGCCGCTGGTGGCGTCGTACGCTACGCTCGCCATCGACGCGAGGGACGGTTACCGGCGCGACGCCCTCGAGTACGCGGCACCCCTTCTCCTGTGGCCATACGTCGTCGTGCAGGCCCAGGCCATTGTGGTCTCGTTTCTCGACGAGTTCGTCCTCCGGCGACCGACGCGCTACGTGACGAGTTCGAGCGACGCTACCGGGAAGTGAACCGACGGGCGCCATGGGGTGATCGATGCTGGACCGCGACCCAGAACGCTGATGCTCGCGACACGCCGGGCACGCGCTCTCACTCGACGCGAGCCTACGGCCGATGCGCCGGTAGGTTCCCGCGGTGCTTCGGCGTTCGTTCACTTATCGCCGCAGTTGTCCGGATGGAAGGTCGGCCTCGGCACTCATAGGGCTCGTCACTAGCGGGGAGTCACCCCGGTTCGGCCCTGTGGGTCGTCGTCATCGGCCGGGGGATGCTACCGCCGCCGGCGACAAGACGGTTACTCATCGGGGCCACACAGTGGAACAAACGCTAAACCCGCGCAGGCCGACCAGTCGGACATGAACAGACGTCGTTTTCTGACGCTCTCCGGGGTCGGGCTCGCTGGCGCAGTTGCAGGCTGCAGTGGCGAGGCGGACAGCGGCGAGTCCGTCAGGAACCACCCGGCGGCTGCCGACCTCGAAGCCCAGCCCCGTCGCGGCGAACTGGGCGGCCACGTCGTCCTGGCGTTCGAAGATCCCTCCTGTCCAACGTGTCGGCGCTTCCACGAGAACACGCTGCCGGACATCCGGGAGAACATCGTGGACGCGGGCAAGGGTGCGTACGTCGTCCGGACCTACCCCGTCATCTACCCGTGGGGTGAGCCGGCAACGCAGGCGCTTGAGTCGACGTTCGCCCGCGACAGCGAGGCGTACTGGGCGCTGTTTGACCACTACTTCGCAGAACAGTCGTCGTTCGACTCGGACAACGTACTGGAGCGAACGGCGACGTTTCTCACCGAAGAGACAGAAATAGATGGCGAGGCGGTCGCAACCGACGCCCGGAACGGTGCCCACGACGACGCAGTCCAGGCTGATATCCGGGCGGCCGAGGACGCCGAGCTGGGTGAGACAACACCGATCATTCTGCTGTTTCAGGACGGCGAATTCGTGACGAAGGTCAACGGGAGCGTCAGCTACGACCTCATCGCGGAGGCGCTGGAGGAGCGCGACGGATGAGCACCGCACGGGGACTCCGCCTCCCGACGACGCGCGGGGACTGGCGGCTCATGGGCCGGACGGTCAGGCTCGTGCTCACATTGCCCGTCTACGCGGCGGTCGCTTCGATTGCCGCTGTCGTCTCGCTGACGCTGTTCGTCGTCTCGCTGAACGTCCCGCTGGTGCTTGACCTCGTGATCGGTGGGTCGCTCCCGCTTGCCAGCCGACTGCGCGTCCTCGGCGAACTGTACCCGTTCGTCGGCACGTCGTTCCACCCTGCGCAGGGCGTCCTGCTGGTCGTCGTCGCCGTTCTCACCGGTGTCGACATCGGCCTGGTGACGTACCACTTCCGCGAGCACGGCCTCGACCTCCAGCAGGGCGGCGCGGGCGTCGCGGGCGTCGTCCTCGGAACGCTCGGCGCGGGCTGTGCCGCCTGTGGGTCGGCGGTCCTGCTGGGGCTGCTGGGGCTGCTCGGCGTCTCGACATCGCTGCTGTTCCTGCCCCTGGACGGACTTGAGTTCGCGCTGGTGGCGCTCGTGGTGTTGACGCTCTCTATCTACTGGCTCGCCGAGGGGATGCGCGGCGGCGAGATCAACGGCTGCCCGGTCGATATCTGACCCGGTCCGGTGTCGCTGGCCGGTCACCTTCCGGCTGTCCGGATCCCACACCGTTCGAACGGGAGAAAACGTATAGTGTCGTCAGACGAACACCGTACCGAGAAGGTATGCCCGAGACGGAGTCCAAGGTGACGGCGTCGACGGAGTCCCCCGCCGAGTACGAGCACCTCCACCGGAAGCGGAAAGAGACGGCTGGGACGGTCGAACTGGCCGAAGTCGTCGACGTGTGGGTCGGCCAGAGCGAACTCGCCTGTCGGTTCCAGTTCGACTGGACGACCGACACGATACAGCGGCGCTACGACCTGGACAGCGACCGCGACATCGCCAAGGTCGAGCGGCTCTGTGAAGCGAACGGCCTGCAGTTCGAGCAGGCGGGCCATCTAGAGGGATCGCTGGTCGAACTCGAATACACCGGCTCGGAGTGGCTTCCCACACCCGAGGCCGCCTACACCGACGGCGAAGGGTCGGCGGCCGAGACGTTCCGCGCGGAGTGGCGGCTGCTGGTGCGCGAACTCGCCCAGTCGCCGGCGTTCCTCCGGCGGGGAATCGAACGCGTCCGGGGGCTGTCGACGACGCAACTGATCATCGGTGTCGTTCTCGTGAAGAAAATCGCCATCATCGCGATACTGGCGCATCTCCTGCTGTAGCCCGGCCGTCGCTGGATACGAAAACGGTGTCGGCGGAGCTCCGCGATAGCGCCCCGTTCAGTTCGTCGTCGTGATTTCGACCACGTCGCGGTGGTCGAGTTCGGTGTCAGCGCCGATCTGGCGCTCGGTGCGCACGTCGTGGGCGTGGAGGAAGCCCTCGCCGATGTCGGTGTGCAGGAAGTACGCGAAGTCCTCGGCGGTCGACCCGTCGGGGAGGACGAAACAGTCCTGCAGGAAGGTGCCGTCCTCCTGGGGCTTGCGAGCGCCGGGGAACACCGCGATAGCCCCCAGTTCCTCGAACAGCGCGGTCTCCAGCGCCTGCTGGACGCCCGTGCCACCGAACGCCGTCACGAAGTCCCGGATCTGTTCGAGGCCTGCAGCCTTCTCCTCGGGTAAATCTGCCGTCACAGTGAACTCCTCGTCGCCCGGCCGGTAGTCAAGCACGCCCTGCTCGTTGCCGTTTTTCAGCGCCTTCTCCGCGTGGGCCGAGACGGGGACGAACGTGAGGTGCTCGTACGCCGGGTCCTCGGTGATTGGCTCCCAGTTCGCCTGGGCCTCCGGGGTGTCCATCTTGTTCGCTGCGATGAGCATCGGCTTCGTTCGGATGCGGATCTCGCGGGCCAGGGCTTGTCTGTCCTCGTCGTCCCAGGTGTCGGGGTCCAGTTCCAGGTCCAGCGCGAGCACGACCTGCTTGATCTCGTCGGCGTTGATCTTGAACGCCGACATCTGCTCGGCGAGGTCGTCCTCAATGGCCTTGTCCTCGCCGTGGTAGCCCGAGCGGTAGCGCTCGATGCCCTTCTCCAGAATGTCGAGATACCACATATCCAGTTCCTCTTCGAGGAAGTCGATGTCCTCGCGCGGGTCGTGGTCCTCGGTGGGTTCGCCCTCGAGGTCCGTCTCGCCGGTGAAATCGACGACGTGGACGAGCACGTCGGCCTCGTTGAGGTCCGTGAGGAACTGGTTTCCGAGCCCCTTCCCCTCGTGTGCGCCGGGGACGAGGCCGGCCACGTCGACCAGTTTCGTCGGGACGAACCGCACGCCTTCTGTACAGTAGCCGTGATTGGGCGTACAGGTGTGGTCGAACTCGGGGGCCGCACAGTCGACGCGGACGTAGGCCTCGCCCATCGAGGGATCGATTGTCGTGAACGGGTACGCGCCCTCGGGCACGTCGTTCATCGTCGCCGCATTGAAAAAGGTGGACTTGCCGACGGAGGGCTTGCCGACGAGTCCGATCTTGTAGCTCATTGCACCGATGAAGCAGTTTCAGCGGCTTAAACGCTGTTACACGAGCTACGAGAGCGTGTGAGTCACACACGTACTGTTGCGGATCGAACTATGGCGGCGTTCACAACCGCCGTTCGTACACGTTGACGGGGTGGTCCTGCCCGCCGACTTCGGTCGTCCGTTCACCGACCTTCTCGAAGTGGGACCGGTAGAACGCGTTCCCCACCTCGTTCTCGGCCAGCACCTCGTCGCGGATTTTCCGCACGGAGAGCTCGTGCAAGTGCTGTTCGCCGCGGTGCAGCAGCTCCGTCCCGATCCCTTCGCCCCAGTAGTCCGGGTGGACGTAGAGGTCGAGGTCGCCGAAGCCGGTCGCATCTGTCATCCCACAGCTCATGTACGCCACCACGTCGCCGTCGGCCGTCGAGACGAACAGGCCGACCTCTTCGAGCTCGATCATTTGCTCCAGTAGCGGCGGCGCGTACCCCTCTTTGAGGTGCTCTTCCACTGTCTCTGCTCCGAGGATGTCGTCGTACACGGTATGCCACGTGGTCCTGGCAATCCGGCGGATATCCGCGATATCCACCGATTCGGCCGGCCGGATGGATGTCTGGAACGACATATGTGAACGTGGAACGTGAACCAATATAGAACTGTGGCTTGCTTGACAACGCGAGGGACCGTCGTGTCCTGCACCCCTGAGCGAAGAGGGTAACTCTTATGTACACTTCTGTACGTTAGTGTTCAGTAATGGACGACAGTGAGGAGATAGCACCAGCGGTTCAGTCGATTCTCGACGCGGCGCGGGAGCGCGGGGGCGGCGGTGACCGGGTATCGGTGACGCCCCGGTCGCTGCCCGACGCCTTCGACGCGGCGGCGGCTGACGGGCGGACGCCGGTCGTCGCCGAAATCAAGCCCACGAGCCCAACCGCCGAGGGAGAGCGGTCCGACAACCCGGTCGACCTCGCGAAACAAATGGTCGAGGGCAGCGCGGCGGCGCTGTCGGTGCTGACCGAGCCGGAGCATTTCGGCGGGTCAGCAGAGACCCTCGAACGGGTCCGCGATGCCGTCGACGTACCGGTGCTGCGCAAGGATTTCATCCTCCACGAGGACCAACTGGATGTCGTCGAAGCGGATGTCGTCCTGCTCATCGTCCGCTTTCTCGAAGCGGACGGGACCGACGACCTGGCGGACCTGCTTGCGGCCGCCCGCGAGCGCGGTTTCCAGGTCCTCGTAGAGACCCACACGGCGGGTGAAGTCGAGAAAGCCCTGGACGCGGGTGCGGACATCATCGGCGTCAACAACCGCGACCTCGGCGAGCTGGAGGTCGATCTCGGAACGTTCGAGGCGGTCGCGCCCGAAGTCCCGGACGGCGTCACACTCATTGCGGAAAGCGGCATACAGACGCCGGACGACGTTACACGGATGCGCGACGCCGGTGCGGACGCGCTGCTGATCGGCTCGGCTATCATGGACCACGACGCGGCGACGGACGTGGAAGCGAACACGCGGCGACTAGCAGATGCGGACACTGATGCAGTTGAAACGACGACTACAGACACATGAGTACTGACGACGCACACGACCCCAAGTTCGGCGAGTACGGTGGACAGTACGTGCCCGAGGCGCTGATGCCAGCTATCGAGGAGCTGACCGACGCCTACCAGCGGTACGTGCTCGAAAACGAGGACGGCTTCATGGACGAGTTCCGGGAGCGGCTGGCCGACTTCGGCGGCCGGCCGACCCCGCTGCAGTACGCGGACCAGCTCTCGGCCCGGTACGATACGGACGTCTACCTCAAACGCGAGGACCTGCTGCATGGCGGCGCGCACAAGCTCAACAACGCGCTGGGCCAGGTGCTGCTGGCGAAGTACATGGGCAAGGAACGCATCATCGCCGAAACTGGCGCGGGCCAGCACGGCACGGCGACGGCGATGGCGGCGGCCCATCTGGACATGCCCTGTGAGATCTACATGGGCGAAACCGACATCGCGCGCCAGCGTCCCAACGTGTTTCGGATGCGCATCAACGGCTCCGAGGTCAATCCTGTCACGGTCGGCCGGGGTACGCTGAAGGAAGCTATTTCCGAGACGATGCGCGACTGGGCGACCACCGTCGAGAACACCCACTACGTCATCGGGAGCATCGTCGGCCCACACCCATTCCCGAAGATGGTGCGGGACTTCCAGGCGGTCATCTCCGAGGAGGCCCGCGAGCAGGCCATCGAGAAGACCGGCGGCCTGCCCGACGCCGTGCTGGCGTGTGCCGGCGGCGGTTCGAACACGATGGGAACGTTCGCCCACTTCGTCAACGACACGGATGTCGACCTCTACGCCGTCGAGGCCGGCGGCTCCTCGCTGCAGGTCGACGAGGAGGAAGGCGTCGCGCCTAACTCCGCCACCCTTTCGACCGGCGACGAGGGCGTCCTTCACGGCGCGCGGACGAAGCTCCTGCAGGATTCCGACGGCCAGATTATGGAGTCCCACTCCGTCTCCGCGGGGCTTGACTACGCCGGCGTCGGACCGGAACTCGCTCACCTCGTCGACGAAGATCGCGTCATCCCGGTCAACGTCGACGACGACGCCGCGCTGGAGGCGTTCCACCGGCTCTCCCAGGACGAGGGTATCATCCCGGCCCTGGAGACGGCACACGCCTTCGGCTACCTGGAAGAGCACCACGACGAGGTCGGCGACACCGTCGTCGTCAACGTCTCCGGCCGCGGCGACAAGGACCTCGAAACCGTCATCGAAGAGACCAGCAAGCGCGACCTCGACATCGCCCCGGACATGTCCATTTTTGAGCGGGTCGGGGGAGGTGGCCTCTAATGGGCCTCGAACGCGCCTTCGCGGACGAACCGGCCTTCGTCCCCTACCTCGCGGCTGGCGACCCGAACTACGAGGCCTCGCTGGAATACGTCGAGGCGCTGGCCCGCGGCGGTGCGGACGTCATCGAACTCGGTCTGCCCTTTTCGGAGCCGATTGCGGAGGGCAAGACCATCCAGAACGCCATCGTCCGCTCGCTGGAGGCCGGGATGACGCCCGACCGCTTCTTCGAGTTCGTCACGGACCTCGACGTGGACGTGCCGCTGGTGTGTATGACCTACTACAACCTGATTTACCAATACGGCTCAGGCGAGGGCCCACGTCCCTTCGTCGAGAAGGCCGCCGCAGTCGGCATCGAAGGCCTCGTCGTGCCGGACCTGCCCGCCGAGGAAGCCGGCCCGCTCCGTCGGGCCTGTGACGATTTCGGCCTCGACCTCGTGTTCATCGTCGCGCCGACGACGAAGGGCGACCGGCTCGAACGGATGCTCGAACAGGTGTCGGGCTACGTCTACGTCCAGGCGCGCCTCGGTGTCACCGGCGCGCGCGAGGACGTGGACGACGCGACCGAGGACTCGCTGGCGCGGCTGTCCGACTGGGACGTGCCAAAGGCCGTCGGGTTCGGGATCAAGACGGGTGAGCACGCCGAGCGAATCGTGTCCGCCGGCGCTGACGGGATCATCGTCGGCTCCGCGCTGGTCGATATCGTCGCAGAGGGCCACGAGAACGACGACCCCGTCGGGGAGGTGGCCGACCGGCTCGAAGCGAAGGCTCGCGAACTCAAGGAGGGTGCGCTCCGAGGGGCGTCAGAACGACCGCAACCGGAACGCACATAATCGTACTTGCCACACTGTCTCATATCATGACTGCAGGCAAACGCGCACGACTCGAACGCATCGGGACAGACGACACATACGTCATCGTCCCGATGGACCACGGCATCACAATGGGGGCCGTAAAGGGCCTCAAAGACATCGAATCGACCATCGACGCGGTCACCAGCGGCGGCGCGGACGCCGTCCTCACCCAGCGGGGCATCGCCGGGCGCGTCCATCCGAACAAGAACGACGCGGGCTACATCACGCATCTCAACGGCTCGACCACCATCGGGCCGGACGAGCAGGACAAGCGAACCACCGGCACCGTTCAGGACGCCATCCGCGCCGGGGCCGACGCCGTCTCCTTCCATATCAACGTCGGCAGCCAGTACGAACCCGAACAGATCGAGGAGCTCTCCGAACTGACGACCGAGGCCAGCCGGTACGGCCTGCCGGTGCTGGCAATGGCCTATGCACGCGGCCCCGATATCGACTCCGAGAACGAGGACTACAACCAGTCCGTCGGCCACGCCGTCCGACTGGCCGAGGAACTGGGCGCGGACATCGTCAAGACCGGCTACACCGGCTCCGCCGAGACGTTCCAGCACGTCGTCGAGTCCACCTCGTTGCCGGTGGTCATCGCCGGCGGCTCGAAGGGAACTGACGAGGAGACTGTCCGGATGGTCCGTGGGACGATGGACGCCGGGGCCTCCGGCGTCTCGATGGGCCGCTCTATTTTCCAGCACGACGAACCGGAGAAGATCGCCCGCGCCGTCTCCGCGGTCGTCCACGACGACGCCACCACCGAGGAGGCGCTCCGCGAGGCCGGGCTGGCCGTCGAGGCCTAGAGGCCAAACAGCGACCGCATTCGCGCGCCGAGACCGTCTGTTTCAGCTCCGTCGGCGTCGGCTTCATCGATCTCATTCCCATCGGTTTCCCCTCCATCGACGTGAGCATCCGCACCACCCTCATCGGAAGACTGCGAGGACCCGTCGGTTTCTCGCGTCGAGTCATCGACACCGTGTTCCGACGTGTCGGTATCTCCTGGTGAACCGTCGATACCGCCTTGCGGTACGTCGGCAGTCAGGTCCGAGACAGCGGCGTTCCCTTCCGGAGCGTCGGGTTCTTGCTCCGAAGCGACAGACTCTGCCTCCGGTCCGTCGGACGATTCCGGCTCGGTCTCTCCTAGATCAGAGCCGTCTATTATCGACGGTTCAGTTTCCGGATTCGGGTCCGCTGGCTGTGGCTCTGAGTTGGATGACTCATCGGCATCGGCGGATTCGGCCCCCGTGTCCGCAACCGGATCGTCGGCGCTGTCCTTCTCTGCCGGCATTGGTCCGATCAGGTCGCCGTCGTCGGTGACTGCGTCAGGCGGATGAACTGCTCGGCCGCCGTCCGTCGTCCCGGGGGTGTGTCCCTGTCCCGACTGTTCCGTAGTCCGGGCCGTCGGCACCGCGTCAGTCGAGACCGGTGCGTCTGCCGGATCGACTTCGTCTGTCGTGGTGCCGTTCGACGCTTTCTCAGTATCGACGAGCTGTTCCGAGATCCGCTTGTAGGCGATTGCAGCGCCGCTGCTTGGCGCGTTCTGAACGACCGGCGTGCCGCCGTCCTGGGAGTGGGGGACGGCGTCGTCTTCCGGGACGTGGCCGAGCAGTTCGGCGTCGAGAAAGTCCGCGATTTCATCGGCCCCCGGCGACGCCCCCGTCCCGGATTTCGTGAGGATAAGTCCCCGAACTGGGGCGTCGACCCGCTCGGCGAGCTCTTTCGTGTTCGAAACGTTCCGGATCGACGCCACCCGCGGTGTCGAAATGAGCAACACGTCGTCGGCGAGCTGGAGCGGCCGAATCGTCTCCTCGCTCAGCCCCGCCGGCGTGTCCAACAGGACGACGTCGTGGTGCCACCGGAGGGTTTCGACGATGTCGGGCAGCCGGTCGATGTCGGTGTCAGCGTACCCCGCAAGGGTGGTCCCGCTGGGAACGATTGACAGGCCCACGTCGGTTTCGTACATCGCGTCCGTGACCGACGCGTCGCCGGCGAGCACGTCGTGAAACGTCGTGTCCTCGTCGGTGTCGATGTCGACGTCGAGAAAGTCGACGAGGTTCGCCATCGCGAGGTCCATCTCCACGACGACGGTCGAGTAGCCAGCTTCCGCTAGCAGTGTCCCGAGGTTGATGCTCGACGTCGTCTTCCCGACCCCTCCTTTCGCCCCGGCGATTGTGTAAACATGGTTGGTAACCATCTGTAACTGGAAAGTATTATACAGTCACAGGTTAGTAATATTCATTGATAAGTCTACTGGCCAACATTTAGTTACGATAATTAGAGGAAAATAAATAACAAACGTCGTCTTACGCAGCCACTGAATTCAGGAAATCCAATGGAACCCTCCCCCTGCGATGCGTATTTTACAAGCTGTCGAGGCGAATGCCACGCGGCTTGACCCCGAGGCGGTTCACGCCCCTCCCCGGATTGTCTGCAATCCAACAGGCCGACCCGGGTTCCGCCACGTTCAAGCCCCGCCGTTGCGGACGTGGGCGTATGACTCGAAGCGTCTGGCTCAAAGCCGACAGCGAGGTCGGCGACTGGGAGACACGGAAACGCCGGATAACCGCCGGTATCGAGGCCGGCGTCGACTGGGTGCTGGTCGACGAGGAAGACGTCGACCGCGTCTCGGAACTCGGCGAAATAAACATCGCCGCGTTCACCAACGGCGACGTCCACGTGATGGAGGCCGAGGCGGAGGACTCACAGGCCGATGCGACTATCGTCGGCAAGGACGGCGAGGGCGACGGCACGGTCGACCTCCCCTCGGATTTCTCCGGTTCCGCGGACCTCTCCACGCTCCGGCAGAACGGGGCCGCCCCCGACGGCGGCTACGTCCGCATCTTCGACGAGGACTACGAAGCGTTCGCCGAGGCGGTCGCCGCCGAAGCCGACTTCACCATCGTCATCGGTGAGAACTGGCAGATCATTCCGCTGGAGAATCTCATCGCCCGCGTCGGCGAGGAGACGGATCTCATCGCCGGCGTTCGGACCGCCGAGGACGCCCGCACGGCCTACGAGACGCTGGAACTGGGGGCCGACGGCGTCCTGCTGGACACGGACGAACTCAGCGAAATCCGGAAGACGGTCGAGGTCCGCGACGAGATGGGTCGGGAGTCACTCGACTTGGAGTACGCCGAGGTCACCGCTATCGAACAGACCGGCTCCGCCGACCGCGTCTGCATCGATACGGGCAGCCTGATGGAACACGACGAAGGGATGCTCGTCGGATCGATGGCCCGCGGGCTCTTTTTCGTCCACGCCGAGACGGCCGAATCACCGTACGTCGCCTCCCGGCCGTTCCGCGTCAACGCCGGCGCGGTGCATGCCTACGTCCGGACGCCCGACGGCGGCACGAAGTACCTCTCGGAACTCCAGTCCGGCGACGAGGTCCAGATCGTCGACGCGAGCGGTCGCACCCGCGAGGCCATTGTCGGCCGCGCGAAGATCGAGAAGCGCCCGATGTTCCGCGTCCAGGCCGAAACCGAGGACGGCGACCGCATCGAGACGCTGCTCCAGAACGCCGAGACGATCAAGGTCCACACCCAGGACGGGCGAACCGCCGTCACGGACCTCGAACCCGGCGATGAGATCCTCGTCTACCACGAAGACACGGCGACGCACTTCGGTGAGCGGATCGAAGAGAGCATCATCGAGAAGTAAGCTGCTTCGGCCCGGGACTGCCTGCGACGCTTACTGCTGGTCCGGTTCGACCGGCTCCAACTGCGTCGTACACCAGTGACAGAAGTCGATGTCCTCGTCGAGTTCCTTGCCGCAGTTCGGACACGTCGTGCCGGCTTCGATCTCCTTGGTCTGGTTCTGGTTGACGGCGACCCAGTAGGCGTCGACGACGTTGAGCGTCGTAATTACGACGGAGCCGATCGTCACCTCGGTGGGCCTGGACTGATACGACGATGAGATAGCGTCGATACTTAGCTGGGTGACGGGTTCGATAGCGCCGGTGACGACGAACAACACTGACAGCCCGAACAACGACCCGAGCCACAGCAGCCCCCGTCCCCACTTGCGGAGATAGAAGTGTCCCAACCCGGGGAAGATGAACGCAAGCAACACGGCCAGTAACGGCCGCTTGCGTCCTGTTTCAGTCATACTCGGCGAATCTGTCTCGCATACCCCTATATCTTCCGAAGGATTACTGTTCGGAGCAAAACCACGTACCGGGCAGACACCGCCTCAAGTGTCGTTCTGTAGCTGCTCGACCAGCGTCCGCAGCGTCGCGAGGTCGTACTGGCCCGGAACGGTCGCGTCGGCGGGGTCGACCGGCGCGTAGCCGATACCGGAGCCGTACAGCGGGGCGACGACCCTGGAGTGACGACCGGCCGCGCCCATGCACATTGTGGCGACCCGCTCATGCCAGGCAGTTAGTTTGCGGGTCGCCCCGAGCATCGCAAGCACGTCGTCCGGCGACTGGGCCGTAGTCGCCATCTTCCCCACGTCGCCGTGGGCGCAGGCCCGTTCGAGTCGGCTTACGATCACGTCACGGTCCGACGTCGACTCGAAGTCCATACGCCGGCTTCGACGGAACCCCACAAGAAGCCGGCCTTACTCGACCGGTTCGTGGACGGCCCGGAAGCCGTCCTCTGTCGCACTGACGGACTCGACCGCGTAGAACTGAATCCGTTGCTCCTGTTTCGTGTTGACGGCGAAGTCGTACTGCTCGGCCTCGTATCCCGGCTCCTTGCCGTCGGCCCGGCGCTGCTCGACCCACGAGCGGTGGTCGGCGAGGCGCTCCCGGGCGATAGTTCGGGACCGCTCCGGGGCGGTGGCGACCCGGTCTTTGAGCGCCGACAGCAGGTCCGGGTCGCGGTCCACCCCAACCGAGTTCCGGCCGGCGACCATCGCTGCCAGCGTCGTCGTCCCGGTGCCCAGAAACGGGTCCAGCACCGTGTCGCCGTACACCGAGAACATCGAGATGAGCCGATAGGGCACTGTCAGCGGGAAGGCACCCGAGCGGTCTCGAAGGCCATCCTCAAGGTCCTGGGTCTCGCCGGGGAGTTCCCAGAGGTCCGAGAACCACTCGTTGCGTTCTTCCCAGAAATACGCGCTCTCGTAGCGGCGGTCAGCGCCGGGTTCGAGGCGGCGGCGCTCCCCGTTGCGGAACACGAGGATGTGCTCGTGTTCCAGGGTCGGGTAGGCGTTGGGCGGGACCATCCCCGAGCCCATGAACTTCGCGCCGCTGTTGGTTGGTTTGCGCCACAGAATATCGGGCAGTGCACGTAGCCCGTGGTCAGTCAGCCGGTCGGTTATCTCCGCGTGGTTCGGATAGGAGCGAAAGCCGTCAGACAGCGACCGCGTCGCGTCGCCGACGTTGATACAGGCGATACCGCCCGGCACCAGGACGCGCTTTAGCTCTGCCCACACCGAATCGAGTACGTCATGCATCAGCGTGAACGCCCGGTCGCCATCGCCCCGGTCAAGTGCCGCCCCGATGTCGGAATCTAATTCCGCGAAGATGTCGTCCCACATCTCGATCATCGGGTAGGGTGGCGACGTGACCACCAGTTCGACGCTGTCGTCGGGACAGTCGAGCGTGCGGGCGTCACCGGTTCGAACCCGGTGTGTCGTCTCCATACCGGTCCCAGCGGACGGGCCGACTCTAGTCTTGCGGTTGTCGGTCGATGTCTGTGGATCTGTGGCTATCGCATCTGGTCTTGAAGTACCGACCGTAAACAGCCAGAAAGCCCCCGACACGCTCCGGTCCCGCGGCTCGTTGCGCTCCTCGGTCGTTGCACTCCCTGCGGTGCTTACGTCGCCGGGGTTCCCGGGGCGTGTCGGCCCCTTTCAATCCCACCCGATGTCGGCTGGCCAATCAGCTACGGGTGGGATTGAAAGGGGCGGCCGGCTGAACGAAGGCGGACGAAGTAAGGACCGCAGTGAGCATGGCGAGCGAGGACCACAGCGAGTCCCCCGAGTTCAGCCGGCCGGGGCTTTCTGGCTGTTCAGACTGTCCGCTGCAGGAGCAGACAGTACGCTTGGAAACATCAACCAAAACCCGGTTCTCACAGCAATTCCAGACGAGCGTGGAGCTTACGCGACAGGGAGGTCCTGCTCGGCTTCCAGCAGTTCGTGGTAGCGGTTGCGGATGGTGACCTCGGAGATGTCGGCGACTTCGGAGACGGCGGCCTGGGTCGTCTTCTCGTTTGTCAGCAGTGCGGCGGCGTAGACGGCGGCGGCGGCGAGGCCGACCGGCGACTTCCCGGAGTGGACGCCCTGCTCTTTGGCGTTCTGGAGGAGCTGGCGGGCGCGGTGCTCGGCTTCGTCGGACAGTTCCAGCGAGGAGGCAAACCGCGGGACGTAGCTCTCGGGGTCCGCGGGGCGAACCTCAAGCGAGAGTTCGCGGACGACGTAGCGGTAGGTCCGGGCGATTTCGCTCTTTTCGACGCGGGAGACCTCTGTGATCTCGTCGAGGCTCCGCGGGACGCCGGCCTGGCGCGCGGCGGCGTAGACGGATGCCGTCGAGACGCCCTCGATGGAACGGCCCGGGAGCAGGTCCTCGTCCAGTGCGCGGCGGTAGATGACGCTGGCCGTCTCGCGGACGTTCTCCGGCAGACCGAGCGCGGAAGCCATCCGGTCGATTTCACCGAGGGCCTGCTTGAGGTTGCGCTCCTTGGAGTCACGGGTTCGGAACCGCTCGTTCCACTTGCGCAGGCGCTGCATCTTCTGGCGCTGCTTGCCCGACAGGGAGTTGCCGTAGGCGTCCTTGTCGCGCCAGTCGATGTTCGTCGAGAGGCCCTTGTCGTGCATCATGTTCGTCGTCGGCGCGCCGACGCGGGACTTCTCGTCTTTCTCGCTGGAGTCGAACGCGCGCCATTCCGGCCCGCGGTCGATTTCGTCGGATTCGACGACGAGGCCACAGTCCTCACAGACCGTTTCGCCGTGTTCGTCGTCGATGACGAGCGAGCCACTGCACTCCGGGCACGCTGTGCTCTCCGATTCCGTCGACTCCGTCGTCTGTTCCTCACGCTGCTGTCGCGTCCGTGTGTGTTCACTCATTGGTTGCGAAGGCGGGTGCTCACCGGGTGAGAGACATCACAGAACCCGGAGGCAGTCGGTAACACTGTATTCGAACGAAAGTTATTAAAATATTCCGGTATTGTGTTGGAGACCGCCGATACACGTCACGAAACCCACGTTTGTGGGTTAGTCGCATGACCATTCATATAATCAATAGCGGACGTTTCCCCGTCGACTACCCGATTATCGAATAAAACGGAACGTTCAGTGGCCAGTGCTACCGGAACGCTGCCGGCCGTAAAACGGGTGGCAGCTACACGGAGTGTTGTCGAGTAGTTTCGGATACTGTCGATCCTCCGGGTCGACCATACCGCTCCAACGTTTCCGTCTCAGTCGTTCGTTTCCGGCTCGATGGCCTCGGCGGACTGGGACTCCTCGACAGCCGTCGTCAGCGAGACGTTGAGCCAGGCCATCGACGCGACGCCGCCGATGATGGTCACGATGTTCTTGACCGCGTGGTCGACGATAGCGACGCCGATGGCCGCGGCGACGCCGACCGGCGTCAGCGACGCGACGATGACGGTGAACGCGCCCTCGTAGAGGCCGACGCCGCCGGGCGTCAGCGGCAGGACCTTGGCGAGGTTCCCGACGCTGACCGCGAAGAAGCCGACGGCCACCAGCGACGGCGTCAGGCCGTAGCCGAAGGCCTCGAAGACGATCAGGGCAGTAATCACGTCCAGCGTCCAGATGAGGAGGCTCCCCGCACCGACCCGGGCGAAGGCCGGCCCGTCCGCGGCAACCGTCTGCACGTCGCCGACGAACCCCTCGATGACGCCGGCGACGTAGTCGGCGTAGGAGTCGCTGCTCAGCCGGCCGATGACCGCCCGAACGAAGTTCCGGTCGCTCCGGGCGCTGGCGACGATAGCCACCACCGCGCCGATCGCTGCGAGGCCGACACCGCCAGCCACGGCCACGGCCGTCCGCCCGCTGCTGGCCGCGTCACCACCGACTGCGTCCCCGGACAGCGCGGTGAGCAGCTGCTCGGCCGACCCCGTCGCGGCCAGGCCGATCATGACGACGCCGGCGAGCAGCGTGATCGTCAGCAGGTCGAACACCCGCTCGACGGCCAGCGACGCGAACCCGGAGGCGTACGGAATCGAGCGGCGGGCCTTGATGACGTACGCCCGGACGGCGTCGCCGGCCCGCGCCGGGAACACGAGGTTCCCGGTCTGGCTGATGAATATCGCCCCCGTCAGGAAGCCCCACCGTTCCCGATACCCCATCGAGACGAGGATGTCCCGGTAGCGGATGCCCCGGAGCGGCCACGAGACGGCGTAGATGACGGCGCTGAGAGCGACGATTTCCGGCGCTGCGCCGGCCATCTCCCTGAGCACGCGGTCGGGGTCGAGATACTGCGTCATCAGCAACAGGGCGACGACGACGAGTATCGTCCCCGCGCCGAGCGATACCTCCCGAGTGATACGGGGGCTGACCGACAGCTCCCAGAACGTCCGGAGTATCTGGCTCCCCATTCCGAACACGTCCCGGACGATATCGACCTTCGAATCGCCCTTGGGCGTCCAGTCGACGGGGAACTCCTTCACCCGGTAGCCGTTGCGCTGGGCCTTCACGAGCAGTTCCGTGTCCCAGAACCAGTGCTCGTCCTGAACCAGGGGCAACAGCGTCTCCAGCGCTCCGCGGTCGAAAGCCTTGAACCCGCACTGGTGGTCCTGAATCTCGGACCGCAAGACCGTCCGAACGAGCGTGTTGTAGCCGAAGCTCGGAATGCCGCGCTTTGCGGGTCTGTCTGCGCGGTTTTCGGGCATCCACCGGGACCCCGTTGCCACGTCGTAGCCGTCGACGCGGACGGCATTGACCAGTTCTTCGAGATGGGACATATCCGTCGCCAGATCGGTATCGAAATACACCAGCGTCTCGCCGTCGGCCCGCTCGAAGGCGTACTCTAACGCGCCGCCCCGACCCAGCCGCTCGTCGCTGTGGATGTGTCGGACCCGGCTGTCCTCGTTTGCGAGCCGTGTCGCGATCTCCGGTGTCCGGTCCGAACAGCCGTCCTCCGCGACGATAACTTCGTACGTGTCGTCGGGGAGAAACGAGGCGAGCGTCGCAAGCGTTGTCGAGACCGTCCGCTCGATGGTATCTGCCTCGTTGTAGGCAGGGAGAACGACGCTCACCTCGACCGCAGTCATACGCCCTTGGTCATCCCCGGAGTGAAAAGTACTTTCGGTTCGATAGGCTGGCGGGACCGAACCGGCCGTTAGTCAGCGCCTTCTTGTGACTTGGTGGTTGCGAACCGCTCGATGGACGCGACATCGATGTCCCCGACCGACTCGTAGGGTCTGTTTACCACCACGTCGCCGGCGGTGCTCCGGCCGATACCGGGGATCGCGGTGAGTTCATCCATCGACGCGCTGTTGAGGTCAAGCGGGTAGGGGACACCGGTGACCGACCGATAGCCGTGGTCGGTGACCGCGATGTCGACGACGGTGCCGAGTTCGCGCTCGCCCGGAATCCCCACGAGCAGCGGGTAGGTCCCCAGCTGGCGGCCGAAGGTCTTGCCGTCCTGGTGGTACTCCAGATGCACGTCGGGCAGTATCGTCCCCGGCGGCGCGACCCGCTTGAGCATCGGATTGTCGATAGTCTCACGGACCTCCTGTTTGTACTGCTTGAACAGTTGCTTGTGGTCCTTGGCGATCTCCGCGCCGGTGTCGGCCATGTCGGTCCCCTCGAAGGCCATCACCTGCCGGATGTTCACCCGTCGGAGCATCAGCCCCTCGTCGTAGACTCGCTGGAGGAACCGCTTGTTGTGCTCGAAGGTCTCCCGCGTCTCGCCTTTCAGCCCGTGGACGAGATTGATTCCCGGGAGCAGTTTCGGCAGCCGGCGGGCGGCATCGTCGCCGAAGTTGGGGGCTGTCCCCTCCGCGTCGGTCCGCGGGTCGCCGTCCCCGCCCGGCCGCCAGCCAGCCACCTCGTTGACGATTTTCACCGCCTCGAAACACTGGTCGGCGGTGACGTTGAGGTTGTTGTCGCTCATCACGTTCGGGTCCGCCGATTCCAGCCCGAAGGCGGCGGTGTCGCCGGGCGTGTTGTGCTCGGCGATGATACGAATCCCCTCGCGGGCCTTCTCGGGCCACTTCACGACCGTGATGGGGTTCATATTGTCCAGGTGTAACGTCTCCAGGTCGGGTGCGACCTCCCGAATACCGCCGTAGAGTCGCCGCAGGGCGTCGGGATTTGGCGCTTCGCCGTCGCCGCCGTAGGCCAGAATGTCGGCCTGTCGACCCAGCCGGAAGTGTTTCACGCCGCGGTCCGAGAGGGCGTCCACCTCGTCGACGACGCTCTCCGGCGGCCGGAAGTCCGGGTCGCCGTACATCGGTTCCGTACAGAAGGAACACCGGTACGGACAGCCCCGCGAGGTCTCCATCTCACAGATGAGGTAGTCCGGGTGGTTGGGGTGCTGTTCGACGACGAACGCGCCGGCGCGGGCCCAGCGGGTCTCCTCCGCGATGTCCCGGTAGCGGTCGTTGAATCCTTCCAGCCCGGACTCGACGAGGTCGTAGACGGCCGCCTCGGCGTCAGCCATCGCCAGGAAGTCGAAATCCAGGTCGTCGCGTTCGGTCTCGCTCGCGCCCTCGTTGGCCTCGCCGACGCCGAAACGAACGGGGCCGCCCATGATGGACGTGCCGTTCGCGGTCCAGGCGAGTTCGCGCACTTCGTCGGGTTCGGCCGGCGTTCCACCGACGTACTTGCCGGGGACGGTCATACCGCCGACGTACACCATGAGGTCAGCGTCCTCCACGTCGCGCCAGACCGCGTTGTCCTCGCGGAGTTCGTCGATGGTGTGGTAGGTTATCTGCTCGCGGGGGACGCCGGCATCGACGAGCGCGCCGGCGGCGTACCGCGGATACGTCGAGATGTACGGCGGCACCCCGAAGTGTGCGGGCTCGTCGACGTAGCCGTCGACGATTGTCACGTCGAGCGTCTCGGGGTTAGTCATATCCCCGCTTGACGTTCGATGCCTAAAACCGTGTCTGGTCGGCCTCAGTCGTTAGCATCGAGCGCCCCGGCGACCAGTTCGGCGTTCCTGACGTTGGCCTTCCAGTAGGCGTCGAAGAGGTCACCGACCACCGGAACGCTCCCGACCGTCGCGTCCACCGCGATGTTCGCGAGCAGTCGGACCACGGTTCGTTTCGGGACGCCGAGCCGCACGGCCTCGGCGACGATGTACAGCGAACACAGCGCCGTCGCGATGTCGCCCGCAACCGGGAGCAAGCCGAGTATCGGGTCGAGACCGACTCGAAACCTGGTGCCAGGTATGCGGACGCTCTCGTCAAGAATGTGAGCGACGGTTCGAATGCGACCCAGCGCCGCCGGTTCCGTGTCCATAGCTGACACACGAACGGGGTCATAATGGGCGTGTTGGGTGGGTGATACGTCGTCACTGGACCACACGCCCATGGAGTACCGTGGATTCTTTCCGACCCAGGGGTCGGCGCACACCGGTACATAGCGACACCAATCCGTATCAGTCGTCGGCGACGGCGGAGGGCGTGACCGAATCCGTCCGTTCGGAGTCGTATCGCCCACCGAACAGCGTTGTCGCAAACAGGACCAGTGGCGAGAGGAACGCGAAGAAGTAGTACGGGGCGTACGCAAGCGTGCCGACTCCGAAGACCGCAGACATATAGACGGCACCGGCGTGCCACGGAAAGAGCGCGCCGGTCGGGGTTCCGGCGGATTCGATAGCCTGCGAGAGGTCGTCGCTGGCCAGGCCGTACTCGTCATAGAGGTTCCGGAGCGTGAGTCCGGGGACGACGATGCTCATGTACTGCTGGGCGGAAAAGGCGTTGACGAAGATGGCCGACACACCGGTTCCGACGACCAGGCTGCGCGGCCCGCGGACAGCGGTCGCGAGGTGGTGTGCGAGCACGGCGAGGACCCCGGTCCGTTCGAGGAGGCCACCGAGACTGAGGGCCGCGACGACGACGGCAATCGTCCAGGCCGACCCCGAGATACCACCGCTGGCCAGCAGGTCGTTCACGAGTTCCAGTCCCGTTTCAGGGGTCGTTCCGTCGAGGAAGACGGTCCAGGCGGCAGTGAACGACCGGCCCTGGACGAGGATGGTCGAAACAGTCCCGGCAAAGACTCCGGCGACCAGCGTCGGGAGCGCGGGGACGCCGTACAGCGCCAGCCCGAAGGTCACGACGAGCGGGGCGAACACGAGCGCCGAGAGTTCGTAACTACCGGCGAGTGCGCCCTGGATCTCGGCGATGCGCCCGGCCGGGATGTCACCGACAGCGCCCAGCCCCAGGACCGCATAGAGCAGTACCGAGAGGCCAAACGCCACGACGGTTCCGTTGCGCATTGCCCGGATGTGGTCGTAGAGGTCGGTGTTCGTCACGGCGGCCGCGAGGTTCGTCGTATCCGAGAGGGGTGACTGTTTATCGCCCGCGTAGGCTCCCGAGAGGATGGCACCGGCGGTCATCGGCGTCGGGACGCCGAGGCCGGAGCCGATGCCGATGAAAGCCACACCGAGGGTGCCAGCCGTCGTCCAGGACGATCCGATGGAGAACGCGACGACCATCGCAAGTAACGCCGTCGCCGGCAGGAACACGTCCGGGGTCAGTATCGAGAGCCCGTAATACATCAGCCCGGGAATGGTGCCCGCGCTGACCCACGTCGCGATGAGTCCGTAGATGATGAACAGAATGAGAATTGCCTGCAGTCCCATCAACAGACTGTCCGCGAGGCCCTCGTAGAGGTCGTCCCACGAGTAGCCGAGCCAGTACTTGCCGACTGCGCCGGTCAACACGATGCTCCAGAGCAGCGGCCCGTGTGGGGCCAGCTTCAGAAACCCGGATCCGATACCGAGGAACAGGACGACACCGAGCACGGGGACTAACGCCTGGAGTACACTCGGCCGGCGTTCCGGCGGGATGTCCTCGTACGTTAGCGGTTCGAGAGTGAGTGATGTCACGTCTACCCCATCTAATAACTCATATGTATTAAATAGAGCGATAATATCTCTACAGTGCATATGAGTCACCGTCCCATTCCGGTATGTTGTTAGCAAGCAACAAGTCAGGTAACGGACTCGCACGGGAGTGAAACCGACCGGCGTGCCGCCAGTGGGTCACGGACGCTGGTGGGGACAGATTCTAACTGGATAATTCAGGGTTTCCCGGCGGCGCAGTAGGCCATACCATCGGGGCTGGACCTTTACCGGCGAAATTCAGACAACAGCACCCTCAGTCGTCGGCGCTGACCGCCCGGTCGTCGGCCTGGGCGTGCCAGAGGTCGGCGTAGTCGCCGTCGGCCGCGAGCAGGTCGGTGTGGCTGCCCCGCTCGACGATTTCCCCGTCGTCCATCACGACGATGCGGTCCGCGTCCTGAATCGTGGAGAGGCGGTGCGCGATGACGAAGGCCGTGCGGTCCGCGACCAGTTGCTCGATGCTCTCCTGGATGCGGTCCTCGGTCTCCGTGTCAACGTCGCTGGTCGCCTCGTCGAAGATGATGATTTCGGGGTCGTTCAACAGGGCTCGGGCGATGGCGACCCGCTGGCGCTGGCCGCCAGAGAGCTTGATGCCGCGCTCGCCGATCTGTGTGTCGTACCCCTCCGGCAGGTCCCGGATGAACTCGTGGGCCTGTGCGGCCTCCGCCGCGTCGCGGACACGGTCGCGTGCGGTTTCCCAGTCACTCCCTCGGACCTCGTCGTCCACCTGCTCGGCGTCGAGGGGCCCGCGGTCCCCGTAGGCGATGTTCTCGGCGACCGTTCCCGAAAACAGGTACGGCTGCTGTTCGACGATGGCGATTTCGCTCCGCAGACTCTGGAGGCCGTACTCGCGCACGTCGACGCCGTCCACTCGGACCGCACCGCTATCCACGTCGTGGAACCGCGGCACCAGCTTCAGCAGCGTCGATTTGCCGGCCCCGGTCGCCCCAGCAAGGCCGATTGTTGCCCCGTCGGGCACGTCCAGCGACACGTCGCGGACGACCGGCGGCTCGTCGCCGTAACCGAATGTCACATCGTCGAACTCGACCGATCCGTCGACGCTATCGGGTTCGTAGGGGTCCTCGGGGTCGGTGACCTCGGGCTCCTGACCCAGGAGGCCGAACACGCGCTCGGCGCTCGATTTGGCGAGCTGGTACTTGTTCGCGGATCGGCCGATTCGGCGCATCGGCGAGTACAGCCGGCGGAGATAGAGGAAAAACAGCGCAAACCCACCGGTCGACAGCGCGGCCTCGCTCTCGGGATTCGTAATGAAGTCCATCCCGGCGACGTACAGAATCAGGACGAACGCGATCCCTGTCAGGAGTCGCAGGCCGGCGAAGAAGGCCCGCCGGATGCGGAGCGCGGCCACCTTCTGGTCGTGGTACGCCTGGCTCTGGTCCGTGACGCGCTGGCGTTCGAAGTCGTAGCGGTCGAAGGCCTTGATCACCGGCGCGCCGCTGAGGTTGTTCTCCAGCCGGGTGTTGAGCCGGGACACCGTCTGGCGGATGGCGCGGTATTTGGGTTCAATCCAGGTGAGGAAGAAGCCGCTGGCAATGCCGATCAGCGGAACCGGCCCGAGCGCGATGAACGCGAGTTTCGGTGAGGTCCAGTAGAGGACGACCGCGATGCCGCCGACGGTCGCCACCACCCGAATCATCTGGCGGAACTCCGTGTTGAGGAACGATTCCAGGCGGTTGATGTCGCTGTTGAGTATCGACATCATCCCGCCGGTCTGGTGGTTCGCAAAGAAGGACAGCGAGAGGTGCTGGAGGTGGTCGTACGTGTCGTTCCGGAGGTCCCGTTGGATTTTATGGGCGCTCGACTGCAGGAGATACCGCGATGCGAAGCGCGTCGCCGACCGGAGCAGGTAGGCGATGGCCGCGATGACGACGAGTCGCTGGAGGAAGGCGATACGGGCGGCTTCGCCCGTGATCTCGCCGGGCGGGAGCAGGCCGGCATCGGTCAATAGTCCGGGGTCGCCGCTGCTGAGGACGACGCGGTCGATGGCTGCGGCGACGATTATCGGCGGCACGAGGCGGGCGAACCGGGTACAGAACGCCGCCAAGATACCGACAAACAGGCGGAGCCAGTAGGGGGTAGCGTAGCCGATGAGATTGACCATCGGGTGGCCGTCGACGTTCTCCCGGACGCCCTCGAAGCCGCCCTGGTCGTCAGGCATAGACGGTAGTTGGTCCGGAAACGCATATATGCCGGGCTTCGACCCGGAGATAGTGACGCCGCCGCGTCGTCAGACGTAAATACAGCCTTCGCTCTCGGGACCCGAAGCGGGCGGCCTCGCGCCGTCGGCCAGCCGGCCCGCCGAGACGACGGCGGCCAGCGAGTCCAGCGCGTCGTGGTTCCCGAGGTAGGTGCCGCGGTGCTCGCCGAGGGTGACGCTACAGGCCTCCACCGCCGCGACGTTCGCCGCCCGGCGCTGCCGGGGGTCGTCGACGTTCTTGTACCCCTCGCGGTAGCAGCCCAGCCAGCCGAAGGTCGCCGCGGGGTACACCTCGGCGACCAGCGTGTCGGCGTCCCAGTCCTGCATCGGCACGACGGCCGTGCTGTCGTCGTCTCGCAATGGCCCGAGGACGTCCCGGACGCCGTAGAAGGTCATGCTGCGGGTCCGATTGGTGTAGGGACACAGCGCGCCCCGGCGGAAATCCGTCTCCCGGCGCAGGTCCCGGCTGCCGGTCGCCATCTCGGCGGTGTGCCGGCACGCCTCCGACAGCGACCCCGGGTCGGTCGGCCCGCTGCCGCTTGCGAGCCAGTCGACAAAGCCCGACCAGGTGCCCCCACACTGCGCGTCAAGGAGTGCCTGGGGCAGGCTAAACGGGAAATCCAGGCCGACTGTTCCGACATCGTCGTCCGTGATGCGGTCGAGGAGACCGGCGTGGGCCGTCTCGCGGTCCCGCCCCCACTCGTCTGTCGCGCGGTAGCATCGCTGTACGTCCAGTCCCCTCGCCGTCGGTATTGCCTCGGTGACCCAGAGCGCGTCGCCAGCGGCCGCCGCGCCGCTGAAGTCCACCCCGAGGACGCGTTCACTCATACACCCGAGTATGGTGGTGACGGCATCAATGTTGGGGCTGGCGGGAGCACGGATCAGGGTTCCCCGTCCGTAAGGGGTTTGTCCCCGACGGACCAACGGAATAGTATGCCAGCCACAATGGAAGTCGTCTGCACGGACGACAGCTGCGAACTCGACATGTTCGAGATGCACTTCACGTACGATATGCCGGACGATGTCGAACTCGCGGCGTTCTCCTGTCCGTACTGTGGCGGGACGGACTGCCTCGACGAAGTGGAACTATGATGCGCGATATCGGCTCCTCTATCAGCGACGCCATCTTCGAGAACATCGGCCGTGCCTCCGGGCGGGTCCAGGAGAACAAGCCGCTGCCGTCGGACCTGCTGGAGTCGGACGACGCCTACCTCATCGTCTTCGACGCGCCAGGCACGACGGCGTCGGACATCCAGGTCCGGTACGTCGACGACCGCGTGGAGGTCCGCATCGACCGCTTCCGCGATTTCTACGAGGGCTTCGAGATGCGCTACCCCGGCCGCGGGCTCGCACTCGACGGGAGCGTCACCCTGCCGAGCGATGCCGCCGTCGACCCGGAGACGGCCCAGGCCACGCTCAAGAGCAACGGCACGCTGCACGTTCGCGTCCCGAAGGCCGAGTCGGACCACGACGAGGACGACGTGACCGACGTTGGCGTCGAAGCCGACGACAGCGAGGAGCCCGAATCGGCCGACGAAGAAGATTACACGGCGGAATCAGTCGATACGGACGACGACGATACCGCCGCCTGACCGCGCCGTTTACATTTTCTTACAGCGTATTCACTCTGCCCAGTCCCGCGTCGGGTCGTCCAGCGCGGCGAACGTCTCTGAGCCGTCGAACTGCATCGGGTCAACGCGCCCGGGGAGATGTTCGGAGAGCGGATTCGGCTGGTCGAGCACGGCAGCCGCGAGATACTCACCCATCGCAGGTGCGCGCATGAGGCCGTGGCCCTGCCAGCCAGTCGCCACCCACAGGCCGTCGGCGACCCGGCCGACCAACGGCGCGCCGTCGGGCGTCGCGGTACACAGGCCGGCCCACGCTCGGTCACACGCCGGACAGAGCGCCGTTGATTGCTCGACGCGTTCGAGGCTCCGAGTGACGAACTCAGCATCTGCGTCCGGGGTCCAGTCCGCCGGGTCGACCTCGTGTGCGCCGTCGCCGACCAGCAGCGCGTCGTCCTTCGGTCGCCAGTAGAACTCCCGCGTGGCATCGTAAAACGACGGCAGTGTAGCGTCGACCGGGTCGGTCACGAGCGCCTGTGCCCGGTAGGCTTTCAGCGCAAGCGAGACGCCGACGTCGGCGACGAGTGGCTTCGTTTCCGGGCCGGCCGCGACGACCACCGCGTCGAACGGCCGCGTCCCATCTGGGGTTTCGATAGTCGTTGGCGACACTAGGGAGACCGGCGTCTCTGTTTCGATGGTTGCACCGTCCGCCCGAGCCTGCTCGGCGAGCGTCGCTACCACCGCGTCCGGGTCGAGCACGCCGGCGTCGCGGGCGAGGCCGGCCACCGCGATACCGCTGGTGTCCAGCGCGGGGTAGCGGTCGTTGAGTGCCGCCGGCGTGAGCGCCTCGACCGCGACGCCGTTTCGCTGCATCCCCGAAATCTGTTCGCGGACGGCCGTGGCGTCGCTCTCGTCGCGCGCGACCCAGACGTAGGGCTGTGGCTCGAACAGATCCACGTCGCGGTACCGAGCGAGCGCATGCGCGGCGACGGCGGCGTCCACGTCGTCGGCGAAGGCGTCGTAGCAGAGGCCGGCGGCGCGCCCGCTCGCGCCGCTGCCCAGTTCGTCGCGTTCGAACACCGTCACCGACGCGCCGCGGCGGGCCAACGCTGTCGCGGTCGAGAGGCCGACGGCCCCGCCGCCGACGACGGCGACGTTCATCTATAGGAAGGGGTCGAGCCCACGCGCCGGGTAGCCGACAATCGTGTCGACGCCGATGTCGCGGAGCCGCTCGGTTCGCTCGGCGACCGTCTCGACGGAGCCGACGAGCGCGTAGTCGCGGATGGCCTGTGTGAGTACATCTCTGGCCCGACCCGTCGCGCGACTGTCCGCCGGCGCGCCCTCGGGCAGTGCGTCCCGAACCGGGCCGCGCCGGGCCGCGTAGTCGCCGACGGCGTCGAGCATCGCGTCCTCGCTGTTCGAGAGCACGACCGGGGCGTAGACGGCAATCGAGCCCTCGAACCCGGCGGTCCGCAGCGTCCGTACGTCGCGGGCCGTCGTCCGGGAGAGGAGTTCGTACTGCGTCCCGCCGACCGCCAGCGCGAGGCGCTCGATGCCCTCGGTACCGACCCAGGGGTCGCTGGCGTCGTCGACGGCCGCCCGTAGCCGCGGTGCGACGGCCCGCGCAGCCTCGTCCTCGGAGAGATACGCGCTGTGGCCGGCGACCAGCACGCGCCCCGCGACTGCCGGCAGCGCGTCGAACCCGCTGTCGTCGCCCAGCGGGTCGAAGCCGTCGGCTCGGACGGGGGTGGTGACACGGACATCGGCGGTCGACGCCAGTCGCTCGATAGTGTCCGATTCCGGGACGTGGGCCGCTCCCTCGTAATCGATTGCGAGCGTCTCTACATCCAGGTCAACCGCTCGCGATACGTCGACCTCCGCGGGTTTGAGCGCCATCGCGTCGATGCCGGCGGCCGCCAGCGTCGCACCGGTAACTGTGGTCATCCAGTACGCGTTCATCGAAACGAAGTCGCAAAATCCTGTCGCTCTCGGCTGCTGGCTCCAGTCCGGCCCCCGTCACTCCACCTCGTCACGCACGCTCGGGGGCAGGTCGTCCTCCGGCCCCATGTACCGGTCCGGCTCGGGCGGCATCCGCCAGTCCGTCGCGAGTTCGAGCAACTGGACGAGCATCCGCGCCGTCGCGCCCCAGACGGTGTAGCCGTCGACGTAGAAGAAGTGAAGCCGTATCTCGCCGTAGTGGTGGTGGTCGCGGTGTTCGGACTCGTAGTTGTCCAGGTCCGTCAGTTCCGACACCGGTAGGGTGACTATCTCCGCGACCTCTTCGTCCGAGGGCAGATAGTCGCGGTCCGGAATCCGTCCGACGAACGGGCGCACGGAGTAGCGCGTGATGGTCCTGATGTCGTCCAGCCGGCCGACGACGTTGACCGCCATCGGATCGAGCCCGATCTCTTCGTTGGCCTCACGGAGCGCCGTCCGCAGCAGGTCTTCGTCTTCGGGTTCGCGGCCGCCGCCGGGAAACGACATCTGGCCGGGGTGGTCCGACAGGTGGTCAGCGCGTTTCGTGAACAGTATCGCCTCGCCGTCTGGCTGCGTGACGACCGGGGCGATGACGGCCGCCTCCTGTGGCTCGTCGTCCACGACAACTGGCTCGTGGGCCGCGACCCGGTCCAACTGCATGACTGATGGTAGGTGATGGCCCGCCTTAATTCGGGTGGCTCACTCCCACGAACTATCCGGTTTAATGATGCAGAACACGGGGCGCTACACGTCGTCCAGCCGGTCGCGGAGGCCGTCCATCGCCACGTTCTCCCAGGCCTCGATGTCGTAGCTCACGTCGAGCAGCGTCTCGACGCGGTCCTCGTCACCGTTTTTGACGGCCATCACCGCGTCCTCCCGAAAGCGGGACTTGACTGCCTCGATGACGGCGTCACGCGCGAGGTCGCGGGACGGTACGTCCATGATATGGGGAAGGTCGGCCGCGCCGTCGGGCAGGGCCGGGAACGCGGTCGGGCCGACGACGAGCAGCGTCTCGTCGGTGTCTGCGGCGTGATCCTCGACGGCGACGAGATGGTACGAGTCGATAGCATCGTCGATGGCCGCCGCGACCGCGTCCGGATCGGCGTCGACGCCCTGTTTGAAAGCGAGTTCGCCGCAGGCGTCGGCAAGCTCCGCCTGGGTGAGCGAGCCAAAGAGGTCGACGACGCCAGCCAGCTCGTCCGGTGGCAGGTCCATACAGGCCACGCGGCACCGAGCGGCTTCAGCCTTTAGGCTCGGGCTGTACTCGGCAGCCGCCCGTCGAGGTGCAGCGACACCATGGCGACGAGGACGACCAGCAACGCCACCCCCATACCGCGAAGCAGTGTCGGAAACGCGACGCCGGCATCCAGCAGACTCCCGACGAGTACGCTTCCGGGAGCCTGCATCACCATCATCCCCGCGCCGTAGGTGGCGTACGCGCTCGCTCGGTGACGGTCCGGGAGCGAACCGAGCAGGTACGCATCCACCGCCGGGAAGATGCTGTGGATGACGTAGCCGACGACGACGCTGAACGCGGCCAGCGACCAGAAGCCGGTCAGCGACGGGAGCACCAGCACACAGCCGGTAAAGGCCGCCAGTATCGTCAGGAGGTACGGGATCGACGGGAGACGGTCGGCCAGGCGACCGCTGAGGTAGAAGGCCGGTACGCCCGCCCCGAACGCGAGCGACAGCAACGTCCGGCCGGATCCCGGGGACAGGCCGACGCTCGTGGCGTAGGTGACGTAGAAGTTGAACAGCCCGTTCCACACCAGTCCCGCGACGCCGATGGTGGCGACGCTGGTGACGATGATGTGCCACTGGGCGCGCGCCGCGGCGAGCAGGTCGCGGTCCTCGCTGCCGGCGTCGGGCAGTTGGGAGCGCCTCGCGACGATGGTGAACGCGACGGTTATCAGTCCCGCGGCGACGGCTATCGCTTGCAGCGCGGTCCGCCACGTGCCAACGATGAGGACGAACGAAATGAGGGCTGGCGCGCCGACGGCGGCGAGCTGGGCGGCGACGCCGTGTTGCCCGAGCGCGCGGCCGGGGCGGTCCGGATACAGCTCGCTGACCAGCGTGTTCGCCGCGGTCAGGTAGACGCCGCTTGCAAGCCCCATGGTGAACGCGCCGACGAGCAACAGCGTCGGGTCGAACGCGAGCGCGGTAAACGTCGTCCCGACCGTCAACACGACGCCGGAGCCGAAGATGACCTTCGCCCGCGATATCCGGGTCAACAGGACGCCGGTGGGGAGCCGCGGGAGGGCGCTCCCGGCCCAGACCATCGTTGCCAGTAGTCCGAGCGTCGCGTCGGACGCCCCTGTCGTCGCCCGAATCGGCTCGATGAGGGGCGCAAAGACGACTCTGGCGAGGTTGATGCAGAACACCATCCCCAACAGCGAGCCGAAGACGCGGCGACGAGACACGACCGGCGGTACGTCGGAAAACGTGAACAACGTTCCGGAACGCCGCCACGGGGTTTTTACACGCGGGTAGCACACTGGCAGGTATGGACTCAGTGAGGAAGGCCCTCCGGGCCGGCGACGTCGAGAAGGACAACTACGGACGGCTCTCCTGTACCAGCTGTGACGAGCCACTCGCGACGGAGAACGACCCGGACGAAGTCGGGAAAGTGCGCGTCTGCCCCGAGTGCGACGGCAAGTGGAAGGAGCTCAGCTAGCTAGCTACTCGAAGACCGCGTCGAACGCGTCCGCGCCGAGCGGTTCGTATCGACCCGCATCGACGTTCTCCCGGGCGTGTTCGACCGAGCCCGTCCCGACCAGCGAGCAGGTCACGCCCGGCGCGCTGCGCGCGAAATTGATGGCGCGCTGTGCGCTCGTCTCCCCCGAGAGCTTCGCCGCTACGTCTTCCGGAACCTCCCCAGCTAACTGTCCCTGCATGATCGAGGCGCTGGTGAACACGTCCAGTCCGGCCTCGTGGGCGAACCACAGCGCCGACTGCGGCCCCTCTGCGCCGTCGTGGGCCGCGACGGTGAACGCGTCGGCCATCGAGACGTTGAACGGCAGCTGAATCGCGCGGAGGTGTGTCGCCGCGTTGCCGACCGTCTCGGCCGCCGCGCGAGCGCGCTCGACGACTTCGGGCAGCGAGAGATAGCTGTCGTGGTCGGGGGCCACGCGGAACGCCTCCCACGTCGCGACGCCGTAGTGCTTGATGTCGCCGCCGGCCGCTCGCTCCTCCAGCTGTTCGAAGGTCGCCTCTAGCTGATCGTACACCGCCTCGCGGGAGTTCGATTGCAGTTGCGTCTCCGGATTGTGAACGTAGTAGAGGTCGATGGTGTCCAGCCCGAGGTTCGCGAGCGAGCGGTCGAGCTGGTCGTCGATGTAGTCGGGCGCGATGCAGTGCTGGCCCGCGACGAGGTCGTCGCGGTCGACGATGCCGGTGTCGAGGTACTCCGACCGGACGAACGCACCGGGGTCCGTCGGGCGCTCCCCGTCGAACGGGACGAAGCCGCCCTTCGTCGCAACGGCGACGGCCTCGCGGTCCACGTCGGCGTCCGCGACGGCGTCGCCGACGACGCGCTCCGAGCGCTGGTGTCGGTAGTTAATCGCCGTGTCGACGACGTTGATGCCGGATTCCAGCGCCGTGACGACGGCGTCGTGGTACTGTTCGTCTCGCTCGTCCGTCGGATCACCCAGATACGTGCCGACGCCAATACTGGAGACGACGCCGTCGCCGAACCGCCGGTAGAACGTGCGCGCGAACTCGTCGTGATCGTCCCGGTACGCCCAGGTCGCCTCCCGTGTGGCCATACCGGCCGTTGGTCGGGCAGTGACAAAAGGACAGAGATACGCCGCGGTCGGCGAGTGCGCTCCAGTTCTGTTACAGTTCGCCGCACATAGCGTCGAACACCCGCTCGCGGAAGTCTTCGCGGGAGACGCCGTCACTGGGGCCGAGACCGGCCATGTGTTCGACCGGGACCTTGCCGCCGCCCATCCTGGCGTGGCCGCCGCCCTCGGCCATCGGGATATCGTCGACGACGGCTTCTATCGCCCGGCCGATGTGGACGCGGTCGTCCCGCGAGCGGCCGGCAATACGAATCGTCCCTTCCTTCTCGCCGACGACGACGACCGCCGAGACGCCTTCCAGCGTCTCCAGTTCGTCCGCAGCCTGTGGAATCGCGTCCGTGTTCGACACCTCGCCCACGTCGCTGAACGCGTAGGGCGCTCGCACCTCCCGGTTCCCGATGGCCCGCGATTTCACGTCGAGTACTTCCGCGTCGACCTGGGGGTTTGCGATGCGGTTGAGCAGATCACTGTCCATCCCGTCGTAGAGGAACGCGGCTGCCGCGAAGTCCTCGGACTTACAACCGTTTGTCAGTGACCGGGTGTCCGACTGGATGCCGTACATCAGCCCAGTTGCGAGCGCACAGGGGATGGTTTCTGCCGGTGCTGCATCGATATCGACACTCCCGTTCCCCTGCGTATCGCTGAATTCAAACTCTAACTGGTTGAAGTAGCTCGCAAAGATGGTCGCACAGGCCCCGTAGTCGGACCGTACGTCGGTGAACTTGTCGCCGGTGCCGTTACCGGGATGGTGGTCGACGACGGCGACCGGATCGATCTCTCCTGCACCGGGGAAGCCGCGTGCCGTGTTGTGGTCGACGAGGACGACTGCCTCCGCGTCGATGTCTTGGGCAGTCTCGATGTGGTCGAAATCCAGGTCCAGCACCGTCTGGAAAGCCCGGTTCTCCGGTCGACGTATCTCCCCGGAGTACAGCAGTGATGCCGAGGTGTCGGTGCCGGCGACGAGCTGGTCGACGGCCAGCGCGGACGCCATCGCGTCCGGGTCCGGGTTCGGGTGCATCAACACCGCGATCCGGTCGTGGGCGGCCAGTACCCGGCGAAGCCGCTCTGCGGGCGTCCGGCTGAGATACCGACGCAGCCAGACGCCGGCTCCGAGGAGGGCAAGGAGCGCCACAGCGACACCAGCGACCAGCAGGGGGTTCTCGCTAGCGTACGCCGCGGCGGCGTCGACCTGGAGCCCGCCGGCGGCAACGCGTGTCATACACCCCTGTTCGCCAGCCTGTGAATAATAAAGTTCGCCTCGATGGCGTCAATTTTGCCGGTAGTTTCTGACGGCGTCACGGTACCCCTCTCGGAACGTCGGGTACTCGAACTCGTACCCCAGGTTCCGGAGGCGGTCATTCGAGCATCGCTTGCTCGTCTGGATGCGGCGCTTCGCCGTCTCCGAGAGACTGTCGTCGGCGAGTCGCTCCGTTGTCGTCTGTTTCGGCGGGAACGGGACGTCGCACTGTTCGGCAAGCCAGTCGGCAAAGGCCCATTTCTCGACGGGTTCGTCGTCGACGACCAGGACGACCTCCTCGCGGTGGTCTTCCGTCAGCAGGTGGCGCACGGCCCCGGCCGCGTCGGCCCGGTGGACCATGTTCAGATAGCCGGCCGTCACCGGCCCTTCCAGATACCGCTCCAGTCGGTAGCGGTCCGGACCGTACAGGCCGGCGAAGCGAGCGACTGCGCCGTGGCCGCCGTGTTCCACGGGGCGCTCGCGGGCGACCCGCTCCGCTTCGGTCAGCACTTCGGTCTTTTCGGTCTGTGGGTCAAGCGGCGTCTCCTCGTCGACCCACGCGCCGTCGTGGTCGCCGTACACGCCGGTACTGGAAGTGTACACCAGCCGCTCCGGTGGGTCGGCCCGCGACCAGAAGTGGTCGATGGCCGTCCGGAGCCCCTCGACGTACACTTCGCGGGCGGCCTCGGCTCCCCTGCCGCCGGAACTCGCGGCGAAGACGAGCCAGTCGGCGTCCGGCACCGCGGACAGCGATTCGGCGTCTGTCACGTCGGCCCGGACCGCCTCGAAGCCGGCGTCCTCGATAGCCGCGATCCCGTCGTCGGACCGGCGCACGCCCACCACGTCGTGGTCGTCCTGCAACTGTCGCCCGAGTTCGAGACCGACGTAGCCACAGCCGAGGATTGCGACGCGTTCCGTCACCGCTTTTCACCCTCGATGTAGCTGTGCAGGAGCGCGTACTCGGCCAGTGTCACCGGATAGCGCCCCTCGATCTTCTGTTGGATCTCCTTTGGCTCCAGTTCGTCATCGATGCCGGAGGCCAGCGATTCGACGTCCATCACGGCCGTCGTCATCCCCATCAGGAGGATATCCTGGGCCTCGGCCTGCAACGCGTCGGCATCGGGTCGGTCCGGCCCGGTCGCCAGCACAGCGACCGCCTCCTCCAGGGTCCGGTCGGCGACCTCGCCGTCGGCGAACGCGTCCACTGTCGCCCGGTCGAGGCCGGTCGCCTCCACAACGTCTGCCACGCCGACGCGTTCGACTGTCTCGGCGAGTACGGTGCCGTAGGCAGCCAGTAACTCCTCGGCCGACTGCTCGCCGGCATCGGGAAATTCGCCTCTAAGCATGGGCCACAGTTCGGCCCCGGGGTATTTTATTTCGGTTATGTGTCCCGGCGTCAGTTGCCCGCATCGGGCCACCCGCTCGATTCCTCCACGGCGTTGCCGTCCTTGTCGCCGACCCCGCGCGGTTTGGGCGGGACGACGACCACGACGCCGGTGTCGGCCCTGAACGAAACCCGGTCGGCGGTCCCAAGTCGCTCGGTTACTCCGTCGTCATCCACGTCCAGGGTGACGTTGCGCCCGTCACGCGCGTAAGTGGTCCGCGCGCCGGGGTCGCTCGGCGGACCGTGGCTCGCAGAGACGGCGAATCGGGCGTACTCGCCCTCGACGGTCACCCACCAGATGTTCGCCGTTGCGTACCAGGGGGTAATCGGCGGTGCCAGCGGCAGTCCCGCCGGGAGTCTGTCCGTCCCGAGTCGCTTCGTTGCGATCTGTCGGGCCTTCCGCTCCCCGGCGTCGGCCAGGGCGCTGCTCAGTTCGTCTTCGGCGACGGTCCGCACCGCAGCGGCGGTCCCGTTCGTCGCGCCCAGCGTCGGTCTAGTCGCTGGCGTATCGACCGAAAGCAGCCGCAGGCGGAGGCGATCCTGCTCGATCCGGGTGAGGTTCAACCGGTGCCCGGCGGTTCGGGCGACCCGCTCCTGTGCAGAGCCGTTCGTCAGCGCCAGCGCCCGGGACTCCGATGTCTCCCACGGGGCCATCGCCTCCGCCACGATGGCCTTGCTCTCTTCTTTCTCGGCGTCGGTCCCCTGCTGGACCGCCAGCCGGAGCTGGATTGTCAGCGCTTCGTTGGCTGTCCTGACCTCTCGCTGGAGGGAGTCGCGCTCCGCGGCGAGAGTGGCGTTCGACTCGTCTTCGAGGGTATCGTTTGCGGCCGCGAGCGTCTTCGCCGCCGTCGCGAGCCGCACCCTGTCGCCGGACTCGAACGCACCGCCGACGACGGCGTCGGCGGCGTTCCCATATGGGACCGTGAACACGTTCGCGTTCCGCGCCACCAGCGGGTGTTCGCGCCCGTCGAGAGCGCGGTACCGGCTCTCGTTTAGTTCGGCCAGCGTCAGATACGGGGTCTGCGTATCGACCCGCGTTCTGACGGGGCCGGCTGGACCGACTGGGGCCGGGCGAGAGCGGTGGACGCGAGTATCGCGGGCGGTTAACCCTTTCCGGAGGGCACGCAGCGACCCCTCGGTGCGCTTTGTTAGCTGCGTATCGACACGTTCCCGGTTGCCGTCCCGCGCCGAAGCCTGTTCGTCCAGTCGCGACGCAACTTCATTCAGATAGGCTAGACGGGCTGCGGTTCGTGCCTCCTGGGCCGCGTTATCGTAGGTGGCCGGCACGTCCGCGAGGCGTGCGCGGCGCTGTGTGACCTGCTTTCGGAGCTCCTCCGGCGGATTTGTCTCGAACGTGCCGACGCGCCCGCGCTCGACGGTGACAGTCGTATTGCGGACCGATGCTCGCAGGGCCATCAGGTCCCGGTACACCCAGTCCTGTAGCCCCGGGGGCCGGTCGGCCGTCACCGTGGTTTCTGTCTGTCTCAGGTTTCCGTCGACGGCCTGTTCGGTGACCGCGTCGCGGCCACCGGCGTCGTCGACGAGCGTTCCGGTGGCCTTCGGCTCCACGTCGGCGAGGTTCGATCCGTTCAGCGGACTTGCGCTGGCATCGTGTGCAGTGCGGATCGAGCGGTTCGGTGCCGGCGAGCGGCCATGGTGGCGACCGACGACGGCGACGGTCACGCGATAGCGCGCGGTACTTGTCGCGGTGGTGCGTCGGCGGTCCGTCCCCTTCTGCCAGACCGCAGTCCTGGTGTACTGGCGCTCGACGGTCCGGCCGAACGTCTGGAACGCGTGCCAGCCCTCCGGCGGGGCGACAGTTCCGCTGGCGTTCCCGACCGCCGCGGCCGAGGCAGTCGTTCGCTCGTTGACCAGCGTCCATTCGGTGCCAGGCGACGGTGGTTTGCCCGGCGGTCCCCCACCCAGTCGGCGCTTGTCGATTTCCAGCGCTGCCTCGACGGTGTATGCGTCTTTGAGAGTCTCGTTGAGCGCCGATGGCTCGGTAACGGACCGGAACGCCCTGTCGGCCGTCTCGTTGACGCCGACGGTCATCGACTCCCCCGGGCTCGGACTGCCCGTGGAGTTCGGCCGTGGCGGCGTCTCGCTGACCGGTTTGTACTCGACCCTGTTGAGGGCGTCAGCCGAGATGCCGGTCCCCTTGCTGCCCCGGACGACGTCTTCGATACCCGTCACCGCCGTCGCCTCGGTCAGGGCACGGCGGCCGGCGGGGTCGCTCCGGCCGAAGGTCGACCGCTGGACACTCAGTAGTGCGCCGTTGGTCGCCAGCGAGACGTGACGGTTCGCGACGACGTTTTCGATACCTGCACCGCCGTATTGTGCGTATCCCCTCGCCCACGCTATCGGATACAGCCGGGCCGTCATCCGTTGGCTTAGCCCCTGCTCGTCCAGCCCGGCATTCAGCCGCGCCTGGTAGGTCGACACCTGGTCGTGGAGCATGAGCGCCTGCGTCGGAACGACGACGGTCGGCGAGACGCGTCGCGTCGAGACGACCTCGCCGTTTCGCCGGACCGTCAGGACGATCTTCTCGACTGTCGCCCGCACCGCGGTCCTGTTCGGCCCGGCGCGCTCGACAGCGACGCGGCGTTTTGCCGCTCGGAGTTCGCTCGCGTTAGCAACCGGCGGCAGGCTGGCGGTCGCGGTCACGTCACCGCTCCGGGCAGAGACGCGCTCCAGTCGATCCGCGACCCGGAGATAGGCGCGGATTCTGAGCGAGTCCCGGAACGCCGTCGAGTCGTTCAGGACCCGCCCGGCGGGTGTATCGGCCGGTGTGACGACCGGATTCGCCGCTGCCCGCCGGCCAGCTGTCGAGACGCCGTCCCGCACCGCGACCTGCGTCTCCGCGGTCGCCTGGCCCAGTGCCCGCTCGACGGCCGTTTCGCTGGGTGCGGGTTCGGTGACGAACGTCGGGGCCAGCGTGAGACTGCTCACCAGCAGAAGGGTGCCGAGCAGCGCGAAGGGAACTCGGCCGCGGGTATCGTCTCTCACGGCGACCACGTCCTGACGGTCACGCGGACACGGCTCGTCTGGACGGCGCGGGCGGCGGCTTCAGGTGAGTCGAACCGCGAGCGCATGTCAGTCCGAAGCCGCGCGGCGAGTGCCGCGGTCAGTTCGCGGTTCATCTCGGTCGGTGACTGCCGTTCGACGGCGACGGTGGTCCCCGTCAGGTCGGCCATGCGCTCGTAGCGCGCCCCCATCAGCACATCCGAGGGGTAGTCGCCCCGGAGCGCGTACCGTGACTGCGCCGGCGGGAACAGCCCGTCGACGACGCTACGGGCGACGACCGTCGCCACGCCGTCGTAGCCGTCTGTCTTCGCCGCCTCGCGGGCCGATTCCGAGACGTTCTCCATCCCACTGGATACTGTCACTGTCGCCGCCCGAACGTCCACGGTGGCGGGAGGCCGGTCACCGACGCGATACGCGCTCTCGATCGGTGCATCCGGATACGGCGACCAGGTAACGCGGACGGACGTCTTCCGCCCCCGGCTGTGGAGTCTGTCACGCGTCGTCGCCGCGACTCGCGACTCGAAGTCAGTACCGGCGCTGGACAGCCGCTCACCGTCGACGGTGACGCCGCTCATCGCCGCTTCGCCCAGCAGTTCGGCGACGGTGCCGTGGCCCGTCCGCTGTCGGAGCGTGGCGTTGTCGGGCGGCTTTCGGTGCTCTGGCGCTGCAACGACCAGTTCGTATTCGACGCTCGCGGTGCTCGTCGCCAGCGTCGAGGTCTGTTCCGCTGCGGGGTTCGTAGCCACCGGCCGGTCAACGCCGACGCCGCTTGTGACGGCCGCTGCAGCGGCACCCACGAGCAGGAGAAACACCGTCACGTCGGCGACGGCGCTCATCGCTCGGGTCATCGCCACACTCGCACGGTGAGCGTTCCGCGACGGACGGAACCCGGCCCGACCCGCACGCTCACGGTTCTGGTTTCGGTGTCGGCGCTGTTCGGCGGCTCCCGACCACTGCTCCATTGCTCGCCGGTCGTCGCCCTGACGGTCACATTCCCGTGATAGTTGGCCGGAACCGCATCGAGCGATCTGTCGACTCCATCCGGCTGAACGACGCCCGCCGACGAGAGCCGCTGTTCGACGGCATCGGCCGTCGGCGTGGCGATGTTGCGGTCGTCGTCAAGCGTTGCGAACACGTCGTCGATCACGCCGGCATACAGCGCTAGACCGAGCGTGACGGCGAAGACAGCGACGAGCGCGGCGATGGGCTCCGTCGTTGCCCTAGCCGATGATGCCGTCGTCGCTTTATCCGACGATAGTGACATCGGTCCCTCCCCAGGCGACGTGCCTGACCGTCAGTCGATCCGGGGCCGGTTTCCAGTCGGCGTCTGTGTTCCCCGCCGCACGGATGTCCCGTCGGAACGCATCGGGCGAGTCGTACACTGTCTCCGGGCGCTCACCGTCCAGCACTGTCCGGAGCTTCTCGGTCCGTGCCGGAACAGCCGCCCGAAGCAGTCGTGCCGTGGCCGTCCCCCCGCCGTTGCGAAGGCGGATTGCACGGCCGTCGAGCACCCACTCATCGGCGACCAGTCGGCGGTGCTCGACGGACCCGGCCGGGCTGGTGGTGACCTCATCGATGGTCGCTGCCGCGTCGGTGGCGTCCGGCGGTGCGGTCGTCGGCAGTCCGACGACGACACCCAGGACGGCGACGCTCACCGTCCCCAGGCCGACCCAGAGATACAGCGTGTCGACGTGCGTCTCGAACATGGACCGGTCTGGCTGCGTGTTCCTATTTAAATATCAGACCAGCAGTCCGGTGGCGACGACGGCCACGAGGAAGGTGGCCGTGGCCGACAGAAGCGCCAGACCAGCGCGATAGCCCACGAGTGCGCGGTCGAGTCCCTGATGGAGACCCGTCGAGAGTGCCGTCAACAAAACCGCGAGCACGAGGACGTACCAGCCGACGACCGGTCCCAGCAGCGCACTCGGAACGGTGGCGAACTGCTCGCCGCCGCCCATCGACCCGGCCAGCGCGACGGTCGCGCCCCCGATCAGCGGACCGAACAGCGCGGCGGTGTTCGACAGCGTCTCTGTGATTTGCGAGAGGTCACGGCGCGTCTCCCGCTCGATAGACCTGAGCGCATCCAGATGCTCGCCCATCGTCGTCACGGACTCCCCCGCCGGTGGTCCGATTGTCGCGGCCGTATCAAGCAAAGTCGCCACCCGACGGGCTCGGCGGCTTGGAACGTCAGCGAGCGCGCCGCTGGGACCCAGAAACGCCCCCTCGATGCTGGTACCGAGGCGTTCCTGGCGCGCGACGGCCGACTCAATGATGGCGCTGGTGGGTTCGGGCGTCTCATCGACAGCTCCCGCGAGCGCGGCTTCGACCGACTGCTCGCGGTCCAGTCGGCGACCGACAGCAGATAGTACGTCCGGGAGGCCCGCTTCGACGACGGTCACGCGGTCGCGGACTTCGGCGACCGGCCGGTAGTGAACGACGAGCGCGCTCCCGACGCCGGCCCCGAGTGCGCCGATAGGGGAGGCCCATTCAGCGACGAGCACGTCGGCGAGGAGCCATCCTCCGAGGCCGGCGACGATGCCAGCCGCGACCGAGGGGAGCGGTGTCCCCGGAACGTCGGGATGGCTCCGCGGCACTGTCGCCGGCGAGAACGCGACCGGTCGCCGGCCCAGCAGCCAGCAACAGGCGAGCAACAGCGCGGCGGGCAATACCACGCCGTAGGTCCCGATCAACACAGACGCAGTGACCGGGACGCCCGCGGCAGCGGCGGCGGGCAAGAGCGACGCCATCGCCAGCGGCAGGAGGACGCCAAAGGCGTACACCCCGGTCGCCGGGCCACGGAGCGAGGCCGCGAAGGCTGCCATCTCGTCGCGCGTCCCGTCAAGGATACACTGCCGTGCGCGTTCGAGGACGTCGGGCCGCTCCTCGGCCGGGGCCGCCGTCGCGTTCTCGACCAGCCCGACCGCGCGTTCGAGTGCCGGGAACCGGTCGCTCCAGGCCGCCGCGAACGTCCCCAGGCCACTCCGCGGTGTCCCCGCGGCCCGTCGGTGGTGGTGGTCCAGCCGTGCGGCGAGTAGCCCGCTCCCGGCCCGTCCGGCGAACGCGGCCGCCCGCTCGGCGCTGGGCCACAGCGTCACACCGAGTACCAGTGTCGTGACGAGCGACGGCGCGGCTCCCAACGTTCGAATCCGCTTTGCCTCCGCGGCGAACGGCACACCGTACCGTCCCACTGCCGCGACGCCCAAGGACAGGGCGAGGAGTCCGAGGCCGACGGCCGCCGCTAGCTGTCCGCGCACCACCGAGACGGCGACCGTCGCGAGGAGGGAGCCACACAGCGCGACGCCGTAACTGGCAGTCAGCACCGTCTCTGGTGGGGCCGAAAGCGAGAGGAACCGACACGCCCGGCGGTAGTCGTCGGGTACCTCGACAGTGCCCGGATAGGCCGTTGCGAGCGCAGTTGCGAGCGTCGTTGTAGGTGCCGCGCTCGCGTCACCACGGGAGTCGTCTGAACCGCCAGCGTGGGTCACGGCTGGACCTCGTCAGTAAGAGGCTCGCTCCCACGGGTCTCCACAGCTAGCGATTCTTCGAACTGCTCGGTTCGCGCCTCGATGATGTCGAGGACCTCGGCGTAGGACTCGCCCGGTGCGGCGAGTGACTCTACCAGGCGGCTGTTCCCTCGCTTGAGGCGGCCAGTCGCCGTCGCCGCCGGTCCGTCGCGTTCGTGAAGCAACTCGAAGGAAACGTCGTCACCGAGAGAGACGACCTCCGCGACAGAGGCGATGCCGCGGCCGTGCTCCGACGCGGGCGGAGCGAGCGTTACCACGAGGTCCGTCGCGGCGAACGCCCGGGCCGGGACACCGAGGTCCGACACCAGCCGTTCCCGGATCGCGTCGGGGCCGTTGCCGTGAATCGTTCCGAGGACGGCTCCGTCGCCGCCACCGACGCGCATCGCCTCGTAGAGGACGCTGGCTTCCTCGCCGCGGACTTCGCCGACGGCGAGCGCGCCCTCGCCGAGCCGGAGTGCGGTCCGTAGGGCCGCTGTGGCGTCGACTGACGGCCCCTCTCCGCTGGCGGTCCGCAGCGCCTGCATGTCTCTACCGTCGTCTCGGAGCGACGACGCCGGGAGTTCGGGCGTGTCCTCGATGAGAATGGTCCGTACTTCGCGGGGAATCTCCCAGAGCAGCGCACCGAGCGTCGTCGTCTTGCCCGCGCCGCGGGGGCCGGCGATCAGGCAGGCACCGCCGCGGTCCGCGACGACAGAGAGCAGGCCGGCGACGGCGGCGGGCATCGTCCCGTTACCGACGAAGTCGGCCAGCCGCCACACGTCGCTGTCGTGGGCGCGGAAGGCAAAAGCGAGGCCGTCGCTGACCGGCTCGCTAACGCCAGCGACGCGAATCTGTCGGTCGGCGACGGTCGTCTTTGCATCGAGCGTCGGGTTCGCCCGCGAGAACGCACGGCCACTCATCCGTCTGAACGTCGACGCCAGCGCGTTCGCGCCCGATGGCGTCATGCGGACGTTGGTCCGCATGGTCTCCCCGTCACAGCGAACCCGGAGCCGCGTGTCACTGACGGGAGCCGTTGCGAACACGTCGGACACCCGCTCGTCAGCGAAGATATCTTCGAGGACACCGAGGCCGCGGGTGTGTTTCTCCAGGACGGCACCGACGGCGGTCGCGGTAGTGCTGTCGTCGGTCACCTCGCTCGCTGCGTCATACGGGTGACAGCCCCCGTCGACGGCGACGGACGCGACCCGCTCGTACGCTTCGATGAGCGTCTCCATCGCCGCCGCGTCGAACCGCTGTTCTCGGGGCTCGATGTGGTACGTCGGCAGTTGGTCGTCTGGTGTGTCGTAACGTCGAACGAACGCCTCTGTCGAAAGGGTTCGCTGGTCCCGAAGGACCGCCTCCGCCGGTGGCGCTGCTCCGACACGGGCGTCACTGATCGTCGGCCCAGTGTAGGCGGTAAGCGCCTGTTCGCTGGTGTCGAAACCGTCGGTAGCGACTGCTAGCCCGGTCTCCGCTGCCAGGTCGCTGACTGGTCCCGCCCGGCCGAGCGCCTCCGTCGCGGCGGCGACGGGGTCACGGCGGGCGCGTTCTGCGAGTCGGTCGTCCAGCGAGGCGACCCTGGCTGCGAACCGACCGGCCGCGACGAGCACCGCCGCCGCTCGGCCGACGTACACCCGCTCCTGTCCCGCCTGTTCAGTGACGACGGTCTCAGCGCCGGTCGAGGGAAGCGAGTCGACAGCTGTTGCCCGGCAGTCAGCCGACGCGGCGAGGTCGCCCCTGCCTGGGCAGTCGTCCGCCGTCACCACCAGCCGCTCACCCTCGATGGCCGTCTCACAGCGACAGTCCGCCGCTGCTGATGACCCGAAGAACCACTCACGCATGGCCACGCCTCGCCCTGGCTTCGGACTTAAACCGATGGACCGTCAGCACCCGCTGATCGTCGGCCCGTGTCAGCACGAACACGAGCCGATGTGTGCCGGGATCTTTCAGTCGGTCGGTTCCCGCTGTCGTTCGGATCGGGATATCGGCCAACTGCTCGGTCTGTGTCCGGGACTCGACTTCCCACGTTGCGATGCCCACACCCGCCCGCTCCGTGAACCGAAGGTAGCTGACACCGGCGTTCGTGTAGGTCCGCGTCGGGAGTCGTATCTCCACAGCGCGCCGCGCGTCGCCATCCGGCGTCGCGTCGTCAGTCTCGGCCAGCGTCGCCAGCTCGGCGGCCAGTTCCTCCAGTTGGCGCTCCATGGCGCTGTTTGCGGCGTCTGCCCGCACTGTCGATAGCGCCGGAGCCGTCGCCCCAGCCAGTGCAGTCATGACCGCGACGGCCAGTACTAGCCGGTATATCACAGCAGCTCACGGATGCGCCCGAACACGCCTGTGTCTGTGGTCTCCTTCTCGTCGTTGTCCGGGCCACCGCCGTCGATGATGGCGGAGAAATCGGTCTGCGCCTCGGCCGCGAGGTCGGTCGTGGCGCTCTGACCGGCGTGGCCGTGACCATCCGACGAGCATGGGCGCCCCTGTGACGTCGCTGTTGGTCGCTGTTCGGCGTTCGTCGCTGGTTGGTCGGACGCCGGCTGTGACCCGAGTTCCTCGTCGAGGCGCCCCTCCAGACGGTCGGTCGCTGCCAGCGCCGCGTCGGCGCGCTGTTCGACCTCGTCGTTGACCGAGCGGACGTTCCCCACGTACCCGCGGAGGGCCTGCGTGGCCGCTTCGAGTTCCGCCGTCCGTTCGTCGATATCGTCGACGCGCTGTTCGACGGTGTCCATGCGGGCCTCTAACTCCGCGAGTTCCGTCACCTCCGGGAACTCGGTCGTTCCGTCGGTAACCGCCCGTTCGACCGTCCGAAGCCGTTCAGCCAACGTCTCGATATCTGTCATGCCCGGCTCTGGTCCCGTGCCGGTATTTGAACCCTCGGCTGTGGATCCCTTCCAGTCACCGACCGCAAATGCTCTGTCTGCCTACCCACCCATGCCGAGGATGAACAATGCGAGAACGACTGAGACGACCAGTGTCACCAGAATCAGCAGCGCGACGATTGTGACCGACGAGAGGGCGTTGTCGTCGGAGCGAAATCCGTTCAGTGGCATGATGATCGGGGCGACCGATAGCGGATTCTCGTCGGAGCTATCGGCGTTAGTCTGTTAGTTGTACTACACTAGTCACCTCACTAAACTGTATTCATTTTCAATCGGTATCGGCCTCGTGTTGCCGGATGTTGAAACCGTCTCGAACGCGCCACCAACCGAACCGGTGCCAGCGAACGTTTATACCGGATACCGGGACCACCTCTGCGTATGGCCGATAGCGACCAGGTGAAGGCGGCGCTCACGGCACTCGCTGACGGTGAGATCGGTAGCGACGACGACGGCAAAGCCACTCGGAGGGCCAGCTGGGACGACGGGAGCGTAAGCCGAGAAGCCACCGACGAGACGGACAGCGACGCTGACTACCGGGTGGTCATCGAACGGGCGGCGGAGGCGACCAGTGACTTGGACGACGCAGTCGCCTTCGTCGAAACATTCGGCGTCGGCCGGCTGGAAACAGCCGTCGCACAGGCCGAACACGAGGTGAGCGGACTGGCCGACGAAGGGCGAGCGGCCCTGCGTGAATTCCGTCGATACCGGGACGCAGCGACGGTGACAGATGACGAACTGTAACCGCTGGGCCGACCGCACTGTCGCCGACCACTTTCACTCCGGTCACGACACCTCTTTAGGGAGCGCTGGCTTACCGGTGGGCAAATGACACGGGTGATACACACCGGCGATACCCACGTCGGGTATCAGCAGTACAACGTCCCCGACCGACGGGACGACTTCCTCGATGCGTTCCGGCAGGTGGTCCGGGACGCGATCGCGGACGACGCCGACGCCGTCGTCCACGCCGGTGACCTCTTTCACGACCGCCGCCCGGCGCTTGCGGATATCATGGGTACGCTCAGCGTTCTGGAAGAACTCTCTGAGGCCGGCATTCCGTTTCTGGCTGTCGTGGGAAACCACGAAGCCAAGCGGGACGCCCAGTGGCTCGACCTGTACGAATCGCTCGGGCTAGCGACGCGCCTCGACGACGAGCCGACGGTCATCGGCGACACCGCCTTCTACGGCCTCGATTTCGTCCCGCGCTCCCAGCGCGCCGACCTCGACTACGACTTTGCCCCCCACGACGCGGACAGCGCCGCGCTTGTCACCCACGGCCTGTTCCAGCCCTTCGATTACGGCGACTGGGACGCCGCGGAGATCCTCACCGAGTCGTCGGTGACCTTCGACGCGCTGTTGCTCGGCGACAACCACGACCCCGGCAAACAGCAGGTCGAGGACGCCTGGGTCACCTACTGCGGGTCGACCGAGCGCGCGAGCGCGAGCGAGCGCGAGGACCGCGGCTACAACATCGTCACCTTCGACGACGAAGTCCGTATCACCCGCCGGGGCCTCGATACGCGGGAGTTCGTCTTCGTCGACGTGGACCTCGGCCCCGAGGAGGGCGTCGAGCGCGTCCGGAGCCGCGTCGGCCAGCACGATCTGGAGGACGCCGTTGTCATCGTCTCCATCAGCGGCGACGGCGACCCAGTTACCCCGGCCAGCGTCGAATCGTTCGCGCTCGATCGAGGGGCGCTCGTCGCCCGGGTCACCGACCACCGCGAAATCACGGCCGAGGAGGGAGAAACGGAGATCAGCTTCGCCGACCCCGACGATGCCGTCACCGAGCGCGTCCGAGATCTCGGGTTGAGCGAGGCGGCCCACGATATCGACGAGACGATCCGCGCCTCGAAGGTCGCCGACGCCAACGTCAAAGACGAGGTCGAACGGCACGTGCGCGACCTCCTGTCGGACGATTCGGGTGCATTCGCAGCCGACACGGATGCGGCCGTGAGCGGAGACACGGACGGCACTGACGACAGCGCAACAGCGAACGAGGCTGACGACACCGACGACGGAGCGGCGGTGAACGAGGCCGACGGCACGGACAGCGAGAGCCAGGCGAGCGTCGAGGAGTTCCTCTGATGGAGGCTACACGATGAGATTCCAACGCGTCAAACTATCCAACTTCAAGTGCTACGACGATGCCGACCTGCGACTGGACACCGGCGTGACCGTCATCCACGGGCTCAACGGGAGCGGGAAGTCCTCCCTGTTAGAGGCCTGCTTCTTCGCGCTGTACGGCTCGAAAGCGCTAGACGAGACTCTCGGCGATGTGGTCACCATCGGGGCCGACGACTGCACCGTCGAACTGTGGTTCGCCCACGCCGGCGGCGACTACCACCTCACGCGCCGGATTCGAGCGACGGGGTCCCAGCCGACGACCGCGAAGTGCGTCCTGGAGACGCCCGAGGGAACTTACGAAGGCGCACGCGACGTGCGCCGACGGATTACGGAACTCCTGCGCATGGACAGCGAGGCGTTCGTCAACTGCGCCTACGTCCGCCAGGGCGAGGTGAACAAGCTCATCAACGCCTCCCCGAGCGACCGCCAGGACATGCTCGATGACCTCCTGCAACTGGGGAAACTGGAGGAGTACCGCGAACGGGCCAGCGATGCCCGCGTCGGCGTCGGTCGCGTGCGCGACGACAAGCAGGGGGCGCTCTCGCAACTCGACGAGCAGATTCAGGAAAAAGAGGACAAGGATCTCCACGAGCGCCTGAACGGCCTCGAAACGAAGGAGTCGGAACTGCAGGACGAGATCGACCACATCGAGGACCAGAAAGCCACCGCGGAGGAAACACTCACGCAGGCTGAGTCCGTCCTCGAAGAGTACGAGGAGAAACGCGAGGAACTGTCGGCGCTGGAAGCCGACATCGAGGAGCTGGAGGCGACCATCACAGAGACGGAAAGGAACCGAACCGACCTCAAAGAGCAGATCAGCGATCTGCAGGACCAGCGGGAGTCGCTGCGGGAGGATCTCTCGGAAACGGCGGCCGAAACCGATCTTGATAGCTCGGACCCCGACCCGGACACCGTCGACGCACGGCTCGACGAACTGAAGTCCCGCGACGACGAACTGCAGAGCCGGATCGAGGACCAGCGCGTCGATGCGAAAGAACACAGTAGCACCGCCGACGCGCTGGCCGAGAGCGCCGCTGACCTCGAATCCCGGGCCGAGGACAAGCGCGAGGAGGCCGACGAACTCGAAGCCGACCTCGACGCCGCACGGGAGACCATCGCCGAGCGCCGAGAGCAGATAAGCGACATCGACGACCAGATCGCCGACCTCGAAGCAAGGTTCGAGGACGCACCGACCGACCGCGACGGGGCAGAGTCGTACAAAGAATCCGTCGCCGGCGACCTCGACGACGCCCGACAGCGGGTGACCGAACTGGAGATGAAACTGGAGAGCGAGCGCGAGACGCTCGCGGAGGCCGAGGCGCTGCTGGAGGAAGGCAAATGTCCCGAGTGTGGACAGGACGTGAGCGAGTCGCCACACGTCGATTCTATCGAGGAGGACCGCGAGCGGATCGCCGAGCTGGAGGAATCACTCGCGGACGCCCGCGAGGACGTTTCGGAACTCGAATCGAAACACGAAACCGCGACGGAACTGGTCGAGACAGCGGACGAGCTCTCGACGCTCGAAACCAACCGCTCGAACATCGTTCAGCTCGTCGAGGAGAAGGAAGACGGACTGGACGCGGATCAGGAGCGCATCGAGACGCTCCGCGAGGAAGCGACAGAACACGAGTCCGAGGCCGAGACGAAACGCGAGAAAGCCGCCGAAGCCCGTGAGCAAGCCGAGGAATGCCGCTCGGTCGTCGCCGAATGCAATCAGGAGCGCCAGCAGGTCAAGCAGTCCATCGAGCGGCTGGAGCGGGTTGAGGACCTGCTCGCGGACATCGACGACTGCGACGACGACATCGAGCGGCTGCGAGAGAAACGCACGCAGCAGGCAGAACTGAACGACCAGCGCCGCGACCAGCTCGCGGAGAAGCGTGAGCGCAAGCAGGACCTCGCGGAATCGTTCGACGAGGATCGAATCACGGAGGCCCGAAACGAGAAGGAACGAGCGAGAAAGTACATCGACCAGGCCGAGGAGGCGTTGGCGGAGAAACGCGAGCAGCGCGACGAACTGCAGAACGCCATCGGCGGCGTGACGAACGAGATCGAGGAACTGGAGTCGCTGCGGGACCGACGCGAGGACCTGGAAGCGACCCTCGAAAAGCTCGATACGCTGTACGACGAAACCGAGGAGCTCCAGGAGATGTACGGAACGCTCCGGGCGGAGCTACGCCAGCGCAACGTCGAGACGCTCGAACGGATGCTCAACCAGACGTTCGACTTGGTGTACCAGAACGATTCGTACTCCCACATCGAACTCGACGGGCAGTACCAGCTCACAGTGTATCAGAAAGACGGCGAGCCGCTGGAACCCGAACAGCTTTCGGGCGGCGAACGGGCGCTGTTCAACCTCAGTCTGCGGTGTGCCATCTACCGCCTGCTCGCGGAGGGTATCGAAGTGGCCGCGCCGATGCCGCCGCTCATCCTCGACGAGCCGACGGTGTTCCTGGATTCGGGCCACGTCACGCAACTGCTTGACCTCGTCGAGTACATGCGCGACGAGGTCGGCGTCGAGCAGATTCTCGTGGTCAGCCACGACGAAGAACTGGTCGGCGCGGCCGACGAACTCGTCCGCGTCGAGAAGGACGCCACGACCAACCGATCGCGGGTCGAACAGGTCGAAGCGACGGTCGCCGAACTGGCCTGAAACAGCCGCAAAGCCGATGGGCCCTCAGTCGCGGAGGTACGCCAGTCCGTCGCTGGCCGTCTCGGTCGTGTCGTAGCCCCGCTGGCCGTGGACTCGTGCTTCGGTAAGCAGGCCGGCGGCGCGGAACTCGCCCACCAGCCCGTGGAGGTCACTTTCACAGAGGTCATACGCCGAGAGCAGTTCTGCCACAGAGAGCGGCCCGCGCTCGTCGAGTTCGACGAGCAGGCCCAGCGCGCGGTCGTCGTGGGCGACTGTGAGGACGCGCCGGGCGGCGTCGGGCACGGCCTCGGCGGCCGTGGTGAGCGGTGATTCGCCCTCAATGGGTTCGAGGTCGGCGTTCGGGACGTGGCGCTGCTCGCCGGTTTCGGGGTTTCGGACCAGACTCGACTCAGTGGATTCCTTCACCAATAAGTAGCGCGTGCCGTCGTCGTCCCGCACAGTACGCATGGCCGTTCGTAGCCGACCGGGCCGGTTAGCCGTTGTGGTCGCCTGACTCCGCGCCGTCGGGCTGGGTATCTGTTGTCTCGGCTGTTTCGCTCGGGTCGTCGTCCGATTTTCGCGCCCGCTCGAACTGGATGTACCGGAACGTCCCGTAGCCGAAGGCGATGACGCCGACGAGGAAGATACGGATCCCGAGGTCGACCTGCCCCTCGAAGTAGGCCAGCATCGGTCCGAGCGAGAGCGCGAGCAGTGCGACGTTGAACACGATGACGAGCTTGACGAACAGCCCCGTGGCCTCGCCGCTGTAATCGCCGCCGGACGGGGACGGTACGTCTGGCCCGAGGCTCTCAGGGTCAAACTCCGATGGCTCGTACTCGCTCTTTTCCGAGAGAACCCCCGGACTCTCGTTGGGGTCGTCCTCGCCGGGGATATCCATCACACTAGCTACGACGGGTGGAGACTAAAAGTACTTCCTGTCAGGCGATCTCCTGTAGGGTGAGCGCCGTATCGGTCTGTAGCCACGCGAGCGGGTTCTCCGCGTCGTAGAACACTGTCCCCTCCTCGGTCTCGTAGGTCTCGGTCGTCCGGATGGCGTCCGGGAGCGCCGGCTCCGACCGAAGTTCTTCGGACCTATCCGCCTCGCCGTGGGGGGATGCGTGGTGCGACATTGGCCGTCAAACTTGGGTATGGTACTCGATGGCATATACTTTCTGCCTGTGGCAACATGCCGCCGACCGTCGGTGTTTTTATGCGCCATCTCGAAGCACGGCCAAGAATGAGTAACGGGAACCAGGAAACGCTGGGGGCCTTCGAGCAAGACGCGGACGAGGACCGCCCGGTCGCCGACGAAGCGGCGGCCATCGCGGGCAACGGTGGGAGCGACGGTGGGACGAGCGTCGTCGACCTCGACGAGCGCCAGTTCCCGCCGGTCGAGGAGACCGTCGAGTTCGTCGTTACGCAGGTCGACTATACCATCGAAGGCCAGGGCGACGAGGAGTTCCCGGTCGTCCACGTCTTTGGCCGCACCGACGACAACGAACCGATGCACGCGCGGGTCTTCGATTTCAAGCCGTACTTCTACGCGCCGACCAGCAGCGTCACCGAGGACGAACTCCGCCAGTACGACAGCATCACCGGGTGGGAGGAAGCCGACGAGAACGGCGACCCTTACGAGTCCATTCGGGGCGAGCGACTGACAAAAATATTCGGCCAGACGCCCCGCGACGTGGGACAGATCCGCGACGATTTCGACCACTACGAGGCCGATATCCTCTTTCCCAACCGCCTGCTCATCGACAAGGACATCACGAGCGGCGTGCGGGTCCCCGCCCGCGAACTCGACGACGGCAGCCTGAAGGTCCACCACGAGGAGATACGGCCAGTCGAGGCTCACGCCGAGCCGCGGGTCAACACATTCGACATCGAGGTCGACGACCGACAGGGGTTCCCCGAGGACGGCGAGGAGCCGATCATCTGTCTCACTTCCCATGACTCCTACCGCGACGAGTACGTCGTCTGGCTGTACGAGTCCCCAGACGGCATCGACGGCCCCGAGGCCCTGGCCGGCTACGACCCGATTCGAGAGGACTTCGAGGCCGACGTTCGGGTTTTCGACGAGGAGGAGGCCATGCTGGAGGCGTTTGTCGACTACATCGTCGACACGGACCCGGACGTGCTGACGGGCTGGAACTTCGACGACTTCGACGCGCCGTACTTCCTCGACCGCCTGGAGGAACTCCAGAGCTACAACCACGACTACGACCTGCAGATCGACCGCCTCTCGCGGGTCGACGAGGTCTGGCGCTCGGGCTGGGGCGGCCCCGATATCAAAGGCCGGGTCGTCTTCGACCTCCTCTATGCCTACAAGCGCACGCAGTTCACCGAACTCGAATCTTACCGGCTCGACGCCGTCGGCGAGCAGGAACTCGGCGTCGGCAAGGAGCGCTACACCGGCGACATCGGCGACCTCTGGGAACAGGACCCCGAGCAGTTGCTGGAGTACAACCTCCGGGACGTGGAGCTCTGTGTCGAACTCGACCGCGAACAGGACATCATCGACTTCTGGGACGAGGTCCGGACCTTCGTCGGGTGCAAACTGGAGGACGCGACGACGCCCGGCGACGCCGTCGATATGTACGTCCTCCACAAGCTCCACGGCGAGTTCGCGCTCCCCTCGAAAGGCCAACAGGAGAGTGAGGACTACGAGGGCGGGGCCGTCTTCGACCCGATTACCGGCGTCCGCGAGAACGTCACCGTACTGGACCTGAAGTCGCTGTACCCGATGTGCATGGTGACGACCAACGCCAGCCCGGAGACGAAGGTCGACCCAGATGCCTACGACGGCGACACCTACCGTGCCCCCAACGGCACCCACTTCCGGAAAGAACCGGACGGCGTCATCCGGGAGATGGTCGACGAACTCCTGTCAGAACGCGAAGAAAAGAAGGAACAGCGAAACAGCTTCGACCCAGATAACCCCGAGTACGAGCGCTTTGACAGGCAGCAGGCGGCAGTGAAGGTGATTATGAACTGCTTCACGCCGGACACGGACGTGCTGACGCCCGAGGGGGTCCGCAACATCCGTGACCTCGAGATCGGCGACGAGGTGTATTCGCTGGACCCCGAGACGGAAGAGATGGAGGTCAAGCCTGTCGTCGAGACACAGTCGTACCCGGACTACCGCGGCGAACTGGTCGACATCGAGACGAGCAAGATGGACTTCCGAGTCACACCGAATCACCGGATGCTCGTCCGAAAGAACGAGACGAACGGTATCACTGAGGACGAGTACCAATTCGTGGAAGCCGGCGACCTCGACGACGCGACGAACTACGAACTCCCGCACGATTGGGACGGACCGGACGGCGATCCGTTAGACACGATTGACCTGACCGAGTTCGTCGACGACTACGAGGTGTGGGTCCGGCCGTCGGTCCACGGCCATACGTTCGCCTCGGAACTGGGGTACTACCCCGACACAGTGCTGAAAAACGACATCGGGCAGGAAGGGTACGTGTTTGGACCCGATGCCTTCGAGGCTGACCGGGAGTATATCGAACGTGTTGCGGAGCGGACGTATATCCACGCCGAATCGGGTCGGAAGTGGATTCCGCGAACAGTCGACGGTGACGACTTCCTCGAACTGCTCGCGTGGTACATTACCGAAGGGAATGTCTACACCTCCGAGACGAAGCAGTTCGGCGAGAAGACGCGCGGGTCAGCGACGATGGTCAAAATAGCACAAAACGCCATCGCTGACGGCGGCGAGTCAGACCACGCGGCCATCGGTGACCTGCTCGACCGGATAGGATTCGACTACTACGTCGACGAGCGGAGCTACCAGTTCACCTCGAAGCTTTTGAGCGACTTGCTCCGCGATATCTGCGGCGGAGATAGCTTCGAGAAGCGAATCCCTGATTTCGTCTTCGACCTGAGCGAGCGACAGAAGCGTCGGTTCCTTGAGACGCTCATCGCCGGTGATGGCGACCGCCAAAAGAACTCCTGGCGGTACACCACGTCCAGCGACCAGCTGCGGGACGACGTGCTACGGCTCTGTGCCCACCTCGGACTGACCGCGAACTACAACCACGACAGCGGGTCGTGGCGAATCTACGTCACGGAAGATAGTAAGAACACGCTCCGGATGCACCGCAGTGGGTCCGAGAGTACAGCCGAGAACGGCGTCTACTGCGTCACCGTCGAAGACAACCACACGCTCATGGCCGGCCGCAACGGGAAATTCCAGTTCGTCGGCCAGTCGTTATATGGCGTTCTGGGCTGGGATCGCTTCCGCCTCTACGACAAGGAGATGGGAGCCGCTGTTACCGCCACCGGTCGCGAGGTCATCGACTACACCGACGAAGTCGTTGCCGACGAGGGGTACGAGGTCGTCTACGGCGACACCGACTCCGTCATGCTCCAGCTTGGCGACGTGGGTCCCGACGACGTCGAGGGCGACGTAGAGATCACTGACGAGATGCGCGAGAAGCATCCCGAGATGGGCGAGGACGAACTCGAACTCATCGCCACGACAATCCAGAAAGGGTTCGAACTGGAGGAGACGATCAACGCCTCCTACGACGAGTTCGCGATGGAGCAGCTCAACGCCGAGTTCCACCGCTTCGAGATCGAGTTCGAGAAGCTCTACCGGCGGTTCTTCCAGGCGGGCAAGAAGAAGCGTTACGCGGGCAACATCGTCTGGAAGGAGGGGAAACACGTCGACGACATCGACATCACGGGCTTCGAGTACCAGCGCTCGGACATCGCGCCCATCACGAAGCGGGTCCAGAAGGAAGTCATCGACCGCATCGTTCGCGGGGAGGACGCCGAGTCCATCAAGCAGTACGTCAGCGACGTCATCGAGGATTATCAGGACGGCAACGTCAACTACGACGACGTGGGGATCCCCGGTGGCATCGGGAAGAAACTGGACAACTACGATACCGACACCGCACAGGTGCGGGGCGCGAAGTACGCCAACCTCCTGCTGGGGACGAATTTCCAGAGCGGCTCGAAGCCGAAGCGGCTGTACCTCGACCGAGTTCACTCCGATTTCTTCCAGCGCATCGAGGAAGAGGAAGGGTTAGACCCCCAGCGTGACCCGCTGTACGGCGAGTTCCGCCGGGACCCCGACGTAATCTGCTTCGAGTACGCGGACCAGATCCCCGAGGAGTTCGAAATCGACTGGGACAAGATGCTCGATAAGACGCTGAAAGGCCCGATTGCCCGGATTCTGGAGGCAATGGACATCTCCTGGGAGGAGGTCAAGTCCGGTCAGGAGCAGACGGGACTCGGCAGTTTCATGTAACTCACGGACGGCGGGCGCTTACTGCTGCGAGAAATATTGTTTCTATATACTGAAGTTGAGTTCACGGCAATGCGAAAGCTTCATGGGTGAAACGTACCTTCTTTCGGTTGACCTAAGAGATACCTATGGCTAAACTCGAAATCAACAATCTCCACGCAGAAGTCGCAGAAGAGGACGGTGAGACGATTCTTCGCGGTGTCGACCTCGAAGTCGAGTCCGGCGAGATCCACGCGCTGATGGGTCCCAACGGCTCGGGCAAGTCGACGACGGCGAAGATCATCGCCGGCCACCCCGCTTACGAGGTAACCGACGGCGAAGTGCTCATCCACCTCGAAGCGGACGAGTTCGGTGACGAGGAGATCCCGGAGGAGCTCCGCACTTGGGACCTGCTCGACCTCGAACCGAACGAGCGCGCCGCGCTCGGCATCTTCCTCGGCTTCCAGTACCCGGCCGAGATCGAGGGCGTCACGATGGTGAACTTCCTCCGCACCGCGCTCAACGCCAAGCTCGAAGAGCGCGAGGAACTGTTCGAGGACGACGACGAGGAAGAGGAGGCCGAAGCCGAGGGCGGCGACACCAACGAGGACGCCGCCGGCTACGACACCTCCCCGATGGAAGGCAACGTCGAAGAGGGCGAAATCGGCGTCGCCGAGTTCCAGGAGATCCTCCAGGAGAAGATGGAGCAGCTGGACATGGACGAGAAGTTCGCGTCCCGGTATCTCAACGCTGGCTTCTCGGGCGGCGAGAAGAAGCAAAACGAAGTTCTCCAGGCCGCGATCCTCGAGCCCTCGATCGCCGTGCTCGACGAGATCGACTCCGGACTGGACATCGACCGACTGCAGGACGTCTCCAACGGGATCAACGCGCTCCGTGACGAGCAGGGCGCGGGGATCCTCCAGATTACCCACTACCAGCGCATCCTCGACTACGTCGAACCCGACCACGTCCACGTGATGCTCGACGGCCAGATCGCCACCTCCGGTGGCGCCGAACTCGCCGAAAAGCTCGAAGACGAGGGGTACGACTGGGTCCGAGAGGAAGCCTACGAGGCCGCGTAACGCCCTTCCGTACACAGCGATAACACTACACACACTATGAGTTCAGATCAAGACCACCTCAAAGAAACCGACACGGAGAAGCGCTTCGAATTCAAGAAGGAGGAGAAATCCGCCTTCGAAGCCGAGAAGGGCCTCACGGAGGAGACCATCCGGGTCATCTCCGAAGACAAGGACGAGCCCGAATGGATGCTCGAACGCCGCCTGCGCGCGCTTGAGCAGTACCAAGAAATGCCGATGCCGACCGGCTGGCCGGGCGCGCCCGACCTCTCCGAGGTCGACGTCGACGAGATCGTTCCCTACATCCGCCCCGACATCGAGACGCGCGGCGGGGTCGACGACTGGAACGACCTCCCCGAAGAGATCCAGGACACCTTCGACAAACTGGGCATCCCGGAAGCCGAGAAGAACGCGCTCTCGGGCGTCGGCGCGCAGTACGAATCCGAGATCGTCTACCAGAACATGCAGGAGCGCTGGGAAGACAAGGGTGTCATCTTCTGTGACATGGACAAGGCCGTCCAGGAACACGAAGACATCCTGAAAGAGTACTTCATGACCAAGGCCGTGCCGCCGAGCGACAACAAGTTCGCGGCGCTGCACGGCGCCATCTGGTCCGGCGGGTCGTTCGTCTACGTCCCCGAGGACACCACGGTCGACATGCCGGTGCAGGCGTACTTCCGCATGAACTCCGACGGGATGGGCCAGTTCGAGCACACGCTCATCATCGCCGAGGAGAACTCCGAGGTCCACTACATCGAGGGCTGTTCCGCCCCGAAGTACTCCGAGTTCAACCTCCACTCCGGCGGCGTCGAAGTGTTCGTCAAGGAGAACGCACACGTCCAGTACTCCACGGTGCAGAACTGGTCGAAGAACACGTACAACCTCAACACCAAGCGCGCCATCTGCGAGGCCGACGGCACGATGGAGTGGGTTTCCGGCAGCATGGGCTCGAAAGCCACGATGCTGTACCCCTCCACCGTCCTCAAAGGCCCCGGCGCGACGGACAACCACATCACCATCGCCTTCGCCGGCGAGGGCCAGGACATCGACACGGGTGCGAAGGTCTACCATAACGCCCCCGAGACCAAGTCCACCATCGAGTCCAAGTCCATCAGCAAGGACGGCGGCCGCACGAACTACCGCGGTCTCGTCCACATCGCCGACGGTGCCGAGGATTCCTCGACCTCCGTCGAGTGTGACGCGCTGATGTTCGACAACGAGTCCACCTCGGACACGATGCCGTACATGGAGATCAAGGAGTCCAAAGTCGACGTCGCCCACGAGGCGACCGTCGGCAAGATCGGCGACGAGGACGTCTTCTATCTGCAGTCCCGCGGACTGGACGACGACGACGCAAAGCAGATGATCGTCGCCGGCTTCATCGAGCCGATCACGGAAGAACTGCCCATCGAGTACGCGGTCGAGCTGAACCGCCTCATTGAGCTTGAGATGGAGGGGTCGCTCGGATAACCATGAGTACGCAGGTACACGCCAATCTCACAGAGACCCAGGTAGAACAGATTTCGGAGGACCTCGGCGAGCCCGAGTGGCTGCTGGAGACGCGAAAGGACGCGCTCGCAGCGCTCGACGAGCTCGACATGCCGGACGTCATCCGGACGCCGGGTCGCACCTGGACGAACCTCGACGCGCTCGAATACGAACGGCTGGTCGACCCGCTCGACTACGCACAGGACAAGGACCGCGTCGACGCAGAGGGCGTCGAGGTCCTCTCTTGGAGCGAGGCGCTCGCGGACCACGAGGACCTCGTCAAGGAGCACTTCGGCAGCACCGTCGACCCGCAGCGGGACTACCTCACTGCGCTGTCGACGGCCCTGTTCTCGGCTGGGACAGTCGTCTACGTCCCCGAAGGCGTCGACGCCGAGGACGTGAAGATCCGGACGACGATGAACAGCCAGTCGCTGTTCAATTACACGCTCGTCCTCGCCGAGGAGTCCTCCTCGGTCACGATTCTGGAACGGCAACAGACCGGCGAGACGGTCGAGGCCGACCAGTACTACTCCGGTATCGTCGAGGTCGTCGCCGAGGAGAACGCCTACGTCCAGTACGGCGCGCTCCAGAACCTCTCGGAGGAGACCTACAACTTCCAGGTCAAGCGCGGCCACGCCGACACCTACGCCACGGTCAACTGGATCGACGGCAACATCGGCTCCCGCCTGACCAAGTCCAGCGTCGAGACCCGACTGCTGGGTGACTCTTCCGAGTCACAGATCCTGGGTGCGTTCTTCGGCCACGAGGACCAGCACTTCGACATCGCCAGCCGCGTCTGGCACGAGGCCGAACACACTATCGCCGATCTCGTCACCCGCGGGGTCCTTGACGACGAGGCCCGCTCGGTGTACGAGGGCGTTCAGGACGTCGGCCGCAGTGCCTGGGACACCAGTTCCTACCAGCGTGAGAACACGCTCATGCTCTCGGACGACTCCGAGGCCGACGCGTCGCCGAAGCTCATCATCAACAACCACGACACCGAGGCCTCCCACTCCGCGACAGTCGGGCAGGTCGACGAGGAAGACATGTTCTACATGACCTCCCGCGGTGTCGACCCGGAGCGAGCGAAGAACATGCTCGTCGAAGGGTTCTACGTCCCCGTGCTCGAAGAAGTGCAGGTCGACGAACTCCGCGAAGACCTCGACCAGCTGATCTACGAGCGTCTGCGAGAGTAATCACCGATTACTCTCGCAGGCGGGTAGCCCGCGAACAACATTCTGTTTTGCAGTCGAGTGTGGCTGCTGCTAGCTCACCAGTCGCTCTTGTCGCCGCGAAGCCAGACGTAATCACACGGGTCCAAGAGGAAGGTGACGCCGCCGTCCGCGATGTGATAGCCGCCGTCGCCGAGTTCCTTCGACGTGTCGGCGTCGGGGACCTCCCACTGGAGCACTGACTCGCGGTACTCGTCGGCGAAGTTGTGAGCGAAGATGAACGCGATGTCGTCGGTGTCGACGCGGTGGACGAGCACATCTTTGTGTCCCGATTTAGCGAGGTGGAGGTCGCCGTCGCTCAGTTCCGGGTTGCGCGTACGGGCCGCGGTGATGCGCTGAACGCGTGACAGCAGCGAGTCGGGGTCGCCGCGCTGGTCGGCGACGTTGATGTGTTCGTAGCTGTATTCGGTGCCGACGACGGGTGGGTTGTAGCAGTCCTCGCGGTCGGCCGTCGAGAAGCCGCCGTTCTCGGTGTCGTCCCACTGCATCGGTGTTCGGACCGACTCCCGTTCGTCGAGCCACAGGTCCGAGCCCATGCCGATTTCGTCGCCCGAGAGGACCACCGGCGTCCCGGGATACGCGAAGAGGAGGCTGTGGGCCATTTCGATGCGGTCGTGGTCATGACCGAAGAGATCCGCGAGTCGGAGCCGGTGACCCCGACCGAAGATCCACGAGGAGCCGTCGTCGGGGCCGAAGTACTCGCGGGCGTGCTCCAGCGCCTCGTGGGGGAGTTTCAGGAGGTTCCACTCGTCGTGGTTCCGGAGGAAGTTCGCCCACTGACCGACGCCGGAGATGTCCGGCAAGACCTCGTTCGCGCGGTGAAGCGGCCAGGTGTCTTTGACGCCGACGCCGTACACCATGTGGGCGTTCAGGACGAAGTTGAACATGAGGTCGAACGCCTCGCCGTCCCCGAAATAGTAGTCGAGATGCTCGGGCTGGTCGTCGGCCTCGGCGATGAGTACGGCGTGGTCTTTCGCCGCCGTGGCGACGCGTTTCAGTTCCTTGAACAGCTCTATGTCCTCGGTCGTTCCGTTGTGGCCCTTGGGCAGAAGCATCGGGTGGGCGGCGTCGATCCGAAAGCCGTCGGCTCCCTGGTCCAGCCAGAAGCGCATCACGTTGTGGATCTCGTCGCGGACGGCGGGGTTGGCGACGTTGAGGTCGGGCTGGTGATGATAGAACTGGTGGAAGTAGTGCTTGCCGGCGGCGTCGTCGTAGCTCCAGACGCCGTCCTCGCGGTCTGGAAAGATGTTGCCGGTCTTGTACGCGTCGTCGAGATGGCTGGTCCAGAGGTAGTAGTCGTGGTACTCCGAGTCAGGGTCCTCGCGGGCACGCTGGAACCACTCGTGGTCGGTCGAGGTGTGGTTGAACACGAGGTCGGTGAGGACGCGGATGCCGCGGTCGTGTGCGCGGTCGGTGAGTTCCCGGAAGTCCTCAAGTGTGCCCATCCGATCGTGGACGCTGTAGTAGTCCGCGACGTCGTAGCCGTTGTCTCGGAGCGGACTCGGGTAGAACGGCCGGAGCCAGAGACAGGTGACGCCCAACTCATCGATGTACTCGAGTTTCTCGATGAGACCCTGGAAATCGCCCCAGCCGTCGCCGTCGCTGTCGTTGAACGTCTTCACGTCCAGCGTGTAGATGACCGCATCTTCGTGCCAGTCATTTTCAACCATTGCTTGTATCTGTTATCGTGACCCAACGTCTGGTAGTTTCGGGTTAGAACTGTCTCACTAACGAGTCCGGGCATTCGCGACGGTCACTGCTGGACTGACTGACAACATCCCGGACGAAGTATCGGGAGCACGCAACGGGCGGACAACCGTGGGAGCGTGGTCCGGCGACAGGGAACCGCTTAAGTCCGGCCCTCCCCGAACTACGTGTATGACCGCAGCACAGCGCCGAGTGGGGGTGATGCCGTGAGTCTCACACAGCCGGTTGTATCCGACCATCAACTCGCCCGGCTGCTACAGATCGGTATCGTCCTCGAAGAGGTTGTCGAGGCACGGTCCGCCAAACACGCCGAGGAAACGAGCGGTGCGCACGAGCAGGCGGTACTCGACCTTCTCGAACACGCCGAGACGGAGTCGGCCGAGCACCGGCGGCAACTGGAGGAACTCATCGACGACCTGGAAGCCGACACCGTCCCGTTCGAGGAAATCGAGACCCTGGTCGAGGCCCAGTACGAAGCCGACGAGGACTTCGACGGCGTGCTGTACGACCAGCTCTGTAACGAGGAAACGGCGTACAAGTTCTACGACGACCTCATCGAAGCCATCGAGGCGTCCGACGTGACATTCACCATCGACCGCGAGCGACTGCTTGCCGTGCTATCGGATATCCGCGAGGACGAGGCGGAGGGCGTTGAAGACGTGACCGACCTGATGGAGGACTACCAATGAACACGCAGGCCCAGTATCTGAAAGCGATCTATCTCACGCAACAGCAAGAAGACGGTCCGGCATCCACCGGCGACGTGGCCGACATGCTCGATGTCAGCCCGGCGAGCGCAAACGAGATGATCGGCAAACTCGAGAATAGAGGGCTGCTGAACCATGAAAAGTACAAGGGCGTCGACCTCACCGACGACGGCATCGCACAGGCGCGGGAAGCGCTCCAGAACTACTGCATCATCGAGCGGTTCCTCATCGAGGTGCTAGAGGTCGAGGAGTTCCGTGCCGAGGCAAAGCAGCTGGAAGGCGTCATCGACGAAACCGTCGCGGATCGCCTCGATACGATCATCGACCGCCAACCGCAGTGTCCGGATTGTTTCGACCCCGAGGACGACGTCTGTGCCCTGCTGGAAGTCGAGGCCGAAGTCACCAGCGACTGACCGCACGCTCTCGAAGCGTTCAAGTGCGTTCCGTCGATTATTCCGAACGCGGTAAGTGCAGTCCCGCGGTGGTGAGCAGAACCGGACGGTTCTGCGAGGTACGCGGGACGAGCGAAGCGAAGTCCCGTGGTGTAGTGGCCAATCATAAGGGCCTTTGGAGCCCTTGACGGCGGTTCGAATCCGCCCGGGACTACTTTTGCCGCGAGCAACGTCGCGAGCGGCAAATACGTTCAGCGGATTCGAAGCAGGGAGTGGAGCAACGCGGAGCGACCGCGGTTCGAATCCGCCCGGGACTATCTAACTGGGCCTTCCAATGCTTGTGACCGCGGGTCCCGCACGGTCCCCCGAACGGTCGAGCGACTCCCGAGAGGACCCGTGGCAGCGTCGCCACGACAGTTCGCTGGGCTGGCAAGAACAGCCCGCAATCGGTCGTCTCGTCGGGGACCGGAGAAAGGCGAACGGGTGTGCCGCAAGCGGCTCCAATTTCCAAGCGGTATTCCAAGACTCGTCCGTCAGTCGTCGCCCGGAGCCACGTCCTGAAGCGCCTGCGTTGTCTTGGGTTCGACGCCGCGGCGTCGGGCGTCGAATTCTGAGAGGCCATAGACTATGCCGACGAGCGCGAGAACACCGACTGGCAGCAGGACGAATGGCGTGATGCGGGTGAATCCCCACACCAGCATCAGCCCGGCGGTCACGAGGACGACCGTGGCCGCGTAGTAGAACTGTGTGCGGACGTGGTCGATGAGGTCGGCCCCGGTGAACGTCGACGACAGGACGGTCGTATCGGAGATGGGCGAGGAGTGATCGCCGAAAATGGCGCCCGAGAACACCATCCCGACCATGACCGCGACCATCTCGTGGCTCCCGGTGAGATTCCAGGCGACCGGGATTGCGATCGGGGTCACGATGGCCATCGTCCCCCAGGAGCTCCCGGTCGAAAAGGCGATGAAGGCCGCGGTGAACAGCACGACGACGGGCAACACCTCGGGCGTGAGGAACGCCTCCACGAAGTCCGCGACGTAGGCACCCGTCCCGAGACCGCCCTCGTCGACCGGTGAGACGACGTTGCCGATGCCCCACGCGAGCACCAGAATTGTCGCCGCTGTTAGCATGATGCCGAAGCCGTCAATGGTCGTATCGACGCTTTCACTCAGGGACAGCACTCCGTAGGCGTAGCCGAGGACGTAGGTGGTCGCCACCATGGCGAACGACCCGAAGATGAGCGCGAGGGCGTAGTCGGCCCCAGTGACCATGTCGTACAGTGAGGCGCCGGGTTCGTAGCCGGTGTACAGCGCCGACCCGACGGTGACTCCGATGAGGACGACGATAGGGAGGATGAACGACAGCAGCCGGGGGTCGTCGACGTTGGGCTCGCCGAGTTCGGACTTGACGTCCTGCATCGGCCGGGCGTCGTCACGTGTCACTTTCCCGGTCTCGGAGGCCCGGTGCTCGGCGGCGAGCATCTCGCCGTAGTCCCGCTGTGAGAGGACAATGATGCCGACCATCACGATGGCCAGAATCGAGTACATGTTGTACGGGATGGACTCCAGGAACACCGTAAACGAGTTTGGGATCTCGCTGGCAGCCAGATCCGTCGCCTCGTAGCCCGACTCGATCATCGACAGCTGGAAGGCGACCCACGAGGAGATGGCGAGCGTCGCGACCGGTGCCGCCGTCGAGTCGACGAGATACGAGAGCTTCTCTCGGGAGATGTTCAGGTTATCCGAGATATCTTTCATCGTGCTCCCGACGACCGCCGTGTTGGCGTAGTCGTCGAAGAACAGCACGATCCCCAGAACCCACGCCGAGATGCCGGCCTTTCGCTTGGTATCGATGCGTTCGCCTGCCCACCGCTGGACGGCGTGGGAGCCGCCCAGCCGCCATATCATCGCCACCGCCGACCCCAGAAGCAGCGTAAAGATGAGTATCTGGGCGTGGAAGACGCTATCGCCGATGGCTGAGGCGATCCAGTCGAAGGTCTGTCCCAGACCGACGCCCCCCGTGAGGATAACGCCCCCGGCCCAGATGCCGAGGAACAACGACAGGACCGCCTTCCGCGTGGCGATGGCGAGGGCGATTGCCAAAAGTGGCGGCACGAGCGATACGGCACCGAATTCTGACATACAAACAACATTACTGTCATTCTATTTAAACCCCTCCGGATGGGTTTAAATAGGGGAGCGGTAAAACCTGTCTGTATGACAGCTGTACTGGTCCCGTACGACGGGTCGAAGCTCTCAGGGGATGCGCTGGAGTTCGCCTGTGAACGGTTTCCCGAGGCGGAGATAACGGCGCTTTTCGTCGTCGACACAAGCGTCACCCACCAGCCCGAGCAGTACGTGGGCGTCAAGCTCGGCGACATCTACGAACAGCGCGAAGCCGAAGGCGAGGAGATCCTGGCCGAAGCCGAGCAACTCGCCGACGAGTTCGACGTCGAACTCTCGACAGTCATAGAACAGGGGCGACCGTCGAAGGTAATCCTCGAGTACACCACCGAACACGGGATCGACCACGTCGTCATCGGGAGCCACAGCCAGGACCTCATCGAGCGGTTCTTCGTCGGGAGTGTCGCCGAGCGAATCGTCGATAGGATTCCGGTGCCAGTCACCATCATCCGCTGATCCTGTCCCCGTGAGCAAGGACTACTTGCCGAACAGCGCCCGCAGTCCTGTATCGTATCGACAGTGAGTGGACACAGGACAGACACAGACCGGTGGGAGCCACAAATCACCGTGTCCCTGCATGAATAGCCTGACGAGTGTCCCAAATTCTGACATCGAACTGTAGATTTATGATGTTCCGTGCCAACTAGTGGCATATGCAAATCAGGGAGGCAGTGTCGTCGGACCGGCCAGCTATTCGTGACGTGGCGCGGCGCTCGCTGGAGGCGTCGTACTCGCTGGGGCCGAAGGCGATTACGAGCGCTATCGAGGAGTGGTACGACGAAGCGCGCATCGAGGAGGTACTCGACGACGAGAGCAATCGGTTGATCCTCGTCGCCGAACAGGGCGGGCAGGTGGTCGGCCTCTCCGAGAGCGTTCTGTCAGGGGATAGTATCGGGACCATTCTCTGGCTACACGTCGACCCGGCATATCGCGGCGAGGGGATCGGGTCAGCATTGTTCGACGAGACCCACGGGGAGCTTCATGACCGCGGTGCCGAGACGCTCCAGGGACGCGTGCTCGCCGACAACGTCGAGGGCAACAGCTTCTACGAGGACCGCGGCTTCGAACGCGCCGGTACGGGTGAAGTCGACATCGCCGGGCGGACCTACGTCGAGAACCTCTACACCGACGCGGACGAACTCGGTCGCGAACGGATCACTGACGACGGTCGGACGGTGTACGTCGACCACAACAACCACGAGTCCGGGTCGATGGCCCCGTTCCACGTGGTCCACGTCACAGAGGAGGGGAGCGACCGCTACGGCTACTACTGTAGTAACTGCGAGACGCTCGCGAACGCCATGGACTCGATGGGCCGTATCGAATGTGACAACTGCGGCAACGTTCGCAAGCCGATGCGCTGGGACGCCGCCTACCTCTAAGGTGGCGACTGGTCCCCCGTGCGCTGTGACGACTCTTGCCTATTCGCCGGGAGCAGTATCAGCTTGTAGTACAGTCCGAACAGACACAGGGCGATACCGACGCCGACGAGCACGTCAGTCACCGCGTGTTCGTTTATCGCGTGGGTAACGATCGACACATCACCGGTGGGCGGGTGAAGTGGCTGGAGAGGCATATGTACTGATTTATTTATTAGATGTAAAAAGCCGGACTAATGTTCTCAGCCGCTGGGAACCAGCAGCGGGCTGTCGCTCGATAGCCACCCCTGATACAGCGTCAGCGACGGAGATGACAGCTGTCGACGGCCTGAACAATTTCCCGCGAAACCCGGATTTGCGACGCGTTTTGCATCTAGAAACCCCGGGTGTGGCAGCCGTTCTCCCTGTCGTAACGCTAAAGAGTCGAACGTACGTCTATATGTGTAAGATGAATATCGAAATCCGTCTCCGGAGGTGGTGCTGTGGGCGTCGAGATTAGGGAGTCACCTGTCTCAGCCGACGCGTTCGAGGAAATGAAGGAGTTCGTCCACGACTATCTCGCAGCGAGCGTCGAAAACGAGGAAGAGGGCGGCCGCATGCGCTGGTACCCGTGGCACTCCGCGGAGTACCGCTTCAATCACATCCTCAACGTCGTCGACATCGCGACGAAAATCGCCCGAAAGGAAGGGGCAAACGTGGACGTGACTCGCGTGGCAGCGTTGTTTCACGACATCGCGAAACTGGAAGCCGAGCAGGACCTCCACGCGGAGGCCGGCGCTCGGATCGCGCGCGAGTATCTGACGGCACACGGTGACTACCCGGAATCGTTCATCGAACAAGTCTGCTCCGCCGTCGAGGCCCACTCCTACCAGGGGCCGCTGGACGACCTGCCCCTGGAAGTCCAGTGTCTCATCGAGGCGGACATCCTGGATAAGGTCGGCGCGAACGGGACCGCCCTGATGCTGTTGCGGATGGGCTATGAGTCCCGAACGCACATGGACGCGGCCGAGATGGTCGACCGCGTCATCGAGCGCGGCGAGGACGCGCGCGAGCGCGTCGAAAGCGACACAGCGGAGTCAATCGTCCACCAGCGGCTCAAACGGACCCGCTGGTTCCAGGAGTGGTTGACGATGGAGGTCGCCGAGATGGCCGTCGAGGACGACCTCGACGACGTGGCGACCGGAATGGGCAACTCATAGCGCCCGCAGCAGGAACAGGACGCCGGTCCCGGCGAGCACGGCGGCGCTCGCCCACGCGATTAGCGGTGCAAGCCGTTCGATGCGCGTTCTCGCGGCGACGATAGCTGCAGGAAACCCCGTAATCCAGAGGCCGATACCGCCGAAAAACCCACCCAGCAGCACCGGATGCCCAGTCTGGACCGTCAGCGCATCGGCGTCGACCGCGGGCACGTACGACGCCACGTCGATCACACCCGGTTCGAGGAGGCCAACGCCGACGGTAAGCCAGAAGGCGACCTGATAGGGGTTCGTCAGCGCCAGCACGAACGCCTTGCGGAAGCCCCGGCTCTCTCCGGGTGTGCCCGACAGGTCCGTCCCGGCGACTTTGTGAGCGTCCTGAACCGCACCGTAGGCGAACCAGAGCATCAGGAGCCCGCCAGCACCGACCATCATGCGTCGGAGGCCCGGCGTCTCAGTGATAACCGTGGCGACGCCGAGCAGCGCAAGCACCAAAAAACAGGCATCAGCGGTCATCGCACCGAGGCCGGCGAAGAAACCGGCCCGCCAGCCTCGGAGCGCGCTCTCTTCGGCGATAACGGCGTTCATCGGGCCCGGTGGCGCGGCGAGCGCGAGACCGAACAGGACGCCACCGAGGGCTGTCGGGACGAGCGAGAGCACACCGAACTGGAGCGGGCCAAGTGAGGGCGAGTGAAGCATCTACAGTCAGTGAAAACGGAGAGAAAATCCCGCAGATTACAGCTTGCCGGCCTTCTGGAGTTTCATCAGGTCCTCGGTGTCGAGGGTCTCGCCTTCCTTGAACTTCTGATAGATCTCCTCGGCTTCCTCGCGAGCGGCTTCCTGCTTCTCCTCGCGCTGGGAGCGCTCCTGCTCTTCTTCCTTCTTGTCGAGTTCGCGCAGGCGCTTCTGGACGCGGACGAAGTCCTCGTGGTGCTGGTCGGCCGCTTCCTGGGCTTCGACGAACTCCTCGTGTTTCTCGTCGGCCTCGTCACGGATCTCGTCGGCCTCGCGGTAGGCCTCGATCATCTCGTTGTGGTGCTTCTGGGCCTCGTCGGCCAGTTCCGTGACCTTCTGGTGGTGCTTCGAGGCTTCCGAGCGGACCTCTTCCGCTTCCTCTTTGAGCTCTTCGAGGTCGCCACCTTGATCGAGCTTCTCCTGTTTCTCCTGGAGCTTCTCGCGTTTGGTCTCGATCTTCTCGATGAGCTCCTTCTCGTCTTCCGAGGAGAGCACTTCGGTCTGTTGCTTGAACTCGAGGTCCTCGATCTCCTCTTTGAGTTGTTCGACCGACGTGCCCTCGTCGAGTTCGAGGTCGTTTTTCAGGTTGTCGACCTTGTCGAACAGCTCGTTTGCGTCCGCGTTGAGCTCGTTTCGCTTGTCCTTGTGTTCCTGGACTTGCTCGTTGAGCTCGTCGCGCTTCTCGCGGTGTTCCTGGGCTTCGTCGACCTTCTCGCGAGTCTTCGCGTTCAGGTCGTCGCGGGCGGAGGCCCGCTCGGACGCCATCTGGTTCAGCTCGTTGCGTCGGTCACGAAGCTGGCCGGCGAGTTTGATAAGCTCGCCTTTCGATTTGTTTTCGAGGTCCTCTTCTGTTACTGTAACGTTCTTTGATTCGTCTATCGAGTCTGCCATTGTTGAATCCTCTATGCCATCACCGCTTCAGCACAGACAGTCGGCCCACTACTGAGGGGCTGACACCAATAACAAGGGTTCCCTCTCATGTTGGGCTGAAAGCGATACTGCCTGAACGCGGAAGCGTTCTGGTGTCTACAGATAGAGGTGGATATTGTTTAAACATTCCGGTGCACTGAATACCGCGTCAACGCCTCACACGCCTTAATTCGAGGGGTCGGCCGGTCGATACCGGCCCGGATTTCCCTGGTATATCACGGCCGTATATTACTCATTAATACAGTACTCGTTTTTCACGACAGTCTGGCCGTCAGTAGCGGCGAGTGTGACTTCGTCACCGGCCGAAAGCGCGAGCGTGTCGACGGTGACGCGGGCGAACGGGCCGACGGTGTGTTCGGCCTGTTCGCGGTCGCCGTTGCGGTCCCATTCGACGGTGAGATCCGCCTTCTCCGGCCGGTCGTGGATGACGACGATATCCTGCTCACCGGGTGCCGGGTCCGAGAGGACGACCTGCGTGGGCTCGTAGCTGTCGGCGAGGACGCCAAACGCCCTTTTTTCGGTCCCATCAGCGGCGAGAACGCCCATACCCGCGTCACCGACGTCCCGGAGGCTGTCCACGACGATGAGTGGCGCGTCGCGTTGCCGGAGCGTCTCGGCGACCTCGCGGACGACGCCGGCCTGATACGCCTGTGACTCGTCGAGGCCGCCGTCGACGTGGCGGTCGTGGCAGGCGCTGTCGAAGCCGGGACTGTCGTCGGCGTCCGGCGACCCCAGCGCACCCGCGCCGAAGCCCGCGACGATGTCGCCGACGCCGAACTGGGAACAGAGCCACGGGAGGTCGGCCGTGTCGCCGTATCGCCACCCCGGGTACAGCGTGGCCGCGTCGGGGTCGATGCCGGGCGGGCCGACGACGGGAAACGTCGGAACCTCGCTGACGGCCGCCGCCACCGACTCGGCGTCCGCGTCGTCGTAGCTGGCCCGCCAGGCACGCCATCGGAAGCGAAACCGGTCGAGGAAGCCGGATCCGAGCCCGTCGGCGAACGACGGCACCGGTTCGTCGTGAACGCCCACGGCCGCGAAACTGGGATGTTGCATGTAAGCAGCCTCCAGCGACGCCGCGAGGTCGGTCCCCCGCTCGCTGTCGAACGACCCGGGGCCGGACAGCGGCAAGTCTTGCCAGAGCAGGACGCCGTGGTCGTCACAGGCCCGGGCCACCTCGGGCGGTGTTCCCTGGGCCCGAACCCGGACCAGGTTCGCGTTGGCGTCGACGGCCCGCGCGATATCTTCGGCAGTCGGATCCAGCAGCGTCACGCCGCGAACCGGCACCGTCTGGCCGTTGACCAGCAGGCCGTCCTCGTATTCGACAGTGCACAGCCCGGTCGTCACCGAATGCTCGTCGTCGCCGAGTTTCGCCCGCAGGACGTAGCGGGACTGCTCGCCGCGGTCGTGAGGCCACCACAGCGATGGATCCCGGACGTCCATCGTATAGTTCACCGTCGCCGTTTCCTCGTCGGTCGAGACGCGGGCTCGGTCCATCATCCCGCCGCCGCGAACGTCCCCCTCCGGCCGGAGCGAGAGCGTCATTCGGTCGTCGAGGGAGTCTTCGGTCAGGACGGTCGCGGACACTTCGACGGCGGCGTCCTCCGGGTCGTCGCCCGCCACCTGCGGTCGGACCGAAAGTTCGCTCACGCAGGGGTCCGGCCGTGTTTCGAGGCGCGCGTCCCACCAGATGCCCGGGACACAGCGCTCCGGCGGGAGCTGATCGGTTGCGTGCAGGCCGCCGAAGCGGTCCTCGGGCGCGCGACACTCCACGACGACCCGGTACTCCTCGCTCTCGGGGAGGCGAACCCGGAGCGGTTCGAAGTAGGCGTCGTGAGTGGTGAGCAGGTCGCCGTTGCACCACACGCGCGTGTGTGCGTACGTTCCGTGCAGTACCAGCAGCGCGTGTGCGTCGCTCTCGTCCCGTGGGTCCGAGAACGTCGTTTCGTAGGCCACGGCCTCGGCCCCGGCGAACTGCTCGGGCCGCCCGGGCATCGACACCGGGTCCCACGCCTCCGGGGACGGCATCTCGTCGTCCGGCGCAACCGCCGCGCCGCGCCACTCCAGCGACATACCTTGTGGCCCGTTCCGCGGGGGCATATCCTTTGCCCCACGGCTTCACTTTCACTTTCACTCCGGGGATGGCTCGCTTTGACATAGGTAGCCATCTACTATCCAGCTATGCTCACCGAACTGCACGAGGCGGCGACACCGACCTGCGAGGCCCAGCACTGCGAGCGCCCGCTCGGCGAGCCAGCCTTGGTGTTCGAGACCGACGCCGGCCGCCGCGAGGCCCACGAGTGCGCCTGCGGTGCGGTGACGGTTACCGTCGTCCGGTCGGAGTCGTCCCGCTGAAGTACGCCCGGCGGTGACCGGGAGGTATGACACTCGAGGAAGTGGTCCACGCACAGGGCCACGAGAACGTCACCGGCGAGCACGCGAGCACGCTGGAACTGACGAGCGACGACTTTCTGACCCCCGCAGGCGACTGTATCCTCGCTATCGAGGCCGACCGCGTCCCCGCCGACTTCGACGACGAGTTCGTGACCGCCTGCCAGGACGCCGACGCGACGATCACGGGCACCATCGAGGCCGGCGACCACGCTGTCACTGTGACCGGGACCGGCCACCCCGACCTGTCGTTCGAGAACGACCGGAGCCACGTCCTGCGGACGAGCGACTACGTCGACGACCGGACCGTGATGGTCAACGCCGACGCGGCGGCCGGTGACGTGGACCGGGACCTCATCGACGCGCTCGCTGACGGCAGCGAGGCGACGCTGACGCTGTCGGTCAAAGCCAGCGGCGACTGAGCGGTGGTTTCTACAGCGGTAGCGCCGCTTTCGGTTTAACCAAAAGAAAACAGGTTAGAGCGCCTGTACCGCTATCTCGCTTAACTCGACGAGATGACGTCGTCGATGCGGACGATCATCGTCGCCGCCTCGGTGGCGGAGTCGACCGCTTCGCGCTTGACAGCGGCGGGGTCGAGGATGCCGTAGTCGACGGGGTCACCGACGACGCCGGTCTGGCCTTCGCTGATGATGCCGGCGATGCCCTCGCTCTCGTGTTCGGCACGGAGGTCGACGAGCGCGTCGATAGCGTCGAGGCCCGTGTTCTCCGCGAGCGTGCGGGGCAGCACGTCGACGGCGTCGGCGAACGCTTCGACGGCGAGCTGCTTGCGGCCCTCGATGGACGCCGCTTCCGAGCGGATGTGATCGGCGATAGCGATTTCGGTCGCGCCTGCGCCGGGGACCACACCGCCGGCGTCGAGCGCGGCGATGACGGTGTCGAGCGCGTCGTTGAGCGCGCGTTCGAGCTCGTCGACGACGTGTTCGGTGGAGCCGCGAGCGATGACCGTGACGGACTCGGCGGTCGCGCCGCCGGTGATGAACGTCACCTCGTCGTCGCCCTGCTTCTCGACGTCGACGCTGTCGGCGTGGCCGAGCGCGTCCTCGTCGAGGGCTTCGAGCGAGCCGACGCGCTTCGCGCCGGTGGCCTCGACAATGTCCTTGGCGGTCGATGAGCTGATGCTGTCGGCGACGAAGACGCCTTCCTTGGCGAGCTGGGAGGCGACGCGGTCGGCGACGTCCTCGGTGACGAAGGCGACGTCAGCGCCGCTTTCGAGGACTTCCTCGGCGTAGCCGCTGAGTTCCTGCTCCTCGGCGTCGAGGGCGGCGTTGAGCTGGTCGACGCTGGAGACGTTGTACTCGGCGTCGATGTTGCTCTCGCGGACGTCGAGTTCGGTGTCGATGACCGCGATGGACGCGTCCTCGACCGAGGTCGGCATGTTGTCGTGGACGGCCGTCTCGTCGACGATGACGCCCTCGACGAGCCTGGTCGCGGAGGAGGCCGCACCCGTCTGGGTGTGGACCTCGATGTTGTCCCGACGGACGCCGTTGTCGCTCTTGGCGTGGCGGACGGCGTCGACGACGACTTCGGCGAGCTTCTCCGCCTCGACGTCACCGGTGCCCTTGCCGGTCATCGAGGATTCGGCGACTTCGACGAGCGTCTCGTCGTCGAGGTCGATGTCGAGGACGATCTCGTCGATAGCCTCGCGGGCGAGTTCGGCGGCGGCGGAGTACCCCTCGACGATGGTCGTCGGGTGGACGTCGTCGTCGAGCAGGTCCTCGCCTTTCGTCAGCAGTTCCCCGGCCAGCACGGACGCTGTCGTCGTGCCGTCGCCCACTTCGTCTTCCTGCGTCTGGGCGACTTCGACGATCATCTGGGCCGCGGGGTGTTCGATGTCCATCTCGGAGAGGATGGTCGCCCCGTCGTTGGTGATAACCACATCACCGTCGTCGGAGACGAGCATCTTGTCCATGCCGCGGGGACCGAGCGTGGTCCGTACGGACTCGCTTACGGCCTTTCCGGCGGAGATGTTCGATGACTGTGCGTCCTTCCCGTGTGTGCGCTGGGCGTCCTCATCAAGGATGAAAAGAGGCTGGCCGCCCATGCGTCGCTGGCCAGATGACATATGTGTTGAACCTCACTTAAGACAAGGCAAGCGGTTCTATATAAAACTTTCTAACACCGTGGACCGCTCGTCGGGCGACAGCGCCGTGCTATCCCCGTAATCCTGACCGGACCTACACACCTTTTAATATAGGGGTAGACACACCGTATAGTAGATGCTGGAGCTGGAGCACGGGTTTCGCGTTGTCGACGTCCACGCACGGTTAGAGCCCGACGAGCAGCGCCGACCGCGAGATGGGATGGGTGACCCGGAGCAACTCGAACGGGAGATGCACCAGGCCGGCGTCGTCCGCTCCGTCGTCTTTCCCGACGAACGGGACGGGTCGTATCTGAAAGCGAACAACGCCGTCGCCCGGATGACCGTCGAGCGACCGATGGTCGCCTTCGCCAGAGTCAACGGCGCTCGGGATCCGGGGAGCGGTCCCGGGTCGACCCTTCGCAACCTCGCGAGCAGCCGCACCGAGGACCACACCTCGCCGGCGGACATCGAGCAGTACGCCTACGACGACCGGTTCTACGGCTTCAAGCTCCATCCGCCGATGGACGGGCTGCCAGACGAGGACGTGCTCGCGGAACTGGAATCCGTGTCGCTGCCCGTCATCGTCCACGGCGGCGAAGGGTTCCCGCCCGAAGCCGTCGCCGAATCGCTGTTAGCGTACGATTTCCCGGTCATTCTCTCGCATTTCGGTGCGCACCCGCTCCGACAGGACCTGATGGACCGGGCTATCGATCTGCTGGAGACGCACGACCAGCTGTATCTCGACACCAGCGCAGTCCGCTATCGACGACCCATGGAGCGGGCGATCCTGGAACATCCGGATCGCGTCCTCTTCGGGAGCGGTGTCCCCGGCGTTCACCCGAACGTGGCCGTGATGGAGATACTGACATTAGACGTCCCAGAAGACGCGATGCGGAAGGTGTTCTCGAACAACCCGAACCGCGTCATCGAGGCGCTGGCTCCCTGACGGCCGGCAGCTACCCGTTCCGCCGACCGGGTGCGGTCAGGCCTTCGGCTACCGCCAATCGTACACAGTCACCGCGCGGTCCGCGCGCGCGGAACGACCGTTCGGGTTCCGGCGGGCTGTCCGGTCGGTCACGCGTGCGCGGAGGCCGTCGACGACCCCGGCCCCGACGCCGCCGAACACGTCCTGTCCGTTGCCGAGCCACTGTGACGGCGTCGTCTCCCCACGCACGACATCGAGCAACGCGTCCGTCGCGTCACCCGTCGCGTGGCTGAGGAGGCGCCGTATCACGGTCGGCCGGAGGTTGTAGTTTTTCACCAGTCGGTAGGCGAGCGAGCGGTACTTCCAGTTCCAGTCGGTCTCCGTGGTTCCGCCGTCGGCCTCGAACTCGCGGCTGACGCACATCTCCGTGCTCCAGGTGACACCGTAGTCACCGGCGGCCATCCGGTGTGCGAAGTCCCGGGCGCTGCCGACGTTCAGGTACTCGTCGAACCCGTCGAGCGCTTCCAGCACGTCGGCGTCGAACGCGACGTTTCCGGGGTTGAAATACGTCACGTCGCGGCCGGCTATCGTCCGTGTCTCCTCTGTTTCGGTCGTCATCCCGGCCCACAGTTGCTGGTGGGTCGGCCCGGTGATGGCCTGGGCTGTCCCCGAAAGCCCGCTTTTGACGGCCGCAGCCCAGCCGGACTCGACCGAGAGCGACTGGTGAACGAGCGCGATAACGTCCCCCGTCGCCCGGTCGATCCCGGCATTGCGGGCGACCGTGACCGATCTGTCGGCGATCTCGACGAGGATAGACACGTCGTCCCGGTCTCGGACCATCCCCGTTGTACCGTCGGCCGAGGGGCCGTTGACGACGATGACTTCAGCGTCGGGAACCTGCTCGGTGAGTGCGTCCAGACAGCCGGTCAGCTCCTCCCGGCCGTTCAACGTCGGGACCACTACCGAGATATCCATACCTCTGGGTACGACGGCGAAGGCGCTTAAAAGTCGCGGGAAACTGCTGTCGACCTTCCAATTCAGGGAAAACGAGCTAGCCAAGCAGCGCCACGCTACACGTGGGTGTTCCAGTACGACACCGAGGCCAGCTTCTCGCCGAGGGGCGTGCCGCCCAGCGCCGTATCGAGCGAGCGGAACGAGGCGGCCAGTTCGTTCGGAATCTTCCGGTAGAAGCCGTAGGGAAGCAGCCAGTCGTGGTTAGCCTCGGTCAGCTCCAGCCCGGCCCCATCGAGCAGCCGGTCGATCTCCCAGCGCGAGTAGAGCCGCGAGCCCATGGGGAGCGCCCAGTTGTATATCGACCGGGTCGAAAACCGATTGAACGTGTCGAAAAAGACCTGTTCTTTCGAGACGCGGCGCATCTCCGCGAGAAACGCGGCGGGCGTGTCCGCCAGATGGAAAAAGCGCATCGCAAACACGGTGTCGAAATGGTCGTCCGGGAACGGGAGTCGGGCCGCGTCGCCCCGCATGAACTCGACGTGGTCGTCGACGCCGGTCGCCTGTGCCTTCTCACGGCCCTGCTGGAGCATCGGGCCGGAGATGTCCAGCCCGGTGATGTTCGCGCCGCGCTCGGCCAGCATCACGGTGAACCGTCCGGTCCCGCAAGCTACCTCTAACACGTCCTTGTCGGCCACGGGGCCGATCCCGTCGAGGACGGCCTGTTTCTCGCGTCGGTCGATCAGCCGACCGCCGCGTGAGAACCGCTTGGCCTCGTACTCTTCGGCCACGGTGTCGGCCTGATACCACTCCTGCCCTTTCACGGTGTAGTGCTCACCCCGCGGGGGATAAAACGATACTGGAATCCCCTTTCGTCGGTCCGGTTGGTTTCCGGATCGGCCCAAAGCCACCCCTGACAGTTCTGGGCTCGGTTGCCGGACAGCGACCAGAACCGCACGATGGTGGTCCTGTATAAGGAGACATTAAACACTTCATAGAATCTGTATTGTTTGGTCATGCATATAGCCAAGTTTTACCAGTAAGCCTTGAATATCAGCCACTATGAGCGCATTAACTGAAAACGCTGCTCCAGCACCTTTCACCGACGATGAGTTCCGCGACACCCTGCGTGAACTCCCGCCGAGCGCGAAACTCGTCGCGAAGGTGCTGGAAGACGACGCCCCGCTGTCACAGGGCGAACTGGCCGAGAACTCGCTGCTCCCGGACCGGACTGTCAGGTACGCCCTGAACCGTCTGGAGGAGTCCGATCTGGTGGACTCGCGGTACAGTTTCACCGACGCACGCAAACAGGTTTATTTCCTCACGGTCTGACCCGCCGGCATGGACTGGCAGCGGGCCGACGTGTCCGTCCCGTCGCGGGCACCGACCGGCAGCACGGCAGCGTACGTTTGCGGCGACGAAGCGGCTCTTCTCGTCGACCCCGCGGATACCAGCGATGCGCTCGATGCGCTTCTCGAGGACCGTACTCTCGCCCACATCGCGCTCACCCACCACCACCCGGACCACGCTGGTGCGGTCGCACACTACGCCAGGGAAACGAACGCGACGGTCTGGGCGCGCCGCGGCCGAACGGCCGCGTTCGAGGCCGCGGCCAACGTCACCCCCGACAGACTGTTCGGCGAGGGGACGACGATTCCGACCGACGCCGGCCCGGTGACCGTCCTCGACACACCGGGCCACGCACCGGAACACGTCGCCTTCGCACGTGACGGAACCATCGTCGCCGGGGACCTCGCCGTCGCCGAGGGCAGTGTCGTCGTCGGCGCGCCCGAGGGCGACGTTCGGGCCTACCTCGCGTCGCTTCGTCGCTTCCACGCCAGGAACCCTGACGTATTATTGCCGGGTCACGGCCCGCGTATCGAGCACCCCAGAGAGACCTGTGCGCGGCTCATCGGCCACCGACTGGAGCGCGAGCGGCGTGTTCGGAGGGCCGTCACCGACGGCGCTGGCACTCTGGACGAAATCCTCGATGCCGCCTACGAAAAGGACCTTGCCGGTGTGCGCGACCTGGCCCGCGCGACAGTGCTGGCTCACCTCGAAAAGCTCGCCGTCGAGGGCACTGTTTCGTGGGACGGTGACCGGGCTGTACCGAACCCGGCGGAGTGACGCCTTTTTGCCCGTCGGCCCGCTACCACGGCTGTGGACTCCCTGGAAACCGAACTCGGACGGGCCCGCGCACTCGACGAGTCGGAACTGGCCGACGCTATCGAGACCATCGGGTTCGAATGCACCCGCTGTGGGGCCTGCTGCAAGGCCGAGTCGGCGTGTGGCGAGGGCGGCGAAAGCGCCGGCGAGAGCGGTGGCGAGACGGCCGGTGACGGTGCCAGTGAGAGTGAGACCGACGGGTCCGCCGAAACCGACGCCGAACCCCACACGGCGACGGTGTTTCCCGACGAGATCCGGCAGCTACAGTCCGCCGGGGAGTACGACTTCCGCGACGTGGCCCGACCGATGCCGTACGGATTGGCCGACGGCCCGGACGGCCCCGAAGGCGAGACCTTCGAGTGGGCGCTCCAGACCGACGACTGTGGCGACTGTACGTTCTACGCCGAGGACGCCGACGGGATGGGTGCCTGTACGGTTCACGGCGACCGCCCGCTCATCTGCCGGACCTACCCCTTCAGCGTCGCACTCGGCGGGACGAGCCAGCCGATGGGCGAAGCGGTCGACGAGGAAGGGATGGTCCGAGCCCACGAGTGTGAGGGCCTCGGCCGGGATATCTCCAGAGCCGACGCCGAGGAACTGGCCGCGGCGCTCAAGGAACGCGCCGTTCGGGAACTCGAAGAGGCCATCGGCGTCCGCGACAACTATCGGCCCGTCGACCCGTCAGCCGGACAGATCGTCGTCCACGACTCCGAAGGGGCAAAACGCCCCGACGGGAGCCCCTACGAGTAACGTCACACGTCGTCGATGATCTCGCCGACCGCGAAGTTCGACTTGACCTCGGTGATCTCGATCTTGACTCGTTCGTCGATCTCGGCCCCCGGAACGATGATGACGTAACCGCGCTCGACACGGGCGATGCCGTCGCCCTGCTTCCCGATGTCCTCGATCTCGACGTAGCGCGTCTCACCTGGTTCGACCGGCGGCTGTGGCTGGTCCGGCGGCGTGTCCGCCACCGTCTCCTCGCCCGGCTCCGTCTCCTCGTCCGCGGAGATGAGCGCAACACGGTAGGTACTGCCCGAGTCGACTGCGCCCGTCTCGACCTCTCGACGTGGAACCTCCACGACGTACCGGTCCCCCTCGTCGCGGATATCGGCACTGAACAGACACAGCAGTTGATCCGAGATTTCCAATGTGATAGACCTCCGTTCGGCCACAAAACGGGCCATTACTAAAGAACTGCCGGAGCGGACGACTGGGGCCGTTCCAACTGTGGTGACCTGCACTGCGGTGTTTCCCGCCTGTACCAACCACCTGTCGCGTGGCCCAAGTAGCAGCCGAATCCCCGTATCCAGCGGGAGAAAACCGCAGGACGGCAAGCCGTTAACCGTCTGTACCAAATCCCATAAGGGCGACTCGGTCCTGTTAGTACCTGTACTAATGAGCGCCACCGCGCACACTCCCGACAGCCCCCTCTCGGACAAGCAGCGACGTATTCTGGAGTATCTCCGCGCCAATGCCGACGACCAGACGTATTTCAAATCGCGACTTATCGGCGACGAACTCGGGCTCTCGGCCAAGGAAGTCGGGACGAACATGACCGCTATCGCTGACGGCGACCACGATTTGGCCGTCGAGAAATGGGGGTACTCCTCCTCGACGACGTGGATGGTCGAGGCCTGAACCGGCCGCTCGCTCGGACAGGAATAATGGATTCCCGGTCCGGTTCATAGAGCGGAGGTATAAGATAGCCGTCGGTATAGAAAATTCGGCGTGAACGCGCTCGTTTCGTTGTACCACGCTTGATCCGATGTAGACAGTACTGTTTGATTCAGTGAATATGCATATTGATAACAATTGGATGCATAGTCTGATACACCAATGGGCGAGGCCGGTTCCGCTATCCAAGTCCTTCACGTCGACGACGACCGGCAGTACGCCGAGACGACAGCGGCGTTCCTCAAGCGAGAGCGGGCCGCGTTCGACATCGAGACCGCAACGAGTGCGGCAGAAGGCCTGCGCCTGCTCGAAACGGAACCCGTCGACTGTATCGTTTCCGACTACGAAATGCCCGGCGAGAACGGCATCGACTTCCTCGAATCGGTCCGCGAGGACTATCCGGACCTCCCGTTTATTCTGTACACCGGCCGCGGCAGCGAAGCGGTCGCCGGTGACGCTATCTCCGCGGGCGTCACTGACTATTTACAGAAAACGGGGGACACCAGCCACTACGCCCTGCTCGCAAACCGAATCGTCAACGCCGTCGAACAGTACCGGTCACAGCGAGCCCTCGAAGAGAGCAAAGAGCGGCTCTCGCTGTTTATCGATCAATCGCCGCTCGGCTTCGTGGAGTTCGATCAGAACTTCGAGATCGTCCGGGTCAACGAGACGCTCACAGATATCTTCGGCTACACCGAGGACGAACTGGTCGGAGAAACGTGGGAGGTGTTCGTCAGCCCCGAGAGTTACAACCACGTCGACGAAGTCACGTCCGCCCTCAGCGAGGCCAGCGGCGGCTACCACAGCGTCGACGAGAACGTCCGGAAGGACGGCGAGCGCATCATGGTCGAGTGGCACAACTGCCTCGTCACCGACGACTCGGGTGATGTCGTCACCATCTTCTCACACTGTCAGGACGTGACGGAGCGCACCGAGTACGAACAGAACCTCGCGCAGATGCGGGACTTCTTCGCCGAGGCGGAGGAACTGGGCGATCTCGGGGCCTGGGAGTTCGACGAAAGCGGGAACGTGACCTGGACAGCGGGTACCCGCCGCATCCACGAGGTCGACGACGACTTCGAACCGACGGTCGAGGAGGGGCTGTCGTTCTACCACCCCGACGACAGAGAGACCGTCGCGGATGCCGTCGACGCGGCCCTTGAAAACGGGGAATCGTACGATATCGAGGCCAGACTCATCACCGCGACGGGCGACTGTCGGTGGGTCCGGACTCACGGCGAGCGGGTCGAAGGGACCGAAAAGCGAACCGTTCGGGGCTTCTTTCAGGACATCACCGAACAGAAGGAGCGGGAACGCAGGCTCCGCATGCAGAACGAGCGACTGGAGGAGTTTGCCAGCGTCGTCAGCCACGACCTCCGGGGACCACTGACGGTCGCCCAGGGCCAGCTTAGGCTAGCACAGCAGGACGAAGACAACGACCGCCTCGACAGTGTCGACAGCGCCCTCCAGCGGATGCAGACGCTCATTGACGATATCCTCACGCTGGCACGGGACGGACGCGAGTCGACGACCCTCGAGCCCGTCAGTTTACAGACCGCCGCGACCGCGTGTTGGCAGCCCATCAACACGGAGAACGCGACCCTTGTGACCGACACTGACAGTGTCATTGTTGCCGACCCCCAGCGGCTGCGGCGCCTGCTCGAAAACCTGTTCCGGAACAGCGTGACCCATGGGTCGATGCCGTCACAGGTGCAGGGCGAGAGCGCGGAGAGCGGGTCGACGAGCGGTCGGGCGCAACGTGACGTGACAGTGACTGTCGGCGACCTAGACGACGGCAGTGGTTTCTACGTCGCTGACGACGGCCCGGGAATCCCCGAAGGCGACCGAGACACGGTGTTCGAAGCGGGCTACTCGACCGGGTCCGACGGCACCGGCTTCGGCCTCGCAATCGTCGCCGACATCGCCGCTGTCCACGACTGGGAGACCAATGTAACCGATAGCGAGTCGGGCGGGGCAAGGTTTGAATTCACCGGTGTCGACCGGGAGACGTGACCCGACAGAAGCAAGCGGCTCAGGGGTCGTACCGCAGCAGCGAGTCGGCCTCGCCGGCCAGTGCGGCGACATCGTCGCCGAACGAGTCGGCGTATCGGATAAGGAGTGTCAGTACGGTTTCGGGCTCAGTCACCGCGTAGCCGTCCTCACGGGAGAGCAGTCCAGCGGACTCCAGATCGGCAGCGTAGTTGCTCACCGTCGGCCGCGAAACGTCGAGTTCGCTGGCCAGTTCCGAGGCCGTCACGTCCGGGCGGCGAAGCAGCGTGACAAGCATCCCGCGGGCTGTCGACCGCCGCAGGTAGCCAAGCGCCACCTGCTCGAACTCGGAGAACTGGCCGGCCGGGAAGTACCGCCGGTAGTCGCCGTCCTTCTGTGAGGCGACGACGGTCTCGTTTTCCAGCCGGTGGAGGTGGTGCTGGGCCTCGCCGGTTCCGAGTTTGAGGTCGTCACGGAGCTTCGAGAAGTGCGTTCCGGGATGTGCCGAGACGTACCCGGCGATGGCGTCGGGCGCGTCGCTCTCGCTCCCGCTGTCGCCGAAGCGGGCAAACGGGCTCGCTGCACCGAGGGCGGCAAAGCGGCGGAGCGTCGCTCGCTTGTCCTCGTCCACGTCGCCCTCACGTGTCATTGCTACCGAAAAGGTGGGTCGGTAATAAAACGTCTTCGCCTGTCTATCAGTTAGTTGTCCTTGTCGACTTCCGACGTTCGCGTCGTGTCGTCGGGGCCGCCGGCAACGTCCGTCGTGCCAGAGTCGTTGTCGATTTCGGCATCCATCTCCTCGATCATCTCGTCGGCGCTGTCGAGACCAGTGTCCTGGCCCTGCTTGATCTTCTGTGCTTCTTCTTCCATTGCCTCGACGTCGACCTCGGCCTCCTCATCGATCTGGCCGAGGATCTCCTCGATGTCGTCCAGGCCGAGCATCTCGCGGGTCTCGTCGTCGAAATCAAGCGCTTCCAGGGAGTGGCCGTTCTCCTTCACGTCCGAGCCCTGGAGGTGCTTGCCGTAGCGGCCCACCAGCGAGGTGAGCTCCTGCGGGAGGACGAACTTCGTCGACTCGCCCTGGCCGATTTCCGCGAGCGTCTCCATCCCCTTGTCGATGACGGCGCGCTCGCCCATCGACTCGGCGGATTTCGCACGGAGGACAGTCGAGATGGCGTCACCCTGGGCTTCCAGGATCTGGCTCTGTTTCTCACCCTGGGCGCGGATGATGTTGGACTGCTTGTCACCTTCCGCTGTCTCGATGGCGGAGCGCCGTTCACCCTGGGCTTCCAGGATCATGGCACGGCGTTTCCGCTCGGCGGAGGTCTGTTGCTCCATGGCCTGCTGGACGTCCTTGGATGGGTTGACCTCCCGGACCTCGACGCTCTCGACGCGGACACCCCACTCGTCGGTGGGTTCGTCGAGTTCCTTCCGGATGCGGGCGTTGATCTCGCCGCGTTTGTTCAGCGTGTCGTCCAGTTCCATGTCACCCAGCACTGCGCGGAGGGTCGTCTGAGCGAGGTTGGAGACGGCACGCTCGTAGTTGTCGACTTCGAGGAAGGCCTTCTTCGGGTCCATCACCTTGATGTAGACGACGGCGTCGGCGGTCACCGGCGAGTTGTCGCGGGTGATAGCCTCCTGCCGTGGCACGTCGAGCGTCTGCGTACGCATGTCGAAGCGCGTCACGTCGGAGACGAAGGGGTAGATGAAGTGAATCCCCTGGTCGAGGACGCCACGATAGGTACCCAGAACCGTGTAGGCACCTTTCTGGTACGGGCGGATGATCACGACGCTGGAGTACACCAGCGCGATAGCCAGCAGGAGGAAGATGACGGTAACGAACCCGACGAGTCCTCCCAGACCTTGCAGCGGTGCTGTCGCGGGGAACATGACAGTCAAACCTCCGGAGCGCGCAAAGAAAAGGCTTCGGTGTCACTGTCACAAACTACCGAATCGCACACCTACGCCCGCTCGGACTCTCGTTCCGGTTCGGTGTCCGCGTCGCTCCGGCTCCGGTCACGTTCGAGCGCCCGGTCGATCTCGTCGGCCCCCGACTCCACCGCTTCGACTTCCAGAACGTTCCCGCCACCGGGGTCGATGACGATGACTTCCGTCCCCTCTTCGATCGGGTCGCCTGTGCTCCGGGCCTGGTAGTAGGGATTGAAGCCGCCGTCCTCCAGTTTGACCTCGCCGTCGCTGCGGGTCACACGCTCGGTCACAGTCCCGAACTGTCCCGTGAGCGAGTCGGAACTGAGCGTCTGGCCGCGGCCCGGGGCGGCGAAATCCAGCTTTCGATACCCCCACAGCGTGACCGCCGTCGTCGCCAGTACGACGACGGTAAGGATGAGCGGCGCGAGGATACCCAGGCTCGCCGGGATGAACAGCCCGACCAGCCCTGCCGTCAGCAGGGCCACGCCGAGGACGAAGAAGTGCGTCCCGGGCGCGAGCGCCTCGCCCACGATGAGGCCCGCGCCGGCCAGAAACAGCAGGATGGAGAGCGACATACCTAACAGTGGTTCGGCCTGCAGTGGAGCAACTGCCGCCAGCGGGTTCACCATGTCCCGACTTAGTGTCGGAGCAGGATTAAGTGTCGGGGTCGGGAGCGACGCGCAGCCACCGGAACGGCCTCACACGTCGCTCGTCCGAACGAAGAACCCATACAGTACCGCGGTTCCGAGTGCAACGGACAGGACCACGCCGGCGAGTATGGACGGCGTGTACATCTCCGCCCCGAGGAACATCCGCCCGAGCGCGAGAATCGCGATGCAGACCCCCAGCGCGACGAACACCACGTTCTCCGGCTTCGGCGCGTCGGGCCGTACCTCCAGGTCCGGGGCGAACGAGCCGGCGACCGCCCCCTCCTCGTCCGCGGCCGCGTCACCGTCGTCCTCCTCGACCCGGATTACGTCGGCTTCCGTCGCCAGTTCGTACTCCTCGGTGAACGTATCGTCGGAAGCGGCCATCCCGTCCTGGGCGGCCCCGTCATCATCCATACCCCAGGATATGGGGCGTGACTACAAAAGCGCTGGCGACTGGGGTTACCCGCCTCGGTGACGCCGGCGAGCGGTGGTTACTTGATCCGCGTCCCCAGCGGGGCGTCCTCGTGGGTCGTCAGCAGGTCCGCCTCGTCGCCGGCGGCCAGCACCATGCCGTTGGATTCGATGCCGAACAGCTCGGCTTTCTCCATGTTGGCAAGCAGGATGACGCGTGTGCCGGGGAGGGCCTCTGCGTCGTGGAGCTGTCGCAGCCCGGCGACGACCTGCCGGACCTCGTGGCCGATATCCACTTCCAGGCGCAGGAGCTTGTCCGCGCCCTCGACCGGTTCGGCGCTGCGGATCTCGCCGACGCGCATGTCGACGCCCTCGAAGTCCTCGAAGCTGATGCGGTCCTCGACGAGCGGCTGAAGGTCGGCGGTTTCCGCGTCGTCCCCATCTCCATCGTCGTCGCTTTCGTCGTCTCCATCGTCACTGGCTTCCTCGACACGTTCCTGCAGTTCCTCATTGAGCGCCTCGATGTGGTCGTCCTCGACCTGCTCGAACAGCTCAGCGGGCTCGCCGAACTCCGCCGGCGGCGCGTCGAGCGCGCTGTCGAGGGTCACGTCGGCGACGGATCCCTGTTCGCCGAGCTGGCCCCAGAGGCGCTCGGCCTTGCCCGGCAGGACGGGCTGCATGAGTACCGCGACGGCCTTCGTCAGCTGAACGCAGTCGCGGATGACCTGCTCGGCTTCCTCGGGGTCGTCGTCGACCAGGTTCCAGGGCTCGTTACGCTGGATGTACTCGTTGCCGTAGTTCGAGAGCTCGATGGCGATTTCGGCGAGTTCGCGCACGTCGTACTCCCGAACGGCGGCCTCGAACTCCTCGATGGCGTCCTCGATGCGCTCGCGCACGTCGTCGCTGACGGCGGCGTCGGGCGTCCCGTCGTAGTTGCGCTCGGCGAACAACAGCGAGCGGTAGATGAAGTTGCCGACGTTGCCGACGAGCTCGCCGTTGACCCGCTCCTGGAAGCGGTCCCAGGAGAAGTCCACGTCGGTGTCGATCTGCGCGCCCGTGGCGATGTAGTACCGGAACAGGTCCGGGTGGAAGCCGGCGTCGAGGTACTCGTCGGCCCAGACGGCGCGGTTGCGCGAGGTCGAGAGGGCCTTGCCGTCGATACCGACGAAGCCAGTCGCCAGAATCGACCGGGGCTCGTTGTACCCCGCGCCGCGGAGCATTGCGGGCCAGAAGACGGCGTGGTGCTGAATGATGTCGCGGCCGATAACGTGGATAATTTCGCCGTTGTCGTCGGACCAGTCGTCGTCCCACTCGGTGCCGTGGCGCTCCTCGCCGTCGACCTTCCAGACCGCCTCCCAGTCGTACTCGTCGTCGCCGACGCGCTCGGAGTACTGTTTCGTCGAAGCGACGTACTCGATGGGCGCGTCGACCCAGACGTACAGGACGAGGTCGTCCCCACCATCTGCATCCTCCGGGTAATCGACGCCCCAGTCCATGTCCCGCGTGATACAGAGGTCCTGGAGTTCGCCCTCGATCCACTCGCGGGGCTGGTTCTGGGCGTTGTCGGTGCCTTCCAGCCGGTCGAGGAAGCCCTGGAGGTACTCCTGGAAGTCCGAGAGGCGGAGGAACTTGTGTTCGCGGGTGCGGTACTCGGCGGGGTTGCCCGTCAGCGTCGACACCGGGTCCTCGATTTCGCCGGGTTCGAGGTGGCGCTGACACCCCTCGTCGCACTCGTCGCCGCGGGCCTGCTCGCCGCAGTAGGGACAGGTCCCCTCGACGTAGCGGTCGGGGAGGGGCTGGTCCTCCTCGGTGTCCCAGGCGACCTGAATCTCCTTCTCGTGGACGTGGTCGTTTTCCACCCACGAGCGGACGAACTCCTGAGTGAGTTCGACGTTGGTCGCGTCGTCGGTGTGCCCGTAGTTGTCGAACTCGATGTTGAACTGCGGGAACGTCTCGGCGTAGGTCTCGTGGAAGTCAAGCGCGAACTCCCGCGGCTCGACGCCCGCTTCGGCGGCGTTGACCGCCACCGGCGTGCCGTGCATGTCCGATCCCGAAACGAACGCCGTCTGCTGGCCGATCCGTCGGAGGGAGCGCGACAGCGCGTCCCCGTCGACGTACGTTCGGAGGTGGCCGACGTGGAGGTCGCCGTTCGCGTAGGGCAACCCACAGGTCACGACCGCCGGCTGGTCCGTCGGAAACTCGTCGTGGCTCATACCTGTTCGTGTGCCACCGACGGGTCAAAAGGGGGTTGGTTTCGGCGTGCCGGCCACGCTCCGAGTCCACCCGGTCACAGCAGCGCAAGGGTACCGCTAGCGAGCGCGAGCGTCACGACGAGCCGCCCGGCACTGCCGAAGAACGTCGCCGCACCGAACCGATAGTAGTCGCGTTCGAGGACGGTAAACGCGTAGATAGAGATCGTATCGGGGAAAAACGGGACACAGAGCGCGAGCGCCAGTCCGACGTAGCCGTACTTCTGGGCGAGCTGGACCGTTTTCTTCTCCGACCATCCAATGATATCGAACCGTGAGCGCTTGATCCAGCGGACGAGGGGCCCGTACTCCTTTGCCTCCTGTCCGATGTGGAAGGCGACGAGGCTCCCGAGGGCCTTCCCGAAGCCGCTGACAAGGATGATCGCGACCAGATTCCCGTTCGTGGAAAGGCCGAGCCGAAGCGTTTCGGCCGGAACCAGCACGACTTCGCTCGGCAGCGGGAGGATGAACGCGATCAGGAACGAGTACACCGCGATAATTCCCAGTCCGGTGGGACCGGTGGCCGTACAGACGGCCTCTTCCAGCGGCGACAGCGGAGTGCCGGCGGTCGTACAGTCGCCGATGAAGGCGATGAACGCTGTGGTCGGTACTACCAGGTCCACGCCCTTCTGTAGCAAGCAGGCACTTCTAAACCTTCGTATGTTCTCTCGGGAGGGCTCAATAGCGGTGTGTTCGACAGGGTCGAAGTCCGCGGTTTAATACCAGTCGAGATCCGCGACGAACGACCGCAACATCGACCGCGTGACGTGCGGCATACACACGACGCGCATCTCGCCGGCCCCGGTCTTCGAGACCCGCCAGCCGCGGTCCCGGAGCTCGTCGGTCATCGGCATCGAGAGATCGGCCGCGACGAGCGGGAGTTCGGGGCCGACCACGTCGTGGCCCCGCGCCGCCAGCTGGTCGGCCAGCCAGTCGGCGTTGGCCATCGACGTTTCGTACTGCTCTCTGTACCCCGCCGGCCACAGTGACTCCATCGCCGCGACGGCGGAGGCCACGCCGGCGCCCGACCGCGTGCCCGTCAGCGTCAACTGGTCAGTCGACTCCAGATACGGCGTCTCGACGGCGAGTTCGTCCAGCAGCGAGCGGTCACGAGCGAGCAGTCCGCCAGCGGGAACCGCCGCCTGCCCGACCTTGTGGGGGTCAATCGTCATCGTGTCCACGGCCGCGTGGCCGAAGTGCCAATCGTGGTCCGTGAAGGGGAGGTAGAAGCCGCCCCACGCGGCGTCGACGTGACAGAGCGCGTCGACCGACTCGGCGAGGTCGGCGATGGCCGGGATCGAGTCGACGTAGCCGTACTCGGTCGAGCCGGCGACGCCGACGACACACACCGTGTCCTCGTCGGCGAGTTCCGCCATCGCGTCCATGTTGACGCGGTAGTCCGTCGCCGGCGCGGTTCGCAGTTCCACGCCGAGCACGTCGGCTGCCTTGGTAAAGGAGAAGTGGGCGTGGACGGGCGCGACCACGTTCGGGTCGTCCGTGTCGGCGCGGTTTCGGGCGATGCGTATCGCCTGAAGGTTCGCTTCTGTCCCGCCCGAGGCAACGTAGCCCGCGGGGTCGGAAAGCCCGGTGATCTCGCCGAGGTAGTCGACGGCCTCGCGTTCCAGGTCGGCGACGGTCTCGTACGTGCCCGGGTCCCCGGGGTTCGTCGCGAGGAAGCGCTCGGCGGCCTCGCGTGCCGACGGATGTGGCACGGTACACATCGACGAGAGGACGCGCTCGAAATCCTGTGGCTCTGCCCGCTGGAGCATCTATCGCAGGTATAGAGGGGGAGCGGTTTAGCCGTTGTGCTCGGGCGTGTCGTTGTCCGGCGTTTATTCGAGCTGCTGACAGCGCCAGCCGGGACGGCCCGACCGGTCGGAATCGACCCTTCGGGACCCGTACCGACCGAATTACCAGTTCGAGGGGCCGATCTTCTTCGTCGCCTTCGCGCGAAAGCCCGTGGGGCCGATCAGCGACTCGAAGACGGTCTGGCGCTCGGTGTCGAGTGCGCCGCCGAACGAGCCGACCCGCATCGTCCGATACGTCTCGAACCCCTTGTCGTTTGAGTAGAAGTAGACGCTGCCGTGCAGGAGGCCGTGGATGAGTTCGTCCGACCGCACGTCGCCCGCGGGGCGGTCGAGTTTGACGAAGGCCACGGTCCCCCAGTTGACGACTGCCTCCCGAAGCCCCATCAGAAACGCAACCTCGTGGTTCTGGGGCAGGCCGAACGCCGTCGCTCGTTCGAGGTCGGTCAGGGAATCGACGACGATGAGCGTCCCCGCGGCCTCGGCTACCCGCTCGCTGATGTCGGCCAGCAGTTTCTCGAAGGTCTCGTCCGACGGCTCGGCCGCTGCGGGGTCCGGTTCAGCGTCGGGCTGTTCGATGTCGTCGTCGCTCCGCCGGGCATCGAACAGCGGCTCGGGGACCGGCAGCAGCTCCATGAACCGCTGGGAGAAGTCGGCGACCGTCATGTTGTCGGTGAGGGCGTCGAACTGGTAGCCGTCGAGGACGGCGTCGAGTTCGCTGTAGACGTGCTCGCGGTCGTGCGAGAGCGTGATGTAGGTCACCGATTCCGGAATCGCCTCGCTGCGCCGGGCGATGCCGTTCGGGACCATCTCGGGGCGGTGTTTCGCGAGCATCAGCGTCGCGAGACTCGTGTAGGTAAAGGCGTCGCCGCCCGCATCTGACGCCCCGGCCAGCAGGACCGTGCTCCCGGTCGGAATCCCACGGACCTGTCCGTCCAGTCCGGGGATGCCGAAGGGGATGTAGGACACACCGGAACTGATACTCTTGGCCTCCGGTGTCGATTCGGGTGCCATACCGCAACGAAGCGAACGGCGCAAAAAAATCTGCTGGCTACGTCAAACCGCCGTTCACCGGACCGATTCCAGCAGGAGGCGCTGCTCGACGCGTTTGACCTCGTGTTGTACGTCACGCACGGCGTCGATGTTCGGCGAGATGGAGGTGACCCCCTCGTCGACGAGGAAGTCGACCATCCGTGGCTTCGAGGCGGCCTGGCCGCAGATGCTCGTGGCGACGTCGTGCTCTCGACAGGTCCCGATGACCTGGCGCATGAGTTCGAGGACGGCCGGGTGGAGTTCGTCGAAGCGGTCGGCGACGTTGCCGTTGTTGCGGTCGAGGGCGAGCGTGTACTGCGTGAGGTCGTTCGTCCCGAAGGAAACGAAGTCGATGCCCGTCTCACAGATATCCTCGATGGAGAGCGCGCTCGCCGGCGTCTCGACCATGACGCCCCAGTCGCGCTTCTGTGGGTCGATGCCGACCTCCTGCATCAGCGCCTTCGCCCGCAGGATGTCCTCGGCGTCGGTGACCAGCGGGAGCATCAGCTCGACGTTGTCGTAGCCCAGGTCGTACAGCCGCTCGAACGCCCGGAGTTCGAGCTTGAACTCGCCGGGCCGGTCGAGGGAGCGCCGGATGCCCCGGTAGCCCAGCATCGGGTTGTGCTCGCTGGGCTCGTCCTCGCCGCCCTGGAGCTGCCGGAACTCGTCGGAGGGGGCATCGAGGGTTCGGACGCGGACCGGCCGCGGGTAGAACGCCTCGGCCACCGAGCGGACGCCCTCGACGATCTCGTCGACGTAGGCGCGCTCGCCGTGGTCCTCGACGTAGCGCGAGGGGGTCTTGTCCGTCGAGAGGATCATGTGCTCGATACGCAGCAGGCCGACGCCGTCGGCCCCCGTCGCGGCGGCCCGTTCGGCGGCCTCCGGAATGGAGACGTTGACCTTGACCTCCGTTCCGGTCATCGGTTTGACGGCCGAATGTGCCTCGACCGGCCCGGCGTCTTCCTCGTCCTCGCTCGTCTCCGGGACCTTGGCCCCTTTCTCGACTGTGCCCTTATCGCCGTCCAGGGTGACCGTTTCGCCGTCCCGGAGCTTCTGTGTCGCGTCCTCGGCACCAACGACGGCCGGCACGCCGAGTTCCCGGGAGACGATGGCGGCGTGGCTGGTCATCCCACCTTCGTCGGTGATGATGCCGTTGGCTCGTTTCATCGCCGGCACCATGTCCGGCGTGGTCATCTCGGCGACGATGATGTCGCCGTCCTCGACCTTGTCGAGGTTGTCGAGCTTGTCGACGATGCGGACGACGCCGGTGACCCGGCCCGGCGCGGAGCCGATACCGGAGAGCCGGACCGACTCCGACTGGCTCTCCATCGCCCCGCCGTCGGCGACGCCCGATTTGGCCCCCGGCGGCTGACTCTCGGCCTCGTTGGCCGACCCGGCGCTCCCTTCGGGGTCGTCGATGGTGGTGATCGGACGGGACTGCAGCAGGTACACCTCGCCCTCGTAGACCGCCCACTCGACGTCCTGTGGAGTATCGTAGTGGTCTTCGACGCGCTCACCGATTTCGATGAGCCGGTGGATTTCCTCGTCGGAGAGGACCCGCTCGTTGCGCTTTTCCTCGGGGACGGAGCGTTCGATTGTCTCCCCGTCCTCGCCCCGAACACACATCACCTTCTTGTCGGCGACAGTCACCTCGTCGATAGCGCCGCTCTCGCGGTCGATGATGTAGTTGTCGGGTGAGACCGCACCGGAGACGACCGCTTCACCCAGTCCCCACGCGGCCTCGATGATCGCCGTCGGGCCGCCGGTCGAGGGGTGGCTGGTGAACATGACGCCCGATTTCTCCGCGTCGACCATCTGCTGGACGACGACGGCGATGTCCACGGCGTCGTGGGCGAAGTCGTTCTCGTTGCGGTAGTAGATGGCCCGCTGTGTGAACAGCGACGCCCAGCACTCCTTGACGCGCTGGAGCAGATCCGCCCGCGAGACGTTGAGGTACGTGTCCTGCTGCCCGGCGAAAGAGGCGTCCGGGAGGTCCTCGGCGGTCGCCGAGGAGCGCACTGCAACGTCCTCGTCGCCCATCTCGTCGTAGGCGGCCAGCAGGTCCTCGCGGACCGACGGCGGGGTGTCGGTTTCCAGGATCAGCTCCTGGGCGCGTTCGGCCGCCTCGGCCAGGGCCTGCGAGTCGTCGCTGTCGACATCGACGGCCTCGAACAGCGGCTCGTCGATTCCAGTTGCTTCGATGAACGACCGATACGTGTCGGCGGTAACGACGAACGCCGACGGAACGGGCAGGCCCGCTCCGGTCAGTTCTCCGAGAGACGCCGCCTTGCCGCCGACCCGCGACAGGTCGTCGGCACCGATTTCGTCGAGCCACAGTGTTGGCATGGACTCATCCGTATCATCTCCAACGACAATTAAGGATGTTCCGGTTGCAGCCAGTGAGAAACCGCTCTTCACTCGATATCGAGTGAATTAGACAGTCACGCTGCCGGTGCGGTGCGTGCGGTCACGCCTCGATAATATCGTCGTCGTCGACAGCGGGGACAGTCACTGTCCCGTCCAGCGCGGTCACGCCGCGACCGCCGACCCACACCTCGGTCCCGTCGGTGTCGACTGACACAGTTCCGGGTCGGTCGCGGAAGTGACCGCCCTCGACGAGGACCTGTTCGACGGTGTCATCGAGCGCCCCGTACCGGCGGACGAAGGCCCCACAGGCCCCGGACGCTGCGGCGTTTACCGGTTCCTCGGTCCGGTTGCCCGCCCGGAAGACCCGGCCGTGGACTGTCGACCGGCGGGTGGCGTTCGCCCCGACGGTGTCGAAGGTGAACGGGTACACGCCGGCCGCGTCCGCGCGGTCACAGAGTGAATCGACGGCAGCCCCGTCCACGGCGAGGTTGCTCAGGTGCTCGAAGTAGTTGACCGGAACCATGAGCCACGGTTCGCCGGCGTCGGCCGTCACGAGCGGGAGGTCCGCACCCACGTCCTTGAGCGTGGCCTCGTCGAGTCCGAGCGCGTCAGCGACGTCGTCGTAGGGGATATCTACTTCGGTAATGTCGGCCCGTCCCTGTTCGACCCAGACTATCCCGTTCTGTTTCGTTTCGACGCTGACCTCGCCCCCGGCGGTGGCGACGGTCCACTCGGCGGCGTCGATCTCGCCCCGTTCATACAGCGCCGCGTGAGCCGCAACTGCCGCCGTCTCGGCCTGCTCCAGTTCCTCGGTCGGCGAGAAACAGCGAAGGCGACGGTCGGCGTCCCCCGCCGGCAGGACAAAGGCCGTCTCGGTGGCTCCCAGTTCGCTGGCGACGGCCTGCATCTGATCGCCGCTCAGTCCCTCGGCGTCGGGCACGACGCCGGCCGGTGTGCCCGCCGTCGGCTCCGCGGCGAACGCGTCGACAAGCAACGCCTGTCGGGTATCCATGGCACGGAGTTGTGCCGACTCGGGGATAACCTTTTCCGGAGCGAGTCGGAGACGTCCGGCGGCCGGTCACGATGAGACACGCGACGGCGACCGAACCGAGCGCCTGACGGACGACTTTAGTACAGGGAGCTATCACTGGAACGTATGAGCGAGGACGTCGATCTCCCTGAAAGCCACCCCCGCTACGAGTCGCTTTTGACCCGCCACCGGATCGAGGCGGGCGTCGACCGCGGCATCACCTCCCGGCAGGGCCTCATCGCCCAGGGCCGCGGCGAGGCCTTCGACTACCTGCTGGGCGAGCGCACTATCGACAGCGCCGACGACGCCGAGCGTGCCGCCGCGGCACACCTCCTCTCCGCCGAGCACGCCGTCGTCTCGGTCAACGGCAACGCCGCCGCCCTGGTGCCCGGTGAACTCGTCGAACTGGCCGAGGTGACCGGCGCAGCCCTCGAAGTGAACCTGTTCAACCGGACTGAGGATCGAATCGAGGCCATCGCGGAGTACCTCCGCGAGCACGGCGCGACGGACGTGAAAGGGCTGACCGCCGATGGCCGCATCCCCGGCCTCGACCACGAGCGCGCGAAGGTCGACGCCGACGGTATCGGCGCGGCGGACGTAGTGCTGGTCCCGCTTGAGGACGGCGACCGCGCCGAGGCGCTGGGCGAGATGGGCAAGACGGAACTGGTCATCGACCTCAATCCCCGGAGTCGCTCGGCCGAAGTAGCGACAGTACCCATCATCGACAACATCATCCGCGCGATACCGAACATCACCGAGCACGCGCGTGACCTCCGTGACGACCCCGACGCCCAGCAGGACGCCATCGACGCGTTCGACGCCGACAGCGCCCTGACTGCGGCGGAGCGGACGATTCGGGAGGGAGACCTCGAATGAGTCTGCCGCCGTACATCTACGCCGACCGCCGGGTGCCTGACGAGGAGACCGTCAGAGAAACCCTCGACCAGCGGACGATGACGGCCTTCGGCGATACCGAGGAACTCGAACGGCTCCACCGCGTGTTCTATCCGGTGTTCAAGATCGACTACGAGTACGAAACCGGCGAGGGCAAGCTGTTCGGAACGACGACGAAATCCGAGACGGCATTTCTCGACGGCCTCTGGGCGGACAACGACCGGGCGGTGTCCCAATACGTCGACGACACCGACGCGGTGGTCCGCCGAGCGACGGGCGACTACGACTTCGGCCACGACGACCCGGCGCTTGGCCGCTCCGTCCTGTTGCAGTTCCAGGTCACCGACGACGACGCCCGGTCGCTGCTGCCCCAGCGCGTCGCGGAGTACCGCGAGGAGCGTAGTGGCACCTCGGGCGCGGCGAACGTGTTCCTCCGGAAGCTGCGGGAGTCCTACGGGCTCCCCGGAGACTTCGACCCCGACGGGTTCGACGGCGTGACTGCCGTCGAGCGCCTGTATATCCCCTTCTGGCTCGCCGAGTACCACTCGCCCGACAGCTCGGACGTGAAGCTCGTGACGTTCCGGGACCCGGACGCTCCGACCGAGGAGCTAAAACGTCACGGCTGGCTCGCGGAGTTTCTCAGCGCCGAGCCCCGCCGGCTGGCCGACTACGGTTACGAGGTCAACCCCGACCGGCTCGAACGGAACATCCGGGAGCGGATCGACGAGTCCGACGACACCGGCCCGGCTGATACCGGCCGCGACTCCAGTCCCGGCGGCACCGACGGCGCACCCTCGATAAACCGCGAGCGCCCATCGGACGACGGATCGGTGGTCCAGCCGGACGGTGTCGACATGCAAGCCGCCCAGTTGGTCGACCCGGACCCGTCTCGGAGCTTCGCCGACGTGGGCGGGATGAGCGACCTGCTGGAGACGCTCAACCACAAGGTCGTCCGGCCGCTGCAGGACCCCAGCGCCTTCGAGGAGTACGGCATCGGCGTCGTCAACGGCGTCCTCCTGCACGGGCCGCCCGGCTGTGGGAAGACACACGTCGCCGGCGCGCTCGCGGGCGAGGTCGACCACGCTTTCATCGAGGTCACACCCGCCGACGTGACGAGCAAGTACATGGGCGAACCCGCACAGAAAGTCGAGGAGCTGTTCCAGATCGCCCGCGCGAACGCCCCCTGTATCCTCTTTATCGACGAGATCGACGGCATCGCCGGCGCGCGCGACGGCGACAGCAACATGAACAGCAGCGAGCAGCAGTTGGTCAATCAACTGCTCACCGAACTCGAAGGGATCGCCGACGAGGACGTGGTCGTGCTGGGCGCGACGAACCTCATCGAGGACGTGGACGACGCCATCCGTCGCTCTGGGCGGTTCGACGAACGCGTCGAGGTTCCGCCACCGGACCCCGAAGCCCGCAAGCAGATTCTGGAGATTCACCTCGCTGGCCGACCCACCGCGGCCGACATCGACTTAGACTCTGTCGTCGAGGAGACGGCCGGCTTCGCGGCCAGCGACATCGAACTCATCGCCGAGGACGCCGCCCGAAAGGCGTTGCGGGCCGACGCTCCAATCGGGACGGACCATCTCATGCAGGCCGCCACCGAGACCGACACCAGCATCCCGGACTGGATCGACCCCGAGATGGTCGCCGAGAACGGCGTCGTCCAACCGGACGGCGTCGACCTGCAGGCCAGTTCGCTGGTCGAGACTGACGCCGGGCGCGACTTCGACGACGTGGGCGGGATGGGCGACCTGAAAGCCCGACTCGAAGAGACGGTCCTCGACCCGCTTCAGAACGCCGACGCCTACGCCGAGTACGGCATCGACGTGCTATCAGGCTTGCTGCTGTACGGCCCGCCCGGCTGCGGGAAGACACACCTCGCCGGCGCGCTTGCGGGCGAGCTCGACCACAGTTTCGTCGAGATCAGCCCCGCGGACGTGACGAGCAAGTGGATGGGCGAGCCGGCCCGCAACGTCGCCGAGGTGTTTGAAGTGGCCCGCGCGAACGCCCCCTGCGTGCTGTTCATCGATGAGATCGACGGCATCGCGGGATCGCGGCGGGGCTCGATGAACACGAGCGAGCAGCAACTGGTCAATCAGTTGCTCACCGAACTCGAAGGCGCGGCCGCCGAGGACGTCGTCGTCGTCGCCGCGACGAACTTCGTCGAGGACATCGACGCGGCGCTACGGCGCTCCGGGCGGTTCGACGAGCGTGTGGAGGTGCCGCCGCCGGACGCCGAAGCGCGCAAGCAGATTTTGGGGATCCACCTGCGGGACCGGCCCGTCGCCGGCGACATCGACTGGGACGCCATCGTCGCCCCGACAGAGGGCTACGCCGCCAGCGATCTCGCACTCGTCGCCGAGGACGCGGCGCGCCACGCTCTGCGGGACGGATCCGAAATCACACAGGCCCATCTCGAACTCGCCGTCCGGGAGACCCATTCGAGCATCGCCGACTGGGACGACCGGGACCGCTATCAGGGGGCTGCGGGGACGGCAGACCTGGGACTCGGGTCGTAGCCGTCGACCAGACCCTGCTGTCTCGGTCCGTCAGTACGCGGTGTCTGAACGGTCCCCGACAGCCGACGATCGTATCGAGGGTTCAAGCCGGGAGCGCCCGTACTGAAGACGAATGCTGCTTTACCCATCGGTCCGAGACCACGCCGTCGAGCTGTGTGAGCGGGCCGGCTACGACGTGACCGTGCGCGACGATAACCGCGGACCCCCAGCCCTTGCGACGCCGACCGAGGACGCCATCGGGCTCGTCGACAGGGCGAACCCGCGGCCGATTGCCATCGAGCCGTTGACCGAAGCCGACGTCGGCCCGTCCGGACTCGTGCCGCGGTTCGTCGACGCAGTGCGAGAGGGCCGCGATTGCCTGTTCGTCGTCCCGTCCACGGAAGAGATGGGGACGACGCTGACCCAGGTGGTCGCGACGGTGCTCGGGGACCCCGCCTGTCTCGCCGCGGACGGCCCAGACGGGCGGAGGTTCTACAACGGGCCCGACCGCGTGCCGCTCTCGGACGGGACCTACGCCTGCGCTCGGGCCCCGGCAGGTGACCTGCAGTGGCGCGAGATCAGGGTCGACCAGGGCCGGCCCCGGCTCGAACTGGGCGTCGGAACCGAAGTCGTCGCCGTCCTCGAACACGTCGATTCACTCGCCGACGCCGGCCGCCACGCCTTCCAGCACGCCTACCGCCGAGCCGACGACGGCCAGTTCGAGGTGACCGAAGGCGACGAGGTGGTCGCGCGGTTCCCCGGCCCGACAGCGATGCGGCGGGGCGGCTACCCGCCCGTGCCGATGCCGCTTGTCCCCGAACACCTGTTTCCCGCAGATGGCGACCGTTCCCGGTGGGCAGTTTGTCAGCCGGACGGTGGCCCTGATGTGCTGACCGCTGCGGGCCTACAGGCCTGGGACTGACCAGTAACCGGGATTTTACACGTACAACTACGGATTCATAGGTATGGATCCACTGGCTGTCTCGTCGATTCCGCTCGGACAATCCGTCGCGCTTCTCGATGTTTCGCAAACGACGATAACTGGTCTCGGAATCCTCGCCGTAGTGGTCCTGATTCTGTTCTCCGCGTTTTTCGCCTCTGCGGAGATCGCTATTTTTTCCCTCGGAGACCACCGAATCGGAGCGCTAGTTGACGAGAAGGTACCGGGCGCAGCGACGTTGTCAACCCTGAAATCCGACCCACGTCGGCTGTTAGTGACGATTCTCGTCGGGAACAACATAGCCAACATCGGTATGTCAGCCATCACGACGGGACTACTCGGGCTGTATTTCACGCCCGGTGAGGCTGTCCTGATCGCCACCTTTGGAGTTACATCGCTGGTACTGCTGTTCGGTGAGACGGCACCCAAGTCGTACGGCGTCGAACACAGTGAACAGTGGTCACTTCGGATCGCCCGCCCGTTGCGTATCGTACAGGTCCTGCTGTATCCGCTCGTAAAAGTATTCGACGCGCTGACCAGAGCTGTCAATACGCTCATGGGGAGTGACGGGAACTTCGAAGCCGCGTATGTTACGCGGGCGGAAGTCCGAGAGGTGATCACTGCCGGCCGGCGCGCAGGGGTCTTCACCGACGAGGAACATCGGATGCTCCAACGCCTGCTCCGGTTTCGCAACCGCATCGTCAAAGAAACGATGGTGCCCCGACTCGACGTGGTCGCGGTAGACGCTGACGCGGATCTCCAGACGGCTATCGATACGTGTCTCGACCACGGGTTCGCACAGCTCCCCGTGTACGAGGACGTGCTAGATACGGTCGTCGGTGTCGTCCACATCCGGGATCTGGTCGAAGCGCGCGACCGGCAGGGTGAGACGCCGCTTCGGTCTGTTGCCCGAACCCCGCCTATCGTCCCGGAGACCAAGGAGGTAGACGAACTGCTGTCGGAGTTGCGTGCCGACCGACAACGAATGGCTATCGTCGTTGACGAGTTCGGGGCGACCGCCGGAATTGTCACTATCGAAGACATCGTCGAGGAGATAATCGGTGAAGTGCTTGCCGAAACGGAGACCACCCCGATTCGGTGGGTTGACGACACCACCGCCGTCGTTCGCGGTGAACTCACTGTTCATACGGCTAATGAAACACTCGGTACCGAGCTTCCGGAAACCGGGGAGTTCGAAACTATCGCGGGATCGATACTGAATCAGACGGGGCGGATCGTCGAAGAAGGGGAGGGCGTGACCTACGACGGTGCCCGGCTGACCGTTGAGACCGCTGAGAACAACCGTATTCTGGAGGTGCGGGTGGAACTTCCCAGCGCGGAAACCGACGCCGACGAACTACCGAGCACAGAGTAGGTCTCGATCAGGGACATGCAAGGTTGAACCGACGTCACTCCCAGTCGGGCGAGTTGGCGTTATAGTAGTAATGACGGTCTCCTGCGTGCTGAACGGCTTAACTCCCGGACGGCTCACCTGACACAAACCCAATAGTTCGTCTCGGCTCTGCAAAATATACAGCGCTTATTCGGTACTGCTGGCGATGAGTTCGTACGATGTGTACTCGACCTTGTCCGGGTCGTCGGCGAGTAGCGGATCAAGCAACTCATCTTCCCACGTGAGCCAGGCGTCGGGATACTCGGATTTTGGGACTGGGTCTCCGACTGGGCCCCAGATATCAGCCCATCTCTCCTGACTTTCGTACATCCACACGGCCGCGAACTCCCCGGATCGGTCGCCTCTGATACCCCGACCGATCCGGTAGTCAATCAGCCCAGGGACATCCTCGAACAGACCGCGACTGACGGCCTCCGACACCGCCTCTCGGAACTCCGAGTGGGTCGCTGACTCCGCCAGCTCGTAGTGATGAACGCTTACGACCATGAGATTCTCCTTGGTCACCTATCAGGTGTGCTACTGATGAATCTAGCCTCTCTCCTGGGGGCGTTTCTGCCAGGGATCAGATAGACGGCGATCCAGCACGTTACATCGCTCGCCTGGATTGCCCAGTACCGTTACCGTCTCGTGAATAGGAGCACCGCATTCACGACGACCGTCATTCACCATCCGAGCCGTCGTCCCCGCAAGTCACAGTACCAGAACGACTTTGTACCACCAAGAGATATCACTAGGTGGTATGAGCGATTCCGATTCATTCGAACAGTTCAGCGACGTCGGCGAGGCGGAAGTCACACGCGCCATCGGACAGGAGTGGACCGAGGAGTTCATGGACTTCTCGGACTCCGATGTCATCATCGTCGGCGGCGGCCCGTCGGGACTGATGGCCGCGAAGGAACTCGCCGAGCGCGGCGTGCAGGTGATGGTCGTCGAGAAGAACAACTACCTCGGCGGCGGCTTCTGGCTCGGCGGCTTCCTGATGAACAAGGTCACGGTGCGGGACCCGGCCCAGCAGATCCTCGACGAACTCGACGTCGACCACAAACAGTCCAAAGACAGTGAGGGCCTCTACGTCGCAAACGGACCCGAAGCCTGTTCCGGCCTCATCAAGGCCGCCTGTGACGCCGGTGCGAAGATGCAGAACATGACGGAGTTCACCGACATCGTCATCCGCGAAGACCACCGCGTCGGCGGCATCGTCATGAACTGGACGCCGGTCCACGCGCTGCCACGTGAGATCACCTGCGTCGATCCCATCGCCGTCGAGGCCGACCTCGTCATCGACGCGACCGGCCACGACGCGATGGCGGTCAAGAAACTCGACGAGCGCGGCGTCCTGAACGCGCCGGGCCTCGAAGACGAAGCCAGCGGCATGGACCAGACGGACGACGACACCTACGGCGCGCCGGGCCACGACTCGCCGGGCCACGATTCGATGTGGGTCGGCGAGAGCGAGGACGCCGTCGTCGAACACACCGGCCTCGCCCACGACGGCCTCGTCGTCACCGGCATGGCCACGGCAACGACCTACGGCCTCCCGCGCATGGGTCCGACGTTCGGTGCCATGCTCGTCTCCGGCAAGCGCGCCGCCCAGGTCGCCCTGGACGAGCTGGAAGTCGATGCCGACCCAGTCGACGTCACGAGCCGCGACGCCGCATCCCCCGCTGACGACTGAAATCCACCCACGCCCCTCTGGTTTTTAACCGTCTAGGTTTTCCCCATATAGATGAACATTCAGGCCGGAATCTCGCGCTGAAACCAACAATTAAACAAGAGTAGTGCAGAGTTGTTAGTGATTGACAACCAATGTCAGAAGAGATGCAGCGGAGCGACGAACACAGGTCCGATGAGCTAGTCGGCGGCGAGATCACGGTCCAGCTATGGAGTCGGCGGCCGGTCTGTGGCCCACGAACGACAGCTATCGACCGGTTCACGGAACTCGCCACCGCGGGAACCATCGACGGGTTCGATATCCGGACGTGGCCCGAGGAAGTCCCGGTGTCCCAGGGGAGCGAACACGGTGAGGTGCTGGAAACTGTCGACCGGTACGAACAGTGGGCGACCGAACGAGGGTTGAGTCTCCGACCGCCGTTCGAGACGCGGACGTCGTCGCTCCTGGTCGGCGGGAGTACCGAGGTACTGCGCCTGCCGATGATTGCTGTCGCCGTATATTCTGACGACGACCTCGTTGGTGTGTACCCGTGTACCGACGACGGGACCACATGGTCTGTCACTGATTGTATCGACGCGCTCGCGGCGGAGCCGACCGAACTCCCGCACGAATCCGGGACATAACACGCCCGCTGGAATTTCTACAGGTAGTAAAGGCCGGGTGCTTCGGAATCCGCCCACGAATCGGTCCACAGTATCCGGCTTCCCTGAAACCATCTATTTTAGGCTGTCCTAAATAATAACGGTTATATAGTTTTAGACTGGCCTAAAAAGCACAGTCCATGACGGATAAACAACGACTGACACGACGGACGTATCTCGAAGGGGGTGGGGCAGCAGTTCTCGCTGGTGTACTGGCCGGCTGTTCCGCCAGTTCGGATGATACGACGGCTGACACTCAAGCGACCGAATCCAGGACAGCCACTGAATCGAGCACGGGATCGACTCCCGGAACGGTGACGGGCGACACGTACGCCGTTTCTATGGAACCCATGGGAGAGGTCCAGTTCGATGGCCCGCCGGAGACCTGGGTCGCACTGCTGGGAAGTTACGCCGACATGGGATTCGCGCTCGGCGCGGGCCAGACACTCGGGACGCAACTCCCCTACCGATACGCGACGCACTTCTACGAGGAACTCCCCGGTATCACCTACGACCCTGACGCGGTCACGACGCTGTATCAAAGTGACAGCGTCGACAAGGAACGGTTCTACGAGATGGACGCGGACCTCCATCTCATGGAGCCGAACCAACTCATTCACTGGTACGGCTGGGACGAGGCGGACGTCAAGGAGATCGCCGAAAACGTCGCCCCGTTTTTCGGGAATTTCATCCGCCGGCGTAGTGACGAGTGGCACCAAAACTACCGGTATTACACCCTCTACGAGGCCTTCGAGAGGGTCGCGCAGGTGTTCCGGGCGACTGACCGGTTCGCGGCGTTCGACAGCCTCCACGACGAGTTCATCGGCAACATTACCGAGCGGCTTCCCCCGGAGTCGGAGCGCCCGCGGTCGCTCCTTGTGTACCCCGCTGACGAATCCGTCACTGCGTTCTACCCGTATCGACTCTACGAGGGCGGCGTCAGTAAGAAGCAGTTCCGTGACCTGGGTCTGCGAGACGCCTTCGCGGGCTCAGACGTAGCCAACTACTCGGGCGACGGGTCGACGATGGATCTCGAAACGCTACTTGAAATCGACCCTGACGCCCTCATCGTGCGGGGCCAGGAACAGAAAACCGACGCGGAGTTCCAGGAATCGGTCGTCGAAACGCTGCGGAACGACTCGGTCGCGAGCGAGATCACGGCGGTTCAGGAGGACGCCATACATCGCGGCGGCTACCTGGACCAGGGACCGATTATCAACCTGTTCCAGACCGAACTGGCCGCCCAGCGTATCTATCCGGACATATTCACCGAAGACGAACTGTTCGACCGGCAGCGAGTCGCCGACATCATCACCGGCGATATCTGAGCAGACCAAATTAGTTCACCGGTTCGATACCCGTCCCTCATCGGCTGTGAATCGCCGAGACATAAGTGGTATTACTTGCCAATACCACTGACAAATACAATGGAGTCTGTCACGCTGTACCGTGCCCCGACGACGGCCGCTGACGCCGACGCTATCGCCGACTGGCTCGGTTCGCGGGTCGAGGCCACCGTCTCCGTCCGGGACCGGTTTCTCTCGCTACACGGCGACTCGGAGCTGGCGGAGTCGTTCGCACAGGCGCGGGTGCTCTCGCCGTACGACCGCGAGACCGGGAACACGATGCTTGGAATCGTTCGCTACGAAGAGCGAGCACTGGAGTCCCCCGAGCGAGCCGGCGGCGTCATCTACGACGGGCAGGCTGTCCAACGAGCGCTCCACGAGCGACTCCCCGAGTCCGAGCGGTCGCTGGACCACCTCCACGTGCCGCTGTTGGACCGCGTCGTGGGGACCTGGGGCGATCACGACGGCCGCTGGCACAAGCGCGTGAACGTCCTCGGCCAGCCCGCGATTGTCTCGGTGCCGGGTCTCTACGAGGCTCCGGCCAAGCCCGAACAGTACTACAAGGAACAGCAGAAACACGCGCTGCTGTCCGGCGGGGCACCGCCCCGGGAAGTGCTTGAAAACGAAGTCGAGGGGGAGTTTCTCGTCGACGACGACCCGCGGACCACCGAGGCGATCAAGGGGTACGTCCTGCAGGCGTACCACTACCTCGACACCGGGGAGGCGTTCTGTGACGAGGAGACCTGCCGGCTCCACAACCCACATCGCCAGCCCGGCGTCGTCGCCGCGCAGCTACGGGACCCTGAATTCTGTCCGGCGCACGCTGAACGGTATCGGCCGTAACGGGTCGCCTCAGCGGCACCGTTACTGGACGGTCCCGCTCAACAGACCGAGGTACCCCCCAGCGAAGGTCTCGTATCGTCGGTCCACCGTCCGCGCCGTCAGGCACTCGCGGGCTTCCCGTACTCGCCGCTCGAACGCGCTGGCGTGTGACCGCCTCGATAGCCGCGCTCCCGGCGCGGACAGCCTGACGAACCCTTCGAAGGCGAGATTCAGCGGCGCGGCGGGGGCGCTGGGACTCCGCTGGAAGTTCAGCAGGGCGACGCGGCCGCCGGGGACGACGCTGTCACACCACGCGTTGACGGCCGCTGCAGGGTCCTCGAACATGCCGGCGACGAAGGTCGCTAGCACGGCGTCCGCCTCTCGAACAGGCGGTCGGGCGGCGTCGGCCTGTACGTAGTGGACGGTCTCACCCGTCCGCGCGGAGCGGTCGCGTGCGCGGTCGAGCATCGCCCGCGTCACATCGATACCGACGACCCGACCCGCCGGGCCGACGCGCTCGCGGAGCGCCGGCACGTTCGCGCCCGTGCCACAGCCCATCTCGACGACGGCGTCGCCGGGTACGAGCGCCAGCGAGTCCGCTGTCCGGTCGCGCCAGGCCGCCACACCGGGGGCAGTCGCTATCCAGTCGTACACCCGCGCCCACCGGCCGTAAAACGACTGCGCGTCGGTCACAAGATTTCGCGTGCCGTCTCGGCGACCGACACGGCGTCGTCCCCGAGCAGGTACACCACCGGTTCGATCCCCATCGCGCCGGTGTGATACAGCACGTCGGCCCCAGAGTCGTCGGCCAGCGCGGCCGCGACGGCCGGCTCGACGCTCTCCTCGGCGTCGAACTCGACGACGGTCCGACCCGCGTCCCGCAACGCATTCACGACGCCGTCGTCGTACCGGACGTTCAACACGGCGCGGGCGTCGCTCCCGGCGGCCCGCGCTGCCAGCAACAGCGTCGCGACGTGCTCGCTGACGCCGAACTCCGGGTCTGCCGGGATGGTCGCCCGCCCTTTCACGTCGAGAATCCGCCCCGGAACGGCGGCCACATCTTCGATGCTGTCGGCCTCGGGAAGACACTGGACGAGGTTCGATCCGACCGCCGGGATGAGCGTCGCGAACCCGCTGGTGTTTTCCAGCACGCTGAGTCCGCGCCGCACCGACGCGAGCGTCCGCTCGGCCGACCGCAGCTGCGAGTCGGGGTCGTGGACGGCGAACTCGTCGTCGTACGCGCCGAGTTCCGGGACCGCGTCCTCGTGTAACTGCGCGAGCACGCCGCCCTGTTCGAGTTCGCGGATGAACACCTCCGTTTCGACCAGCGCCTGGACGGGACTCATATCGCCGTCTGCCAGCCCGTCGGCCAGCCGCTCGACCAGCTCCTCCAGCCCGCGGTGGGCCAGCAGGTCGTCGTGGCGCGCCACGTCGCCGTGAACGTACTTCGAAACCGCGCTCTGGCTGATTCCCAGCAGGTCCGCGACTTCGGATTGTGTCAGCCCGCGCTCCCTGAGGGCGTCGGCCAGCAGCGAGCGAAACGTCGGCAGGAAGTCGTCGACGACGATCTCCTCGATGAACCGCATCTATCGCTGCCCTCCACTGTGTGGTGTCGTACTCATTGGTCGCCCCCGAATTCTCTGTCTCCCTGTATCTTGCTCGCCTGCGGCCCGGACTGGCCCTGATATTTCGAGCCGCGCTCGGCCCCGTACGGGCGGTCAGCAGGCGTCTTGAGTTCCGTGAACGTGAGCTGCGAGATTCGCATCCCGGGCGTGAGCGCGACCGGTGCAGTGCCGAGATTCGACAGTTCGAGCGTTATCTGACCCTCGTATCCGGGGTCGCATAGTCCCGCGGTTGCATGTACTACAATCGCAAGCCGGCCGAGCGACGACCGCCCTTCGACGTGGGCGATGAGGTCGTCGGGGATAGCGACGCGCTCGTGGGTCGTCCCAAGCACGAAGTCGCCGGGGTGGAGAATGAACTCTCCGCCCTCCTCGACGACGGTCTCCTCCACGTAGTCAGCGACTTCGTCCTCGGAGTTCGGGTGGATACAGGGGATGTTGGCGTGCTGGAACTCCAGGAACTCCCGACCGAGTCGGAGGTCCACGCTGGCCGGCTGGATCTGGATGTCCGGGTCGTCGAGCGGTTCGACGACGAGGTCACCCTGTTCCAGCCGCCGGAGAATATCCGCATCTGAGAGTATCATGAGAGTGGCGTGTGCGGCCGGAAGCCTAAACTCCCCGATTCTCAGGAGAGGACCACGGGCAGCGTCGCGGCGACGACAGCGACGGCGACTGCGGCGTACCTGCTGATCTCGTGGACGGCTCGGAGGCCGCCGGCCCAGACGTACGCTTGCCAGGCTGCGGTCCCCACCTGTATCGCGAGGAACACGAGCCCGGAGAGGCCGTTCTGCAGGCTCCGCACCTGTTCGAGCAGCATCTCCGGCGAAGACCCGGAGAGGTCGGTGCTGGCAGCAAACAAGACGAGTGCAGCACCGCCGACGGCAACGCCGACGACGGACGGGAGCAGCCCCCACGCGGTTATCTCAGCCGTCTCACCGAACTGCCCGGAGCCGCCGGCCATCTTTGCGCCGACGTACAGGAGGACAACTAGTCCGATCCAGACGACGATGAGGCCGATGAACAACCCCGGCAGGACCTCGGTCGCCTGGTCCCAGATGAGGGACCCGACTTCGACAGTTCTCGTCGCCGGTTCGTCACAGCCAGACACGGTTATCTCGCCGATACCGCCGTCATCGCACATCTGGTCCGGCGGCCGTGCGGGGTTGTCTACCTCTGTAGTCCCGGTGAACTGGGCCGCGAACAGCCGGAGCGCGACGCCGAGAACGACTGTTACGGCGACGGCGATACCGAGGGCGAGACCGCCGCCACGGACGCCGCTCAGCCTGTCGCGGCGCTGTTCGAAGAACGCGCCCGGTCGCAGGAGGTACGTTCGGATGGTGGAGGGCATCTCCGGGGTGTGCTCGGCCACGGCGTATGTACTCTGTGGTATGTGCAACCGTGGAGGGAGTCCGACGGGAGTTTAAGTACGGGTGGCCATATACTCGTATGAAGCAGGCTATCGTCGCGCGGGCCGATATCGGCATGGGCGAGGGCAAGCTCGCCGCCCAGGTTGCCCACGCCTCGCTGTCGGCCTACGAGGACGCCGGCCCGAAGCCCCGCAAAGCCTGGAAGGGCGCGGGGCAGAAGAAAGTCGTCCTGAAGGCCACCAGCGAGGCCGAGCTGTTCGAACTCGCCGACGTGGCCGAGCGCGAAGGCCTGCCGCATGCGGTCGTCCGGGACGCCGGCCACACACAGCTCGACCCGGGGACGGTGACGGCCCTCGCCGTCGGCCCCGCCGAGGACGAGCTGGTGGACCGCGTCACCGGCGACCTGCCGCTGTTCTGAGGGCAGCGGTGCGCGATACGGTTATATAAGAGCAGCCCTAACCTCAGGTGAACAACAACACCACACATCATGCAAGGAAACGAACAACAGGCCTACGACCGCGGGATCACCATCTTCTCCCCGGACGGACGCCTCTATCAGGTCGAGTACGCACGAGAAGCCGTCAAGCGCGGAACCGCGAGCGTCGGGGTCCGCACAGAGGACGGCGTGGTCATCGCCGCGGACCGCCACGCCCGGTCGCCGCTCATCGAGCGCGACAGCATCGAGAAGATCCACGAGATCGACTCCCACGTCGGCGTCGCCAGCGCGGGCCACGTCGCTGACGCCCGCCAGCTCATCGACGTGGCGCGCCGCCAGGCGCAGGTCAACCGCCTGCGCTACGACGAGCCGGCCTCCGTCGAGTCGCTGACGAAGGAGATCACCGACTACATCCAGCAGTACACCCAGACCGGCGGCGCACGCCCGTTCGGTGTGGCGCTGCTCGTGGCCGGTATCGAGGACGGCGAACCGCGCCTCTTCGAGACTGACCCCTCGGGGACGCCCTACGAGTGGCAGGCAGTCGCCATCGGCGGCTCCCGCGAGGACATCCAGTCGTTCCTCGAAGACGAGTACGCCGAGGAGATGGACCTCGAAGGCGGCATCGAACTCGCGCTCCGGGCGCTGGCCTCGGTCAACGAGGAGGGCCTCGACGCGACCGGCGTCGACATCGCCACCATCGACGTGGAAAGCGAGCAGTTCGAAAAGCTCGCTGAAGACGACATCGCGGAACGGCTTGAAGAGTTCGAGCTCGGAGGTGAGAACTGATGTACGACCCTGAGAACCGTCTGACCGACGCCTACGAACCGGAAGTCGGCAATCTGCCGAACGAAGACGGCGGCCGTGACGAGGAGAACGTCGTCAAGACCGGGACGACCACCGTCGGCATCTCGACGGAGAACGGCGTCATCATCGCGACGGACCGGCGTGCCTCCCTCGGTGGCCGCTTCGTCTCGAACAAGCAGGTCCAGAAGGTCGAGCAGATCCACCCGACGGCCGCGATGACGCTGGTCGGCAGCGTCGGCGGGGCCCAGTCGTTCATCCGCTCGCTTCGCGCGGAGGCCGACCTCTACGAGGTCCGCCGGGACGAACCGCTCTCGATTCACGCGCTGGCGACGCTGGCGGGCAATTTCGCCCGCGGTGGCCCGTACTTCGCCATCAACCCCATCGTCGGCGGCGTCGACGAAGCGGGCAGCCACGTCTACAGCGTCGACCCCGCTGGCGGCGTGCTCGAAGACGACTACACCGTCACCGGCTCCGGGACGATGGTCGCAACGGGGACCATCGAAGGGCAGTACGACCCCGAGATGAGTCTCGAAGAGGCCCGTAGTCTGGCGATTCGTGCCGTCAACGCGGCGGCCGAGCGTGACACCGGCTCCGGCAACGGCGTCGTCCTCGCCGAAATCACCGACGAGGGCGTCGAGATCGACGCCTTCGACGACTACGAGTCGGCCGAATAAAACCCGGCCATACCCGTGGCCGACGCGGCTCTTCGTTTTCTCAGCAGTGACCGGCCAGCCGCTGCTCACTCCCGCGGCACGACCCGCATCGGGTAGTCAGATTGCCGCATGATGTCCTGTGCGACGCTGCCGAAGATGAGCCGGTCGGTCTGGCTGCGCTTGCGGACGCCGATGACGAGTTCGTCGGCGTCGACCTCCTCGGCGATGTCGAAGATGTCCGTCGCCGGGCTGTTCCCCCGGATTATCTGGTAGGTTTCGACGGATACCTGGTCGCCCAGACGGTCCGAGACGACTTCGAGCGCGGCCTTCCCGTCGGCGACCGCTTCCGGTTCCGTGCTGTCGCCACCCGGCTGTGAGTTGACCGCGTAGACGCTGTCGTCCGGGTCGAGGACTCCTTCGAGGTACGAACACAGCGTTTCGCTGACTGTCTCGGAGTTCGTCGCGAGCACGAAGGTCTGCATGTGCGATATTCCGCACCCCATCATGATAAGTATGTGTCTTGTTACCATGAATGACTCTCGTTTTCAGGCTCTTACCGTGGCGGACTACTCGGTCAGGACCAGCCAGCCGACGGCGAGGAACACGGCGATGACGAGCAGAATCGATCCCCAGGCCAGCGCCGCGAACGCTGTCGACCCGAGTGCCGCGAGAGGGAGGATGGCTGGCGGAGTCATTGCTCAGTCCCCCCGTCAGCCACCGGGTCGTCAAGCGCACGGACCTCCCGGCCGAGGCTGTCGAGATCGGCATCGGCCCCGCCCAGCAGCGTCGCAACCACGGTGAGGGCTGCCGAGACGAGCGTCGCACCGGCGAAGGCGAGCAGGAACGACGGCGCTGGCAGGGCGCTCCCGACGCCCGGTATCGTGGCGACGAGACCGCGGAGCGACGGGAAGTAGGCGAATCCGACGAGCAGCCCCGCGATGCCCGAAACCATCGCGCCCGGCCCGGTGAGTCGCTCGGTGTAGAGGCCGGCCAGGAACGGCACGAAGACGCCAGCGGCGAGCAGGTCTGCCGTCAGGAACAACTGGAGGACGCTGTACCCCTGTGCGCCGATGAATATCGCGCCGAGGGCGACGGCGACAGTCAGCCCGCGGCCGCCGAGCCAGAGGGTCCGCTGGTCAGGGTCGTCGAGCAGTCGGGCAAGGTCGGCGGTGACGACGCTGGCGATGGCGTTGAACATCGTGTCGGCCGAACTCATCACCAGCAGGACGGCGAGGACGACGACGGCGAGGGTCACCCATGTCGGGAACGCCTCCGCCAGCACGAGGAAGAAGGCGATGCTCGCGGAGCCGGATTCGGTGAGTCCCAGCCCCGCAGCGGCGATGCCGAACAGTCCGGACAGCAGGAGCATCGGCACGACGACGACGGCGGCGATACCCATGCCGCGCCGCAGGGCACCCTCGCCGTCGGCGGCGTACACCCGCTGCCAGACGCCCTGGTTCAGCATATTCGCCCCGAGGAGAGCGAAGGCGACGTACAGCCCGAACTCCAGGCCGGGGCCGAACCCCGGGTCCAGCAGCGTCGGGTCGGCCGACACCACTGTCGCGTGGAGTTCGTTCGCGCCGCCCAGCGAGAGCAGCGCGCCGCCGAAACCGACGGCCAGCAGCGGCAGGATGACCAGCGTCTGGACGGTGTCGGTGACGATACTGGCGAGCAGGCCGCCGTAGGTCGTGTAGACGAGGACGAACCCGCCGATGAGCAGCGAGGTCTGCCAGAGCGGCACGTCCGCGACGAGCGCGAGCGCGCCGGCGATGCCGGTCATCTCCGCGGCGAGGAAAATGAACATGTAAAACACCGAGACGAGCAGGACGAGCACGTACATCCCCGACCCGAAGCGGGCGTAGGCGAACTCCGTCAGCGAGTGCCCCGCCGGCATCACCTCGCGGATGCGAGCGCCGACCGGAATAAAGAGGAGGAGCGGAATCGCGCTGCCGATAGCGTAGCCCAGCACGGCGGGCAAGCCGCCGAAAGCGGCCCCGGCCTCGGCGGGGCTCAGCAGTATCCAGACGCCCATCATCGACGCGATGACCGTCGCAGCGAGAGTCCCGCTGCCGGCCGAGTCGCGGGCCGAGACGTACGTCTCCACCGAGTCGATGCGACCGCGCGCGGCGAAGAGACCGACGCCGGTGAACACGAGGACGGTCGCCGCAGTCAAGCCGAGGACGACAGCCGAGGAGACCATCTACGGGCTCACCCCGTGGTCGGCTGTAGCCCGAGCCCCCTCGTAGGCCGTCTCGAAGAACTGCCGTTCGAGTGTGACCGTACGGTCGAACAGCGACGCGACACGCGCCTCCCGGCGGGGCGAAAGCGCCGGCCCGACGGCGTCGAGTTCGCGCCGCAGCCAGTCGACGAACGCGACGAAGGAGTCGACGGCGTGGAGGTCCACCCATTCGCCGAAGTAGAACGGCAGTCCCATCCCGGCGCTGGGCAGGTCGTCGCCGTCCGCGTCGCCGTGGCGCTCGGCGACCGCCGTCGCCCAGGACTCGTAGATCCACTCGGCGGGGACGAGTACGGCCAGCGTCTCGGCGTAGCCGCCCTCTCTGGCGGCCCGGCCCAGGAGGTCGACGAACGCCGCCGTCGTCGACGACGGCTCCGGGGCCTGCCAGCGCGACTCGTCGACGCCCAGCGCGGCGAAGGAGCGTTCGAAGTAGTCGTCCTCCTCGTCGGTCACGGTATCGAGGAACTCGACGAGGCGACGCTTGGCGGCCATGTCCGGGGCTTGCCCGACTGCGTGGCCGAACGTCCCCACGAGTTCGTCGACGAAGGCGTAGTCCTGCACCAGATACGCGGCGAAGGCGTCTTCATCGAGCGTGCCGGCCCCGAGTTCCTCGACGAAGGGGTGCTCGACGGCCCCGTCCCAGTCCGGCTGACTCCGCTCGCGGAGCCACTCGGTGAATCGGGGGTCGGTGACGCGGTCGGCGTAGGCTTCGTACGTCTCGGCCGTCATAGCTCCCACCCCTCCTGCGTGTAGGCCATGTCCCAGAACCGGTGTTCCAGTTTCGCGCTCGTCAGAAATGCGTCCTCCATGGCGTCGTGTTGCCCGGGATACCGCTCGCCGCAGCGGTCGACATAGGCCCGACACCAGCCAGTCGCCTCCCGGAAGTCGTCGCCGGTGTACATCTCGATGAACGGCGTGTACCGGTGCTCGCCGTCGGCCAGGTCGTCCATGTGCTCGGCGACGTCGAGATAGCCCTGCATACAGGGGTACAGCGCGGCGGCGATCTCCGCCTCGTGGCCCTCGTAGGCCGTCCGGACGAGGAAGTTCGTGTACGCCAGGCAGGTCGGGGCCTTCTCGGTCGACTCCAGCTCCGACCGGGAGATGCCGTACTCCGCCGCGAACTCCCGGTGGAGGTCCATCTCGGTGTCGAGTACCTGGTGGGCGACGCCGAGCAGGTGCGTCATCGTCGACTCCTCGCGGGCCGTCGCGCCGGCGAGGGCGAACAGCCGCGCGTAGTCCTGTAGATACCGGTAGTCCTGTTTCACCCAGTGCTCGAACGCCGCCTCGTCGAGCGTCCCCGCTGCCAGTTCCGTGACGAACGGATGCCCTTTCTGTGCCGCCCAGATGTCGTCGCCGATGTCGAGCAGGTGGTCGCTGAACGCCATTGGTAGTCGACACAACACGGCCCACCGTATTATATCCTACTCATACAACCAAGTTATATCCCGAGAAACGAGACGCATTCGGCCGGCAGGGTACTTGAGGCTGGGGCGTTTCACGCATAGCAATGACACTGCAGTTGCCGAGCGAGATCGTGGTCGAGCGGTTCCTCCCGACGGCCCGGGCGATGCTCGCCACGGAACTCGACGAGAAGGGGTGGACCCAACAGGAGATCGCCGACCAGCTCGGGGTGACACAGGCCGCGGTGAGCAAGTACGCCAGCGGCTCGGTCACCGTCGAGGAGCGCTTTCGCGAGGACGCCCGGATGCGACAGACCATCGAACGAATCGCCGACGGGCTGGCCGCGGGTGAGATGGACGAGTACGCGGTGCTTGGCGAACTGCTCGCCCTGGTCCGGGAGTTCGAGGACCGCGGCCCCATCTGTGCGGTCCACGAGGAGGAGATGCCGGCACTGCAGGGGATGGGCTGTGACCTCTGTGTTCGGGGGACGGATACCGCCGTGAAAGCGGAACGGGCCGTGCTGTCGTCGGTCCGGCGAGCCACGCGGCTGCTGGCGGACAGCGCCGCCGTCGTCGCCGCGATTCCGAACGTGGGGATGAACGTCGGGATGGCGCTGCCCGACGCCGAGGACGCGCTCGACGTGGCGGCGGTCCCCGGCCGGATCCACGACCTGCGAGGGCGGGTCAACGTCCCGTCGAACCCCGAGTTCGGGGCGTCGGAACACGTCGCGCGGACGATACTGACCGCGATGGCCGTCGACCCCTCGCGCCGGGCGGCGCTCAATCTGAGTACTGACGAGACGGTCCTCGACGCCGCTCGCGAACGAGACATCGAGCCGCTGGCGTTCGACGCCGACTACGAGGACAGAGACGACCGCCTCGAAGCGGCCTTCCGCGACCGGGGCGAAGTCCCCCGCGTCATCTATCACAACGGCGCGTTCGGTATCGAGCCGATAACCTACATTTTTGGTGAGTCGGCCGTTGAGGCCGCCGAACTCGCGGTCGAACTCCTCGACGCGGCCGCCGCGTGAACCGTCTCCGTCGCCGAGACCGTCAGAACCACCCGGTCTCGGGGTCGATGGGGTTCTCCGGCGCTTCGCCACGCAACACCCGGACGACGTCTTCGGCCACCGTCTGTGTCAGTTCGACCCGGGACTCCTCGGAGTACCACGCGACGTGGGGGCTACAGACGACGCTGTCGAGGTCGTGCAGCGACGATTCTCCGGGCGGTTCCGACTCGCGCACGTCCAGTCCGGCCCCGCCGAGGTCACCGCTGACGAGCGCGTCGTACAGCGCCGTTTCGTCGACGAGCCCGCCCCTGGCCGTGTTCACGAGCAACGCGTCCTTGCGCATCCGGTCGAGCGCGTCCGCGTCGATCAGCCCCCGCGTCTCGTCGGTCAGCGGCGCGTGCAAGGAGACGATGTCCGAGTCGGCCAGCAGCGTCTCGAACGTGACCGACTCGACGCCGAGGTCGCCCATCCGGTAGTCGGGCACGTACGGGTCGTAGGCGACGACGTCCACGTCGAAGCCCTGGAGCTTCGCGGCGAACCGCCTGGCGAGTTTGCCGAAGGCGACGAGGCCGACGGTGCTGCCGGCGAGGCGATGTATCGGCTGGCCGACCGACCACTCCCACTCGCCGTTCTTGACCGACCGGTCGAACGTCGGTATCTTCCGCAGGCAGGCGAGCACGAGCGCGAACGCGTGGGTCGACACCTCCTCGACGGAGTAGTCGGGGACGTTGACTACGGTCACGCCGGCGTCGACCGCCGCCCGCACGTCGATGTTGTCAACGCCGATGCCGGCCCGGCCCACGACTTGGAGCGAGTCGGCGGTGTCGACGACCTCGGCCGTGACCTGTGTGCCGGCGTCGACGATCAGCGCGTCCGCGCCGTCCACTGCGCGTGCGACCGCTGCCGGCTCTTTCGCTTCCGTCGTTTCGACCGTCGCGTCGACCCCGTTCAGTACCGCCGTTCGTGTCTCCCTGTCCATCACCTTGGTGTCGGAGACGACGACTCGGTATGACATACGCCGGCTTGCCGCGGACGCGAAATAAAATCACCCGCCACGGCCGGTTTCAGTCACCTGTGTCGTGCCACGGGACTGTCTGTACAGCGACGAGCGGGGGGCCACCGGCGAAATAGCAGCAAACTTTTATGACATATTCGGGAGGACGTGGCAAGCGCATGTCGACCAATGACACAGGAGAGACAGTCCTCGAACGTATCGGCTACCGACTCTCCGCGTGGGTGGAACGGTGGATGCCCAGCCCGTTCCTGTTCGCGCTCATCCTCAGCTACGTCGTGTTCCTGGCTGGTATCGGCCTCACCGGCTCCGGCCCCGTCGACATGGTCGGGTTCTGGTACGACGGCTTCTGGGCCTTCCTGACGTTCTCGATGCAGATGGTCCTCATCCTGATGACGGGCTTCGTCGTGGCGTACCACCCCCGCATCAACGTCGGTATCCGCCGGTTGACGGAGATTCCCAACACCGGGAAACAGGCGGTCGTCCTCGTCGGCCTGTTGACGATGCTGCTTGGCTGGGTTCACTGGGGGCTGAGCCTCATTCTCGGCGCTATCTTCGCCCGGGAGATGGGCAAGACCGCCCACGAAAACAACATCGACGTCCACTATCCGGTCCTCTGTGTGGCCGGCTATCTCGGACTCGGCCTCACCTGGCACTGGGGGCTGTCCGGGTCCGCGCCGCTCCTGCTCGCGACGGAGGGCAACGAGTTCATCCAGCAGGGCGTCATCGACGTCGTCGTCTCCGCGTCGGAGACCATCTTCCATCCCTACGGTCTCATCCTGACCGGCCTGTCGATAGCCTACGCGCTCGTCGTCCTCTACGTCATCACGCCGACCGGCGACCGGGCGCGTGGTATCACGCACTACATTCCCGAGGAAGACCTGTTCGAGGCGGCGAGTGACGGCGGCGTGGAGGAGACGGCGGCACCGCAGCAACAGGTCCCGGCCGAACGCATCAACCACAGTCGCGTGCTGGGCGGGATTATCGGTCTGACCGGCATCGCCCTGGTCGTCTCACAGTTCGTCCAGTCCGGCATCGACGCGCTCGGGCTGAACATCGTCAACTTCGGCTTCCTGACGGTCGGCATCTTCATCTACATGGACCCACAGACCTACCGGGAGAAGTTCGGCGAGGCCGCGACCGCCGCGTCGGGCATCGTGTTGCTCTTTCCCTTCTTCGCCGGTATCCAGGGCATGATGGCGTCCTCCGGGCTGGCGCAGTTGATGGCCGGCGGGCTCATCTCGCTGTCCACCCCCCAGACGTTCCCGGTCATCGCCTGGCTCGCCGGTGCGACAGTCAACATCTTCGCCCCCTCCGGCGGCGGCGAGTGGATCATTCTCGGGCCGCCGATTCTCGAAGCCGCCCAGAACCTCGGCGTCCCGGTCGGCCAGGCGACGATGGCCTACGCCGTCGGCGACGCCCACACGAACCTCCTCAACCCCTTCTGGGCGCTCCCGCTGCTCGCCATCACCCGCATCAAGGCCCGGGAGATGTTCGGCTACGCCATCGCGATGCTGCTCGCGCTCACGCCGTTCCTGGCGGTCGTCCTGTTCGTGCTCCCGTACTGAGCAGGGTGTACTCCGGGCGAACCGACCGATTGCCCCTTTTTCCAGCATTAAGACCCCGGGGAAACTGTATCCGACAATGGCAACTGAGACAGGGACCGACGAGGACGTGGACCTGCTCGACTCCTTCCGGCAGTTCTTCGCGCTGGAGCGGGACGTGCTCGTCCTGTCGCTGTCGATGCTGGCGTTCAGCCTCGCGTTCCAGATGACCAGCCGGTACATCCCCGAGTACATGCGGATTCTGGGGGCCAGCGCCGGCGTCATCGGCCTGTACGGCAGCGTCGGGAACTTCATCAGCGCGGTGTACCCCTACCCCGGCGGCGCGGTGTCGGACCGCATCGGCTCGCGACTGGCGCTGACTGCCTTCGCGACGCTGGCGACGGTCGGCTTCGGCATCTGGTATCTCGCCTCGGTCGTCGGTGACATCACGCTCGGCGGGACGACACTGCCGGCCTGGACGTTCGTGTTCGTCGGGCTCTTTCTCGCACAGGCCTGGAAGTCCTTCGGGCTGGGTGCGACCTTCGCCATCGTCAAACAGAGCGTCCCGCCGGGGCGGCTAGCGATGGGGTTTGCCAGCACGGAGATGTTCCGCCGCATCGGCTTCCTGCTCGGGCCACTGGCCGCCGCGGCGCTGCTCGCGACGACCGGGACGTTCGTCGACGGCTTCGGGCGCGTGCTGCTGCTCGCACTGGCCTGTGGTATCGTCGCGACCGTCGCCCAGCACGTCCTCTACGACGCCAGCGAGGACACGCTCGGAAAATCCTTCGAGGGCATCGACCAGGTTCTCGACGACCTGCGAATGATGCCGGCGACGCTCCGCCCGCTGCTGGTCGCAGATACGCTCGTCCGCTTCGCCAACGGCATGGTGTACGTCTTCTTCGTCATCGTCGTCACCGAGTTCCTGTCGGTGGGATTCACCGGCTTTGGCGTCCAGCTACGCCCCGATGCCTTCTTCGGCGTCCTGCTCGGCGTCGAGATGGTCATCGCCATCATTTCGATGGCCCCCGTCGCGAAACTCTCGGAGTGGGCCGGCCTCAAGCCCGCCGTCGCGCTGGGGTTTCTGGTGTACGCTGCGTTCCCGCTGTTGCTCATCTTCGCGCCGGCGGACCAGTGGGTGCTGGTGCTGTTGTTCGCGTTCTCCGGCCTTCGCTTTGCCGGTCTGCCCGCCCACAAGGCGCTCATCGTCGGGCCAGCGGAGCGGGACGCCGGCGGCCGCGTCACCGGAACGTACTACCTGATTCGGAACACGCTGGTCATCCCCAGCGCCGCGCTGGGCGGGTGGCTCTACGGTAGCGAGTGGGCGGTGGCCGTCGGCGATGTCGCCATACAGGCCGGTCCGGAACTGGCCTTCGGCGTCGCTACGGTCGTCGGCCTCGTCGGCGTCGGGTACTTCATCGCCTTCGGCCGCGAGTTCGAGGCCTACCAATAAATCCGCCACACTGTGCCTACCACTCGTCTCGCGGCGGGAACTCCTCGCCACAGCGCGGGCAGTATCGCATCGGTGCGCGGCCTTCCTGGCCCTCCCTGTCGAACGTGATCTCTCGTCCGCAGCTCTTACATGCTAGCTTTGGCATCGTGGTGGTCTCCGGTCGCCAACACAGCCACGACCTACTCGGAGATAGTATGTGTGCCGTGATAACACTAGGTGCCGGGTTCGATGTGGAAGATAGCGAGCCCGCAAACGCCAACCATAAGCGCCGACCCACGAACATCCAGTCAATGCAAGCGGCCCACCCAATCGAGCGGGCGGTCGGCATGGAGTACTACGTCAGCGACGCCGACGGGGTGGGCGGCCGCCTCCGCGCCTCGCCCGCAGACTTTCGCGTCCGGGAACTGGAGGCGTTCGACACTGAACCGGTCGACGCCGACACCGGCGCGTATCCGCATCTGGTCTTCCGGGCGGAGCTACGCAACTGGGAGACCAACGACTTCGCCAGCAAACTCTCCGACCGGCTGGGCATCTCCCGCGAGCGGGTGTCGTGGGCGGGGACGAAGGACAAGCGCGCGGTCACGACCCAGCTGTTCTCGGTGAAGGGGGTCGCGGCCGAGGATCTGCCGGAGATCGGCGGCACGGACATCGAGGTCATCGGTCGCGCCGGTCGCCCGATTCTCTTCGGCGATCTGGCGGGCAACGCTTTTGAGATCGTCGTTCGGGACACCGAGAACACCGACAGCGCTGCCAGCGTTGTAGCGGACCTCCAGGCGTTCGCCAACGGGGCCAACGCGATGAACGACAGGGAAGACGATCCTACACTGCCGGACGGCGAGACGACGGTCGGCGTCCCGAACTACTTCGGCCAGCAGCGGTTCGGGTCGCGCCGGCCGGTCACCCACGAGGTCGGGCTGGCGATTGCCCGCGGCGACTGGCGAGAGGCGGTCCTCGCCTACGTCGGGAACCCCCACGAACGCGAACCGGAATCGACACAGGAGGCGCGGGCGTACGTCGACGAGACCCACGACTGGGCCGGCGCGCTGGACAAGTTGCCCGGCGCGCTAGGCTACGAACGCTCTATCTGTCACCGGCTGGTCGAGAACGGGGCCAACGAGCCAGACGATTTCCGCGAGGCGCTGGAAGCGCTGCCGTCGAACCTCCAGTCGCTGTTCGTCAACGCCGCCCAATCGTACGTCTTCAACCGCATCCTCTCGGAGCGGCTGGAACGGGGGTTGCCGTTCGACCGACCCGTCGAGGGCGACGTGGTCTGTTTCCGGGACAGCGACGCGCCCGAGGACTTCCCGATTCCGGACGCCGACCGGACCCAGCAGGTCACGGAAAAGCGGCTGCCGACCGTCGAGCGTCACTGCGAGCGCGGCCGGGCCTTCGTCACTGCGCCGCTGATCGGGACCGACACCGACCTCGGCAGCGGTGAGCCGGGCGCTATCGCCCGCGAAGTCCTCGACGACGTCGGGCTCGAACAGAGTGATTTCGACCTCCCCGGCGCGTTCGACAGCGACGGGACGCGGCGGGCCGTCCTGCTCCGGACGGCCCTCGGCGTCCAGCGCGACGACGCGGACCTGACGTTCTCCTTCTCGCTGCCGAAAGGGAGCTACGCGACGGTCCTGCTCCGGGAGTTCCGGAAGGGCGACCCGGACGCGTAGCGTGCCGCTCCGGGTTCGGTAACCGCCGCGGAATATGCAACGGTTAAGTCCGGCCACACACGCCATCTCGTATGGGCGAGCTACCGGACGAGTTCTCGTGTACCATCACCGACTGGGAGTACATCTACGGCCTCTGTCGAGACGTGGCCGACGACGTGAAAGCCGCGGAGTTCGAGCCCGACGTGGTCGTCGCGCTGGCACGGGGCGGCTGGTTCGGCGGGCGCTGTCTCTGTGACTTCCTCGGGCTGGACGACCTGGCGAGTCTGAAAGTCGAGCACTACGTCGGGACGGCGGCGAAAGGCGAGGAAGCACAGATCAAATACCCGCTGGCCGACGGCGCGGTCGAGGGCAAGGACGTACTGGTCGTCGACGACATCGCCGACACCGGCCAGTCTATCGAGACGGCCGCCGAATGCGTTCGCGACCGAAACCCGAGTAGCGTCCGGACGGCGACGCTCCAGTTGCTCCAGACCAGCGACCACGAACCGGAGTTCGTCGGCGAGCGCCTCGACGAGTGGACCTGGGTCGTTTACCCATGGAACTTCGTGGAAGACATGGTCGAACTCATCGCGGGCGTCATGGAAAAGAGCGACCAGCGGACCCACACCGAAGACGACATCCGCCAGCTACTGCGGGAGTATCACGGTGTCAGCCGGACGGATTTAGAGATCGCACAGCCGAACCGACTGGGTGAGGTCACGACCGAGATGGAGCGACGCGGCGTCGTCGAGTCGGCCGGCGACGGCTGGCGACTCGCCGACGATTGAGCAGAGCAGACGAGTAGCCCGGCAGGTGCTGCTTGAATCGCTAGTCTCACCGCTCGCGATCCCTGTGCTCCTCCGCTAGCCACAATAAAAATACGGTTATCGACGGGTGCGGCCGTCGTCCCGGACGTACTCTAGCGCGCTGACGAACAGCTCTTTGTCGACCCGACCTTCTGACTCTTCGAGTCGTTCACGAATTTTCGTTGGAGTCATGTGTATTGATAACATGGAACTACGTCGATATAACTCTTTCTCACCCGCTAACAGATCCGGCGTGGGACACAGGGCTGAAATGGAAGTGGATCGTCCGGGAGGCCGTCCAAACCGCCGTACCGGGACGACCCCCCGTCGAGGGAACATATTTATTATCCTGCTTACCCAACGGAAACTATGGCCGCTTACGGCCGGCCGTCACTTCGAGACCTGTTCGATGAATCACCGACGCCGCACATCGCGCATCCGCCGCGGAGTCACCATCGAGACTTCTACATCGCCACAGACGGGTCGTTCAGACCCCACAACGGCACGACATCACCCGGCAGCGAGTCGAACGGCCCGACAGGCGGGCTGGGTGTCGTCGTCGAAACCCTCGACGGTGAGCGCGTCGTCAGGCTGTCGGTCCCCGACACCTGCCCGGACAACAACGTCGCGGAATACCGGGCACTCCATCTCGGGCTCGACGTATTAGCTCGGCGGGCTCCGCCCAACGCCCGCGTCGGGCTACTCATCGATCACGACCAGCTCGCCGAGAACGTGAACGCGGAGGTGCTGGCCTCTCACGGCTCCGCCTACGACCCGCCACACTCCGTGTCGGTCCCGCCGGCGACAGGACTGCACTGGCGCGGCATCCAGGCACGCATCAACGGGTTCGGCGAGGTCCGTGCCGCGCGGATCTCCGGCGACCGCAACCCCGCTCATCCGCTGGCGAACGCACCCGACCAGTACGCACACGTCAACGGCGAGCCGGACCGGTGTGTCCTCCCTGACGCGCCGACCGTCAACGAACGCGTCCCGCCGCCGTCACGCGCGGAGCGTGGCGGCGCGTCGGACTGATTGACTGGAATCGGCAGTCGCGCCGACCACAGTACCGCATTCTTTCATATCGCCGTCGATAGCACCGCGTAGACGCATCGAACCCCCGCTCGGGACGGGGCTGCAGCAGTTTAGATAGTTACATGCAGCCGCGGATCTGTACAAGACAGCAACCACGGGTAGAAACTATCGGAACTGGTGGCTTCGAGGCGCTCCTACGGTCGCGTTTCACAGTAGATAATCGCTATAACTTATAGAGATGATGAGTTCTGTCACCACGTACGTTCTGGGAACGTCACACAGACCAAATTTTATGTATTAGAAACCGGATAGTATACAGTGGGAGGTGAGTTACGTTGAGTACCAGAACTAACGGACCGGACGGTTTCAGCGGACAGTACGCCGAGCAACTGTTGCCGCGTCAGTCGCCGACGCGTCACGACCTCGTCCTCGCCGTCATCCCCGCGGTGTTCGCCCTCACGCTCGTCGCCGCGGTCGTTCTGGGCCTCTCAATTCAGGCGGCAATCGCCGGCGCATCACTTGTCGGCGCAGTGGCCGTCATCGATGCGCTCTTCGTCCACCCACCGACCCGCGGTCGACGGCGAGGCGATACGTGACATCGCGTTCCGGCGACAGGCCTGAACGCTGAGTTTTTCTGACGGGTAACTCCGTCTCAGTTCGAAAAAAGCAGTCGTCGGTACGTTCAGATCGAGCGGCGCTCGTTACTCCTGTTGAGCGTCGACGACGGCGACGCCCGCGAGGTTCACGATATCTTTGACCTCGTCGCCGCGCTGGAGGACGTGGACCGGCTTGTCCATGCCGACGAGCATCGGTCCGATAGCCTCAGCGCCGCCCAGTCGCTGGAGGAGTTTGTAGCCGATGTTCCCGGCTTCGAGGTTGGGGAACACGAGGACGTTTGCGGGGTCGTCGAGTTCGGAGAAATCGTAGGTGTCGGTGAGGATGTCCTCGACGACGGCGGTGTCGGCCTGCATCTCGCCGTCGACCGGGAAGTCAACGCGGTCGTCGTCCTGTAGCCGGGACACCGCCCGGCGGATCTTTTTGGTCCCGGGGTTGTCGACGCTGCCGAAGTTCGAGTACGACAGCATCGCCGCTCGCGGCTCGACGTTGAACCGGCGGGCCAGTTCCCCGGTGTGGCGGGTGACCTCCTCCAGCACGTCCGTATCGGGGTCCTGATTGACCGTGGTGTCCGCACAGAAGATGACGCGGTTCTTGAACGTCAGCATGTACACGCCGGCCGCGTAGTCGGCGTCGTCGGCAGTGCCGATGACCTGCAGCGGCGGGCGCAGGGCCGAGGGGTAGTGGTGGGTCAGCCCGGTCAGCATCGCGTCGGCGTCACCCATCTCGACCATCACGCTGCCGAGGTAGTTCCCGTCCCGAATGAGTTCGTCGGCCTCGCGGCGCGTGATACCTTTCCGCTGCCGGAGTTCGTACAGCCGGTCGGCGTAGTCGGCCACGTCGGCCGTCTCGGGATCGACGACGACGGGGTCGAACTCCAGGCCGAACTTCCGGCGCGTGGACTCGATGCGGTCGGCGTCACCGATGAGGACTGGTTCGGCGATGCCCTGTTCGACGAGCTGGTAGGCCGCGCGAATCATCTTCTCGTCGTGGCCCTCCGCGAGGACGACCCGCTTCGGGTCGCTCTTTGCCTTGTTGAGGACGACCCGCATCATCTCGCGGGACTTGCCCAGCCGCGCTTCGAGCTTCTCGACGTAGTCCGTCGTGTCGATCTCCTTTCGCGCCGCGCCGCTCTCGATAGCGGCCTCCGCGACTGCGGGGGTCACCTCGAACAGGACCCGCGGGTCGAGCGGTTTCGGGATGATGTAGTCCGGGCCGAACTGCAGCGGCTGGTCGCCGTAAGCCTTGACGACCTCGTCGGGCACGTCCTGCTTGGCGAGGTCGGCCAGTGCGCGAGCCGCCGCCACCTTCATGTCCTCGTTGATTTCGGTCGCCCGCACGTCCAGCGCCCCGCGGAAGATGAACGGGAACCCCAGCACGTTGTTGACCTGGTTCGGGTAGTCCGACCGGCCGGTCGCCATGATGACCGTGTCGTCGCGGGCCGATTTGGCGTCCTCGTAGGCGATCTCGGGGTCCGGGTTCGCCATCGCGAAGATGATGGGGTCGCTGGCCATCGACCGCACCATCTCCTGGTCGACGATTCCGCCGACGGAGAGGCCAACGAACACGTCGGCTCCCGCCATCGCGTCGGCGAGGTCCCCCTCGGGGATGTCGCGGGCGAACTCCTGTTTGAACCGGTTGAGGTCCTCGTGGGTCGCTCGTTCCTCGGTGATGATTCCCGAGGAATCACACATCGTGATGTTGTCCTTCGAGACGCCGAGCGAGACGTAGAACTTCGCCGAGGCGATAGCGGAGGCGCCGGCACCCGAAAAGACGACGTCCAGTTCGTCCAGTTCCTTGTCGGCGATGTCGGCTGCGTTGACCATTGCCGCGCCGGAGATGATCGCGGTCCCGTGCTGGTCGTCGTGGAACACCGGGATGTCGAGCTTCTCGCTGAGTCGGCGCTCGACCTCGAAACATTCCGGGGCGGCGATGTCTTCGAGGTTGATCCCCCCGAAGGTCGGCTCCATCGCCTGCACCGTCTGTATCATCGCCTCGGCGTCGTCCGTGTCCAGTTCCACGTCGAACACGTCGATGTCGGCGAAGCGCTTGAACAGCACGCCTTTCCCTTCCATGACCGGTTTCCCGGCCTCCGGGCCGATGTCGCCCAGGCCGAGCACGGCGGACCCGTCGGAGACGACGCCGACGAGGTTCCCCTTCGCGGTGTACTCGAAGGCTCGCTCGGGGTCTTTGTCGATCTCCTTGCACGGTGCGGCCACGCCGGGCGAGTACGCCAGTGAGAGGTCTCGCTGGGTGTTGGTCGGCTTCGTCGTCGCGATCTCTATCTTCCCTGGCGGCTCGCTCCGGTGGTACTCCAGTGCGTCCTCGTCAAGTCCCATACACGGAAGTCGAACCCAACTGTAAAAAAGACAAGTTTACCGTCAACGGACGAGCGGTACAACGACAGATGTCGAATACCGACGGATCGCGGTGGGTTTTGACCCGTCTGTGTCCCATCAATTGGAAAATCGGACCGCCCGGACGCGACCGTGGAAACTGGTGTCCGTGAGTCAGTTGGAGTTCGTGAGTTCGCCGACACGGTCGGTCAACTCGGTGACCGCGTCCTCCTGTCTGTCGGTCGCTTCGACGATCTCCTTGGTCGCCGTCTCGGCCTCCCGGGCGTGGTCCTGTGCGTCCTCGACCATCGAAGTCACGTCCTCGATAGCGCTCGCCTGATCGTCGTTGGCGTCGGCGACTTCCTGGATGCCCCTCGTCGCTTCCTCGACGGCGTCGGAAATCTCGTCCAGCGCATCCAGCGCGTCCGCGATCTCGGATTCCGCGTGCTCGACCTGCTCGTGGGACGTCTCGACCATCTCGGCCGTCTCGGTCGCCTGGTCCTGAATGGTGTTGATACTCGTCGATATCTCGGAGGCGTACTCGCTCGTCTCGTTGGCGAGCGTCTTCACCTCGTCGGCCACGACGGCGAACCCGCTCCCGCTTTCGCCTGCCCGGGCCGCCTCGATGTTGGCGTTCAGCGCAAGCATGTTTGTCTGCTCTGCCACGTCGGCGATGATCTCGACGATCTCGCTGACTTCGTCCATCTGGTCGTCGAGGTCGGTGACGGTGTCGACGAGGTCTTCGCTCGTCTCGGTGAGGCCGTCGGTGACCTCCATGACTGTCTCGCCGGCGTCTGACCCGTCTTCGGCGGCATCCTTCGCCCGTTTCGCCGCCGACGCTACTTCGCTCGATGTCGCGGCGACTTCCTCCATCCCGGCCCCGATGTTCTGGATGTTGTCGGCCGCCGTCGAGAGCGAATCGGTCTGTTCGGCCACCCGGTTCTCGACGGTCTCGGCGGAGGAGTTCGCCTGCTCGATGGTCGCCGCGAGCTGCTGGGCTTGTTCGTCCACTTGGTCCGCCAACCCCTCGACCTGTTCGGCCATGTCGTTGAGCGAGCCGACGACCTCGTAGAGCTGGTCGTCGACGTACTCGCCGCCGTCGGTTCGGTCGAACGACGCCCGAGCGTCGAGTCGGCCGTTCTTGAGCGCGGCCATCGTCGATTTCACCTCTTCGACCAGACTCGTCACGGCTTCGTGGCGGTTCGCTTCGTCGGTCCGGTCCTGGACCATCTCGACCACGGCGATGAGTTCACCGTCGTCGTCGTAGATCGGTGCGGCACTGAACGAGATATTGCGTTCGTTCCCGTGCTGGTCGGCCATCACGCTCGTATCCCGATACAGCGTGAAGTCCTCGTCTTCGACCTTCGGCACGTCGTACTCCGTGTGGGTGGTCTCCGGTGCGTCGAGGACTTTGTCGGCGAGCGTCTTTCCGCGTCGGCCGTCCGGATAGAACGCCATGCTCGCCATCTCCATCTCCTGTGCCTCGGATTCGGAGACGCCGGTGAGGTCCTCCAGCGAACTGTTCCAGGTGAGAATGTCGCCGTTCGCATCCAGAATAAAGAGCGGCGTCCCGATGTGATGCAACACGTCGTGGTAGTTCAATCCCTCGCCTGAGCCGGAGCCCGGGTCGGACTCGTCAAAAGCATCGACGCCGGTCCGGGTAACGTACTGTGTCGTTTCCAGTCCCTCGTGGAGGTCTGCCTCGACAGAATCGATGGCGGCCTGTGCCTCCGGCCCGAGTTCGTCCCGGAGCTGGTCGAACGCACCTTTCACAAGCGATTCGGTGACGAACCCCTGGGTTGCGACGAACTCGCTCCGGCTGATTCCGGCGGCCTCGTACTCGCCGATCAGCGCCCGCAGTTCGTCGGGACCGAGCTCGAACTGTCGTTCGACGTGCTGAGTCCCGATTGTGGCGCTCTCGGGGTCGTCGAAGAGGTCTTCGAGCCGCGGCGAGTCCGGGTCGATGGCATCGGTCAGAAAGCGTGCCTGCCCGTCACTCGCGACGAGTCCTCCGTCCGCCCGTCTGGCCGCAGCGTCCGAAGATCGGGACCCCTGGCCGTAGATGTAGGTGCGGATCTGTTCGAACATAGGATAGCTATGTTACATTCCATAACACCTGCAGATAAAGATGACTCCAAGAATATCAGTAAAGATAATTGTACTCGTCGGCCAAGTGCGAAAAGAGAGCATAAGTACGTGCAACCGAAGCTCTAGGTATGACCACCCGTTTCCGCCGACTGGTGGCGACGACGACGGTGCTGACGTTCGCACTCATCCTGCTCGGCGTGTACACCGGTGCTATCGGTGCTGGACTTACCTGTGAGGCACGCTGGCCGTTCTGTGACGGCTGGATGGGGCTGTTCCCGGCGAACTGGGCGAGTTTCGTCGAGTGGTTCCACCGGCTCGTCGCGATGATTACCGGCTTCGCTATCCTCGGTTCGACACTCGCCGCGTGGCGCGGTGAGTACAGCCGGCGGATCAAGTTCGCAACCGCCATCGCCACGGTCGTGCTCCCGGTGCAGATCCTCCTCGGGGCGAACACCATCTTCAACTTCGGTGCCACGGCGCAGGTGCTCCACCACGGCGCTGCACAGCTCATCTTCGGGGCGATGGTCGCAGCGACGGCGTGGGCCTACACCGACACGGCGGAGTCGCCGTCGGTGCAATCGGCCGACAGCCAGCGCACGGCACGCGCTGACGATTGAACACGAGTACCACCCCTGTGGTTAACACGTAAGATATATTCCGGTCTGTCGTGTGGTCGAGATTATGTCAGACGACGGCCTTTCACGACGCCAGTATCTCTCCACCGTCGGTGGAACCGCAGTAACCGTCTCGCTCGCCGGCTGTTTCGGCGGCGGTGGCGGTGACGGTGACGACGGCACGACCGAAATCACTGCCGGCACCGCGCCCGGGTTCCCCCCGTTCGAGATGAAGCAGGACGGCGAACTCGTCGGGTTCGACATCGACCTGCTGGAGGCGGTCGTCGACGAAACCGACTACACACTGGCTGGCTGGGAGGAGTACGAGTTCAAGTCCCTGATTCCGGCGCTGACCAACGAGAACATCGACGTGGTCGCCGCCGGGATGACCATCAACGACGAGCGCGACGAGACCATCGATTTCACCGACCCGTACTACAGCTCGAACCAGGCCATTGTCGTTCGCGAAGACGGCGACTTCTCGCCGGAATCGCTGTCGGACCTCTCCGGCCGTCCAATCGGCGCACAGAAGGGGACGACCGGCGAGACGACGGTGCAGGACGAACTCATCGAACCGGGCAACCTCGACGAGTCGAACTACAACTCCTACGGCAACTACGTGCTGGCGGTCGAGGACCTCCAGAACGGCAACATCGACGCCGTGGTCATCGACGAGCCGGTCGCCCAGACCTTTGCCGCCCAGCGCCCGGTCACCATCGCCTTCGTCTACGAGACGGGCGAGAACTTCGGCTTCGGCGTCCGAGAGGGCGACGACGAGTTCACACAGGCGCTCAACGACGGCCTTGCCACGGTGCAGGACGGGAGCACCTACCAGGACCTGACGAACAAGTGGTTCGGCCAGCAGTAACCGATGCCACCCCTCCCGCTGCAGAGTGACTGGGCGTTCGTCGTCGGGAACCTCGACCTGCTGCTTGCCGGCACGGGTGTCACGGTCGGCCTGACAGTGGCGAGCATCCTGTTGGGTTTCCTGCTCGGGTTCCCGGCGGGAGCCGTCGAGGTGTACGGCCGCGGCCCGCTCAAACGCGCCGTCGAGACGGCCGGCGTCGTGCTCCGCGGAACGCCGCTGTTGGTCATCATCATCCTGCTGTTCTTCGGGCTCTCAGTGTCGAGTAGCGCCTTCGTGACCGCGACTATCGCACTGGGACTCCGGAGCGCCGCCTACCAGTCACAGATCTTCCGCGGCGCGCTCCAGAGCGTCGACGAGGGGCAACTGGAGGCCGCTCGCGCCGTCGGCATGGGACGGCTCCAGGCGATCCGACACGTGGTTGTCCCGCAGGCGCTCCGCCGGAGCGTTCCCGGCTTCCAAAACGAGTTCACCATCGTCCTGAAAGATACGAGCATCGCCATCGTCATCGGCCTCGGTGAACTCCTGACTGTCGGCCAGAACCTCTACCAGGGCGGTCAGAGCACCGCCGCGCTGGAGATTTTCCTGACTGTGAGCCTCATTTACTTCGTCCTCACGTTCGTGACGAACCGCTCGCTCGACCGCCTCGACGACCGCTTCAGCATCCCTGGAGGTGAGCGAGCGTGAGTGACCCGCTGCTCGAACTCGACGACGTGTACAAGTCCTACGGCGAGGAACAGGTGCTCTCCGGCGTCAGCTTCGAGATGGATGCCGGCGACGTCGACGTGGTCATCGGTCCCAGCGGCTCCGGAAAGTCGACGATGCTGCGCTGTGTCAACCGCCTCACCGAGATCGACGGCGGCGACATCTACCTCGACGGCGACTGCGTCACCGACGCCGACACCGACGTGAACGAACTCCGCAAGCAGGTCGGCATGGTGTTTCAGGACTTCAACCTCTTCGCCCATCTCACGGCGCTCGGGAACGTCACGCTCGGCCTGCGGAAAGTCCGCGGGATGGACAAAGCAGCGGCTCGGGAGAGAGGCTATGAACACCTCGAACAGGTCGGACTGTCGGACCAGGCCGACTCCTACCCGGCCGAACTCTCCGGCGGCCAGAAGCAGCGGGTCGGCATCGCCCGCGCGCTCGCGATGGACCCGAAGCTCCTGCTGTTCGACGAGCCGACCAGCGCGCTCGACCCCGAACTCGTCGGCGAAGTCGTCGAGGTGATGCGCGATCTCGCAGCCGAGGGCATCACGATGCTCGTCGTCAGCCACGAGATGGGGTTCGCACAGTCGGCCGCGTCGGATATCATCTTCCTCGACGACGGGCGCATCGTCGAGCACGGCCCGCCGGAACAGCTGTTCGAGAACCCGCAGGCGGCTCGCACCGGCGAGTTCCTCAGCCGTCTGACTCACGAGGGGGAGTGACCGATGGGGACGCCGGAGTCAACGACTGCCGGACGGACAATCCGGGCCCGCGCTGCCGGGCTGACCGACCAGCCGGTGACGCTGCTTACTGTCGCCGCCTTCTGGACGTGGCTCGTCGTACGGTGGACGAACGACTTCCTGCTTGACGGTGCGCTCATCGAGCGCGGCACGTCGTTTTTCCCGACGGCACCGTTCGAGGCAGCCGCAGCGGCGCTTGGCAGTCTCGCGGCGAGTCTCGGTCCGGTCGGGTTCCCCGTCGGCTGGGTCGCCGGCTTCTTCGAGTTCCTGGCGGCGTCGATTCCCTCCCTTCCGGTGCTGGCGACCGGCGTGTGGGCGACGATACTGCTGACGGTGCTGGGCATCGCGTTCGGGTTCGTTATCGCCGTCCCGCTCAGCGTGGCCCGCGTGTACGGCGGGGGTGCCACCCGCTCGGTCGCACTGGGATACACCGAACTGTTCCGTGGAACGCCGCTTTTGGCCCAGCTGTTCGTCCTCTACTTCGCGACGCCGCTGACGCAGTACATCCGTGAACTGCCTACCGTCGGGTCTGGATTCATCCCCGCTCAGGCGTTCTGGGTGGCTGTCATCGCGTTCACGCTCAACAGCGCGGCCTACCAGTCTGAGTACATCCGGTCGGCGCTGAACTCCGTCCCGGAGGGGCAACTCACCGCCGCGCGGGCCATCGGCCTCTCGAAGGTCGATGGCATCCGCCACGTCGTCCTGCCCCAGGGCCTGCGCTACGCGATTCCGGGCTGGTCGAACGAGCTGGTGTATCTCATCAAGTACTCGTCGCTGGCGAGTTTCATCACTGTCCGCGAGCTGTTCGAGCGGACCGACGCCATCGCCAGCGAGACCTACCGCTACACGGAGCTGTTCGTCCTCGCCGGCCTGCTGTACCTGGCGCTGGTCATCTCGGCGTCGCTCCTGATGGAGTACGTCGAAAGCCGGGTCGCGATTCCCGGCCTCGGCACGACCGGCCGGTGACTACATGAAATCCGAGAGGCCGGACTGCTGGTCGTCGTCCTCGGCCGCCTCGCTCGCTGATGCCGTCCCGTCGTCGGTAGTGGTGCCGTCACCGGCGGCGTCGGATTCAGCACCGTCGTCGGCCGCCAGGGTCACCTGCTGCTCGCCGCTCTCGTCGCCAGCGTCGCCACCAGCCTCGCTGTCGGCACCGCCGTCTGCCCCAGCCGCGCCGTCACCGCCTTCGACACTTGCCCCCTCGAACGCCCCACCGGAGTGTTCGACGGCGGCTTCCTCCTTGAGTGCCTCGGCGTCGGCGACGATGTCCTGGACCTTGTTCGTGTCCTTGCCCGATCCGGTGACGAAGGAAACGTGCTCGGCCTCCAGGTCGTAGGTCGCTGCCATCGCGACCGTTAGCTCGCGGTTCCGGCAGTGGTGAGTCATCGTCGAGAGGAACGGCATGATCTCCCGGCGGGCGGTCCGCATCGAGACGCCGTCGATTGCGGCGATCTGCTGGGCGACGTAGTCCCGGGTGTTTCGAGTCCCCTTGGACCGCCCGAGCTTCGACCAGTAGCTCGGCGGGCCATAGCGGGTCCAGCCGCCCTTGGTCCCGTCCCGCGCAGCAGCGACGCCGGCGGTCATGTTGTCGCCGGCGTAGCGCCAGAAGGAGTAGTTCTGGGTCTCTCGCACGCGGCCGAGCCACTGGTCAGCGTTTGAAAGGAACTCGTAGGCACGCACCAGTTCGGTCCCCTCGTAATCCTTGGGCATGTTGTCCTCGATCCAGTTGATGAGGTCGTCCGGCGTCTCGTCCACGTCGTAGCTGGCCTCCAGGGCCTCCTGCGCGCCGGCTTCCTTGAGTACCACGTCGAGGTACTCGAAGATGCCCTCGGTCGTGTCGCGCTCGCCGGTCACGACGTCGTCGGCGGTCAGCCGCTCCGTCGTCTCGGCGATGGCCTGGAGGTCCTTGACCGCACCGCGGAGGTCGCCGCTGTTCTGTTCGGCGAGTTCCTGCAGCGCGTCGGACTCGTACTCGACGCCCTCTTGGCGACAGAGGTCGCGGAGGACGGGGACGATGGAGCGGGGCGAGACGTCCCGGAACTCGATGTCCTGGCAGTTGTTCCGCAGGCCGTTCGACATCTCGTAGTACTCGTTGGCGATGAGAATCATCGGCTGGCTGGCCTCCTTCACGAGGGCGGTGATGGCCCGCGCCCCGCCCCGGTCGGCGTTGCCGTGGATGTTGTCCGCCTCGTCCATGATGACGAGTCGGCGGCCGCCACCGCCGGCGGTCAGGGTCCCGGACTTGGCGGCCTCGCCGGCCACCCGGTTGATGACGTCTTTCGTCCGGGAGTCGCTGGCGTTGAGTTCGATGGTCGGCCAGCCCATGTCGTTTGCCAGCGCGTGGGCAGCCGAGGTCTTCCCGATGCCTGGGGACCCGTGGAGGATGACCGCCTCGCGGTGGTCGTCCCACGTCTCCGCCCACTCCTTGAGTGCGTCGCGGGCCTTGTCGTTGCCCCGCACCTCCGACAGCGTCGTCGGGCGGTACTTCTCCGTCCAATCCATTGGCTCGTGGTTGGCGCGACCAGCGTTTAGGGATTGCGGAGCGCTATTCCTCGTCCACGGTCTTCAGGTCGAGATGCGGCGAAACAGACTCGTACGTCTCGTCGCTGGAGACGGTTGTATCGCCGTCGGATTCCACGAGATGGAGCGCGTCGAAGGGTGTGAAGCCGTGGTCCTCGACGTACGTCGCCGCTGCTACCACTGTGTCGACGTCGCCGCGCACCTCCACCAGCGCCGCAGCGTTCGTGACGACCCGCTCGGTATCGCGCTCCTCACGATAGGCCACCATGAGGAGTTCGATGAGCGTGAACTGTGATGTCCAGAGTTCGTCTCGGTGGTCTCGGTACACCGCCTCGGCGGCATCGCCTAACCAGTCCTCGTCCTTGATAAGCGCGAGCAGGAAATCAGTCTCGACGTACATTCAGCGACCGGCCTCGTCGAGTGCCGCGTCTCGACCTTCCGCACGGAGTTCGTCTGCTGTCTTTTCACTATTCCCGAACTCGTCTCGGAGGGCAGCAAGCGGGTCCGCCGCAACTGGAACCAGTTTGATCCCATCGTGGAGATCGACGATGTGGTAGCGGTCGCCGTAGCGCTCGCGCAACTCTTTCGGGAGCGTCAAGCGACCACGGTCGTCGAGCGTCGTTTCGGACATATATCAACTGACGGTGGGTATACCAAAGAAAATTCCCCTATAATGGTGTAAAACCCATCCTCATCCCGAAGTCTCCGCCGCTACTGTCGTCAATATCTGGTGATACCCCTGCGACAGCCAGAAGACATATCCCCGTTACTGGCCGCGGGCTAACCGTCATGAGTGACACAGCCCGTCAGAGCTACGCCGTCGGTGCCCTCGCCGGTGTCGCGGCGTTCGTTCTGACGTACGTCCTCGTCTACGCTCTGAGCATCTCCACCGTGCAGGACGCCCTGCTGACGAACATCGCCGAGTCGTTCGGCGACGACCGAGCGGCCTGGAAAATCGTCGGCTGGGTGTTTTTCAACGCCCAGTTCGTGACGACGACGATTACCGTCAACATCCCCTTCCTCGGTGGTACGTCAGCGGTCAACTTCATCGCCGAGAACGAGTCGCTGTCGCCGGTCTTGTACCTGCTCCCACCGGCAGTGCTGACGGCCGCAGGAATCGCGACGGCTCGTATCGACGGGACGACCGATATCAGCCGCGCGGTCCGTGTCGGTCCCGCTGTCGTCCTGGGCTACCTCCCGCTTGCGGCGCTCGGGGCGGTGCTGTTTACTGTCAGCGCCGGTGAGTCGGGACAGGGTGCGCCGACGCTGCTGACGGCAGTTGTCCTCGCCGGCATCGTCTACCCGGCTATTTTCGGAACCGTTGGGGCTGCAGTGGCAACCAAACTCGGGAACTCGTAACGGCCGGGGGCTGCTGAGGTTTTTGACAGAAGGCGGAACATAGAGCGAGACAGCAGTGGCTCCTCCAGTCTTCAGTGGCGACCGCCGCGGCGTCTCCCCAGTTATCGGTGTGGTACTCATGCTCGCCGTCACCGTCTTCCTTGCCGCCGTCGTCGGCAGCATCGTGATAGGGGCTGCCACCGAGAGACACGAACCGACGCCAACCGTCGCCCGCTCGACAGGCGATTTCGTGACTGGTCCCTCCGGGGGATGCGGCGACAACACGGTCCGGATTCGACACGCTGGCGGTGACCCGGTGCCGGCCGACGAACTGGCGATCGCTGTCGACCTCCCTGACACCGATGCCCGCCTCGTCGATCTGCCAGTTTCCGGGACGGCTCTGTCGGCGAGCAATACCGACGATCCGGACAACGTCGTCTATGACTACTGTGTCGGCGGTATCATCGCCAACGGCGGCCAGCGGTGGTCTGCGGGTCGAGCTATCACCTTCCAGCTCAACGCCGGCGGCGGCACCGTCGAACCGGGCGATAGCATCGAGGTACGCGTCGTTCACACCCCCTCGAACGGCGTCCTTGCTGCGGTCGAACTGACCGCTCGCCGGTAAGCGCCTGTGGTTCCGATACCCTTTTATTCGCGACCCTCCAGCGTGTGAACTAATGACAGGGGGCGCACGCGACGATCTCGCGGAAAAAATGGCGGGTGAGGTGGCACTGAGCGACGAGCCAGGGGCGACCCTGCGGAAGTGGCGCACTGACTTCGATGTCGCACAGACCGAACTCGCGGACGAACTCGACGTCTCCCCGTCCGTGGTCTCGGATTACGAGAGCGGCCGGCGTGACAACCCCGGTATCGGCGTCGTCAGGCGACTCGTCGTCGCCTTGCTCGACATCGACGAGGACCGCGGCGGCGACCACATCCGCCAGCACGCCCGCGTCCTCTCGGCCGGGTTCGACAGCGACGTTGTCCACGACCTCCGGGAGTACTCGGCCAACGTCGGCGTCGAGCGCGTCTACGACGCCATCGATGCCGAGGAACTGTTCCGCGGCAGCCAGGACACCGTAGCGGGCCACACCGTCATCAACTCCATCGCCGCCATCACGCGCCTCTCCTCGGACGAGTTCTACCAGCTATACGGCCAATCGACCAACCGCGCGCTCGTGTTCACCAACGTGACCCGCGGGGAGTCGCCGTTGGTCGCGCTCCGGGTCGTCTCGCCGACACCTAACGCTGTCATCCTCCACGGACTCGACGACGAGGCCGTCTGGGAGCACGCCCAGGACCTCGCCCGTATCGACGACTTCTCGCTGGCGATTACCGATATCGACCTGGAGGACCTGCTGGGCGGGCTTCGGAGTCTTCCCTGACTGTCGAGTGCACGGTCGTATTGACGCCTGTATCAAAAGTAACGCGCCCGCCGCTTCGGTTCGAGAGCCCTCGCTTCGTTCGCGCCCCTCGCTACTCCTCTACGGCTCCCTGCGGTCGCCGCTTCGGTTCGAGGTTCCCACTCGCGTTGCTCGTTCCGGACCTCGCTATTCTCGCGGCTGCGCCGCTCGTCGTGTACGAGACCCCTCGCTTCGCTCGGGCTCTCGCTATTCTCCACGGCTCCCTGCGGTCGCCGCTTCGGTTCGAGGGCCGCTCACCACGTTCGCGCCCCGCGCTGCTCACGGGTCACTGCGTTCCCCGTTCGCTGTTCGAGGACTCTCCCCCGGTCGAGTCCTCGCTTACTCCACGTACCGATACTTCCGCTCACCCATCCGGCCCCAGCCGTCGAAGGCGAACTCCGCCTCGGGGGCGGTGAACTCCTCGACGTCGGTCTCCGTCTCATGGTTGTGCACGTCGTGAACCTGTTCGTACTCCTCGAAAGAGAGGTCGTAGCGGTTCCGGATCTGTTCGTCGATGTCCAGTGCCGCGATCTCCTCCTCCCAGCCGGGCACGATAGTCTCTGCGTGGACCTCTGCCTGCGCGCCGGAACCGTAGGAGGCAACTAACAATCGGGCCTCGTCCAGATCCAGACCGTTCTCGCGGGCGTGTTTCAGCCCGGCGGCGCGTGCGATGTGGACGGAGCCGGTGTACCAGTTGCCGACCTCGCGAGAGATTTCCAGCGTCGGTTCGATGGCGCTGGCGTACCAGTCCTGGTAGCGTTCGGTTTCGGTAAGTGCGTCCGTGTACTCCTTGATGGCTGCGTGGAACTCGTCGTCGGTCTCGAAGTCCGAGCGCATGGGCTGGTGGCCGATTTCCTCGGCCATCAGGTCGCCCACGTCGGTGCCGCGGATGATGTGACGGTAGCCAAGCGCGGCGGCCTTCCGGACCATCCCCGGGAACGGCGTGTGGAACGGAATCATCTCGTAGTCGCCCGGGTGGATGTCGCCGGCCACCTCGGCGAAGTCTTCCAGCGCTTCGCGCATGCGAGCGAGGTAGACGTTCACCGAGCGCTTCCCGTCGACGGACGGGAACTGCTGATTGGGCTTGAGGAAGTCAGTCTCGTCGGCGCTGCCGTACCCCTGCTCGGTCGAGAGTTCGACCAGGTTCGGGTCCTCGTCGACGAGCATCGCCACCGCCCCGGCGCCCTGTGTCGCCTCGCCGGGGTCGTCGCGGGCGTACAGCGCGGTGTCGGTTGCGATGACCAGCGCCGCTCGACCGCGGTTTCGCCCGGCGCGGATCCAGTTGTACGCGTCGTCGAGGCTCTGGGTGCCGGAGATACAGGCGAACTTCCGCTCGCCCTTGTTGGCGTGGTGGAAGTTCTCGTCGTACACCTGTTCGAGACAGCCCGCGATGTACGTCGAGACGGGCTTTGAGTTGTCGAAGGCGCTCTCGGTCGCCACGTCGATGCGGCCGATGTCCTCGGGCGTCAGCCCCTTGCGCTCCATCAGCCGGTGGGCGGCGTTTGCCCCCATCGTGACGATGTCCTCGTACACGTCCGGGAACGACGACGCGCGCAGGCCGAGCCCCTTCGTGTACTTGCCCGGATCGTCCCCCTGGGCCGGCGCGAACGTCTCCGCGAGGTCGAGTTTGAGCTTCCCGGTCCAGATCTCCATGGCGTCGATACCGACTGCAGTCATGGGTCTAACGTCAGCACGGATGTATATGGGTTTGTCGACTGGTCTTTCGACGATTGACTAGTACTGTGCCGACGGGACGCGGGCATTTTGTGAGACAGCTATTCGCTGGTTGTCGGCGCCGTACTGAACGAGAAATCGACCATGCACTCGCCCTCGATAGCATCGTACGGTTCATCCGGTGACGGGACAGCACGTCCCCAGTCCGTGTTGTTGACTACGAGTCGGTACGTCCCCGGCGCAATAGTGATCCGGTTGTCGCGAATGTTCGTCTCGTGGAACCGCGACACTTCCCCGGCGTGCCGGGCGCGGTGGCGGCTCTGGAACGCACGGTACTCTTCTTCGGTGAACAGAATGACATCGACGGCCGGGCCACGGCGAACGATGAGGTCGTAGGTAAGCGTCGTCTGGCCGGTCGCCTCTATCGTGTAATCCTCGTACTCGTTTTCTTCCAATCGGAACGTCGTATCGACCGACCGCCGGTTCGGCTCGGGCGTCGGCGTCGCTGTCTCAGTTTCGACCTGGAGGCGTGCCGAGGTTTCCCCGGAGCTGTTCGTCTGTGCTGCCTCGGCGCGCTGTGTCGTCGGAGTGTTCGCCGGAGCGGCAGCGCTGTCCGCTGCCGGCGTCGAAGCGGTGCTGACACCGTCAGCTGTGGCGGGCCGCTGTGACGCTGTCGGTTCCGGGACGGGCGTCGTCTCGGACTCCCGTTCAGGTCGGTTCCCGAGACAGCCGGCAGAGAGCGCGACGAGCACCGAGACCCCGAAGCCGCGCCGCGACAGGTCACCCATACCTCAGCACACTCATCCACAGTAAAGATGTTTACGGGCAGGTTTTCGCCGCTGGTAATCGGAGCGCCGATTCTGTCCAAACATATTTGTGGAGAGAGAGCCGATTCTACGCCGTTCGAGCCAGTTCCGAGAGAAACTGTTATCCAGGTATCATATCTCGGAACGGCACATGGACACTTCACATGAACAGGTCGGTCATCACAGTCGGACTGGTGGTTCTGGCGGCGGTCAGTGTCTCGGCACTCTCCGGAGCGGCGGTCCAGGAGACGCTTGGAGCCTCCGCGACCGAGTCAACGCCGGCGGCGACCACGGACGCGTCGCCGGCAGCGACACCAGGCGCTGAGAGTGTATCGCCGACGACGCCGGATGCTGCGGATAGTACCACCGACGAAACGGAGCCAGCGAAAGCCATCGCGACGCCGGAGGCAACACAGACCACGCCGGCTGACCCGGCGACAGCTATCGATACGGCCCGCCTTGAAGCCCGGCTTGTGGCGGCGATCAACGACCGACGCGGCAACCCGGTCGCCAACGACGCCTTCGACGGCTCGCTCTCGAACGAGACGAAAACCGGACAGAAACTGTCAGCCATGGCCGGCACCCACAGCGAGCGAATGGCCGCACAGGGGTCGGCCTCCCCGATTGCGAACGGGTCAGACACGACGGACCGCTACGCGGCCGCCGGGCTGTCCGAGCAGTGTCGCCTCCGCCACGAGGGCAACGCGTACTTCCGGCCGGTGACCGACCTCGAACTGGTCACGAGCGTCGACCCCAACGGCGCGAACGCCACCCGGACGGCCAATGCCGTGGCCGACCACTGGTTCGACCTCTCCGGGCCCCGCGATACGCTGTATCTGGCGAACGCGAACCACATCGGCGTCGGTGCGGCGACCGCCGACGGCGTCGTCTACATTACGGTGAATCTCTGCTGATACCGTACAAAGTGGACGCTACGGAACCTCTTTGCGGATGGTGTCGGCGTTCCCTTCCGAGTCTACGACACGGAGCGCCACCATTGTGCCGGAGTCAACCTTTCTGTTCTGTACCGTCTGGCCGGTTGCATCATCAAAGATACCGTTTCCGTTGAGATCCCACTCGTACGCCACGATGTCTCCTTGCGGGTCACTGGACGGGCTGGCATCGAAGTCCCACTTGCCGTTCGATTCCGGTCCATTGGAGGTTATGATGAAGTCGGCGTTCGGTTGCTCGTTCGTGTTTGCGCCATCAGGGGTGACGGTGAACATCTTTGAGCCGGTGTCGCCGTTGGACCGCTCATAGGTCACCGTTATCGTGACACTCTCGCCGTTCATGTCTGTACGGCTTCCAGACCGTTCAAACTCGAACAAGTGGAACGTCGCGATCGATGTATCGAATAGTTCCGGGTTCGGGCCGTTCAGGTCACCGTCAGCGTCGATATCTACTGTTCGTGGGATGTTCGCACCTCCCCCGAAGTCGGTGTAGCCGTCAGTATCCGCTTCGATGTACAGCTCGTTCCGTTGAGGGGCCGGCGAGTAGTAGTTGCTGACGGTATCACTGAGATAGTCTATCTCGTCGTTGACGGGGTCTATCGCAACAGTCGTCATGATGATGTCCTCGCCTAACTCGTTGGTGACAGTAAATCGGACGCCACTGTCGGCGACACCATCTTTATTTACAGCAACTGCGTCCTCGTTGTAAATGAGCCCACTGCTGCCGGACCCGCCACCAGATCCCTGGCTCGCCTCGGTTACGGTAACCGGCACTGAGACGTCTTCGGGGGTCTCGCCGTCGAACGAACCGTTGATCTCATCGAGACTGAACTGAATGCTGTGTGTTCCGGTCGCCGTCGATTGGCTTGCCTCGTAGACGAACTCGACGCGACCGTCGCTATCGGAGGGCTCCGTGTCCGTCGTTAGTGACCCGGTGTTGCTCCCCTCAACCGACCCGTTGACATCAACGTCGCTTACTGGGTTGTTGTACGCGTCCCGGACCTCCAGGACGATTTCCTCGCTGGAGCCCCTTGAAACGCTGATACTGTCACTGTCGACAGTCGTGAGATACGCTTCGCTCTCGTCGGTAACGCGTGTTCCGACGCCCGCTTTCGCCATTTTTAGGCGGTACGTAGCCCCGCGCTCGAAGACGATTGTAACCCTGTTGAGCGAGCCCGGTCCCTCGGTTTCGGTAACGCTCGCGACGTACTTCTCGTTGGACTCGTCGCCTGGATTCGGGTCGATTTCCTCGTCGAGAAGTGTCTCCCACTCTGACGCCGGGAGCCGGGAGAGAAACGACACTGAGACGTTCGACGTGGCTGTCGCGTTCGTCACGCGGACCGTTCGGGACGACTGGGACTTCGGTTGCACGTCGACCGTAACCGAATCGCTCGCCGAACGACTCACCGACCCGTTGAGCGCGACGAGCGTGATGTCACGGCCGTCAACCATCGCCTGCTCCGAGCGTGTGACGTTCGCTTCACGGAACTGGTTGTAGACCACCGAGTGCTCGTAGACGGTCTCCGGGGCTCCACCGTAGACGTTGTACTCCGGCTTGTAGGCGATAGCGCCCGTGTTGTAGTGCCGCGGTGCGGTTCCGGTCCAGTAATCCGCCGTCTCGGGAGTGATCGCTTCGGCGTTGCGAACCGTCAGGTTCCGCGACTCGTTGGTAGTCCCATCCGTGTACAGCAGCCCCGACGGCGGCCCGGGATTCGTCGCCACCAGCCGACTCGGGTACCGCGTCCCCAACTGGATCGAGACGGCTTGCTGACTGGGCTGTCCCGGGACAGAGACGATGGCGTTGCGCAAGTCCTGCAGCTGCGTCTGGACCTGCTGGTTGTGGTTGAACTCCACTTCCCGGTTTTGCTCCGGCACGGCAAACGCCTGGTACGAGGAGAAGGCGATGATCAGCACGCCGAACAGCAGTACAGCCCCGATCTGGACTGACTGCGCGCGCTCATCGCCCGTGAAAGTCATGGCGATGAGTTGCGGAGACGGCGGTAAAAACCTGACTGCCGAATTATCAACTCTCGTCTTCTTCGACGACTTCGGGGTCGCTCATCGCCGTCTGGAGACTGTCGAGTCCGTTGACCCACTCGGAGACGAGCCCGTATTCGAGGTCCTCAGCGACCTCCATCGGGAGCTCCGACCCGCCGATGATCTGCGTGCCGGCCTGGACACAGTAGCCCAGCGCCGCGTCGAGGTCCTCGTCGGCCTCCGCGTCCGCGGCGGCCTCGATGTAGTCCACGATGGTCGCGTCGTCCGCGGCACCCTGAGCGACGAACTCCTCTGCGGCGTAGAACACGCACAGCAGCGAGGTCTGGACGCCGTCAATCAGCATTACGGTCTCCTCGTCGTCGATATCGATGTCGTCGAGAACGATCTCCCGGACGCCGGTAAGCTCGTCGAGCGTCGCCTCTTCGTCGAGCGGCCCGTCCTCGTAGTCCGTGAGGATCTTCGCGACCGCGATCGCGGCGTCGTCTTGTAGGTTCAACAGGAGCCGCGCCGAATCCTCGTCTTCAGGGTCGACGTCTTCTTCCTCGATGCGGTCTAGCCAGTTCTGCCAGCGTTCTTCGGTGTAATACTCCCCCGGCGGAGTGCTCATACCACTCCGTTCGTGCCGTTGGGGATAGTAGTTTCGACCGGCGACCGCTCCGCCGCGGAGCCGCTGTCGTTCAGCGCACCCGGAGAAGCACGCCCTCAGCGCTGGAAGCGACTGTTTCGTCGGATTCTCGGAACGTCTACGCACTCCAAACACGTATCATAGTCTCCGTCGAGGAACGCATTTTTATGTCAGACGAACATGTTATGTAATAGCATGTCACAGCGACAGCCGACGGCGATTGTCGGCGGACCGCTCGACCCGGCCGCAGTCGCCGCGCTGGCCGAACGTGTCGGTGCAGCGCTGGTCGCCGTGACGCTGCCGGTCGCCGTCGGCGCGTTCGCCGGGCTGGCCCTCGATGCCGGTTCGTTGCTGGCCGCGATTGACGTCGCGGCCGCCGCGATGAGCGGGCCACTGACCACGGGGTGGGGGCTGGCCTGGCTGTTCCACGTCAGCACGCTCGCAACGGCGGTTGGCTGCTGGCTCCTCGGACTGGGCCTCCTGCTCGACGGCCTCGATCTGTAGGTCAGCCGTCGCCGTCCGGGCGCATCTCCACGTGTTCCGGCGGCTGTTCGTCCGCCGCGTCCACCCGATTCGAGAGGGTCCGCTGGGGGAACGGGATCGAGATGTCCTCCTCGTCGAAGGTGGCTTTCACGCCCCGGACGACCGCCGAGACGGCGCGCCACTTCCGTGGCGGCGTCGGGTGGTCGATCCAGAACCGGAGTTCCATCACCACGGCGGAGTCCCCGAAGTCCTTCGGGACGACGTCCGGTGTCGGCGAATCGACGACGTGTTCGATGTCGGTCATTGCCTCGCGGGCGAGTTCCATCGCTCGTTCCAGGTCGGCGTCGTAGTCCACGCCGACGTCGACGGTGAGCCGCAACAGTCCCTTCCGGCTACGGTTGGTCACTGCCCGGTCGCTCACGCTGTCGTTGGGAATGATGACGAACTCGCCGTCGAAGTTCTCCAGGCGCGTGTTGAAGATGGTGATGTCAGTCACGATGCCCTCCTCCTCGCCGATGAGCACCCAGTCGCCGATGGTGAACGGCCGGGAGAACATCAACACGAAGCCGGCGATGAGCGACCCGAGCGTCTGTCGGGCGGCCAGACCGACGACGATACCGAGAAACCCAGCCCCGACGAGCAGGCCGCTGAGGTCGATGCCCCAGACGGCGAAGATCGTCGCGCCGATAGTGACGAATACGGTGACCTGGCCAAGTCGAAGGAGGATCTCCTCCTGGTGTTCGGTGAAACCGGTGACGGCCTGGCTGAACCGGCCGATCCACCGCTGCATCTGGTCGGACAGGACGAACGCCAGCATAACGAGAACGACCGTCTGTATCGTCGCCAGCACCGACTGATCGCTCCCGTCGAGGTACGGGCCGACCGTCTGGACGATATCGACCACCCCCCAGACGATGAGAAACGAGATGACGACGAGGACGACCATCGAGAACTGGGCGATCCGGAGGAACACGCCCCGTATCGTCGTCGGCGTGTAGTCGGCCATGACCTGCAGCCAGTCGCCGGTTCGGCTCGACGTGGCGGCCCGGAGCCGGGAGAGCGCCGCCGGAATCACGACGACGCTGAGAAGGAGCACGACAAGCAGGACGAGTGTCGCGACGAGTCGCCCCTGCGCCGCGGCCAGTTGTTCGAGCGACCGCTGTAACGCAGTAAAGAGTTCCAAAAGTCCCTCACCGGTGTCGTTGGCCGCTGGCGTGGGCGTGGCCGTCCCCTGCACAGCCACCTATCGCCGCCGTAGGAACTTGTGTCTTCGTCTTTGCGCGGCTGTACGGTACCTGACAGCGAAGCGAAAAAACGACTGGTCGCGGTCCCGGTTAGACGCCGCGGCCCTGCAGCTGCTCTTCCTCGTCTAAGTCCGCGTTGGCCTGCCCCTTCATGCCTTTGCCGGGGTTCTTCGCGATCTCTTTGAGCTGTTCGGGGTCGTCGTAGTTGTTGACCGCTGCGACGATGGATTCGCCCATCGCCTGGGGGTTCTCCGCGCCGAAGATGCCCGAGCCGACGAAGATACCGTCACAACCGTGTTGCATCATGAGCGCGGCGTCGGCGGGCGTCGCGATGCCGCCGGCCGCGAAGTTGACGACCGGGAGTCGACCGCGGTCCGCCGTCTCGTGGACGAGCCGCCGGGGTGCGCCGTGCTCGCGGGCCCACTCGTCGCGCTCTTCGTAAGCCATCCCTTCGAGCATCCCGATGGAGCGCTGGATGTTCCGCTGGTGGGTGACGGCCTGGTTCACGTCGCCAGTGCCCGCTTCGCCTTTCGTCCGAATCATCGCCGCGCCCTCGTCGATACGGCGCAGGGCCTCGGCCAGGTTCCGCGCCCCGCAGACGAATGGCGCGGTGAACTCGCGCTTGTCGATGTGGTAGCGGTCGTCTGCCTGGGTCAGGACCTCGCTTTCGTCGACCATGTCCGCGCCGGCGGCTTCCAGAATCTGGGCCTCGGCGGTGTGGCCGATGCGGGCCTTCCCCATCACCGGGATCGACACTTCCTCGATGATCTCTTCGAGCTTACCGGGGTCGGCCATGCGGGCGACACCGCCCCGCTTGCGGATGTCGGCCGGCACCGACTCCAGGTGCATCACGGCGACCGCGCCGGCGTCCTCGGCGATGCGGGCCTGCTCGCGGGTGACGACGTCCATGATGACGCCGCCCTTCTGCATCTTCGCGAAGCCGCGCTTGACGAGGTCAGTCCCGCGGCGGAGGTCCTCTAGGTCGGTCTCTTCAGTCATTGTCCAGACTTAGTGCTGGATTCACTTAACGCGTGTCCTTTCGGGGGACAGAACCGCCCTGTAGCGCCCGTAACCACTACCGTTTTCATCGCGTCGCCCCACGCCATCGACATGGCTACTGACGAGGGCGTCGGCGGGCGCATCGACGCGGCTGTCGCACGGGTGTTCGGCCGGCGGCTCCCCGACGCCGAGGGGCTGCCACGCTACGTCGCACCGCTGCCCGAGTGGCTTGAGAACGTCGGGCTCCGACTGGCCTGGCCCATCGCGCTCGTCAATCTGGTCGGGACGCTGTTCGGCTTCTGGTACTACGCCGGCCGGCCGCTGAACGCTGCCCCGCCGCTCGTAGAGGGCCAGCTTGGCGCGGCCCCGCTTGCCGCCTACCCGTTGATTCCGGACTCGCCCGTCGCGACGATGTTCATCGGGCTCTCGCTGGTGGCCTGGCGGCTCGACTGGAACGCCGAGTGGCTCCACATGCTCGGCTTCTTCGGCTGCATCAAGCTCGGCCTGTGGACGCCGTACGTCCAGCTCGTCCTCAACGGCCCCGGCGGGATACCGCTGTGGCTCTACTGGTTCCTGGTCCTGAGCCACCTCGCGATGGCGCTGGAGGCGTTTCTCATCCACCGCTACGCGAGCTTTTCGGTCGCGTCCGTCGCTGTCGCCGTCGGTTGGTACGGCTTCAACGACGTGGTAGACTACTTCGTCCCGGTTCTCGACGGGCCACACCACACCTGGCTGCGGGCCGAACCGATTGTCGCCGGCGGGTTCGACCACACGGTGCTGGCCCACGACCTCGCGGCGGGCTGGGCGGTCGTGTTGACGCTCATGGCGACGTTTCTCGCACTGGCCACGCGCATAGAGAAAGTGAAGCGGCAAGCGTGAACCCCGAACTCGGTTACTCCACCGTTCGCGTTCAGGTCGTGAATCCGTCCTCGGCCTCGCGCTCTTTGAGGACCCACTCCAATTCCTCGATAGCGCGCAAGATGGCGACCTCGGCTTCGTCTTCCATCTCGGTCGACGGCGGGTCGTGTTTGTCGTACTCCGCTTGCAGCGCCTCGATACGGTCCCGAATGGCCTCCTCCGTTCGCATGGTTCAAACCACCGGCCCCGCAGGTCTTGATGCTACTGGTCGCGGCGATGGGTGCGACCCGATAGGACTGCCGGATGTCGGACAAACGCGGCGAGCTTACCGAACGACGACGACGGCGCTTTCGGTTTCGGTCATCTCGCCCTCGCCGGAGTAGGTCCGGGACTCCTCGACGGTGAACATCTCGTCGCCGAGTTCGACGCCGGCGACCCGTAGCGTGTCGCCGTCGATCTCGTAGTCGCCCTCTTCGATAGCGGCGTCGATAGCGCCGACTTCGCTGCCGAACTCGGGACCGACGATGGAGTAGTCGAGGTCGATGCCGCTGACCTCGGTTGTGATGTCCGGGGCCTCGTCGTAGGTGTCCAGCTGGGCGACGTGCATCGCCTCTGCGACGGCGTCCTCGAAGCCGGCGATGTGGCCGAACACCTCGACGTGGTCGAGGTCGGCGTTCAGCGGCAGGCCGTTCTCGGTCTTGTACCGTCGGAGCGCGGAGACGACCTCCATCGCCGTCTCGCCCGCTTCGAGGTCGGCGTCGTATCCGCCCGCGGTCGGCCAGTCCGTCGTGTGGATGGAGCTATCCTCGCTGTAGCACCGCTCCCACAGCTCCTCCGTGATGTGCGGGAGGAACGGCGCGAACAGCTGGAGGAAGGTCCGATGCGCCTGCAGAAGCGTGAACTCCGTCGAGGCATCGCCACCGTCGCTGAGTCGCTGCTTGGCGATTTCGAGGTAGTCGTCACAGAACGTGTTCCAGAAGAACGAGCGGAGTTCGTTCCGGGCCTTCGAGAACTCGTAGTCCTCGAACTTCGCCGTGACCGATTCGACGGTCGCGTCCAGTTCGGCCAGCAACCACTCGTCGACCGCCGCCAACTCCGCTGGCTCGTCAGGCTGCTCCCCGGGCGTGAGCTGGTCGACCAGCCGCGAGGCGTTCCAGAGCTTCTGGAGCAGCCGTTCGCCGGCCTCCAGATCGCCTTCCTTGTACGGGAAGTCGTCGCCAATTGAGGTGCCGGCGGCCCAGTAGCGCGTGGCGTCGACTGGGAACTCTTCGAGCACCTCGCTGGGCGGGATGACGTTGCCCTTGGACTTGGACATCGCCTCGCGGTTCTCGTCTAACACCATCCCGTTTATCATCACGTTCTCGAAGGGCACCTCGCCGGTGTGCTCGTAGCACTTGACGACGGTGTGGAACAGCCAGAAGGAGATGATGTCGTGGCCCTGCGGGCGCAGGTCGAAGGGGTACAGTTCGGGGTTGTCCCACGCAAACTCCTCGGCATCGCTGTCCCAGTCCCACCCGGCATTCACGAGCGGCGTCAGCGACGAGGTCGCCCACGTGTCGAAGACGTCCTCCTCGGGCGTGAACGTGTCGTGGCCACAGTCCGGACAGCCGTCGACCGGCGGGTCGTCGGCCAGCGGGTCGACCGGACACTGCTCGGGCTCGGCCAGCACCGGCTCGCCGCAGTCGTCGCAGTACCACACCGGAATCGGGATGCCCGAATCGCGCTGGCGGGAGATACACCAGTCCCACTCCAGCCCCTCGATCCAGTGCTCGTAGCGGGTGAACATCTTCTCGGGGTACCACTCCATCTCGCGCCCGGCCTCGATGTACTCCTCCTTCTTGTCCAGCAGCTCGATGTACCACTGCTCGGTGACGAGGTACTCGACTTCTTCCTCACAGCGCTCGTGAACTTGCACGGTGTGGTCGTGGTCGCGGCTCTCCAGCAACGACCCTTCCTCGTCGAGGTCCTCGATGATTGCCTCGCGGGCCTCGGTGGTGTGCATCCCCTCGTAGTCGCCGGCGAGGTCGGTCATCGTCGCGGACTCGTCGATAGCGAGCCGGAGCGGCAGGTCGTGGGCCTGGTACCACTCGATGTCGTTCTGGTCGCCGAACGTACAGCACATGACGATACCGCTGCCGGTCTCCATGTCGACGCGCTCGTCTGCGATGATGGGGACCTCCTGCTCGAAGATCGGTACCCGCGCGGAGCCGCCGACGAGGTGCTGGTTCTCGTCGTCGTCGGGGTGGACGAAGACGGCGACACACGCCGGCAGCAGTTCGGGTCGGGTCGTCGAGATGGTGAACGTCGCGCCTTCGTCGGCCGCTCCCTCACCCGTCTCGACGAGGTCGAAGGCGATGTCGTTGAACTTCGTGTGCTTGTCCTTGTCCTCCTGCTCGACCTGCGAAATCGCGGTTTCGCAGTCCGGACACCAGATGGTCGGCGCGCGCTGGCGGTACTCCCGGCCCTGCTCGTAGAGGTCGAGGAAGGACAACTGTGAGACCCGCTGGACGTCCGGCGCGATGGTCTTGTAGGTATTGTCCCAGTCGATCGAGATCGCGAGCGACTGGACGTCCTCGGTGAACTCGTCCTCGTACTCGGTACAGACTGTACGACATTTTTCCTGGAACTCCCGCCGGGAGAAATCCTGGTGGCGGATACCGAGTTCGCGCTCGGTGAGGCGCTCCGAGGCGATACCGTTGTCGTCGTAGCCGAAGGGGAAATACACCGTGTCGTCGGCCATACGGTGGTAGCGGGCGACGAAGTCCTGCAGCGTGAACTGGTAGAGGTGGCCCATGTGGAGGTTGCCCGACACCGTCGGCGGCGGCGTGTCGATGGTAAAGCGGGTGTCGGCGTCCCCGTCGTAGGCGTAGGTCTTGTCCGCGACCCAGCGGTCCTGCCACTCCGGCTCTACCTCGCGGGGGTCGTACTCCCCGTCGAGGGCGTTCTCCGATTCGTCTGCGGTCGATTCGTCCTGCGGTGGGTCCTGTGTGTCACTCATATTCAAACTGTGGGCGTCGCGCCCGGATCGCGTCGGGGTGTCGCGCGGTCATCAGCGGTGCGTGCGTCGAGGGGTAGGGGTGGTGTGGGGCGTGGGGGCCCCTACACCGACGGGGGCGAGAACCAGCGTTCGGGAGAGTCGACGCACCATCTGTGTAGTAGTCTGCCAACGGCAGGATTAACGACTTCGGTTTTCGCCGACCGTCGGTGGCACCGTCCCACGCGCTACGGCAGGTCCGGTTCGCGGTGCTCGCGGTCCTCGGCGCTGTGGGCACGAACCCACAGCTGTCCGATGCGGGAGAGGGTCGTCCGGTAGGATTTCCCGTGTTCCTCCTGCTCGATGTACCCCTTCCCGCCGGGGCCGAGCCGGTCGACGTTGTAGATGACCTTCGAGCGGAACGAGTCGGTGTACTCCTCGCCCATGTCCCGGGCCAGCTGCTGGGCCAGTTCGGAGACGGACTCGAACTCGCCGTGTTCGCCCAGGGTGAAGAGGATGACCTCCTCGAAGGGCTTGACGTTCGAGAAGGAGGCGACCGGGAGTTCGACGATGTGGGAGCCGTCGATCTCCTTCGCGCCGATGGTCGTCCCGCGCTCGTCGAACTCCGCCAGCAGGTCCCGGGCGGTTTCGAGCCGCTCGTCGACGCGCTCGTCGACTTCTTCGCCAGTACGCATGTCCTCCAGCATGTCGATCTGCCTGCGCAGTTCCTCCGCGAGTTCGGTTTCGAGGTACTTCTCGGGAACCGTGTAGTAGGTGTGGATGCGGTCCCGGTCGCCCTCGCGTTCGACCATGATCGAGTGGGCCGCGGTCGCAAAGGCAAAGGAGACGGTCCGGGGCATCGCGGAGACGTTGACCCACACCTCGCTGCCCGCGTCGAGTTCGGCGTTGATGAGCTCGAAGGCCTGCTCGAAGGCCTCGTCGTAATCGTACACGTCGGCGACGACGAACCGCTCGGTCTCAGCCCCGAGCAGGTTCTGGTAGTCCTTTTCGAGTTTCTCGGCGAGGTTGCGCGAGTACTCGACGTTGGCCTCGCTGCCGACCGCGCCCTCGAGCAGGATGACGCGGTCCACGTCGAGTTGCTCGCGCACGAGCGGCGCGATCAGCCGGTCGTAGTCGAACCCGACCGGGACGATGTGGGTCTGCATACCTGAGGGGTGGGGCGGCGGTTATAAAAAGAACCAGACTCGGTCCGCCGGGTGTGCCCCACCGGAGGGCGTTACTCGCAGCTTTCGTGGACGATAGCGCCCTCGTCGTTCGGTCCGCGGCGTTCCCCGGGAACGATGGGGTTCTCACAGACGGCGCAGGTCAGTTTGCCGTTGGCGTGGACGGTGGAGGCCTCGGTGTCGTCAGACGAGGTAAAGTCCACACTCACGTCCGCCGACTCGTCGGTCGTCGGCTCGTCGTCCGCGTCGCTCGGGGCAAACACGTCGTCGTCATCGGCCGTCGTGTCGATATCGAGCGTGTCGTTGAACCCACAGTAGCCCGTCGAGGCGTTGAATCCCAGGGAGAGCGCGCCGACACCGGCCAGTAGGCCGCGCTTACGCTTCCCGCTACGAAGCCAGCGCAGGGAGACGATTGTCAGGACGACTGCAAGCACCGCTCGGATCAGGCGGTCGCGACCGCCGACGTTTTTGTCGGAGTCCATATCGGTACATGGGCCTGGATGCTTTTGTAGGTTTACATGTCCACCGGTGGCCCTCCGGTGGTTGCCGCGCTGAAAGGGCGGCATGCGAGACGACGCGTCTCAGTCGCTTTCGACCCCGGAGACGGCGTAGGCCGTGCGGTTCTCGGTCGTGCCGGGGGCGGTCACCAGCGAGACGGCGACCGTCAGAACGAGACCGACGAGGATGCCCACGACGCCGGGCGTCCAGCCGATGTACGTCGCCGGAAGAGCAACGTCGAGGCCGAGCAGCCCCGCTAGTGTCCCAATGACAGGGAAGACGTGCAGGCCGTAGAACACCTGGCTGCCGATCACGCCGGCGTACATCCCCGTGCGCGTGGTCCCTTGCCAGTACAGTGCCAGCGCGACCGGAACGGTCAGCTGGGCGAAGCCGCTAAAGGCGGTGTCGCCGATCTGGACCAGCGTTCCCGGCGTGTAGAGGCTCGCGACGAACGAGAGGGTGGCGAAGGCGACGACGCCGACGCGGGCGACGAGCGCCTCGCGGCGGTCGGTCTGCTGGTCGCTGGCGTCGCCGCGGCCGGTCAGGGGCCGGTAGAGGTCCCGCGTGAGGTACGACGACCCCGACAGCAGCATCGAGTCGCTGGAGGACATCATCGCGGCCATCGCGCCGGCGATGACCAGCGCGGTGAACCACGTCGGCGTGTACTCGCCCAGCAGCGCGGGGATGACGTTGCCGCCCTCCGGAACCGTGATGCCGAGGCCGGCCGCCCACGCGCCCAGCATGAACGCCGGGACGAACAGGAGGAGGACCAGCACCGGCCAGAGCGCGAACGTCCGCTTGAGCACTTTTTTGGAGCCGGCGGCGAAGAAGCGCTGATTGATCTGCGGGAACATCGTCACGCCGAAGGCGATGCTGACCGCGGTCGAGATGATGTACTGCGGCGTGTAGAGGCCGCCGCCGAGGCCGACGAAAGCGGGCTCTTCGGACGCCAGTAGCGCCGTCGCTTCGCCCGCGCCGCCGACCGCCGAGAGGACCCACGCGACGGCGACCCAGATGAGCGAGAGCATGAAGAGTCCCTGGAGCGTGTCCGTCCAGGCGACGCCGCGCATCCCCGAGAGCGTGACGTAGGCGATCATGAACAGCGTGATACCGCCGGCCCCGACCCAGAACGGAACTGCGCCGTTCGTGAGGCCGACGATGGCCTGGCCGGCCCCTTTCTGCTGGAGCATCACGTACGGGAACAGCCAGAAGAGGCTCACGGCGGCGACGACGACCCGTAGCGCCGTCGACCCGAACCGGTCGCCCAGCATCTCGCCCAGCGTGACGTAGCCGTGGCGCTTGCCGACCAGCCACTGCTTGTACCCCAGCACGTACCAGAGGACAGCAAAGATGATACCGTCCATCAGCCCCATCACGAGAATCCACTCGGGGCCGGCGCTGAACGCGAGGTTCGGGCCGCCGAAGAACGTGAAGGCAGACAGCAGCGTCGCAAACGTCGTGAACAGCAGGACGACCGTCCCGAGCGTCCGACTCGCGAGGTAGTAGTCCTCGGCGGTCCGGTCGGTCAGCCGATACGCGACCACACCGACCGCGAGCGCGACGACCATGTACGCGCCGACGATACCCAGTTGGAGCGCGGTGTCGGCCATCTCAGCCCACCTCCTCGACGCCGAGGCCCCAGTCAGTGCGCGCGAAGACGGCGAAGACGACGCTCGCGAGCGCCATCCACCCGATGTGCCACCACAACCACACCGGAAGCCCCGCAGCGATTGCGCTGCTGTCCCAGAGGAACCACGGCACCGCCAGTGCCATCAACACGAGCGCGACGACTGCCCATCCGACGGCCCTGCCCGTACTCATATTACGACAGGCTAGCCGCTGCGGGTACTAATGGGTAACGAACCTTCACTGTGTCTCGTTGAAGAACAATCGTCTTCAATACGTCCGCGTCACAGAATCGTCTTCAATACACTCGTGTCCCGGGTTCGACGTCGCGCTCGGGCGTCAAGTGGACGACGCCCTCCTCGCTGTCGACGCCGGTGACCAGACATTCGCTCTCGAAGCCGGCGATAGAGACCGTGCCGAGGTTGACGACGGCGACGACCTGCGACCCGAGCAGGTCCTCGGGGTCGTACACGTCTGTCAGTCCCGCGGCGGACTGGCGCGTCTCGTCGCCGAAATCCACGTCCAGTTTGTACACGTCCTTGCGGGCTTCGGGGAACGGTTCGACGTCGACGATCTCGCCGATACGCATCTCTACGTCTTCGAGGAACCGCGCGGGGTCGATCTCCGTCTCAGTGAATCCCATGCCCCCCGGTAGTACGTCCACTTATTTTATCGCAGCGTTCGGAGCGGGAGTATGCAAACGGCGATTCAGCTCTGGACGCTCCGGGACCTTCAACAGCCGCTTTCCGAAGTCCTCGACCGTGTCGCGGCCGCTGGCTACGACGGCGTGGAGTTCGCCGGCATCGGCGACCCGGGGGCGTCCCGGCACACGCTCGACGAGACGGGGCTCGGCATCGCCGGCGTCCACGTCCAACTGGAAGACCTGCAGTCCGATCCCCGCACCGTTGGCAATCAGGTCAGAATACTCGACGCCCCGTTCGTCGTTCTCCCGTATCTCGACGACGATCACTTCGCGACCGAGAGCGCGTTCGAGTCGACGGCGACGCTGCTTGGGATGCTCGCCGAAGACGTGGACCGACCGCTGTTGTATCACAACCACGACCACGAGTTCGTCCCGCTCGGCGGCGGCACCGCCTTCGACGCGCTTGTCGACCAGACCTCGATAGGCTTCGAGTTCGACGCCGGGTGGGCGCACGCGGCGGGCCAGGACCCCGTTGCGCTGCTCCAGCGACTCGACGGGCGCGTGCCCGTCGTCCACCTCAAAGACATGACAGCCGACGGGGAGCCGACCGCTCTCGGTGACGGCGTCGTCCCGCTTCAGGCCGTGGTCGACGCGGCCCGCGAGGCCGGGACTGAATGGCTCGTTTTCGAACACGACAACCCCGACGACCCACTCGATGCTATCGAGGCGGGTATCGACGGCATGCACCCGCTACTGGAGTGAGTGGCCGCCCCGCCGGCTGACAGCACTTCACAGCAGCTGTGTTGCATACAGTTCAACTACAGTAGGGTTTGTTCGTCTGCCGACTCGCGTGCGCAAGGTTATTCCGCTGTACTTCCCAACATCAGTATAGTGACAGCAGTCCGTCGAAACAGCGTTCGACGGGCTGGAAAACAGGACAATCATGCAAGACACGGCGAAATATCTGATACATGCCGACATCACGGCGGCGGGAGTTGTCGAACGTAGCGACGTCGTCGGCGCGGTGTTCGGCCAGACGGAAGGGCTACTCGGCGACGAACTGGACCTGCGAGATCTGCAGGACTCGAAGAAGGTCGGTCGCATCGACGTGGAAATACGCTCCGAAAGCGGGCAATCGTTCGGCGAGATCACGGTCGCGAGCGGTCTCGACAGAGTCGAAACGGCGATTCTCGCCGCGGCACTGGAGACCATCGAACAGGTGGGACCCTGTCGCGCCGAGATCGAAGTCTCCGAGATCGAGGACGTCCGGAGCGCCAAGCGCCGCGAAGTCGTCGAGCGCGCGACGGAACTCCTGAACGACTTCGAGGAGAAGTCGATCCGGACCGAAGACATCGTCGAGACGGTCAGACAGCAGGTCCGGGTCGCCGACGTGACCGACTACGAGGGGCTGCCGGCCGGCCCGCGGGTGGCCGATTCGGACGCGATTGTCGTCGTCGAAGGCCGCTCGGACGTGTTGCAGCTACTCAAATACGGGATCAAGAACGCCGTCGCGGTCGAGGGCACTGACGTTCCCGACGCCATTGCGGACCTGACGGCCGGGCGGACGGTGACCTCGTTCCTCGACGGTGACCGCGGCGGCGACCTCATCCTGAAGGAGCTCACCCAGGTCGGCGACGTGGACTACGTCGCCGTCACTCCCGGCGGCAAGTCCGTCGAGGACCTCTCCCGGAGCGAGGTGATGTCGGCGCTACGCGATAAGGTTCCCTACGAAACGGTTGCGAACGCGAAGAGCCTCGACAACATCCGCGAGGAGATGGCCCATCCCGAGGAGTCGACGACCGCCGACGGCGGCGCTGTGGCGGCCGCGGTATCGGAGGACACCGCCGACGGCCAGTCCGCTCCCGGTGGGCGAGCAGAGCCGTCCCGGACCGAGACGACCGATGGAGCGACGGCTGTGGACGACACTTCGGACGCGGCCGTCGCGGAGACCGCGATAGACGAGGGCGCGACTGAGGGCGGCGACGAACCGACCATCCCATCGCTCTCGGACCACATCGAAGCCGTCATCGAGCAACACAGCGGGACGGCCAGACTGGTAGACGAGGATGCAGCACTGCTCGCGGAGGGCGACGCCGAGAATGTCGTCTCGCTGCTTGAATCGGCCGAGGAGGTCCCCCGAACTGTCGTCATCGATGCCGACTGCACGCAGAAGCTCCTCGACGTCGCCGCCCAGCGCGGCGTCGGTGTCGTCGTCGCCGCCGGCCACGGCGAGTACGTCAAACAGCCGACGGCCGTGCAGGTCCGCATCGAGGGCTAAAGGTCCCGAGCGAGCAACACGCCGTCGCCGTCGTCGTAGTGATCGGGTAGTTCGTCGGCCACCGAGAACCCGAACCTATCGTAGAAGGAGCGCGCCCGTTCGTCGTCCGCCCGGGCCGTGAGCCTGACCGTCTCGAACCCGCCGGCCCGGAGCCGGTCGAGCAGCCCGTCCATCAGTGTCGTGCCGAGTCCCTGCCCCTGTTTTCCGGGTGCGATGGCGAACTCCGCAAGGTACGCGACCGGGTGGTCCGGAACCACAAGCGCGTAGCCGAGCGGCTCCCCGATGTCGAGTACCAGCACGAGCGGCGGGCCGTCGATTCCGACGCCGAGGAGTTCCGGCCACGGTTCGTCCAGCGCATCCGTCTGGATAGCTCGGAGACGAACCTCGTCTTCGGGGCGAGCCTCGCGGATCATAGGAGCCCGACGGCCAGCACGACGCCGGCTCCGGTCAGCGCGGCCGCCAGGGTCGCGAGCATGTTGACGCCCTGGTTGCCGACGACCGAGCCCTCGACGGTCGCGCCCAGCAGGCTGTCGACGGTCATGCCGACCAGCCCACACACGAGGATGACGCCGCCGCCGACCGTGCCGATGTCCTGGGTGAGTGCAGCGATGCCGGCGATGATGCCCGCGCCGACGGCCCCGGCGGCCACGCCCTGCCAGGTGACGCCGCCGTCGGTGCCCGGTTCGACGGGCCTGAGCGTCGTGATGAGCCGCGGATTGTCGTAGAGCCCGCCGAACTCACTGGAGAACGTGTCGGTCATCGCCGCGGCGACTGCTCCGGCGAAAGCATAGAAGAACAAAAGCGGGTCGACGGCGATGTGGCTCGGGCTCGCCGCCGCAGCGACGACGGCGAACAGCGCGACGATAGAGTTCGCGAGCACGTTCCCGCTCCCGCGTGCGCCCTCGTTTTCCTCGGCGATGCCGCGGTCCAGTTTCTCCTCGTAGCGGTACTTCGTCGAGAGACCACCGAGCCCGAAGAAGGTTATCAGCATGGCGAACCAGCCGAAGCCGCCGAGCACGATGGTCAAAAAGGAGAGGAGGACGCCGGTGAGCATTCCCGGGAGCGACGCGGTGTCGAGCGCGTAGGAGAGATAGCCAAGCAGTACTGTCACGGCCAGCGCGATCACGACACGCTGTGTCGTCACCGACGGGTCGAGTTCGAAAAACAGCCACAGCAGCAGTCCAACGGTGAGCATCACCAGCGGGTCGTCCCGCTCGAACAGCACCGAGCGAAGCAGTGCGGCGACAAAGGCACCGCTGGCGGCGAGAAACAGCACGAGCGGGAGATCCACAGCGGCCGCGCCCTCGCCGACGGCGGCCTGGATCTGCGTGCCGACGACCTGCCCCACGACGCCGGCGACGAAGCCGACGAGGACGAAGCCCGCGGTCGCGACGACCTCGTCAGCGCGGACGGTGTAGGCGAGGCGCTGGCCGAGGTTGCCGTAGGCGACGACGACGACGACGCCGACGAACACGGGCACCGGGAGGCTGAACCGGACCGCGAGCAGCGCGAGCCCGGCGGCGGCAAGCGAGAAGGCCGCCAGCCCGTACAGCTTCCCGTCCTCGTAGTCACCGGGGCGCGCGAACAGTTCGAACAGCGGCGAGTCCTGTCCGATAACCGTCACTGCGAGCGCGGCGACGAGGGCGAAGGGTGCGATAGCGGCGACAGTCGCGAGTTCGAGCGAGCCAAAGCCCGTTGCGGCCGGGACGACGACCGCGAGGGTCCCCACGGCGGCGAACGCGCCTGCCCGACGGACTGTGCCAGTCACGTCCCACCGGTATCCCCGAGAGGCACTTACCCTTTCCGAACTGCGGAGGATGGGACCGTGGGATTTACTGGGGCTGTCAGCATACCGGCGGGCGTGGGACTATACGACCGGTATCTCGCAGCGCGCGTTCGGCGCAGCGACGCCGACCTGCCCGAGACGGTCGCACTGGTAATCACGGAGCGGGATCTGCTCGGCGACGGCGCGTACAGGACGTTAGAGCGCTTCTTCGACTGGACGGTCCAGTACGGTACCGACACCGTCGTCGTCTACGTGAGCGTCCTCGACGAGGAGGCGATTCCGACGCTACAGCGTGAACTCGAAAGCGTCACTGCGCCGCGGGAGATAGCGGTCAGAGTACCGGACGACGAGACGACGGCCGACGCTCCGATCCAGATCTCTATCGGTCTCGGCGGGCAATCGGAGTTCGCGACGGCCGTCCAGAAACTCGCAGAAGACGTCGACGAGGGCACCCTCGACCCGGACGATATCGACGAGGCCGCGGTCGAGGAGCATCTCGTCTTCCCGACCGACCCGGATCTGGTCATCAAGACCGGGGCCGAGCGGCTCTCCGATTTCATGATCTGGCAGTCCGTGTACTCGGAGCTGTACTTCACTGACGTGAACTGGCAGAACTTCCGGTTGCGGGATTACCTGCGGGCGTTGCGGGATTATCAGGAGCGGCAGCGCCGCTTTGGACGGTAATCAGTCCGCGATGTCGTACTCTTCCTCGAGTTGTTCGCGCTCGGCGCTCGGGAGCGCGTCGCGGAACCGGCCGAGCATCCGTTTGGCCGTCGGGAGTTCCGATTGCTCGATGGCACGGACCAGTGCGAGCGACCGCTCCGCGCGCGTGGTGCGCCAGGACTGCTCGCGGTTCTGGTACGTCCGGATCGCTCGCAGGAAGTCGACTTTTCGGAACTCCGGCCAGTAGGGGGTACAGAAGAACGTGGCGGCCTCGTTGCCGTTGGCGTGCCACGGCAGGAAGTTCGAGGTGCGCTCGTCGCCGCCGGTCCGGACGATAAGGTCGACATCGCGGGTCGGCCCCTCGTAGAGCCGTTCCTCGATGGTTTCTGCGGAGACGTCCGTCGGGTCGAGGGCCCCGTCCTCGACAGCAGTGGCGACGTCGCGGGCCGCGCCGAGCAGTTCCGCCCGGCCGCCGTAGGCCAGCGCGACGTTGAGGTTGAGCTGGTCGTACTGCGCCGTGCGCCCCTCGGCGTAGTCGATGGCATCCAGGACCCGCTCGGGGAGCATTTCTCGCTCTCCGATAGCACGGATGCAGACGCCGGCCTCGTGGACCCGGTCGGCGTCGGCGAACGTCCGGAGCTTCTGCTCGACCAGATCGAAGATGTGCTCGCGTTCCTCGGGGTCGCGGTCGAAGTTCTCCGTCGAGAACGCGTACAGCGTCACCTCGCGGATGTCGAGTTCGTCACACCAGTTCAGGAGGGCCTCCGTCGTTTCGGCCCCTTCCGTATGTCCCTCCTGCGTCTCGGCCCCCTGTTTCTCGGCGTAGCGCCGGTTGCCGTCCTGAATGACGGCGACGTGGTCGGGCGTTCCCGACAGTTCCCACTGGAGCAGTCGCTCGTAGGCCGCATAGCCCAATCGCTTCCCCCTCGATAGCATCATTGAATACATTTCAACCACTCAATAAGGGCTTTGTGGAAGGGGCCGGGTACAGTTATTTCCCACCTAATCTGTCGAAATATATGCGCATAGTTTTAATACACCCCGGCTTAACGTTCGAACTGCAATGGCGACCGGTACGGTAGACTTCTTCAACGACACAGGCGGTTACGGTTTCATCGATACCGAAGACTCCGACGAGGACGTCTTCTTCCACATGGAGGACATCGAAGGTCCTGACCTCGAGGAGGGGCAAGAAGTGGAATTCGAGATCGAGCAGGCCGATAAAGGCCCGCGCGCGAAAAACCTCACGCGGCTGTAACCATGGCGACAGGCACTGTAGACTTCTTCAACGACACGGGTGGCTACGGTTTCATCGAAACCGACGATGCCGACGAAGACGTGTTCTTCCACATGGAAGACGTCGGCGGCCCGGACTTAGAAGAAGGGCAAGAAGTCGAATTCGACATCGAACAGGCAGACAAAGGCCCGCGAGCGAAGAACCTCACGCGACTGTAAGCGAGTCCGGCTCGCTTTTCGACGGGTTCCGTTGCTCGGACCGAGCGGCGCTACCCGGCAGCGCGTGGGTTCCCACCGCTGTCACCGCGCCGTCTCTCGAACCGAATATCTTCGGATAGACCGATCAGCGCTCCGAATCCGAAGCGTCTTAGGGACAGCGACACCGACCGGATGGTATGAGCGAGGCCGACGCACTCGACGAGGAGCTCTACCGGCGGACCAAACAGCTGCTTGAGCCGGGCGAGATTCAGCTCAACGGCGCTGTCGTCCACACGGAGTACGACGGCAGCGACGAGATCGAGATGATGCAGGCCACCATCGAGGTCGGCGAACTCATCGCCGAGGGTGCGGGCCTTGATCCGACGGACACGTACGTCTACTCGGGCAGCGACGACCCCGAATTCGCGTCGAACCAGCACCAGGGCCTCACGCTCGACGGCGAGGAGTTCGTCTGGGAGTGCCAGCAACTCCTGCGCAACGGCTCCTTTGATCTGGTGTTCTACTACGAGGCCAGCGCCGACCACGACGGCATTCTCGAAGCTATCGAGGACGCCGGCTACGCGGTCACCGGCGTCGAAGGCGAGTAACCGCGTCATCCTGTCGGACGGAAGCCCTTCAAGAATTTCGCCACCCGGGGGTGGCGGATAGCTGTACGAAGATACGTCCAACAGTATCAGTCGCCGGTCGCCAGCCGCTCCTGACAGTTGTGACAGTAGGTGTAGTCGGGGCCGTTCGCTGCGCCACAGATACGACAGGTCCGTGCCTCGACGGCGGCCTGTTCGAAGTAGGCGTTGAGCTGGCCCGTGTCGCGGCCGTTGCGTCGGCCGCTGAACTGCTCGACCAGTGTGTCGTGTGCGGCGTAGTCCATGAGCCGAAACATCAGTACGAACCACAGCGGGACCCCTATCAGGACGAACAGGTAGACCAGCAGCCGGACCGCCAGTTCGGCTGTCGTGATAGCCACGCGCGGGTTAGGGGCGCAAAGGGGTAAAACGCTCCGGCGACCCGGACACTGGTACCGGTTGTCCCGGACTGTTTTTATCCGCAGGCCCCCCAGATTCGGGCATGAGCGAAGACCTCGGGACAGTAGACCGGGCTGTGTTGAACGCCTTCCAGGGCGGCTTCCCGGTCGTCGAACGGCCGTTCGAACCGGCCGCGGCGGCTCTGGCCGACCACGGCGTCGACATCGACGCGGACGAGCTGTTAGCACGCGTACAGGACCTCGACGACGCGGGCGTGCTCACGCGGTTCGGGGCACTCATCAACGCCGAAGCTATCGGCGGAACAGCAACACTTGTCGCGACCCACGCCCCCGAGGATAGCTACGACGAACACGCCGAGCTGATAAACGCCCACCCGGAGGTCGCGCACAACTACGAGCGCGAGCATCCGCATCTGAACATGTGGTTCGTGGTTTCGGTGGCCGAAGAAGGGCGGGTCGAGGAAGTCCTAGCCGAGATCGAGGCCGAAACCGGCGAGGAGACGTACAACCTCCCGAAACAGCAGGAGTTCCACGTCGGCGCGAAGTTCCCCGTCGAGGGGCCACAGACCCAGGACATCGACTGCTCGGACCTGGGGCCGGACGTGACACCGACCGAGCAGCGGTCGCTCACCGCCGACGAACTGGACCTGGTGCTAGAGATTCAGGACGGCCTACCGATTACCGCCACGCCGTACGCCGATGTGGCTGAGGAAATCGACGCTGATGTCGAGTGGGTACTGGAGACGATACAGCGGTTCAACATGGAGGGAAAGGTCCGCCGCGTCGGCGTCATCCCGAACCACTACGCGCTTGGCTACAGCGAGAACGGGATGACCGTCTGGGACGTGCCCGACGAGGTCATCGACGAGGTCGGCCCGGCCATCGCCGAGTTCGACTTCGTTACCCACTGCTACGAGCGGCCCCGCCACGACGGCGTCTGGCCGTACAACTTCTTCGCGATGACACACGGGCGAAGCGAAGCGGAGAGCCAAGAGCGCATCCAGCAGGTCCGCGACCGGATGGCAGACCACTGGGACGTAGCCGAAGAGGACTGGGACACGCTGTTCTCGACGCGCATCCTGAAGAAGACAGGGATCAGGCTGGACGAACGGGCGCGGCAGAACGCAGAGACGGCGTGACCGAACCGATGCAGCGTCCCCCAACGGGCAGGTGTCACCGGTGATCCCACTCATGCACGACTTCGAGGGCGAGACGGTCCTCGTCGTCGGCGGCGGTCCGGTCGGTGCGCGTAAGGCCCGAACGTTCGCGGCGGAGGCCACGGTCGTCGTCCTCAGTCCCGAGTTCGCCGACCGGTCGTTCGCGGACGCAGAGAGGGTCCGAGCAGCACCGAGTCCCGGGGACGCCACAGACTGGGTCGGGCGGACTGACCCGGCGCTAGTCGTCGCCGCGACGGACGATCCGGACCTGAACGACGCCTTCACCGCGGCCGCCGAGGATCACGGCGCGCTCGTCAACCGCGCCGACGACCACGGCGACCAGTCGTTTGGTAACGTCGTCGTTCCGGCGACGGTCCGGGACGGCCCCGTGACGCTGGCGATTGCGACCGGCGGGCGCGCGCCGGCGCTGTCCAAACACCTCCGGGAGCATCTCGAAGACGAGTTCGATAACGCTGGACTGATGGCGGATCTCGTCGGCGACCTCCGTGAGGAGTTCCGCGACCGGGGCGTCCCGCCGGCCGAACGGCGTGACGCCGTTAGGATCGTTGTCAGGTCACGGGAAGTTTGGAAGGCTTTAGATAGTGGCAGGTCCAATGGGGAGCAAGTAGCTAGAGACGTGATCGGAGAGTTACCTGGTGATCAAACGTGAGAGGGGACACTGGTGCAATCGTTGGGGTCTGTATATCCCATGAGCGCGCGAGCGTCGACCAATTAGAGACCGCTGCGGCGGACAGCGAGCGCCACGCCGTCGAATCCCTGCTCGCGAACCCCGCGGTCGAAGAGGCGATTGCGCTGCAGACGTGCAACCGTACTGAGGGGTACGTCGTCGTCTCAGATTACGAGGACGGGCTCGACGCGCTCGAACTGTTCACCCGCGCCGTGCCCGACGATGTCGTCGTCGAGATGGGTCACGAGGAGAGTCTCCGTCACTTGCTCCGGGTGGCTGCCGGGCTCGAATCGATCGTGCTGGGCGAGGATCAGATCCTCGGCCAGCTGCGAACCGCCTACGAGACCGCCCGCGGCGTCGGCGGTATCGGACCGATGCTGGAAGACGGCGTCACGAAAGCGATTCACGTCGGCGAGCGCGCCCGAACGGAGACGAAAATCAACGAAGGTGTCGTCTCGATTGCCTCCGCCGCGGTTCGTCTTCTCAAACAGGAGAGTTCGCTGGCGGACGGGACAGCGCTCGTCGTCGGGGCTGGCGAGATGGGCCAGCTCGCCGCGAAGGCGCTCAGCGAGGAAGTAGACCAGTTGCTCGTAGCTAACCGGACAGTGCCACACGCCGAGCACGTCGCCGAATCGGTCGATATCGACGCCAGTGCGGTTGCGCTCGACGGCATCGAAGCGGCCGTCTCCGAGGCCAGTGCCGTCATTTCGGCGACGGGGAGCGGCGACCAGGTGTTCGAAATCGGGACGTTCAGCGACGCCGGCGAGGTGTCTATCGTCGACATCGCACAGCCGCGTGACGTTCCGGCCGGCGCGGATCGACTCCCGTCGGTGACGGTGTACGACCTCGACGCGCTGGAGTCGGTGACCGCCGAAACGCGGAACAAGCGACAGCGAGCCGCTGAAGCGGTCGAGCGCATCGTCGACGAGGAGTTCGACCGGCTGCTCACGCAGTACAAACGCAAACGCGCAGACAGGGTCATCTCGACGATGTACGAGAGCGCCGAACAGGTCAAGGCGGCAGAGATAAACAGCGCGCTCTCGGCGGCTGATTTCGACGACGACCAGGCGGAAGTCATCGAGGCGATGGCCGACGCCATCGTCTCGCAGATCCTCGCCGCGCCGACCAAGAGCCTGCGCGACGCCGCGGAAGAGGACGACTGGTCGACGATTCATACGGCGCTCCAGCTGTTCGACCCGGACTTCGGCGGCCCCGACCAGGCCACTCCGCCCGAGTTCACCCAGGGCATGTCGGTCGAGGACATCCCCGACGGCATGCGCGACGAGATCCCGAACGCGATGCTCGACCGGCTCTCCGACGACTGACCACGCCCACCTTTTTGCCCGGGCCGCCCGACGTAGCAGATATGGCAGACCTGCTCTCTGACGGAGAGATTAGTGACCAGCTACCCGAGGAATGGACCCGTGAGGACGACGAAATCGTTCGCGTCTTCGAGTTCGACGGCTACCTGGACGCGTCGGGCTTTCTGAGCGCCGCAGCCGGCCTCGCAGAGGACGCGTGGCATCACCCAGAGATGACCATCCGCTGGGGCGAAGTCGAAGTCCGACTCACGACCCACGACGCCGGCGGCATCACCGAGAACGACATCGACCTCGCCGAGCGGCTCAACGGCATCCACGACTGACAGTGTGACCGTGGACACGACCGACGGACTCACGCCGCTCCGGCCGACCGACCCCGACAGCGCGACCGCACGGTACGTCTTCCGTATCGAGGTCGGGCTGGTACCGGACGCGGACGGACTGTGGACCGACCCCGACCGGTTCGAGACGACGCTGTACCGGGCGGCTGACGAGCCGGGGACCAGCGGGTGGCTGTTCTTCCGGGACACGCTCTGGCGTGGCGAACTCGCTGACGAACCGCACTTCCGTCGGCTCGTCGCGGACGAACTCGGCCGTCCGGTCGTCTCGGCGTCGTTCAGCGAACTCCGGACCGACGAGGGGTATTTCGACGCGCTGAAAGCCGAAATCGGCGACGACCTGGCCCTGTTCAACGCGGACTCGGTCAGCGAGGTGCTCACCAAGTACCTCGGCAGTTCAGTTCGTGTGGCGTGAAACGACCTGTCGCTTCGTAGTCAGTGTCTATAGCGGCGTTATACGCAGTAAAACTAGTCGTAGGGCCCGAAAGACTATATTCGAAAGTCCCCAACAAACCTACCCCTAATGACCACCGACTACGACTTCTGGCTGTTCGACCTCGACGGAACGCTCGTCGATATCGAGCCAGCCTACCCCCGGAAGGTGATGGGTGCCGTCGGCGACCGCCTCGGCGTCGAGTTCACCGACCGGGAGCGGGACGGACTCTGGTACGGGTTCGGTGGGGCACGGTCGCGGACCCTTCGAGAACGCGACATCGACCAGCAGGAGTTCTGGCGGCTGTTCCACGAGGAGGAAGACCCCGTCGCCCGGGCCGAGGCGACGTATCTCTACGACGACGCCGAGGCGTTTCTCGCCACCCTCGATACACCGGTCGGACTGGTCACGCACTGCCAGCAGTATCTCACCGAGCCAGTCCTCGACCATCTGGACATCGCCGACTGGTTCGAGACGGTCGTCTGCTGTGACGACGACATCGGCTGGAAGCCCGACCCGAAGCCCGTAGAGTTGGCGATGCGGGAGATGGGTGTCCGATACAACGGCCACCGCGGCGTGCTGGCTGGGGACAATCCGTCAGACATCGGTGCCGCGTGGAACGCGGGCCTGGACGGCGTCCACGTCGGTCGGCGGTCGCCGGCAGAGATGGGTCGGTGCGTGCGCGGCGACAGGCGCGTCGCCTCGCTGCTCGATTTGGCGTCGTCTCAGGGCAGGTAGTCCCAGTTTTCCACCGTGACGGACGCTCCAGCATCGAGACCAGTCTCGTCTGCAGGCACAGATATCCAGCCGTCGGCCCGGGTCGCCGTAGCGAGGTCAGTCCCCGGCAGTGGTGTCGCTGTCCCGTCGGTCACGGTGACCGGCACGAACGAACGGACGGATGCAGGGCTGTCTACCCCGTCGCCCAGTGAAGCTGACTGGTGGGGGTGATCCGACAGCGGTGCATCGGCAAACGCCTTCAGGAGCGGACGAAGGAGTTGCACCGCGCCGACGCGGGCTGCACTCGGCGACTCCGGCAACAGCAGGACTGGGCGGTCCTCGACGACGGCGACTCCCGTCCGCTGGCCCGGGTCGATATCGACGGAGTCGGTGAACACCTCCCCGAGGTCCGCAACGACCTCTCGAAGCGTGTCCCCCGGCTCGGTCCCGGTGATGACGAGCGCATCACGGGTGAGGTCGCGCTGGACGGCCATCCGGAGCGCCGGTGCGTCGTCGGCGACGGGGTCCCGGTAGGTAACCTTCCCGCCCCACCGGTCGGCGTACTGCGCCAGCGTGAACCCCGCTGTCTCGACCTCGCGGGCCGCGCTGGCAGCCGCTCGGAGTTCGTCGCCAGTCGGTACGATTCCGACCTGCGGTCGCTGGCGGACGAGCAGTTCGGAGACGCCGCTTGCCCGCAACAGTCCCACGTCGCCGGGCCGTACCTGATGCCCCTGATCGAAGACGGTGTCGTCGACTGAGATGCCTGCCGCCTCAACGGGGTTGTTCGCCGTCGCATCTGCTGCCAGCACTCGTCCGACAGCGACGGACAGCGGAATCCTGTCTGTCCGGTCGACGGGGACGGCGAAGCTACCGAGCTGTCTGCGGGCAGTCTCAAGCGCGAGCGACTCGGCCTCCGATGGCGGGGAGCCAGCCATACCCTTGCTAGTGGGTACTGTGGCAAAAACGCCCCGAGTGGCCACAGCCCGGCCGTCACTTGTCCACATGGACTGGGAACGCTTTTGTTCGGTCCGGATCGGAGTGGCCGTATGGTCCTCCCGCAACTGGTCGCCATCGTGTTCCTGGTCATCGGCGGCTTCGTCCTCCTCCGCGGTGGCCGGGAACTCCGAACGGTGTTTCACATCCTCCGTAACGATCCAGTCCCGGTGCGCTCGCTCGACGGGCACTCCGGTCCCGTCGAAATCACCGGCACAGCTGTTGCCGACGAGGACGCCGGAACCGTCACGGCTCCCTTCACCGGCAGCGAGTGTCTGGCCTACACCTACGAGGTCGAGGAGTATCGGTCGTCGGGGAAACACTCCAGTTGGGAAACGCTGGACGAGGGGCAGGCCGGCGTCGACTTCGTTGTCGACGACGGGGGCGCTCGCGTCCGCGTGAACCCAGACGGCGCAGACGTGCGGTTCGAATCACAGTCGGTGACGGTATCCCCCGGAACTGAACTCCCCGAGCGCCTGGCTGACTACGTCGAGCGGACGGAGGGCGTCGAGGCACAGGACGGATCCGTGAACCTGCTCGTGACGGAGATCAGCCTGGGGAACAAGCAGCGCTTTACCGAGCGCCGGCTGGACGTTGGCGAGGACGTGTACGTCTACGGCCAGGCGATGCGCGGCCCCGCAACGGAGTGGGGAAGCAATCTGGTCGACGCTATCGTCGGGGACGGCGACGGGACACCGGTGTTCGTCATCTCCGACACCAGCGAGCGTGGCACGGCCCGACGGATTGTTCGCGGCGCTATCGCCGAAACTGTGTTCGGACTAGCGGCTGTCCTCATCGGTGCTGCCGTCCTCCTCTCCGTACCCCTGTAGAGTAGCAGAGACCGTCGGGTTTACCACTGCGTACCACTTAGACAGGCGTATGCCAGCCCTGCGTGAAGCGCTTCGGGACCTCCCCGACGCCGTGTTCGCGGACGTGCTCGAATCCGAGGACGAATACCTGCTCGTGCTCGATCTGCCGGGCGTGACCGCGGAGACAATCGACGTGACCGTTGAGGGGGGCCGCCTCCGTATCGACGGGCAACGGACCAAGGACGTGCCCGGGGAGTTCACGTTCGTTCGCGAGGACCGCTCCGTGTTCCTCGACGCCGAGCTCCCGCTCCCGCCGGATACGACCGGGCAGGGCGGGGAGGGGACCGTCGAAAACGGCGTCCTCGAACTCCGCCTGCCGAAGGCGACAGCCGCACCGAGCACGACAATCCCGATCGACGGGGACTGACTCAGAGGTGGCAAGCCGGTGAACATTCGCGCGTACTGGCGGTTCCTCGTCGTCGCTCGCCACTTCCTGCCCCTGTTGGTCGCGTACGCACGAGACCGGAAGCGGTTCTTCGTGGTCGGCTCATCGCGCCGCGTCACGTCCGAACAGCGTCGCAAACGTGCACAGCAGCTGCTCGATTCGTTGCTGACGCTTGGCCCGACGTTCATCAAACTCGGACAGATCCTCTCGACGCGGCCCGACGTCCTGCCACCGGAGTACATCGAGGAGTTCTCCAAGTTGCAGGACCGCGTGCCACCGGCGGACTGGGACGAGGCACAGGTCGTCATCGAGGACGAACTGGGCTCTGTCGACGACCGGTTCGACGAATTCGAGACAGACGCGATAAGCGGCGCGTCGCTCGGTCAGGTGTATCTGGCGGAGGTCGACGGCGAGAAGGTCGCCGTCAAGATTCGCCGGCCCGGTATCGAGACGCTCGTCGAGGCCGACCTGCGGGTCGTCCGGTGGTCGCTCCCGCTGCTGATGTATTTCATCGACGACTCGCGGTCGTTCTCGCTGGAGACGCTGGCCGACGAGTTCTCGAAGACCATCCGCGAGGAGATGGACTACCAGCGAGAGGGCCGTATGCTCACCGAAATCCGGGAGAACTTCAGGGACAACGACCGCATCTGCATTCCCAAGGTCAAGGAGTCCCACTCCACGCGGCGCGTCCTGACGATGGAGTACGTCCCCGGCACGAAGATCAACGACATCGATAGCCTCGACGCGGGCGGTATCAACCGGACGGAACTGGCCGAAACGCTCCAGCGGGCGTACCTCCAGATGATCATCGACGACGGCGTGTTCCACGCCGACCCACATCCCGGGAACCTCGCCGTACAGGACGACGGGACACTCGTCTTCTACGACTTCGGGATGTCCGGCCGGGTCGACCCGTTCGTGCAGGACAAGATCATCGACTTCTACGCCGCCGTCGCCGACCAGGACATCGACGCCATCCTCGATGCCCTCATCGAGATGGGGACGCTCTCGCCGGAGGCCGACCGGCAGGTGATGGGCGACGTGATGGAACTGGCCATCGCCGACGCCCGCGGCGAGGACATCGAGCAGTACCGCGTCCAGCAGATCATCCAGCAGGTCGAGGACACCATCTACGAGTTCCCGCTCCGGCTGCCGGCGAACCTGGCGCTCGTATTGCGTGTCGCCACGGTCGTCGAAGGCGTCTGTGTCACGCTTGACGAGGACTTCGACTTCATCGGTGTCGCCACAGACTACCTCCGCGAAGAGGGGTACATCGCCGAGGGCGTCCGCAACTTCGTCGAGGACAGAGCGACCGAGGTGTCAGACGCCGCTCGGTCGGCCGTCCGAATTCCGCCGAAACTGGAGTCCGCCCTCGACAGGGTCGAGCGGGAGGACTTCCGCGTGCAGGCCGACATCGAGGACTCCGACGGCCTGCTTGCGACGATGACAAAGCGACTCATTCTCGGGATGTTGCTCGCGAGCACGCTGTTCTCGACGGCGTTTCTCTACACGCAGGCGTCGCTTCCGGCCACCGGCGTCGGCATCGTCGGGACCGTCGGCCTGTCCCTGGCGCTGTGGTGGTCGTTCCGCTCGAAGAAGGCCGTCCGCGCCAAACCCCAGTTCACGCGACAGAGCATGCGCGAGCAAGACCGGGAGAGTCCGGGCGGACTCAACACCTCCTTCGGCGAGGACACCGACGACGCCTACAGCGGCGACTGAACGCCTCTTCGCCGTGTTCGCCCGAAACAGTCAGAACCGTTTTTCGAAGTGGACGAGTTCGTACTCTCCCTGTGTCGACCGGCCGACCTCTCGGTAGCCCTCGTCGCGGTAGAACGCGACCGCGGCGGGCTGGCTGTGCGATGTCGTGGCGAGCAGAACATCGTACCCCTGCTCGGTAACGGACTGTTCAAGCTTGTGGAGGAGGCTGCGACCGTAGCCACGCCGTTGGTGTGACGGGGCGACCCGCATCCGATGGAGTTCGGCCGCGCCGGGGACGGTCCGCTCGTCCGCGTGGCCGACCTCGTTCGGGAGGAAGCCACCCATCGCTGCGAGGCCACCGTCGCACGTCTCCGGGAGTTGGTCGTCGACAGCCGGAACGACGCCGACGAGAAACGCGCCGCCAGTGTCGAAATATCGTGTCCCGATATTCTTCAGGTCCGACGTTCCGGGGATATCACTGGGGTCGTTTCCGGTCGCTCGCATCGCCCACTCGTGGAGACGCCAGACAGCGTCGGCGTCCCGGTCGTCGTAGGACCGAAACTGGATCGGGCCGGACATCGAATACGTTCTGCACGGTCCATGGTCGCGGAGCGGCTTTAGTTCTACCCTATAAGAGTATGGTTCTATTATACCTGCCTGAATTTATCCGGAACGTTCAGTATCCAGTGTCCAGTATGAGGGGTATGAGAGAACTCGGTGGCACGTGCTGGGTACGAACCCCGGCTTGCGGACGCGATACGTCGGTACTATTACGTTTCAGGGGGAGTGTGGGTCGACAATGACAGCCCCAGCAACGAACAACGTGGTGCTGGTCACGGTTGATTCGCTGCGGGCGGACGCACTGGGTGGCGCTGACAGCGTCTCGCCGGTGATGGACTCGCTCGCCGAGTCGGGCGTCGTTTTCGAGAACGCCGCCGCCCAGGGCAACTGGACGCCGTTTTCCTTCCCCAGCATTCACGGGTCGCGGCCGGTGTTCGCCGAGAGCGACGACATCGGCGTGGCGTCGACGCCGACGCTGGCCGAGCAGGTATCGGACGCCGGCCTCGAAACGGCGGGGTTCAACGCCGCGAACGGCTTCCTCACGGACCACTGGGGGTACGACCGCGGGTTCGACGCGTTCGAGCCCTTCGTCGACAGCGGCGGCTACAGCAAGTACCTGGCGGCCCATCCGACCGTTCAGGCGTGGGTCCAGCTGGGAACCTCGCCGTTCCGGCGCGCCGCAACCGTTCTCAGCGGCGGGTCCGACGAACGCCCCTTCGCCGACGTGTCACGGATGGGTGACCTCGAAGACCACGCCACCGAGTTCCTGGAGACGACCGACGGCCCGTTCTTCCTGTGGGTCCACTACATGGACACGCACACGCCGTACGTCCCGGCCCCGCGGCACATCCGCGAGGTGTCGGACAACCACTTCGGCGTCCTTCGAATGCTGAGTTCCCACCTCAAAACCGGGCTGGGCTGGGAGGTCGACGACCGGACGCTGGAGACGCTTCAGACGCTATACGACGCCACGGTCCGGCAAGTCGACGCCAGCATCGGGCGGCTGCTCGACACGCTCGAAACCGAGGGCCATCGCGACGACACGGCTGTCGTCGTCGCCGGCGACCACGGCGAGGAGTTTCTCGAACACGGCCATCTCGCCCACTACCCCAAGCTCTACCGGGAACTCATCGACGTCCCCTACATCGTCTCGACGCCGGAAAGCGAGTCACAGTCGGTCGAGACGCCGGTCGGCCTCGACACCATCGCGCCGACGGTGTGTGACCTCCTGTCGCTCTCGCCGGCGGCCGAGTGGGACGGGGCCTCTGTCGCCCCGGCGATCCACGGCGAGGACATCGAGGACCGCGGCCCCATCGTCTCCACCGCGGTCCGGGGCGAGAGCGTCACCAGTCAGCCGATCCCGCGGAGTCGCGCCGACGGCGAACTCATGCTCAGCGCACGCGACGAGCGGTACACGTACATCGAGTTCACGGAGTCGGGCCGCCGGGAACTGTACGACCGGACGAACGACCCCGAGGAGCAGGTCGATCTCTGTGCGGACTCGTCGGACGCCGACCCGCCGGCAACAGTGCTTGACCGACTGTCCGAGGCTGTCGCCGATCACCTCGCTACTCTCGACAGCGACGGGTCCGGTACCGGTGAGACAGAGGCCTCCGAGGAGATAACAGCACGACTAAAAGCGCTCGGTTATCAGTAAGGCTGTATGGCGTCCGCTGTCGTCACACCGGCCCGGCGGCAGCAGCTCGTCCGGTTTTTCCTCGTTGGCGTGTTTGCGGCGTCGGTCCAGCAAGCCTTGCTGTGGACGTTCACCGACGTTGGGGGGCTGAACTACATCCTCGCGGCCGCTATCGCTATCGAGTGTACGATCCTGCTGCAGTACGTTCTCAACAACGCCTGGACGTTCCACCGGTCCCAACACTCGACGATGCGTGAGTACATTCGGGGGCTTGGGAAGACCAATCTCGTTCGCGGGACCGCGATCCCCCTCCAGTTAGGCCTTCTCTACGCATTCGTCACCTGGGGTGGCGTCGACTACCTCATCGGCAACGCTGGGGCCATCGTCATCACAGGCCTGTACCGGTACGCGCTTGACGCCCACTGGACGTGGGGTTAAACTGTCGGGACCGGAACCTCGTCGAGAACGTTCTGAATGACCGTTCCCTTGTCGACCTGCTCGACGCGGGCGTCCGGCGTCAACACCAGTCTGTGGGCCAGCACCGGCTGTGCGACCCGCTTGATGTCGTCCGGGGCGACGTACTCCCGGCCGGCGATAGTCGCCATCGCCCGCGTCGCCTCGAACAGCCGCTGGGTCCCACGCGGCGAGACCCCGACGTCCACGCGGTAGTCGTCTCTGGTCGCCCGAACGAGGTCGGCCATGTACTGCAGCAGGTCGTCGTCGACGGTGACCGACTCCGGAACGCCACGGAGTTCCTCGACGGACGCCGCATCGAGTATCGGTTCCACGGTCGGGCTCTGGGTCGTCCGGCCGGCGCGACGCCGGAGCAGTTCGACCTCCCCCTCGTCGTCAGGGTAGCCAAGCGAGGTCTTTGCCAGGAACCGGTCGACCTGGGCCTCCGGCAACTCGAAGGTCCCCTCCATGTCGACGGGGTTCTGCGTGGCGATGACGAAAAACGGCGACGGCAGGTCGTAGGTGTCGCCGTCGACAGTGACCTGTCCCTCTTCCATCGCTTCCAGCAGCGCGGACTGGGTCTTGGGCGGGGCGCGGTTGATCTCGTCGGCCAGCACGACGTTGGCGAACACCGGCCCCTCGGTGAATTCGAAACTCCGGGACTCCTCGTTGAAAATGTGTGTCCCCGTGATATCGGCCGGCAGGAGGTCCGGCGTGAACTGGATTCGGGAGAAGGACAGCCCTAACGCGGTCGCGAACGACTGGGCGGTCAGCGTCTTCCCCGTGCCGGGAACGTCCTCAAGCAGGACGTGGCCTTTCGCGACGACTCCCAGCAGCACCGTTTCGAAGAACCCGCGGTCAGCGATGACGGCACTTCCGATCTCATCGAGGATCCGACTCGACACCTCGCTTGCCTCAGTTGCGTCCATAGGCTGTCATGTTACGGGTCCGGTAAAGGGATGTCGAGACCGAAATCGAAACCCCTAAAGAGCAAACAGCGGAACTATCGAGTGAGCCGAGGTAGCCTAGCCTGGCCAAGGCGGTTGCTTCGAGAGCAACTGTCCTCACGGACTCAGGAGTTCAAATCTCCTCCTCGGCGTTCTCTGCAGCAGAACCAACGAGCGTAGCGAGTTGGCAGTGCTGCAGGAACGTGATACGTGGAGCTTTGAAGTAGACCAGTCGCAGCCCGGAACGGCGCACCGCGCCGCACGCCCGGACCGTCTGAGCGTGGTTCAACTCTCCTCCTCGGCGTTCTCTGCAACCGAACCGACGAGCGACAGCGATGTGCTCGTAGGGTGACCCCATCCATCCGCACCGCTCAGGTCAGCAGGAAGATCAGCACGCTGACCGTCATGACGACGAGGATGAACGCCGCGGCCAGCGCGCCGCCCATTGACACCATCGCGTTGGCGGTCGAGGCCAGCGTCTCGGTCCGGTCGTTGCCGAACACCGTCACGGTCGCCCGTTCGCTCGCCATCCCGGCCTCGACGGGTTCGAGGTCGGCGATGGCTCTGTCGACGAGGTCCCCGATGAGCGCGACGATTTCCCGCTCGGGAATAGCCTGCCCGACCTGGTTTTCGGCCTCGACGGTGTTGACGATGTGCGTGTCGCTGGTCATCACTTCCATTATGTCGACGCCCTCGGCGGCGTCGATGATACGCTCGCGGAGGCCCGGTTCCATGTTGTTGCCGTCGATGAGGACATACGCCGTCCGCTGTCCGTTGACTTCGAAGACACAGACCCGGATACCGAGCGGGCCGATGCCCTCCTCGGGTTCCCAGGGGGTTTCGTCCCAGGCGACCCCACAGCGGAGCCGGCCGGTTTCGGCGTCTGTGAGCAGATTTCCGAGCTGTCCGGCCCCATGGAGCATGTCGAACGAGCGCTGACTGCCGGGGACGACGTGGCCGAGGTCCTCACCTTCCAGGCCGTCGTTGCAGTTGTGGGCGTCGACCAGGAGCACGTCGTCCAGCCCGTCGACCCGCGCTTCCGACATGGCCGAGAGGCCCACGGCGTACTCAACGTCGTCGGCACAGCCCGGCGCGTACGTGTTCACGGCGAGCGCGTCAGAACCAAACGCCTGCCCCGTCAGCGTGGCCTCGCCCTCGGTGACCCGATAGCCCGCTGTCGCCTGGTCGTCGTAGTCGAGGTTCTGATACGCTGTCTCGGCCGTCGACAGGATCTTGTCGACCTCCCGCTCGGTGACGAGGTTGAAGTCGTGGCCGGCGGTCGCGTGTGGCGGGAAGGCCAGGCCGTCGGCGGATTCGGCGACGCGTCTGGGAAGGTTGCCACCGCCGATTTCCCCCATCGGTCCGGGGTGAATCATCGGCAGGACGAACCGGGCTTTCTCCTCGCCGCCCGGTCGACGGACCGACAGCACGGTGACCGGGACGACGGCTTCCTCGCCGATTTCCTCGAAGAACTCCTCCAGTTCACGCGTGCCCTCGGCGATGTGGCCGATGAAGCCCCGGAGGAAATCCAGCGCGGAAACGCCGAGAGAGGAGCGCCACGGCTGGTCAATGACGACCAGAAACAGCCAGACTGCCAGCGCGTAGATGATACAGATAACCGCGAGAATGATGAAATCCTCCGGGATGAACCCCTGTACCTGCGGCGGGACCTCTTCCGGGCGGGAGAGGTACTCCCGGAGCATCGGATCTTCGAGGATGAACGCGGTCGCCCCGCTGTAAATCGCCAGCAACACGGCAGCAGTGACCGTCTGGACGCTCGCCGGAATCGCCGCTTTCAGCAGCGAGTGCCGCGAGACGGCCATCAGTATCAGCAGCCGGAAGGCGAATATCGACGCCAGCGCGACCAGCAATACGTCGAAGACGAAGTTCTGTCCGAGCCGAACGGTGAAGATGGCGATAAGACCGGCGACGGTCAGCATCGCGATCGTGATGAGCTCACAGATGACCGCAAGCAGAGTGGCCCGGTTCGGGGTTAGCTGCCCGCCGAGCTGGCGGTCGACCCACGGCGTCACGGCACTGGCGATTGAGGTCGGCAGGCCGATGAGAAACACGCCCTGCCAGGCGTCGTCGAGGATGAACCGTGAGTCGAAGGCAACGATGCCCGTCATCGCGGCGATAACCAGCGCAAAGGCTAGGCTCGTGTACCAGGTCGGAGCCCGGAATATGAACCGCGAGAGGCTAGCGAGATTGCCCTGTGTCGCCGTCATTTATGTATCACACCCGACGAGCGATTATAAACCCAGTTACATTACCCGTCGACGACTACTGGCGGGCGACGGACTGCTGGTCACAGACCGACAGGAAGTTCTCGAACACTTCCTCGCCCTCTTCAGTGTGAGCGACCTCCGGGTGCCACTGGACGCCGAATATCGCCTCGTCCGTGTTGCTCATCGCTTCGACGCCACAGACGTCGGAGGTCGCGGTTCGCTCGAATCCGGGCGGGACCTCCTTCACCTCGTCGGCGTGGCTGGCCCACACGCGCGTTTCGGGATACAGCGAGCCCAGAAGCGGGTCGTCTTCGTCGAGGATCTCGACCGTTACGTCGGCGTAGCCGCCGTACTCGCCGCCGCCGACCCGGCCACCGAGTTCGTCGGCGATGAGTTGCATCCCCAGACAGATGCCCAGCACCGGGATGTCGAGGTCGAGATACGCGGGGCAGTTCCCGATATCGTCCATGTCCGGGCCGCCCGAGAGGACGATGCCGTCGGCGTCGATCTCTTCCGGCGGGGTCGTGTTGTCCCTGAGCGAGACGTCGACGCCCATGTCCCGGAGCGCGCGCTGCTCCAGATGTGTGAACTGTCCGTGGTTGTCGATAACGTCGATTCGGGTCATTACTGACGCGAAGGCTGCGAAGGCGTATATATCTCCTGATGCGGTCGACGGTTCCGCTCACGTCCGCCGTCAGGGCCACTCTCGGAGGGTTTGACGGATCCCGTCGAGAACTGTCGGCCCGCACAGTTCCAGCGTCACGATGTTGCCGTCGTCCGACGTCGTGAGGTGTACCGCCCCGCCGTAACTCTCGATGATCCACGTCGTCAGCCACAGCCCGACTCCCTTTGAATGGCGAAGCTGTGTCTCCGCGCCGCTGTCGAGGACATCACGTTCGTGCTGTGGGATCGACGGACAGTTATCGCCGATATGGACGAACACGGTTCGGCCGTGCTCCTCGACAGAGATATACAGCGTCGGGGTTGCCTCGCAGTGGACGACCGCGTTCTCCATGACGTTCTGCAACACGATGTCGAGCATCCAGTCGGCGTACACCTGCGACCGGTCCGGGAGGTCGAGGTCGACAGTCGTCTCCGGATGCGACTGTGTGATCTTCTCCGCCTGGTCTCTAATGCGTGGGACGAGGTCTACCGGTTCCCGTGCGCGACGGTCCGCGTCGAACGCGAACTCTATCTGTCTCGCCTTCTCCGTCGTGCCGATGATATCGTCGATGGTGTCGTTTAACTCTTCGACGTGCGCACGCGACTTGGGGTTGCCACGCGCTGCCGTTTCCCGCTGCAGTTCGCCGAGGTGGCCGAGCGCGACGTTGAGGTCGTTCCGGAGGTCGTGTCGGAGCACCCGAAACAACACCTCGTTGCTCTGGGCGAGCCGGCGTCGGGACCGCCGCAGTTCGAGCAGCCACCCGAACAAAATGCCGCCGAACCCACCGACTGCGACCCCGCTCGCGAGTATCGATGGGACCATTGAGGTCTGTGGTATCGGGGCGAGCAACACGACGATGTTGATGAGCGTAAACAGCGCGACGCCGAACCCGCACCATTCCGCGGTGGTCCATACCTGGTCGCCCGAGATTCCGCTCATCGGCAGCCAGTAGTTCGCCGCAGCCAGGGCTAACGCCGGGGTAAACCCCACGCCGAGGACGACCACAGTAATAAAAGACGGGCTGGCGGTGGCCACCGCGTGGGCGAGTAATCCGAGGGAAAGCACCACGCCCGTCGAGACCACGTATCCCGTCCCCAACGATTGTTTCGTGATCGCCGAAGAGGTCACTATACTTGTCGGTTACTGTGATCCTACTTATCCGTCTGCCACCAGATATCAATTTTGATATTAAGAGTGGCTACGAACTGTCGTATCTGTCGGCGGCCGATTCGAATCCCAGTTCCGACTGCTCCTTAGAGCGGCGCTGTTCCCGCTTTGCGATGGCTTCGGGGTCCGGATTCGCGTCGTCGTCGAGCCGCGCCCACGACTGGTGAATCTTCGCGTGACACCACCGACAGAGAAAGACCGTTATCTCGTGTGATAGCTCGTCGCCGTCATCGCGGTACGAGAGGTGGTGTTCCTCCAGCAGCGGCCGGTCCTCGGAGTGGGCCATCCGCCGCTCTTCGAGCCCGCAGCGAACGCACTCCCGGTCGTGGTTCCGGGAACGGAAATGCGGGCAGTCGGCCCAGTCCCACTCGGGCTCGGCCTCTGGGTCCGCGTCGCCCGGCGCAACCGCTGCCGGACAGCGGAAGTCGTCGGCACTCCGAGCGTTGGCGAACTCGGGGTCGTGGTGGCCGTGCTCACGCGCCCAGCGACATTTCCCCTCGCCGGTGACGAAGTCACACCGCCGGACGTGGTCGTACGGGTCGTCGACGCCGACGGACGTTCCCCCGGGAGCCTTCTCCATGCGACATAGTGAGTGGCCGTGTCCCCTCAAACCCTCCGCTCCGACGGAAGACTTTTTCCCTACCTACGACTTCCCCGGTGGTATGCGGCTCGTCCACGACCCCGACGGCGCGGCTCGCCCCCTCGCGACGGAGGTGGAGTACGCCGAGTCGATGCTCGAACAGGGCCGGGGGCTGATGTTCCGGTCGTCGATTCCCGACGACTACGCGCTCGTGTTCCCCTTCGACCGCGCGAGCCGACAGTTCATCCACATGCTGTTCGTGCGGTTCCCGCTGGACGTGCTCTGGCTCGTCGACGAGGAGGTTCAGGCCGTCGAAACCCTCCAGCCCTGGCGGTCGGTCGGCTACGCGAACGCGGACACCGTCGTCGAACTGCCCGCTGGCGCGGCTTCGGGCGTTTCCGAGGGTGATACGGTCCGTCTTGAGTCGTAGCGCGACACGTGTGGTAGTCGGTTCCGTCACCTTTTAGACCATGAAGATTAGAGTAGACACCACTATGTCGGAACACCCGACGGAGGATAGAGGAAGTCGCCGCGAGGCGGCTGGCCGCGAAATTCGTGGCGCGTGATGGAGCATCTTCTGTGAGCCAGAACACACTATTCGAGGGGCACCCAGCGATGCGTGCGCTCTCAGACGTCGGTGAGGTACAGTTTCTCGACACGACACTGCGCGACGGTGAGCAGGCCCCAGGCGTCTCGCTGACGCCGGACGACAAGGCCGATATCGCCCGCTCGCTCGACGCGGCGCGTATCGACGTCATTGAAGCCGGCAGCGCCTGTACTGGCCCCGGCGAGCGCGAGACGATCTCCCGCGTCGCGGGACTTGACCTCGACAGCACCGTCACCAGCTTCTGTCGCGGTATCCAGAACGACATCGACCTCGCGCTCGAGTGTGGTGTCGACGGTATCAACCTCGTCGTCCCGGCGAGCGACAAGCACGTCGAGCAGAAGGTCGGCACTTCCAAGGCCGAGAACGTCGACACGACGGTCGAACTGGTGGAGTACGCCACCGACCACGGCCTGTGGGTCGAGGTCATCGGCGAGGACGGCTCGCGGGCCGACCTGGACTACCTCGAAGAGCTACTCGGGGCCGCGGTCGAGGCCGGCGCGGACCGCATTTGTTGGGCCGACACCGTCGGCCACGCGACGCCGGACCGCGCGCTCGAATGCGTCTCCCGGCTCTCGGACCTGGGGCCGGTCAGCACCCACACCCACGACGACCTGGGGCTCGCGGTGACCAACGCCCTGGTCTCCATCGCGGCGGGTGCGGACCTCGTCCACGGGACGATAAACGGTATCGGCGAGCGCGCCGGCAACGTCGCCCTCGAAGAGGTCGCCATCGCGCTCGACCACGGCTACGGCGTCGAGTCGATGGAGCTGACCGAGGTGTACGATCTCGCACAGCTCATCGCCAACCGGACCGGCATCCCGCTGGCCCCAAACAAGGCGGTGGTCGGCGAGAACGCCTTCACCCACGAGTCCGGCATCCACACCGACGGCACGCTCAAGGACGACTCGATGTACGAGCCGTACCCGCCGGAGAAGGTGGGCCGCGAGCGCCGCCTCGCGCTCGGCAAGCACGCGGGCCGGGCCGGCGTCCAGGCCGCCCTCGACGAGCACGACGTCGAGGTCACCGAAGACCAACTCTCGGAGATCGTCAGCCGCGTCAAAGAGATCGGTGACCGCGGCAAGCGCGTCACCGACGCGGACCTGCTGACTATCGCCGACGAAGTGACCGGCGACGCGCGCGACCGCCGGGTCGAACTGCTCGGGCTGACCGCCGTCTCCGGCTCCGACACGCCGACAGCGAGCGTTCGACTCGCGGTCGACGGCGAGGAACGCAAGGAGGCAGCGGTCGGCTCCGGGCCGGTCGACGCCGCGATGAACGCCGCCGAGACGGCGCTGTCCCACACCGCCGACGCGACGCTCGAAGACTACCACGTCGACGCGATCACTGGCGGGACGGACGCGCTCGTCACGGTCGAAATCGAAATGTCACGCGGCGACGACCACGTCGTCGTCTCCGCCAGCGACTCCGATATCACCCGGGCGTCCGTGCGTGCGATGGTCGACGCGATGGACCGCCTCGTCGCCGACGACGAGGAACCGCTCGTCGCCGACGACTGACTGCTATCTCTTAGGTGCGTAGAATCAGTCCGCTCCGCGGACCACGGGAAGCGCCTGTTACTTGTGTCCGCGGCTGGCTTCGTGGTACTGGAACACGGTTTCCATGCCTTGCACCAGCGCGTCGAGGTCGACGCTGTCCGTGTCGAACTCGCGGTCACGCACGGACTGGTAGATGTCGGCCCACCGGTCACGGAATCTGGCCTCGAACTGCTCGGCTTTGATTTTGTCGATGAGTTCGGCCTTCCCGTCGGGGTTTTCCAGCTCTTCGGGGGTGACGAACCCTTCTTGAAGGGCCAGCACGACGATCCCCGCAGTGTAGTCCCCTTCTTTGACTTCCCGTTCCCAGGTTGTGAGCCAGTTGCCGATCCGGGCCATCTCCTGGAGATCCCAGATGAGATCCCGAACCGTGCCGTAGTCGGCAAGCTCGAACTCCGGCGAGTACATGAGGTCAACGGCCGCGTAGGGGAACATTACCATGTTATGTGCCCCATAAGTTTCCGCCCCGCTGAGGTTCGCAATCCGGGGGTTCTCGTTGACGACCGCGCTGTAGTCCATCGCGTTCAGCGTCTGTCGCATATCGTAGGTGAACACGTCGTAGAACTCGTCGACCCGTGGCGCGTCAGCCAGTCCGCCCTCGAACTCCCGCCACACACGCTCGATAAAGGAGAAGAAGTCGTCGCTTACCGCTGCACGGCTTGGCTCCACGGCCGACGGGTCCTGGACGAGTCGTCGTGCCTCTTCGAAGGTGTCCCGGTCCCCATCGTTCTCGACGATATCGTCCAGAATGGTGACGTACATCGTGAGAATCGTCTTCTGCGTCCGGACGTGGTCGGCGTGGTCCGGGTGGACAGAAGAGAGTGTAAACTCCGGGAACAGCGAGTAGATCCACTGCCAGAGGAACCGGTCACGCTCGCCACAGATCCGCTCGTACTCGTCTGCCAGTTCTGCAACCCGGTCGGGGAGACTGGTTGCCCGAACCTCTTCGAGGAAATCCTGTGCATCGGCCGCAGGTGATTCAACACTCATTGGACTTCCCTCCCGAATAATGTCCGATTAACTGGACTTTGTCCACTGGTTTTGTCGCCGGTTGAACGATTACCGCCTCGGTGCCCGTGCCCTGCGAGCAGATTCCGATCAGTTGTTGTCCGCGGTCCATACAATCGAAAGGCGAAGTTGCACTTATAGTGGTACTGACGCGTAGGCTGCTGGTAATATACTGTTAACAAGGGGTTTGGTCGGTTTTACTCCAGGTTACGTACCAGTTTTTCAAGTACTACCGGAAAAGAAATATCTACTTACTGAAAATTCCGGGCCACATCTAAACGAGAGAGGAAAATAAGGTGACAATAACCGACCCATCGACAGCAGTACCCCTTGCAGGTAAGGCCACACAGCAGAACAGCCGCAGTCGGACTACGCTTCGAGTCCAGGTGCCACCGAGACGTCCCGGGACGGCGTTACCAGCACTGAGCGGTTCCCCTCGACTTCGATACGACAGCCGGCCATACTGAACACGACCAGCCCGTCGGGACTGGGAGCGCCGTCCGTCTCTGGACGGAACAGTCGGTCAAGCGCATCAGGGTCGATACAGTCACTGATTCGATCATCGAGATCAACGGGGTCGACACCCAGGGTGTCGGCCACGGCGTGTACGACGGTTTCGCTCAGCGGTTCGTTGGGTGATGGTCTGTAGACCAGTTTTGCCTGTGACATCGTTCGTCGCTGTTTATCCCTTGTCGGGTGATTGAAAAGGTGATTGTGGCTATACAGATACGGCCCGCCCGATCGGCCACTAACAGTATAGCGACGGCCCATGCTGTCGGATAGACGTACGTAAACCGTGGATACAAGCTTTGGCGAGAGTCAACCGGCTAAAGATTCTCACCGGACGTTGCGTGTGAACTGCCCTGTCCGACAGTATCAGCTATCGCCGAACACGAGTTCGAGGAGCTTTCGCTCGCTGACGCGGAGGTGGCGGTTGACCGTCGGCTGTGACACGTCCAGGCTGGATGCGATCTCCTGGCCGGTCGTCTCCCGTGGCCAGTCGAAAAAGCCGCTCAGATACGCCGTCTGTAGTACTTCGAGCTGTCTGTCGGTGAGTTGCTCCTCCAGTGTCGACCGGACGGTTCCGTCCCGCTGCCCGTCGGACTGTGCGCCGTCACGGCGGGCGATCAGCTTGACGTTCGCGTAGCGCTCGTCGAGCTGTTCGACGAACTGCCTGACATCGGTTTCTCCCGAGACGGCAACTGTCACCGTGAGTCCGCCCGTCGACGTTCGGATCGACTTCAACCGCCCGCCTTGCTCCAGCAGCGTCTCCGCGACGGTCCTGCCGGTCACGACGACCTCGTAGAGCCCGTCCAGTTGATCAGTCGAGATCGCTCGCATTGTATCGACCCGGGCCATCGACGCGATCTGCTCCTCAACAACCGCCGGATCACAGTCCGAGATCGCGAGGAAGAGACGGATCGCCCCGTCGCTGCGCGGTACGGCTCCCTCACAGACGACCGGGACACCGACGCGGTCTGAGAGGTGGGTCAGGAACGACTGGGGGGCCGACAGCGACAGTTCGAGTTCGACAGTGCCGTCGCCCGCCCGTCGCTGTCGGGATTCGACCTCCCGTATCGCGTTCGCGATAGTCTCACCCAGTTCGGCGAACACCTCCTGGAGCATCTCGCCGAACCCGTCTTCCTGCTGGGCGTACACTGTCAGGACGCCGTAGACGAAGTCGTCGTATTCGAGCGGGATGCTGAGCGCCGACTGGAACTCGCGGGAGAGCGCCTCCGTCCGCCAGTGGTCGCCCCGGAGGTTGTCAGCCACAGACGGAACGACAGTCATCGCTTCGGACTGGGCCGTCTGGACGGCCGGTGGCCCCCCCTCCCGCTCCAGTGACAGTGAGATGGCGTCCAGATAGCTGGCGGTGTCGCCCGCCCACGCTCTGGGGACGAGTTCCGTCGCGTCCTGCCGGCCGAGCCAGGCGAAGGAGAACCACTGTGACTCGGCAAGCTGGTCACACACCGCCTGCTCGATCTCCTCGGTGGTCTCCGCGTCGACGAGCACCTGATCGATCCGGCGGATGATCGCGTTGACCTGCTTGAGCCGCCGCAGTTCGCGGTTCTGTTCGCGGCGTTCGGCCTCGCGTTCACGGAGCGTCGTCTCGCGGTCGACGCGCGCGAGTGCGGCCTCCGCGCTGGCCGCGAGCAGGTCGACCATCTCTCGGGTTCTGGCGTCGCTGTGTTGCTCGCCCAGTTCGATGTAGAACACGCCGTGGTCTTCGAGCGGCAGACAGAGACGCTTCGCGTCCGCCGTGACCGGACCAGCCCCGAGGTCGATAGGCTCGCCGGGGGCCGCCTCGACGGCGCTGTCCTGCACGAACACCTCCCACACGGTACTCTCGCCCGGCCCGATCGAGGCGGGCCTGGCAGCCTCTGCCTCGCCGACGCTGTGAAGGGTGTTGTCGCTTCGGTCGAACAGGTAGATCTCCACGTCGGGGAGCTCCAGTACGTCGGCGGCCGTCTCGAGTATCTGCTCGGCCACGGCCGTCTTGGTCTCCGTGTGTAGCAGCTTTCTGGTCGACTCGTGCAGCGCCGCGAGCGTCTCCTCGAACCGCTTCCGGTCCGAGATATCCCGAACGACGCCCACCTGCCGGTAGCTCCCGTCTTTGCGGTCGTACGTCGTGAACTTGGTCTCTATCGGGAGCGTGTCCCCGTCAGCGGTTCTGAGGTCCGTCGTCAGCGTCCCCACGTCGCGCTCGCCCTCGATGAACTGCCGCGACATCTCGGCGGCCTCCTCGATGACTGACTCGTCCGCCAGCAGCGTCGCGTTCGATCCGACCAACGCCTCCTTGTCGTAGCCGGTCATCGACTCGACGGCGCTGTTGACCGTCTGCATCGTGAACGACTCATCGAGCGTGTAGATGCCGTCCTCGATGGTCTCGACGATGCGCTCGTACTGTTCGAGCATCTCCGTCCGCTCGTGGCGCTCGGTGACATCGTGGACGATGCCCAGATACAATTCCTCGCCGTCCCACTGCTGGGGTTCGAAGGCGATTTCGACCCACCGCTCCGCCTCGCCGACGGAACACGACGACGTCAGCGGTGTTCCCGACGACTGGTCGCAGTGGGCTGCGAGATCGGCGTCACGCAAACCCGGGAAGAACTCGCCTATCGGACGCCCGAACACGTCCGACGGGTCCGCGTCGAGGAGGTCACAGAGGTGGTCGTTCCCGGTCCGTATCTCCCCGTCCGCGGCGGTGACGACCACTGGCTCGGGCATTCGCGCGGCGAGCGTCTCCAACAGCACAGGGGGGGACTGCTGTGCCGGTGTGTCACGCGCCGCTTGTTCGTTCTCGTCCGTTCCACCGACCGGCTTCTCCATACCGTTTCACGGCACTTGCCATGGGAAAGGTTGCTTTCAGCATACGTACCAGAACCGGATAACTGCGTATCCGTTAGGTGTGGATACCGCTCAGTCGCTCCCACTGGACGGTCCGACGAGCCGAACCACGTCTTCGAGGCCGGACACGTCGTAGTCCGGCGTCACGTCGAGCTGGGTGTCGACCCGGTGTGGCCGCCGGATGAACGCCGAGTCGATGCCGGCCCGGTGTGCCGCCGCGATGTCGGATTCGTTGTCGCCGACGAACAGCGCATCACTGACCCCGAGGTCTTCCATCGCTCGCTCGATGTAGTACGGCTGTGGTTTCTTCCGGCGGAGGCTCTCAACGGTCGGTTCCCGGGCCCAGATGCTATCGAAGTAGTGGCCGATGTCGAAATGCTCGAACGCGAACGCCACGGTGTCCCGTTGATTCGACGAGACCACGCCGAGCGGACAGTCCAGTCGGTCGAGTACCGACACGTCGGCGTAGGGCCGTTTCTTGCCGGCGCGGATAAGCGCCCGCTGCACCGCGGTCAGTGCCTCGTCGCGAGCCCGGAAGAACCGTTCGGGGTCGATATCGTACTGGGTACAGATCTCTGTGAGTTCGGGCACCGTCACGCCGATGCTCATCGCCTCGACGTGGGCGGTCGACGGCGAAACCACGCCGAGTTCCTCGAAGGCCCGGCGTGCACCGACGTAGTGTGCATCCATGTCTGTCAGCGTCAGCAAGACGCCGTCGTTGTCGAAGATGACCGATTCGTACCCCATCAACGGCAGTAAGGGCAGACAGATGCAGAAAGGTTTCGCGTTCTCACAGCCCGAGATCCTCGCTGCCGCCCCCTCCCTGATCGAACTGGTCCGGTGGTCGCCCGGCCTCGTCGATGACCTCGTCAGTGACGACGACCGGACAGTCAACCCGGAGGGCGATTGCGATGGCATCCGAGGGACGGGCGTCGAACACCATGTCCTTGCGCCGGTCCTCGGTGTACTGTTCCGCATCGATCTTCCCGTAGAAGGTCCCGTCGGCCAGGTCGTCGATGCGGACCCGGTCGATGGCGGCCCCGAACTCCGTCACCATCTCGACCAGCAGATCGTGTGTGAGCGGGCGCTCGAACGGCTCGCCGGCGATTGCCAACTGCATCGACTGGGCCTGGTCCTTGCTGACGAAGATAGGGACGATCTCCTCACGCGCACGGAGCAGGACGACCGGCGTGCCACCGCCCTCCTCGTTGACGCCGACGCCGACCCCTTCGACCGTGGCATCGTGTTCCATGGGCAACTGTTGGGTTCGCGGGTATGAAAAGCTACCCCGCCGGCGGTTTCGGGGCTCTCTCGTACACCACTGTGGAGCCCGTCCCGATTTACGGTCCCATCGTGGACCCGCCGCCTTGCCGGCCGGTGCCGCGCCCGCAAGCTATCCTCCCCGGCAGGCCGGTCCCGACGCGACGGAGTGGCGTGTGGGGCGGCTAAGCGGGATTAAACCGAATTAAAACGGGCAATAGAGCGATCAATTCGGATAAATTCGGCTTAATCCGTCTTTCCGGCTTGCCCCCTTCATATGCCACCGGGCAAGAGACTGGAGCGGAGGCAACGACCACAATGAAACTCACTACGATTGCCGGCGGTCTGCTTGCCGTGCTCGTCATCACGGGCTCGGCGGCAGCGCTCCCCGGCGCAGCAGGCGCACAGGCCGATGACCACGCGGACAACGCACAGGCGGACACCGCAGCCGAGCAAGCAGCGAACGAAACAGCGGACGAGAACGAATCAGGCGGCGCTGCCGAGGCGGCTGACCGTCGCGGCCCGCCCGCTGACGCCGGCGAGGCAGGCGATCAGCGCGGCCCGCCGTCGGACCTCCCCGGACAGGTCCCCGACTTCGTCAGCGAGATCCACACCCTCATCGGGCAGCACCAGAACGGTGACCTCGCGGGCGACCTGGGCGCACAGATCAGCGACCTGACCCCTGGCGACGATGCTAACGACGAATCGGCGTCCGAGGACGCTGGTTCAGACGACGCTGATGCGGACGACGATCAGTCCACTGTGGACGACGACGCGACCGAGGATGCGGACGACGACAGTGACGCATAACCCCCTGACTGACCGGCTCTCCACCGACAACTGACACGCGCGTTTTTTCGCATGCCGAACGCCGATGGACGGCGCTATACGATACTGCCGAGTCAAGCGGCCACGCTGTCGACGGCCCTCGTGACAGAACCGGGCGGTCGTGGTTGGACGATTTATTCCCCGATACTTGCAACGGCAAGCCGACCGGTCATGTGTCTCGGCGCCGTTGTTCGGGCATGGTCTCACAGCTAACGGTTGAGTCAGTCGACCGGCAGGACCGGCAGTACATTGTGAACTTCCGAGACGACGAGACGTTCAACGAACTCACCTCACCCGAGTGGGCACAGGAACTCGCCGAGGCGGAAGTTTCAGGGTCAGATGTCCGGATGGGGGAAGACGACTCTGACGACTGGCTCGTCCAGAGCGTACTGATCCCGCACGACGGTGTCGACAGCAAAGACGACGCGTCCCGAAAAGCCCTGCAGGTGGTCACCGCAATCGGCGAGCGAAATCAGCCCGACTGAGGATCACCTCTCGGGGCTCGACTGGCCGTGGACGCCCCGGACTCGCGACTCTCCCGACGCCACTACGCGACGGCCCACCAAGCGCGGTTTTTTTGCTTGCTGAACTCCGAGGAACGGGTATGGATGACACCGCCGAGTCCAGCGTCCACGCTGACGACGGAACCCGTGACCGCACGACGGCAGACCTCCTCGCGGGTGACGAGGACTCGTCGGCGTCGGATTCGCCGAGCGGGATGAACCGCAAGCGAGCCCTGCTGTTCGTTGCCCCGTTTCTCGCTATCGGGTTGTTCGACCTGGCGCTGCTCCTCGGCTGGGGACTGGATCCGCTGTGGGGGTTCATGATTCTCCCGCCGATACTGTTCGTTTCAGTGCTTGGCTGGATCGCGTTCCGGACCGGGTTCGCGAGCGACCGGACCGGGGACCCGGCCGTCGAGAAACACGACTGACGCCCCGCTTTCGGGTCCGTAACTGTCGATAAAACACCGAGTGACTGCCCGCTCCGTTGCGGGTTCCTATTCCTCGAACAGGTCGTCGACAGCGGCCCGGGCGGCGAGGGCAGCGTCGTCGGCCACCTGTGCCTCGTCCTGCCGACTGTCGGGCGCGTTGACGTACACGTCGACGTCAAGGACGCCGTCTTCGAACGTGACAGTCACGTCGAGGTCCTCGACTGCGCTGACGTCGTATCGAGAGAAGACAACGTCTTCGGCCGCGGTCGAGGCTGTTTCGACGACCTCATCGTCTGTCGGCATCGCCTTATGCGCCGCCGGCGCCGGGGCCGCCGGCCGGACCCGCGCCGCCCGCGCCGCCGAGCATCTGCTGGAGCTCGCTCTGGAGCTCTTCGAACTGCTCTTGCACGCGCTGTTCCTGCTTTTCCAGCGTCTCGACGCGGACTTCGAGGCTGTTGACCTTCTCTTCGAGGTCGTCCTGGGCCTCGTCGAACTCGGTCTTCACGAGGAGTTCGCCGACCTCGCGGTACATGGTCGAATCCTCGTCGATGTCGTCGAGTTCGTCCAGGGCCGTCTGGGACTCCTGGAGTTCCGTCTCGGCCTGCTGTTTCTGTGCGGCGACCTGCTGTGCTGTCTGCTGAAGGTCCTGCAGTTCCTCGAGCTTCTCCTGTGCTTCAGGCGGAAGATTACCCTGCATACCTCCAGAGTTGGGGGCCGCACTGTTAAACCCACGCTTTCAACTCCAGCAGCGGCACAGCTGGGCGCTGCTCCATGGGCCATCCCGTCGAAAACTCAGTGTTCAAAGCCACTACCGCGCCAAATTACCACAGGTCTACGCGACCTCACCGACTGCCCGCTCCCGCAACTCTCCGGTCAGGTGCATTCCGTGTTGATCGATGCGCCTGACGATCCGCTTTGCCTGGGTCGGTTTGAGGTACTTGTCCTCGATAGCGGCCCGGACCACGACGCCGAAGCTACTCGTCACCTCCGCCCCCAGCCCCTGTGCCATCCGGCGAACGGTCCGGTCCTCGGAGACAACGGCGACGGCGGAGCGGTCGTCGCTGTCGCGGTGGGCCAGCACGCCGGCGAGTACCGTCACAGCGGCGCCGAGGTCCGAGTCACCGAGCAGGTTCTCGGCCTGGTCGACGTGGTCCTCGTCGACGCCGGTGTCGATGTCGCTCTCGCGGTACTCCGCCAGGTTCGTCGCGGTCGGTTCGACCTGGACCTCGTCGATGACGGGCTCCGGGATGACGATGTCGCCGTCGAACGCGTCCAGCAACGACAGCTCCCCCACCTGACCCAGCGAGTACAGCGCCGTCGGCCCGACGTAGATGCGAGTCATAGCTCCGCGGCCGTGTCGGCGTCGAGCTCCAGGTCGGACAGTTCGAGCTGTGTCGTCAGATTACGCTCGCGGGCCACGTCGAGCCACTCCGCGATGGAGAGGTCCGCAAGCTGTGCGGCTTCGGCCGCCGACACGTCGCCGGACTGGTACTGCTCGACGGCGACACGGAGCCTGAGCGTCTCCAGTCCCTCCCGGAGGGCTTTCCGAATCGTGGTCGACCGGTCCTCGGAGAGCAACTCTGCGACGTCGTCCAGTTCGTCTTTCTCTTCGCTCGGGAGCCGCGCGCTGATTGTCGGCATGTTTGCACAGTCATCCGCCGTAAACACACATCAAACTACGGGTTGGAGAACGGCCTGTCGGTCATCCTGAAACTCTGCCGCGGTGGACCGGCTGACGGCTGCACAGTCCGGGAGCGGACGACCAGCAATCCTTAACGCCGCCGAGTCCCACGGGCAGGCAATGAGCAACGAAGCACACGCGTTCGTTCCCGGCCACATCACGGGCTTTTTTACGGTCGACCGGGGCGAGGACCCAATCCGGACCGGTTCTCGCGGCGGCGGGCTGGCCCTGTCTGACGGCGTCGCCGTCACCGTCAGCCGCGGCGCGGAGACGGCGGTAACGCTAAACGGCGAAACGATTCAGGTCGAGGCCGTCGAGCGGGTGCTCGACGCGCTGCGGACGACGGCGACCGTCACCGCCGAGACGCCGCTCCCGCTCGGGTCGGGCTTTGGCGTCTCCGGCGGTCTGGCGCTCGGGACCGCGCTGGCGGCAAACGCCGTCTTCGGCCACGGGCTCTCGTACAACGAACTGGTGACCATCGCCCACGGCGCGGAGGTCCAGGCCGGCTCCGGCCTCGGTGACGTCGTCGCGCAGGCCCGCGGGGGCGTCCCGCTCCGACTCGAACCCGGCGGCCCGGAGTTCAACTACCTCGACGCTATCCCTGCCCGGAGCCGCATCGAGTATATCACGCTCGGCGAACTGTCGACGGCGGACGTGGTCGGCGGCGACACGGATACCCTAACGGCTGCCGGCGAGGGCGCGCTCTCGGACGTGGTGAAAGAGCCGACGCTGCCGACGTTCATGCAGGCCTCGCGGCAGTTCTCACGCGAGGCGGACCTGTTGACACCAGCGATCAAGGGGGTCATCGACGACGTGGCCGAGGCAGGCGGGGACGCTGCGATGGCGATGCTCGGCGAGACGGTGTTCGCGCTCGGGACCGGCCTCTCCGATGCGGGGTACGACGCCACCGTCTCTGCTATTTACCCACCCGGCGCGACCATTGAGGACGAGGGCTGACGCCACGCGCCGCGAAACCGAGAACCGGCTTCCTTATCCGCGCGGACCCGTAGCCACAGCTATGGACTGTCGGCAGTGTGCCACGCCGCTCGACCGACCGGGCGATTACTGCTTGGTCTGTCACACTGCCAACACGGACGCCGTCGTCCTCGAACTCGACCGCGAGCGGGCGACGGTGACATCGCTGCTGGACGGGTCGATTGTGGGCCAGCGCACGGTGACGACGACGCCGGAGGGGGAGGGGAGCGACGAGACGGTCGTCGTCGAACTCCGTAACTTCGCCGGCCTCGTCGCGGACGAGGTGCGGCGCAAACGACCGGAGGAGGTGTACGTCACGGGCGACCGCGACGTCATCGCCGCCGTCCGCCCGCAGTTGCACTACGAGTTCTTCCGCGTCGAGGGCGACGACCCCGTCCAGCGGGTCATCGACCGCCAGGGCGACCCCGCACTCGAAGTGGTCGACGCCGCGCCGGCGGAGAAACTCGGCGGGAGCCACTCGACGCTCATCGGCGGCCGGTCGGGCCAGCGGGTCATCCAGACCGTCGCCGGCCACCCACACGTCAAGAAGGTCATCCCCGGCCCTATCGATGCCGGCGGCGCGAGTTCGCCGACGGGCGTCCGAGCGAAGGCCACCCGCGCCGACGCCAACGGAAACGTCCGGGTGCTCATCCGCGACGGCTCAAGCGTCCAGGAGAACCGCGTCGTCACGACGGCCGGCGACCGCGAACTCGGCGAACACGTCCGGGCGGATCTGAACGAGGCGCTCAGAGAAGCCGAACTGCAGGAGTAAGGCTCGCTGTGCGCTATTCACGCCACGATGACACCGACAACGAGCACGGCGGCGACCGCGACTCCGACGACAGTAGTCCGGTAGATAGCTGGCAACGCCGTTCGCACGTCGAGAAACATTGGGAGCGCATGGAGTGCGGCGAGCGCCAGATAGCCCGTCGGGGCGACCAGCGGGAACGCCACGGCCCCGACAGCGAGCAGACAGAGGCCGACGACACCTGCACCGAGGTAGCCGCGTCCGCGTGCGGGCTGGCCCGCTCCTTCGAGGACGCCGCCGGTCCAGCAGTAGCCGACGGCCGTCGCGCCGACCCACGCGTGCCAGAACGCCACTTGCTCGGGGACGACACCGAGGAGGCCACCGACCGTCAGCGCCGCCGCGGTCGTGTTGACCGCTCCCCAGGCGAACATCGCGTCGGAGAAGCGGACGGACTCGGGTGCGTGAAAGAGCGTGAGGGCGACGAAGCCCCCGATCAGGACGACCCACAGTGCCGTGGCGAATAGCGCGCCGCTGGCGTGACCCAGCCAGGCTATCGCCTGTGTACTGCCCCAGCCGACCAGCCCGGCCGCCGCGCCCGAAAGCAGGAACTCCGAAGCCGTGAGCCGCCCGCTCGTGGCCGGTGCGAGCCGTTGGAGGTGACCGCGGAGCCCGTCGAACGCTGCCATCGACCGACGGTTTGCCCGCCTCCCCCTTGAGTGGTGCCGCCGCGGAACCGAATCTCGAAGGCCTTATGTGGCCGCTCGGCGGACAACAGACCACTATGGCTAGCAAGAGCGGAAAGACCGGTAGCTCGGGCCGTTTCGGCGCTCGCTACGGTCGCGTGTCCCGACGCCGCGTCGCGGAGATCGAATCGGAGATGAACGAAGACCACACCTGTCCGAACTGCGGCGAGGACCGCGTCGACCGCAAGGGGACGGGCATCTGGCAGTGCAGCTACTGTGACTACAAGTACACCGGCGGCAGCTACAAGCCGGAGACGCCCGGCGGCAAGACCGTCCGCCGCTCCATTCGGGCCGCACTGGCCGAAGACGAGGAGTAAAGGACCTCCATCCCTATCTTTCAGTTATGAGCTACAAGTGTTCACGCTGTAAGCGCGACGTGACGCTGGACGAGTACGGCGGCGTTCGCTGCCCGTACTGCGGACACCGCGTCCTGCTGAAGGAGCGGTCGCCCGACGTCAAAGAGATCAACGTCAACTGACGCCCGGGACACGGCCTGGGGCTGCGGATTCTTTCCGATCCGCTGACCGTCGAGACACACCACACTGCCGCCAGCACAGTATGACTGCTCCACACCAGACTCACCTCACTGCCGAGTACGGCAGCGCCGCCCGGGCCCGCGCCATCGGGCGGAGCATCCGACCCGAGATCGACGACATCGAGGGCGACCGGACGACGGCGCGTCTCACCCGGGACGGACGGCGGGTCGAACTCACCGTCGAGGCCGCCGACCTCGTCGCACTGCGGGCCGGCATCAACACGTGGCTGACGCTGCGTGGCGTCGCTGAAGACGCTCTGGCTGGCTGAACCCGGTTTCAGCGACGTATCAGCGGGTCACTGCCGGTAGCGATCCGGGACGTGGGCTGCAATCGACTCGGGAACGTTGCCGAACACGACCGGCGCCAGCTTCGCCAGCCGACGACGCAGGAGCGCGTACGTCACGCCGGTGACGAGGGCCGCGGCGACGATCCACCGGAACGGGCCGTCTAGAACAATGAGCAGCGGCGCACCCACGAGCACCATCAGCCCCGCATCCGAAGGCGACCCGTCGTACTGGATCCACCGCTTCGGCGACCGCCATCGCCCGCGGACGTGATCGTACACGCCGCGCTCGGAGGTAGCTTCCCACGGGCGGAGTTCGAGGCCGCCACCGTACCGGTCCATCCGACAGTGGACTGCAGCCCCCATCAGTACGAACGTGAGTGCGATCAACAGCGGCGTCTGGAGGACCGCAGCGAAACCGGCAGCCGGGACGACCGCGAGCGCGTACCCGCTCGGATAGTGGAGGGTCCGACGATGGCCCGAATACAGATCCAGATCGGGGAAGATACCACCGACGAAGCCACTAACGAGCGCTACTGTTGCGTGGTCCGGTGCAAGGACGAGTAGCGGCGTCGCGATGGCAAGCCCCACTATCGCGTGCGTCGGCAGCATCATATACCCGTACAAGGGACTGTAGCAGGTATAAACACGTCGCTGGGTTTATTCTTCGTCACACCGCAGTACGAAGCAATGAGTGATGGGTCCGGGCGTCCCGACAGTAGTATCGGGACGATAGGCTTCGAGGATACGTTCGAGAGTCTCTTTCGTGACGGGCGAACCAACGCGATCATCGCGTGGGTACTCGTCGCGGTTCTCCCGGTCGTGTTCATCGACAGCGTCCTCGATATCGACTACCAGTGGATGTTGTTCGTCGCCGTTGTGGCCGCTGTCGTTCTCGTGCCGCCGGTAGCCTTCAGTGAGTGGCGTGTGATGCTCCCCTGGGAGCTGCTCCTGCTTGCTTCCCTGCCGATCCTCGTCCGCGGGCTCGTCGGCGGCACCGTCGGAACCTTCGCGAGCTACCTCTCACTGGCTGCACTGGCGTTGCTCGTTATCGTTGAACTGCATATGTTCACCGAACTCACGGTCACCCACTGGTTCGCGGTCTGTCTCGTCGTTCTGACGACGCTCGCTGCAGCAGCAGCCTGGACCGTGTTCCGGTGGAACGCCGACCAGTTCCTCGGGACCGCGTACCTCACGGACAACGAGGCGCTGATGACGGAATGGCTGTACGTCACGCTTGCCGGAATCGCAGCAGGAGTACTGTTCGATGGCTACTTCCGACGGCGGGACCGCCGCCTCTGGCGCGCTATCCGACGGACGGTAGGACGATGAGACTGCCACGACCGTCGATGCGGAACCAGCGGCGGATTACCCGCACGATGCAACTCGTCTTGCTCGGCCTCGTCGGCTACGGTATCGTCGCCGGCCAGCCCAAGCCGATCACGAACGGGGGTATCGGCCTGCTCGTCACCTTCCTCCCCGCGGTGATGCGGCGGAACTACAATCTCGCCCTCGACCCGTGGCTCGCCCTCTGGATCACGACCGCAGTGTTCCTGCACACGCTCGGTTCGGCCGGTCTCTACGCGCAGATCGGCTGGTGGGACCACCTCACCCACGCGATGTCGGCCTCGCTCATCGCCGCGTTCGGGTACACGACGGCCCGGACCGTCGACCTTCACAACGATTCGATTCACATCCCCAAGCGCGTCTTTTTCGTGTACATCTTCGTCGTCGTCCTCTCCTTCGGGGTGATCTGGGAACTGTTCGAGTTCGCGCTCGACATCGTCGCCACCGAAACAGGCGTCACGATGCCGCTGGCACAACACGGCCTCGACGACACAGTTCGGGATACGATGTTCAATTCGGTCGGGGCGCTGCTGGTCGCGGCGTTCGGACAGGCCCACCTTACCGATGTCGCGGAGACCCTCCGAGAGCGGCTGTTCGTCGTCGACTGATGCGATAGTTCGTCGAACGCCTGGATTCGCGAACCGGACACCGCCGAACAGTTATTACCTCTCGGTAAAGTGGTTGAACAGCATACCAGGGTGATGGTTGGGAACTACCTCGACGATGTCACGGTTGCGGGAGCGAGACGGACCGACGCCGCCAGTCGAGAAATCGAAGTGGTGTATCTCGATTCCGACGCGACAGCACGACAGCAGGCACGGGAAGTCCTTTCGGACCACAGCGCCGACATAACGGTGACGAGTGCAGCAACGGTCGACGACGCGTTAGCGGCCGCCGCGTCGACGGAGGTCGCCTGTCTCGTCCTCGACCCCACTGGTCTGGGCGATATCCCGGAGTCGCTGGTGTCGAACGACCGCTATCCGGTCGTCCTCTACACCGACACCACAGCGCCGGACGGCGCTGCTACTGTCTTCGACGATGCGGAGACCGTCGTCAGGAAACAGGGTGACGAACAGGTGACGTTTCTGGCGGAGAAGATCGTCAGCGTCGTATCGGCATCGGTCGACAGAGGCGAGTCCGCGCTGCGGGATGCGCTATCCGGAATCGAGTCAAGCGCCGAAGCGGACGAGATCGCCGTTCTGTTGGCAGCGGACGGGACGGTACACTGGTCGAGCGAAGCGGTATCGGCGTTCGTCGACGGCCTCGACGATACCTGCCGGGTCGAGCGCTTCTACGACGCTATGGGAACGGCGCTTCCCGACACGCCCGACGGCCGCCGGCAGCTACAGCGGCTCCGGGAGTCCCCGACCGAACCGGTTGCCGTCCGGGTACCCGGTAACGAACGCGATCAGTACCTCCTTCGACACGGGTACCAGCTACCGGATGCCGCTGGGGGGCTCACGCTGGTCCTGCTGCGAGATGTCACCGAAACCGCCCGGCGCGATGCCCGCACGGCGCTGCTGGATCTCCTCGTCGAGCAGGCACAGGACGGGCTCTACACGCTCGACGAACGTGGCGTCATCGACTTCTGTAACGAGTCGTTTGCGACGAATCTCGGCTACGAGCCATCCGAGCTGTGCGGCGAACACGCCTCGACAGTCCTTGCACCCGGCGAACTCTCGAAGGGGCAGGCGACCGTCGAACGGCTGCTCGAAGCGCCTGCGGGAGCGAGTACGACTGTCGACCTGACGTTTTGTCGGAGAGACGGCACCGAACGGGAGGTGTCAATCAACTACACGCTGCTTCACGACGAAGCCGGCAACTACAGCGGGCTGCTCGGCGTCGCCCGGGACATCACGGAGCGCTGTGAACGCGAGCGGGAGTACCAGGAGTTGACGGAGCGGTTGAACTTCGCGCTCGAAGGTGCGGAGATCGGTGTCTGGGACTGGAACCCCAAAACCAACGACGTCACCTTCGATGAGCGCTGGACCGGGATGCTCGGCTACACTACGGACGAACTGGAGCACCGCTACGAGACGTGGGCCGACCTCGTCCACCCGGACGACCTCCACCGGGCGGAACGGGCGCTCAGGGAACTGGTATCCGGGGAGACAGAACTGTACCAGTGCGAGTTCAGAATGCGGACGAAAGACGGGGACTGGCGGTGGATTCGGGACATCGGCAAGGTGTTCGAGTGGGACGACGACGGCGAAGCGGTTCGGGCAGTCGGCATCCATCAGGATATCCACGACGAGCGGAAACGCCAGGACGCAGTCGAACGACAGCGGGACGAACTACTGACGCTTGATCGGGTCAACGTCCTGATTCAGGATCTCATCCGTGCGCTGGGAACGACGGCAACCCGGGACGAGATCGCCGAGACGGTGTGTGACCGCATCGTCGACTCCGAGCTCTGGGATCTGGCGTGGATCGGTGAGCGAACCGGGGCCAGCGATAGTCTCGTCCCGCAGACGATAGCCGGCGACGCCGACGGGTGCCTCGATACCAGTACCAGCCATGGGTGGACGGGGTCCGGACCGGCTGAAACAGCGCTTCGGACGGGGACGGTCCAGACGACGACAGCCGGGAGCGGATCCGAAGCGGAATCGGTGGAATCTGTTGGGGGTGAACAGGGGCTTCGGTCTCTCGTGGCGATTCCCCTGGTTCACGGCGACGTGGTTCACGGCGTTCTGTGCGTCTGTGCCGATCAGCCGGACGCCTTCACCGAACGCGTCGTCGAGAGCTTCGCCGTTCTCGGCGAGATGATCGGGTTCGCGTTCACGGCCGTCCAGAACCGACGACTGCTCTCCCACGACAGGGTACTCGAACTGACGTTTGAATCGCGGAACCCTGATATCCCGCTCGTCCGAGTGGCGAACGCACACGGCTGCCGAATCGAGACCGTCGGCTCCGTCGATATCGAACCGACCCGCCTCCTGTACGTCTCTGCTCGCGACGGACCGGCTGACGAGATCTCGGAGCAACTCCGCTCTCATTCCGCGATTCTCGATTCCCGGATCGTCCGCACGGACGACGACGGCGGCGTCCTCGAACTGCAGGTCCCGGAAACAGTTCAGTCGCTCCTGCTGGACGTCGGTGCTCGCCGCCGGACGGTGGTCGTCGACGGCGGGACGCTCTCGATAACTGTCGAGGCTCCGCTGGGCGCCGACTCCCGAACGATACAGGACGCGCTCACTACGTGGATACCTGACCTCACACTGACGGCAAAGCAGGAGCGTAACCCGGCAGACGGCGCGGTCGCCGCTAACACAGACCCGCGTGACCACTTGACGGATCGGCAGGAGGAGGTCCTTCGCACGGCGTTCTTGACAGGCTACTACGCCTGGCCTCGGGACACAAACGCCGAGCAACTCGCCGAGACGCTGGGCATCGCCTCGCCGACGCTCCATCAGCACCTCCGGCGAGCGCAACGGAATCTCATCGACGCTGTTTTTGATATTCAGTAGTCTGAATTCAGTGTCTTATCGATGCGTACACCTGACGTTTCTGCACCCACCTAGCCGTCTAGGTACGCTACTAATAGCACTGGGGTTGGTTAATCTCATGCGCATCAATGAGCAATCAAGGGAATGGCGGGCCTCGAAGTGACCAGTGGTGTGGGATGACGCCGTCGGACAGGACACTGTCTACAGCGGACGTAGACGATGTGTTCGAGGTTCTGTCCGATTGGCGACGGCGTGCGGTCTGTCGCTATTTCGCGAGCGATGACCGGACTACCGCCGATGTCGAGACGCTGGCAACAGTGATCTCGGATCAGGGTGGCGCGAGCACGGACGGTGTCACAGACACCTCACTGTCGACTATCCGAACACAGCTCGAAGAGGAGCACTTGCCGGTGCTCCACCGGATTGGACTCATCGACTACGACGAGCGAAGCGGCGCGGTGAAGTACTGGGGGTCGCCCACCGTCGAGAAGTGGGCTGATCACGCCCAGGCGGTCACGCGACGTACTGACTTCTAACCGACCGACGGGCCACACCTGGGGGGTGCGGGCCATCGGAGTCAGTACTGCTTTTTAATGGGGATCCGAACTCCGGACCATGGATCTCCCACCGGTCGGACTCGGCACGATGGGTATCGAGGACGAGGCTGTCGTTCGGACAGCGATCGACTGTGGCTACCGCCACCTCGACACCGCACAGATATACGACAACGAGAGCGTCGTAGGTGCAGGCATCGCCGGTGCCGACATCGACCGGGCCGATCTGACCGTCGCGACGAAACTCTGGATCGACGCGCTCGGGGCGACTGACGTCCGACCGGCGACAGAAGCGAGTCTTGACCGGCTCGGCCTCGATGCCGTCGATCTGCTGTACGTCCATCGCCCGCGCGGGGACTACGACCCCGAAACGACGCTGCCTGCTGTCGAGGCTGTCCGCGAGGCGGGACTGACCGAGCACGTCGGCCTTTCGAACTTCGAACCGGACCAGTTGGCCCTCGCGCGCGAGTACCTCGACTCGATTGCCGCACATCAGGTCGAGTTCCACCCGCTGTTCTGGCGCGAATCCCTGCTCACAGACGCCCAGACGCATGGCTACCCGCTGATCGCGTACTCACCTCTGGCCGGCGGTCGCGTGTTCGAGGAACCGACCATCGTTGAGATCGCAGACCAGCACGACACGTCCCCCGCTACGGTCAGCATCGCCTGGGTGACCAGCTACGACAACGTCGTCACGATTCCGAAGGCGTCCTCCCGGGCACATCTCGAAGCGAACCTCGCCGCCGCTGACCTCCAGTTGACCGACGCCGAGATCGCGCGCATCGAAGCTATCGACCGTGAGGAAGAACTGTTCCCGGAGTGAGTTCACCCTGGAGCAGGCGGCTGTCGCCCGCTACCCCGTTACTGTCCGAGAGCGGGTGCTGGTTTCCGAAATTCGAAAATAAACCGAATACCGATACCGTTTGGCTATGCGGTCTTAAGTGGGCCTTTCCTATATAGAATGTATGTCAGCTGCCAGTACCGCCGCAACGACACTACTTCAGGCGTCACAGTCCGAGGTGCTTCAGGAGATTCAGTCGAACTTCCTCCTGAATTCCTCGCTTTGGGTGAACATCGCGCTCGCGGGAGTCGTGATACTGCTGTTCGTCGCGATGGGTCGGGAACTGGAGTCGTCACGGGCGAAGCTCATCTGGGTCGCGACGATGCTCGTTCCGCTGGTATCGATTTCCAGCTACGCCGGACTGGCCTCTGGCCTCACCGTCGGCTTCCTGCAGATGCCGCCGGGCCACGCCCTTGCAGGCCAGGAGGTCCTGTCACCGTGGGGTCGCTACCTGACGTGGACGTTCTCGACACCGATGATTCTCCTAGCATTGGGGCTGCTGGCTGACACCGATATGGCGTCGCTGTTCACCGCCATCACGATGGATATCGGGATGTGCGTGACCGGCCTCGCCGCCGCGCTCATCACCTCCTCGCACCTGCTGCGCTGGGTGTTCTACGGCATCAGCTGCGCGTTCTTCGTCGCAGTGCTGTACGTCCTGCTCGTCGAGTGGCCGGCCGACGCTGAAGCCGCCGGGACGAGCGAGATATTCGGGACGCTCAAGCTGCTGACCGTGGTGCTGTGGCTCGGCTACCCGATTCTGTGGGCACTGGGCTCGGAAGGCGTCGCGCTCCTGAGTGTCGGCGTCACCTCGTGGGGCTACTCCGGCCTCGACATCCTCGCGAAGTACGTCTTCGCGTTCCTGCTCCTGCGCTGGGTAGCCGCCAACGAAGGCACTGTCTCCCAGGCCGGAATGAGCCTCGGCTCCGGCGGCGCTACGCCCGCAGACGACTGAGAACCGCCATACGGCCAAACCACCACTTTCCACTTTACCGTGTCGGCACCACTCCTCCCGACGATTGCCGGAATATTGCTGCTGGGGATCGGCGCACAGCTGTTAGCGCGCCGCCTCAGAGTCCCCAGCGTCCTGTTTCTGATACTGATCGGCCTTCTGCTGGGCGGCGAGGGACTGGGACTGGTTACACTGGAGACGTTCGGCGACGGGCTGTCGACAGTCGTCGGGCTTAGCGTCGCGATTATCGTCTTCGACGGCGCGTTCGCGCTCCGGACAAAGCGGCTGCTGGATGCCTCCTCGACGACGCTTCGACTGGTGACTGTCGGAGCGGTCATCACGTTCCTCGGGACGATGCTCGCAGTCCGTGGCCTCCTGGGTGCGAGCTGGCCCCTCTCGGCGCTCGTCGGTGCGCTGCTCGTCGCTACCGGGCCGACCGTGGTAACGCCGATCCTCGAAGTTGTCCCGGTCCGCGAACACGTCGCGACGGCGCTCGAAGGCGAGGGGATTATCAACGACGTGACCGCCGCTATCGCCGCCGTCGTCATCTACGAGACGTTGGTGCTCGGCGACGAGAACATCGCCTCGGGCCTCACGGCGTTCGTGGTTCGGTTCAGCACCGGCGTCGGCGCCGGCCTGCTGGCGGCGGTTGTCATCTACCTGCTGGTGACGAGTGACGTCGCACCGGGCGACGCGCCGCAGACCTCGCGGTTTCTGACGCTGAGCGGGGCCATCGGCTCGTTCGCCCTGGCGGAGCTGGTGGCCGCCGAGGCCGGCATCGCCGCCGCCGCGACGGCCGGCATCCTCCTCGGGAACGCGGACCTGCCACACCGCGAAACGATGGAGGAGTTCGGCAGGGACGCGACGCTCATCGTCCTGTCGTTCGTCTTCATCTCGCTGGCGGCGCTCATCGATATCGAGGCCATCCTCGCGCTCGGCGTGCGGGGCTTTCTCGTCGTCCTCGTTGTCGCGCTGGTCATCCGGCCGGTCGTGGTCGCGATCGCGACGGCCGGCAACGAGCGCGTGACAACCGGCGAACGCCTGTTCATGTCTGCAGTCGCGCCCAGAGGAATTGTCCCGGCCAGCGTGGCGACGCTGTTCGCCATCGAGCTGACGGTCGAGGGCGACCCGATGGCGGCACAGACACTGATCGGTGCCGTCTTTGTTGTTATCTTCGCGACCGTCGTCGTCGAGGCCGGGCTGGCGAGACAGATTGCGGATAGACTCGGAGTGATACCAATGCCGACTATCATCGTCGGGGGCGGCCGGGTCGGCCGGTCGCTCGCGCAACGACTGGAGAACAGAGGCGAGCACGTCATCATTATCGAAGACCACGACGACCGGTTAGCACAGGCCCGCGACGCCGGGTTCACCGTCCACGCCGGTGACGGAACCGAAGTATCGGTTCTCCGCGAGGCCGGTGCCGACGACGCCAAGACGGTCGTGGCGGCGACAGCAGACGACAACGACAATCTGCTCGTCTGCCAGCTGGCCGATTCGAAGTTCGGCGTCGAGAACATCTACGCCCGCGTCAACAAGCCGGAGAACGTCGCCGCGTTCGAATCGCTCGACGTGACCGCCATCGACGCACCGATGGCGACGGCCGTGACTATCGACAACGAAATCGAGCGACCGGCGCTCGCCCACTGGATGAACGAACTCGGCGACGGCCACGATGTCCAGGAGATCGAGGTGACGGCCGGCGACCTCGTCGGGAAGTCGATAGAGGAGCTCAACACCGTCCTCCCGGACGGCTGCATCGTCGCCACCGTCGGCCGAAACGGTGACTCCAACGTTCCCCACGCCGACGACAAACTCCGGCAGGGAGACCACGTCACGTTCATCGGCGACGCGACGGCGGTCACGGAAGCGGTGCAACGGTTCCACCCACACGACTGACGGCGCGACGGGGAGAGCCGCTTCCTGTCCAGCGGGACTCACTCATTTCGTCCCGCTGGCTCTCAGGTCTTCGCCGCTCGCGGGGCGTTTCTCCCCGCTCGCTTCACCGAGGTTCTTCGCTGGGGTCAGAGCCTCGCTTCCTACGGAGAAAGTCGCTGCCGATCTTGCGGGAACACCGTCACTTCGCTCCGTTCGTGACGAGCTCCCGCTCGACGGTTGCGCCGTCGCCTATGGCGACAGGCGCTGTCGGTCTCGCGGGAACAGCACCGCCTCGCGGATGTTCTCCAGCCCGAGCATCGTCATGATGAGGCGCTCGCCGCCCAGTCCCCAGCCGGCGTGGGGCGGCATACCGTACTTGAACATCTTGGTATAGTACTCGAAGGCCTCCGGGTCCAGGCCCTGCTGTTCGAACCCTTCGACGAGGTGGTCGAAGCGGTGTTCACGCTGGCCGCCAGAAACCAGTTCCATCGACGGGTGCATCATGTCGAAGCCGGTCGAGACCTCCGCGTCGTCGTCGTGGTCCTTGATGTAGAACGGCTTAATCTCACTCGGCCAGTCGGTGATGAAGTAGTGCTCGCCGACTTCCTGCCCGAGGACGTGCTCGGCCTCCGTCGAGAGGTCGTCGCCCCACACCAGCGGCTCGTCGAGTTCGCCGGTGGCGTTGATGCGGTCCAGGGCTTCCTCGTAGGTGAGCCGCGGGAAGTCGCCCTCCGGAGCGGCGAACTCGTCTTCGAGACCGAGCGCTTCGAGCTGGTCACCGCAGTTCTCGGCGACGCCCTCGTAGGCGGACTTGACGACGTGCTCGCAGGCGTCCATCGCCTCGGTGTGGTCGTAGAAGGCCGACTCGAAGTCGATGGAGGTGGCTTCGTTGAGGTGCCGCGGCGTGTTGTGTTCCTCGGCGCGGAAGATCGGCCCGATCTCGAAGACGCGTTCGAGGCCGGAACCGACCATCAGCTGCTTGAACAGCTGCGGGCTCTGGTTCATGAACGCTTCCTGTCCGAAGTAGGTGATGGGGAACAGCTCAGTGCCGCCCTCGGTCCCCGTGGCGACGATCTTCGGCGTGTTGATCTCCGTGCAGTTGAGCTCGCGGAACGCCTCGCGGACCGAGCGGAGGACTTCCGCGCGGATCTCGAAGATTGCCTTCACCTCGTCCTTGCGGAGGTCGAGCGTGCGGTTGTCGAGGCGGGTCGGCAGTTCGGCGTCGACCTTGCCCGACGGGTCAAGCGGCAGTTCGGGGTCGGCTTCCGAAATCACGTCGACAGATTCGGGCGTGACTTCGACGCCCGTCGGTGCGCGGGGCTCTTCCTCGACATCGCCCGTGACGGAGATGACCGATTCGCGCTGGACGTTCAGCCCCGTTTCCACGAGGTCGTCGTCCATCTCGTCTTTCTCGAACTTGACCTGTATCTTTCCGGTGGTATCTCGAAGAATGAGGAAGGCGATGCCACCGAGGTCTCGAATCTCGTGGACCCAGCCGGCGACGGTGACCGTGTCACCCGGCGTCGCGTCCGCCGTGTATGTTCGGTTTTCCATGGGGGTTGGTTCTTGTGGGCGTAACTTAAGGACATTCTTTCGAAGCGAGGGGCGCGAACGTAGTGAGTGGCCCTCGGTATCGCGAATGGTGAACGAAATGAGCCGTGAGCAGCGAGGTGGCGAGCGTAGCGAGTCACCTCGATGTGGCGAACGGTGAACGAAATGGGCCGTGAGCAGCGAAGTGGCGAGCGTAGCGAGTCACCTCGATGTGGCGAACGGCGAACGAAGTGAGCCGTGAGCCGCGAGGGGCACGACCAGTGAGCGGGGAACGCGACGAATAGACATCCGGACCGAATCCCACATCCTGAACCTTTGTACTGACTGCCGTCAAAACACTCGGTATGGCCGATCCGGAGTACCCCATCGACGACCTGGACAGGAACATCATCTATGCGCTCCAGCAGGACGCGAGACACACCTCGGCGAGTGAGATCGCCGAATCGCTGGACGTCTCCGCGCGGACCGTCCGGAATCGAATCAACAAGCTCGAAGAGGCCGGCGTCATCGCCGGCTACGATGTCGACGTGGATTACGAGGCCGCGGGCTATCAGCTACACACACTCATCGTCTGTACCGCACCCATCCACGAGCGTGAGGAGATCGCACAGCGGGCGCTCGACGTGTCCGGCGTCGTCGCCATCCGGGAGGTCATGACCGGGGCTGATAACGTCCACGTCGAGGTGGTCGGTACCGACGGAAACGATCTGAGCCGCATCGGCAGGGACCTCAACGACGTCGGACTGGAGGTCGTCGATGAAGACCTCATCCGCAACGAGTACACCCGGCCGTTCCACCAGTTCGGGCATACCGATCCCGATGCAGAGACTAAGTAATTAAATTTCCGGATATTGATTATATATGTATATAGATCCGGAATCGGAACTGTAGCCTAGACATTTATCGGTTACCGGAATCAATTGGTTCGTATCGGCCGGATACGTCCGGCTTCCACGAACCATATGATCTCTCTTACAGGACTCCGCGAACGGGTGGACGACGACGTGGACCCGCCGTCGGTACTGGTCATCAGCGACCGCCACGTCGGGTCTGCGGTAGTAACGACGTTCAGTCGAGACGCCGATGCCTGTCTCGTCACCGACCACGACGGCGTTGCCGGGCAAGTACCCGACGACACCCGCGTGGTAGTCGGTGACGGGCGAAAACGTGCTGTTCTCCGAGACGCCGGGGCCGAAACGACCGACATCGCCCTGGTTTCGATGCAGACGGACCACGGTGCCTTCCTTGTGACACAGCTGCTTCGGACGCAGTTCGATGTCGAAACCGTGGTCGTCGTGCTCAACGACCCACAGCATCGGTCGGCGTTCGAGTCAGTCGCCACGGAAGTGATCTGTAGTTCGCAGGTCCTGGCGACGGAACTGGAACGCGCTGTCGAAACGACACTCCAGATGCCCGAAACCGCGTAACTATGGCCAAGGACCTGGAACGCGACCTCGGACTGCTGTCAGTGGTAGCGATATCCATCGGTGCGATGGTCGGCAGCGGCATCTTCATTTTGCCGGCGCTGGCGGTGAAAGACGCCGGGGCCGGTATCATCGCCGCCTACCTCCTCGCGGGCGTGCTCGTGCTCCCGGCCGCGCTCAGCAAGGCCGAGATGGCGACCGCCATGCCGGAGGCCGGCGGCACGTACGTCTACATCGAGCGGTCGATGGGGCCGCTGCTGGGCACCGTTTCGGGACTCGGAACGTGGTTCTCCCTCTCGTTCAAGGGTGCGCTCGCGCTCGTCGGCGGCGTGCCGTATCTCGTCCTTCTGTTCGATCTGCCGATTCGCCCGGTTGCGATCACGCTTGCGGCCGTCCTCATCCTCGTCAACATCCTCGGCGCGGAACAGACCGGCCGGCTCCAGATCGGCATCGTCGCGGTGATGCTCGTGGCAATCGGCTGGTTCGTCGCCGGCGGCGGCCCGGCAGTCGACACCGCGAGCTACGGCGGGATGTGGGAGTACGGGGCGAGCGGCATCTTCGCCGCGACCGGCCTCGTGTTCGTCTCCTTCGCCGGCGTGACGAAGATCGCCTCTATCGCCGAGGAGGTCGAAGACCCGGATCGGGTCATCCCGCTCGGGATGCTCGGTTCGCTCGCGTTCACGACGCTGCTGTACGTCCTCGTCGTCGCCGTCGTCGTCGGCGTCATCCCGCTCGACCAGCTCGCCGGGAGCACGACGCCGATTGCGGATGCGGCCGAGGCGACGCTCGGTACCGCCGGCGTCGCGGCCGTCGTTCTCGCGGCGATTCTGGCGCTGGTCAGCACGGCCAACGCCGGCATCCTCTCCTCGTCTCGCTACCCGTTCGCGATGAGCCGCGACGGGCTCGCACCCGAACTGTTCAGCACGGTCAGCGACCGGTTCGGGACGCCGGTGACCGCGATCACGCTGACCGGCGGCGTCATGCTGCTGCTCATCCTCTTCGTTCCGATTCTGGAGATCGCGAAGCTCGCGAGCGCGTTCAAGATACTCGTGTTCGCGCTCATCAACGTCGCGCTCATCGGCTTCCGGGAGAGCGACGCCCCGGATTACGACCCCTCCTTCGAGGTGCCGCTGTACCCCTGGACGCCGATATTCGGTACCATAACTGGATTCGCCCTGCTGACGCAGATGGGGCTGATCGCGATGGTCGGAGCCGTCGGCATCGTCGTTGCCAGCCTCCTCTGGTATCTGGGGTACGTCCGACCGCGGGTCACCAGGGAAGGAGCGATCAAAGAGTCCGTCCGCCGGAGCATCGGCGACCGCGCCCTCGACCAGACCGAAGAGTGTCTCGACAAGACGGCAGAGGCCTCCGTGCTTGTCGCGCTCCCTGAAGGCTCCTCGCGACAGAGCGAAGCGACACTGCTGGAAGTCGGAGCCGCGCTCTCGCCTGACGACAGCCGTCTCTCCGTCGTCCAGTTCGACGAAGTCCCCGATCAGCAGCCACTCGATTACGCCTCCGGCGTGCAGTCGCCCGACGACCTCGAATTCGAGTCCCGGACCGATACGCTGGCGGCCGAGTTCGACGTCCCCGTCGAGTACGGCGAACTCGTCAGCCACCATCCAGAGCGGGCCGTCGCCAATGCCGTCGAGGAGCGGGACATCGACGTGCTCCTGGTGGAACGGGGTGCGTCGTTCGAAGACTCGCTGCTGGGCGACAGCATCGACCGCATCCGAAAGCAGACCGACTGTGACACCATCGCCGTCGATGCACAGCCCCTCGAAGCGCTGGAAACTATCACCCTCGTCACGACCCGCGGCCCGTACGACCCGCTGAAAGTCCGCGTCGGCAACGCCGTTGCGACGGAGACCGGGGCCGACCTCCAGTTCCTCTACCCGCTTGACGACCGGCAGTCGTCCGAGGAACGGACGCAGCTCGAAGCGTACCACGACGACCTGCTGGACCTCTGTGACGTGCCGACGGAGCAAACGTTTGTCGCCCGAGCCGACCTTTCGGCTGCGATAGACGCGGCTGACAGCGACAGCAGCCTCCTGATACACGCGAACGACGGCGGGCTTTCGGCCCGCACGTCAGACGACGCTGGGACCGCACAGTCGGCAATCGAGGACAGCGATCACGCGTCGATGGAAGTGGACACAAAAACGCATCCCGGCGGCGTGGTCGGTCGACTGCTCGAACGGCTGGCGTTCTAACTACTTGACTGTCGCCGTCGCGTCTTTCGCGCCTTTCACCGTCTCCCGCACCGCGTCGACGCCCTCGTCGTGGACGAGGTCGCCGACGACGATGGTGTCCGCGTACTGCGCCATGGTTCGGGCGGACTCGTAGTCGTGGATGCCGCCGCCGTAAAACAGCGTGGCCTCGTCGAGGATGTCCGCTGCGGCGGCGACGATGTCGGTGTCGCCGAGCATCCCCGAGTACTCCACGTAGACGATCTCCTGGCCCAGCAGGTGTTCGGCGGCCTCGGCGTAGGCGGCCACGTCGTCCGCATCGAGGTCACAGTTGGCCTGCGTGTAGGACGCCACCGACGCCTCGGGGTTCATCACGATGTAGGCCTCGGTGAAGGTCCGCGACCAGTCGATATCGTCGTCCATGCGTATCCACTCCTTGTGCGCGCCGGTGATCCAGGCCACGTCGCCGGCGTTCATCACGACCGGGATGAGATAGCCGTCGTGGCGGTCGCTGTGGACGACGGACGCGGGGTTGGACGGCTCGATATACACGGGGATGTCGTGTTTCCCGCAGGCGTCGACGACCCGCTTCATCTTCTCCTCTGTCATGCCTGTCGTCCCGCCGACTTCGATGGCGTCGGTCCCCGTCGCCGCGACGTCTTCGAACGTCTCTCCGTCGACCAGCGTCTTGTCGGGGTCTATCTTCACGATGTGGTCCCAGTCCGCCCAGTCGCTCATACCTGCCAGACTTTCGCGTGGCCGTATAACCGCTTCGGATACGCCGATGACAGCGGACCACGCTGGTACTCCTGCCCACCCCCGGCTGGCGCCGGCTCCGGGTATATACATCTCCGAAGATTTATGATGGCTATGTTACAACCGTCAGACAATGACCGCGGACAAGCGCCGGTACGTTGTCACCGCCATCCGGGCCGTGCTCGTCCTCACGGGCGTTGTCGTGACGGTGGCCGTGCTGTACTCCTTTTCGACGATGCCGACAGCGTCACCGTCCGGCGACGGCTTCGTCCGCGGACTCTCGTATCTGTTCGGCAGCGTCTTCTTCGTCCTCGCTCTGGGCGGTGCCGGACTCGGCATCGCCTTGCCATCGCTGCTGGGGGCTGAGGACACGCTAGCGTTCGACCGCTGGCAACGCCGCTGTCTCAAGGGCGCTGGCGGCCTCTTCGTCGGCGGGTTCGTCGTCGGCCTGGTGACGGGACTGCTCACGGAGTTGCAACTCGGCCTCCTCCTGTGGCTCGTCGCCATCGTCCTGGCCGTGTTCGTCGTCAGTTGCGTGGTTGTCTGGCGACTGTTCGAGGTGTTCGTCACGGCGCTGGTCCGCCTCATCGCCGCGGAGACCGGCGAGTGACGTTCACGGTCGCTGTTCGATGCGCCACACGATAACGCTGATACCGGGGGCAGCCCAATACGCCGCCGTGCAGCGACTTACGACAGTCGAGACGGTCCACGGGGACGGGTCGTGGCTCTTCACCGCCGAAGACGCCTACGGCGACCTAGAAGAGATCGTTCTCGTTCCCTGCGAGGACGGCGTCGAGGCATGGGTGAACCGATGTACGCACGAGGCACAGCGGTTCGACACCGGGCGGGGCGTCCCGATGCGTGGCGACCAACTCATCTGCCCCCGACACGGCTCCCTGTTCGACGCCTGCGACGGCGGCTGCGACAACGGCGACGCCGCCGGAACGACGCTCCCCGGCGTCGAAATATCCGAGACCCACGGCGACGTGTTCCTTACGGACGACGACTACACGTTCGCCCACGAGGGCGGTATCGATGACGATGACGGGCCAAGCTCCACGTCTCACCTCCAGCTGTGACCACTGGCCACAGCATCGACCGGGACCGACTGCGGGCCGGCGTCGTCGAGTGCCCGCTCTGTGAGCGCCAGATTCCTGAGCCGGTCACACACGCAGTCGTCTACGGTCGAGTCGACGAGATAACCGCTGAAACTGCCGAAGCGGTTGAATGTCCGGTGTGTGGTGGTGTCACGTTTATCGGGTGACTACACTGCTGTCGCTGCGTGGGATCTGATAGAAAACATAGAAATCTGACAGTTACTGCCGAAGTGAGTTCCGCAAATCGAATGAGTACGGCCGATATAGCAAGCGCCTTAGAGGGTATCTCTAATCCCGAAGAATAAGGCCGCTTCACTGCGTAGTGACAGGTATGTCAGAGTCTACGGCGAGCGAACCTGACGCCTCGGACTCGGCCCCGGCTGACAGGCGTCAGCAGCTCCGGACTCAGCTTGCTACGACTGAGCTGCCTCGCCACCTCGCTCTGTTTTACCGGACCCACGCCGAGCAGCTGCGCGTCATCACAACGTACGTCGCCCGCGGTCTCCAGCGGAATGAACGGGTGGTTTACATCGCCGATGACAACGATACGGAGACGATTGCGGTCGCACTCGCCGACGCCGGACTCGACGTTGATGCGCTACGAGCCGACGGACAGCTGGTTCTGATGGACGCTGACGGAATCTATTCGAGCGGGCTGTTCGATCCCAAGGAAACCGTCGACGAGTTCCGCAGTCTGGCGGCTGATGCTGTCGCCGACGGATACGCCGGACTCCACGTGGCCGGTGAGAACAGTTGGTCATTCGGTCTCGACTGCAGTTTCGACGATGTTATCGAGTTCGAACACCGCTTTGATGAGACCTGCCCGGAACTGCCAGTCACGGCGCTGTGCCAGTACAGCCTGGAACAGTTTGCCGACGAGAATCTGGGCCAGGCGCTGCAGACACACGAGGCCGTCATTTACCGCGAAACGCTCTGTACAAACCCGTACTACACTCCGCCAGAGGAGGCAATCGAGAGCGGTGCGCCGCTTTCGAACGCGGCGCTTCTCCTGGAGCAAACCCGCGATATCCACCAATTCCGCGATGACGTAGAGCGTCGGGAAGAACGGCTCTCCGTCGTCAATCGCGTCCTCCGGCACAATCTCCGGAACGAAGTTAACGTCATCAGCGGCCGGTTAGAGTGGCTCGAAGAACAGGGTCTGTTCGATGAAGCGGCGACAGATCACCTCGACGCCATCGCTTCGGCGGCGGAACGCCTGTCTACGCTTTCCGAGAACGCAAGACACGTCGACCGGACGCTCGGTGACCGCGAACCGGAGCCGGCAAACCTGAACGCCGTCGTCGAGGCTGGCGTCACCGATGCCGTCCGCGAATACGCTGACCTCTCCGTCGCTATCGACGCTGGGCCACCGGATGCCACTGCCGCCGATGCGACCATCCAAACGAGCGTCCGGGAAGTCCTTGCGTGCGCTGCGACCAATCTCTCCGGCCCGACAGTCGATGTCCGGATCGGGGCTGACGACCAGTACGAGACGGCCACCGTCGAAGTTGTTGCCGACGAAGGGTTCGTCTCAGAGGCGACCAAAACCGCGTTTGACAACGATAGTGAGCGCTCGCTGGCACACGCGAGCACTCTCCGATTGTGGGTCGCCCAGTGGACCGTCCAGAGCATGAACGGGCGACTCGAATTCGGCGGGTCGACGCCAGCGGACCGCGTTCGCCTCACCGTTCCGACCATCGAAAACCGGCGGTGACTGCTCAGGCTTCCAGTTCGTCCTGCCACTCCCGGACCTGCGTGGCGCTGACGCCCTGCACCTCGGTGGCGACGATGTCGGGGTCGGCCTCACGGAGCGCCGTCAGCGAGTCGACGCCAGCGTCGCCGAGCTTTTCCGCGGTCGCCGAGCCGATGCCGCTCAGGTCTTCGAGGTCCTCGACGGCGGTACGGGCCTGGTACTCCTCGTAGTTGCAGATGGGACAGCCCAGTTCCCAGGGGTCGTCGCTGTCGGCGTCGATGACCAGCTCCGGCAGGTCGTGTTCCTCGCAAAAGGCCTCGGTGACCGAGATGTCGCCGTTGCGGGGTAGCGGCAACGAGTAGTCACACTCGGGGTAGCGCGTACAGCCGACGAGCCGGGAGCCCGAGCGGAGGTGTTTGATGGCCAGTTCGCCACCCGCTGCTTCGCCGCCGTCGCCTCGTTGCTCCTCCGGAGCAACGCCACACTCCGGACACGGCCCGATGACCTCGTCCTCGCTCTCGTCGGCCTTCTCGGCCTCACAGCGGGGACAGCCGTGGACGAAGGTGTCCCGGCCGGCGAGCATCTTCACGTGGTGCATGTCGTGTTCCTCGCAGTGGTCTTCGAGCACCTGCGGCTCGCCCGTCGAGGGCAGCGGGAGCGTGTTGCGGCACTCGGGGAAGCCGTCACAGCCGACGAAGTACGACCCCTGGCGCGAGCGCCGGACCAGCATGTCCTCGCCGCACTTGGGACAGGGACCGAGCGTCTTGTCGGCTTTCAGCGACTCCTGGAGGTGCTCGCCGATCTCCTCGCGGGAATCGCGTAGTTCGTCGAACACCCGCTTGAGCATCTCGCGGGACTCGTCGGCCACCTCGTCGAGCGTCGCCTCGCCGTTGGCGATGGCGGTCATATCGGCTTCTAGCTGGGCGGTCATCTCGTCGCTGACGACGTGGTCGGCGAACTCCTCGGCGGCTTCGACCACGGCCATCGCCAGCGTCGTCGGCCGGGGCGGGTCGCCCTCGATGTAGCCGCGGTCGTACAGCTTCTCGATGGAGTTGTGGCGGGTTGAGTTGTGAACTACTGCACCGCCATTGACGGCGAAGTTTGGCGCGTTCTCGCTGACAGTGAGGTCGTACACCGGACCGTCGTACTCGCGGCGCTCGACATCTTCAACGGTGACCGACGACGGTTCGCCGCGGAGTGTCGCGTATACGGACCCTTCGAAATCGGCTGCAACATACTGAACAGTTCTGTTCTCGTCTAGACTTCGATTGCTCCCCTCAATTTGTTTTTCGACGTGACCGCTCTCGCGCAGTTCGCGGAGATACTTGTTTACGCTGCCCCGGGTGACGCCGAGAGTCTGGGCGAGCGCGGCACTCGTCTTCGGCTCCTGCCGAATCGCTTCCAGTAGCTCCGCTTTCCTCGTAGTTACGTCGTACACGTCGAGCGCGTCAAGTCCTCGATAGAACTTCTCGTCAGACGCAATGGGTATTCTATCGAGGAACTGCTCGAGGTTCCGCCGCCCCCGAATGTGGAGTTTGTGTTGGTCGGGGGCCAGTTTCGTTTCAATACCCATCTCCGCGAGCATTTCTCCAACGCCTGTCAGAAGCGCGTGGTCCGTGTTTGAAATAAAGGCCTTCCCTTCTCGGGAAATGTGACCCTCATCGTCGAACAGTGCACCAACGAACGCTGGCCGAACTGCGTCCGGAAGCACCGGCGTTCCGTTCTCAGTTACGGCCTCCAACACGAACACGAGGACACGCCCGACCGCTGATGGAACATCGACCTGATACTTTCGCTTGTGATGTGACTCTCGTCCCGGACGGTCGGTGACAGTCGGCTCGATATCGAATAGTCGTTCAATATCCCGAGCGAATCGCTCTATCAATGCCTCATCCGTGTTGTGATACCGCACGTCGACGACGTTCTCGTCGTCGTTGCGGTGTATCGAGCCGTCACCCAAGAGGCAGCCAATGACCCGCGCCAGTTCCGGTGACCACTCCAAGGGGAATGGATTCTCGAAGCTCGTCTCGTAATTCAGCCCGTGAATTCTGTCCGGCCTGATATCCAACTCGCCGAGCAACCAGACGGGGACATCCTTTTCACCGCGTTCGTATTTGCCAACCGCAGAGCCGTAGGAACCGTATCGCTCGGCAAACGCAGTCTGGCTCTCGTCACGCGCCGCTCGTTGTGCCGCGAGTTCTGCTCCGCAATCGACGCCGTAGAGCTTCGAGTGCTTGTCGCAGTCCGCAGCGAACGTCTCCCACGAAAGCACCGTTTCGTCGGATGGTTCGACCATCGTGTCCGGCGGTCTACGAGCCGCGACGAGGTCGGTTCCCGCCTCGATATCCGACGCTGGACGGACTGTGACTTCGCCGTCCTGCCGGATGTACATCGGATGGTCGTCGGTAACTGTAACCGCTCCGCGACTGGTTTCGATTGTTCGAACGCTCTCATCGTCTCTCAACGGCCGCTCACTGACGAGCGTTGATGCCTGTTCGGAGACACGTTCAGTCGCTTCGTCAAGCGAAAGGACCGTCGGTGTCTCCTTACTGACCGCAATATCTGTGTCTCCGTCAGCGAGGACTACCTGTCCGTCGCTAAAGAGCGAGTCGACTGTCTGTCGCTCGATATCTCCGTTTTCAGACCTGACAAGTACGTCACTGTCCGCTGTGAGGCATTTCGTCCCCAGCCCTTTGTCCTCCATCGTCTGGATGAGCCGGGACTGGCCGTAGCGGCGAGGCGGCTGGGTCTGTTTGGCCTCCATCCGCACCTCGGAGATAGCCAGCTCCTCGCCCTCTTCGACGTCGGGGACGTGGTTCTCGCTGGCGCTGGAGTAGGGGTACACCTCGTGGTAGCCTGGTTCGACCAGGCGCTTGCCGTTGGCCTTCAGCGAGCGGCCGCCGGCGTCGGCGACGACGCGGAGGTGCTCCCACGTGGCGGCCTCGGCGACCGTCGCGAAGAACCGCCGGACGACCAGTTCGTAGATCTCCCACTCGTCGTCGGAGAGATCGACCTTCGGCGGAATCTCACCCGTCGGGTGGATCGGCGGGTGGTCGGTGGTCTCCTCGTCGCCTTCGGTGGCGGTGATGTCCTCTTGCTCCAGCAGCGCCTCGGCGTCCTCCCCGAAATGGCCGGCCCCAACGAACTCATCGAGCAGCGCGTCCTCTTCGAGATCGTCCGGATAGACCGTGTTGTCCGTTCGCGGGTAGGTGATGTAACCGGTGGTGTACAGCTCCTCGGCGATTGACATCGCCTGTTGGGCGGAATAGCCCAGCGAACTCGCGGCGGAAATGAAAGCGGTGGTGTTGAACGGCGTCGGCGGGCTATCGGTGCGGGTCCGACGGCGGACGCTCGTCACCGTCGCCGCGTCGACGCTCGTCAGGTCGGCGTACGCGTCGTCAGCGTCGTCTTCGACCCACACCCGTTCGGCCTCTTTCCCGTCATCGTCGTAGAAGTACTGGGCCTCGAAGCCCGAGCCGTTCTTCTGGAGGTCGGCGAAGATCTCCCAGTAGTCCTCGGGGTCGAAGGCCTGGATCTCGCGCTCGCGGTCGACGATGAGTTTCAGCGTCGGCGACTGGACCCGGCCCACGGAGATGAAGTCGTCACCGAGCTGGCGGGCCGACAGCGAGAGGAAGCGAGTGAGTGCCGCGCCCCACACCAGATCGATAATCTGGCGAGCCTCGCCGGCGGCCGCGAGGTCGAAGTCGATGTCGTCCGGGTTGGCGAAGGCGTCCCGGACCTCCCGTTCGGTGATCGAGGAGAAGCGGACGCGGTCGACGGGCGCGTCTGTCTCCTCGCGGATGAGTTCGTAGGCCTCCTTGCCGATGAGTTCCCCCTCGCGGTCGTAGTCCGTCGCGATAGTGGCCTCGTCGGCCTCACGGGCCAGTTGCTTCAGCGTCGTGACGATGTTCTCCTGGGTCGGCTCCTTCGTCACGTCGGCGTCGATGAGTTCGACCGGCTCGACGTCCCGCCAGTCGTTGTACTCCTCGGGGAAATCGACGCCGACGACGTGCCCGGAGAGGCCGACGACGCGGGTGTTCCCCCACCGATAGACGTTGACGCCGTTCTGCCGGTTCGCGGAGGCGCTCCCCTCGGAGAGGATCTCCGCGATGCGGCGAGCGGCGTTGTCCTTCTCGGTGATAATCAGCCGCATCGGACACCACCTGTTGCTGTCATTACCCGTCGGTACGGAGTCAACTGTTCTAAAGGCTTTCGGGAAAATCAGGCGACAGCGCGGGTGTGCGGGCGCTTGCGGGGCCGCTCGCGCTCGCGCGGAAGTAGCCCCTTACAACTCCGGTACCAGTTTTACCACTCTGATATCAGTTCCGCCCCGTGTCCCGGCGGCACGTATCACTTCGACGCACTCTTGCCGGTGACACTCCGACTGTCAGTATGGACCGCCGGACGACAAAGATACTCCGCGGCGTCGTTGCCGCGCTCGTGTTCGCGACGGCGGCGTTTCACCTCTGGTGGGGCCTCCCGCGAAGCATCATCTACGCACAGGCCATGAGCGGACTGTTAGGTCAGGGGCTTCCGCCGGATCCGCGTCCGTTCCTGTTTGTCGGCTTCGCCGCGCTGTTGCTCGCCGGGCCATACCTCGTCACTCGGGGCGTCATTGGCCTGCGTAACGCCTATATTGCCGGGACTGTCCTCATGATCGCCTCCATCGCCGGCTGGGTGTTCTGGCACGCCACCGGGCACGGAGCCTTCCTCGTCGAGGGGTTCTCCGCGCCATCCTCGGGCGGCAGCGGACACCACGGCGGGAGTACCGTCCTGCTGATACTGGATCATTTCAACACCGAACCGACCGAATCCGCTATCAAAACGCTCGAAACACTCGCTGCTGCGATCTTTGTGACGCTACTGTGGAAAGACCCCGCGATTATCCCGGACGAACGGCATGAGAACGTCGAGTCGAACGCGTCGACCGATTCGTAGCACGTAGCGTGGGACGGCCTCTCGCGTTAACCACTCCCGTAGAATTCAGGACCGAGTCGGCAAGGAAGCGGCGGTATCGTGACATTTATTATCAGTAGTATGTCTCTTGTTACAGGATGGAAACATCTATCCCGGACGTGATATGGGACACAGGGATGGACCGGGTGTTTGAGGCGTTGTTTACCCGTCGCCGTCGAATGATTCTATTCATGTTGAAACAACGGAGTCCACGGCCTATTGTGGACTTTCTGCCCAGAAGTGCTCAGGCCAGGAGTACTGAAACCGAACTCCGCCACGACGACTTGCCACGCCTGGCCAGTTTAGCGTACATCGACTGGGACAGAGATGCCGACGAAGTGTCACGGGGCGAACGGTTCGACGAGATCGAACCCGTGCTCGAACTGCTCGAAAACCACGCTGACGAACTGCCGGACGACTGGCCGTAGCGCCGACGGCAGCGGAGCAGACTCGCCCTCGCTCCTCTAGCTCTCCAGTTCCTCGCGCAGCAGTCCGTTCACGTCGCCGGGGCCGGCGCTCCCGCCGGTCTCGCTGTCACCTTTTTACTCGTTGGGTTCGCTCGCTGCGCTTGCGAACCACGCCTCGAAAAACGTGGGCGAAAATGTCGCTCGCTCCCAACGGTCGTTCGCGGTCAGTTTAGCTCTTCACGCAACAACCCGTTCACGTCGCCGGGGTCGGCGCTCCCGCCAGTCTTTTGCATGACCTGTCCCACCAGGAAGTTGAGCGCGCCGTCCTCGCCGCTGTGGTAGTCCTCGACGGCGTCAGGGTTCTCGTCGATGGCGTCCACAACGGCCTGCTGGACCTCGTCGCCGGAGGTCTTGCCCAGCCCCTCGCGGTCGACGATGGTGTCGGGGTCGTCGCCAGTGTCGAGCATCTCACGAAGCACGGTCTCGCGGGCGTTTTTCGCCGTGATCTCGTCCTCGGCGACGAGTTCGACGAGCCGGGACACCTCGTCGAAGCGGTCGTCGATGTCCGTAATTTCCATATCGCGGTAGTTCAGTTCGCCCAGCAGGTTGTCGGCGACCCACGTCGCGGCCAGGTCGGCGTCGAAGCGTTCGGCCACGTCCTCGAAGAAGTCCGCGACCTGCTTGGTGCTCGTGAGCTTCGAAGCGGCCTCCTCGCTGAGACCGTACTCCGCGACGAACCGCTCGCGGCGGGCGTCGGGCAGTTCCGGAATCGGGACCTCGTCCTTCCAGTGGCTGACCCGCAGCGGCGGCAGGTCGGCCTCCCGGAAGTAGCGGTAGTCTTTCTCCTCTTCTTTCGAGCGCATCGACACCGTGTTGCCGTGCGTCTCGTTGAAGTGGCGCGTCTCCTGCTCGACGGCGCGACCCGACTGGATGAGCTTCCGCTGGCGGGAAGCCTCGAAGGAGAGGGCCTGCTCCGCGCCCTTGTGGCTGGAGATGTTCTTGACCTCGGTGCGGTTGGCGTCTTCGAGTACGGACTCGTCTATGTCGCCGTCGTCGTCCACCTCGCTGGCCTCGACCATCGAGAGGTTCGCGTCGATGCGGAGGCTGCCGTCCCGCGTCGCGTCGAACACGCCCAGGTATTCCAGCACCTCTTCGAGCTTTTCGAGGAACGACCGGACCTCGCCCGGCGCGCGGAAGTCCGGCTCCGTGACGATCTCCATCAGCGGCGTCCCGGCGCGGTTGTAGTCGATGAGCGTGTAGTCCGCGCGCTCGATGGAGCAGGTCCGAGACTCAAGCGGACCGGACCCTTCGCGGACGTGCTTGATCGAGCCGGGGTCCTCTTCGAGGTGCGCCCGGCGGATGTCGACGCTGCGACGCTCGCTCTCGACGGAGAATTCCAGTTCCCCGTCCTGGCAGATGGGCGAGTCGTACTGGGTGATCTGGAAGTTCTTCGGGAGGTCGGGGTAGTAGTAGTTCTTCCGGTGGAACGTGGTTTCCTCGGGGATGTCGGCGTCGATGGCCTTGCCGACCTTCACGGCGGCCTCGACCGCGCCCTCGTTGACTACCGGGAGCGCGCCGGGTAGGCCGAGACACACCGGACAGGTGTGTGTGTTGGGCTCGGCGTCGGCCACGTCGGTCGAACAGCCACAGAAGATCTTCGTCTCCGTCTCGAGCTGGACGTGGACCTCCAGCCCGATAACGGCCGCGAGTTCGCGGGACTCGGACGCTTGCGCAGTCATTGTCCGGGGTTCGGTGGCGCGTGGCTAAAGGCTAACGACCCCATCCGCGGCTACTTGCCCGGCCAGTCCGATATTCAGCCCCGATAACGCCCCGTCAGTTTCAATACGGATAACCGAATGAGAGCCAGTGTGGCGCTCTCGGCGTTCATTGAGACGGTTCCGGTGCGTCAGAAGACGCTCACGGTGTTCAACGACGACGAACCCGAACCGCTGGTGCGGATGCTCGGACGGATGGTGGATTCGCCGGCGGTCGAGGTTCGCGAGGGCGAGCCGTCGGCAGAAAATCCGGAGAACGCCGTCGTCGTCGAGGACGCGGACGGCACGGAGCTGGCTGTATCGTCGATCAGCGAGGTCGGTGCGTCCGTGTTGCTCGTCAACTCTGACCTTTACGTCACTGGAACCCGATCTCTCGACGAAGTGGATACGCCGGCGGTGCTGCGGCATCTCGATGAGGTCCCCTTCACGGTGACGGGCAAGCAGAAGATGCTGCTCATCGAACTCTCCCGCTACGTCGAGTCGCTCGGGTGGCAAGCGGAACGTAACACACTCCATGCCGGGTTTCAGTACCTCTCCCGTATTGACGATGAGCACGGGACCCGGCGCGTGTACGACCGACTGGCCGACGGTGACACCGACGTTCACCTGTACGGCATCCCGAACCATGACTCCGAATTGCCCGGGGCCGCGACTGCCCATACCGAACCGAGTGACGAACTGCGGGAGTCCTGGTTCGTCGTCAACACGGACTGTGGGGCCGATATGAAAGGCGCCCTCCTCGCCGAGCGAACCGGCCCGAGCGAGTGGCGGGGCTGCTGGACCTTCGACGCCGACCGCGTCGACGAAATTTCGACGTACCTGCAGAACCGCTACTTGCCATGACCGTCCCGCGCGGTCCGCGCTTCGTTCTCCCTGGCGGTCCACGCGATGTATCAATCGGACTTCCAATGTCTGACGTAGGTATAAGTGTCCAGAATGGCTGGGTAACGGGTATGTGCGGCAACCGAGTCGAGGAACTCGAAACGCGCGTCAGAGAACTGGAAGCGTCGGTCGAGGGACTGACCGACGAACTCGTCGAATGCAAGGTCCGTATCCGGGAACTCGAAGCCACCGTCGACGAGGACAACGGGTTCAGCGCCGACGAGTCCGGCTCGGAGGAATCGGCCGCCACCCCAGCAGAGGCCGACACACCTAACACCGAGGATACCGACGAGGTTGATAACAGGGAGGAAGCCGAGGCCGCGTCGGAGACCGAGACCGAAGAGGACTCGGAGTCCGACATCATCGTCGCGTAGGGCTGTCGGCCACACCACCGCATGCATATCAAAGAGCTCGTCCTCGACAATTTCAAGAGCTTCGGGCGTAAGACCCGAATCCCGTTCTACGAAGACTTTACCACTATCAGCGGCCCGAACGGCTCGGGCAAGTCCAACATCATCGACGCGATTCTGTTCGCGCTCGGACTCGCCCGCACCTCGGGCATCCGCGCCGAGAAGCTGACTGACCTCATTTACAACCCCGGTCACGCCGACGAAGACGCCGAGTACGACGGCGAACGGCAGGCCAGCGTCGAGGTGATTCTGGCCAACGACGACCGGACGCTGTCACGGTCACAGGTCGTCAACGCCGCCGGCACGGAAGACGTGGGCGACGTTGACGAGATCGCCATCAAACGCCGGGTCAAAGAGACCGAGGACAACTACTACTCCTACTACTACATCAACGGCCGCTCGGTCAACCTCTCAGACATCCAGGACCTGCTCGCCCAGGCCGGCGTGACGCCGGAGGGGTACAACGTCGTGATGCAGGGCGACGTGACCGAGATCATCAACATGACCGCGGGCTCCCGCCGGGAGATCATCGACGAAATCGCCGGCGTCGCCCAGTTCGACGCGAAGAAGGCTGACGCCTTCGACGAACTGGAAGTCGTCCAGGAGCGAATCGACGAGGCCGAGCTCCGTATCGAAGAGAAACAGGAACGACTCGACCAACTCGAAGACGAGCGCGAGACGGCGCTCAAGTACCAGGACCTCCGCGACGAGAAAGAGGAGTACGAAGGGTACCGCAAAGCTGCCGAACTCGAAGACAAGCGTGAGGAACTGGCAGCCGTCGAGGAAACTATCGCCGAGCTGGAAGCGGAACTCCAAGAACTGCAGACCGAACTCGACGAGCGCCAGGGCGCGGTCATCCGACTGGAGGACGAACTCCACGAACTCAACGGGGAAATCGAGCGCAAGGGCGAGGACGAACAGCTCGCCATCAAACGCGAGATCGAGGAGATCAAAGGCGACATCTCCCGGCTGGAGGACAAGATCGAGTCCGCCGAGGAGACCGTCGAGGCGGCCGAGAACGAGCGCCGGCAGGCGTTCGTCCAGATCGACCGTAAGCAGGAGACCATCGACGACCTGGAAAGCGACATCCGCGAGACGAAGGTCGCAAAATCCAACGTCAAGGCCGACATCGCCGAGAAGGAGTCCGAACTCGCCGAAGTCCAGCAGCGCATCGACGAGGTCGGCGAGGAGTTCCAGGAGGTCAAGGACGAACTGGAGGAGAAACGCTCGCGGCTGGAGACGCTCAAAAGCGAGAAGAACGACCTCCAGCGCGAGCAGGACCGATTGCTCGACGAGGCCCGGCGGCGCTCGAACGCAGAGGACGAGAAGCGCGAAGCCATCGAAGACGCCGAGGCCGAGATTCCGGACCTCGAAGCCGATATCGAGGACTTAGAGACGGAACTGGAGAAGGCCGAGCAGAACAAGGCGACCATCGGCGAGGTCGTCGACGACCTGCGGGCCGAGAAGCGCGAACTCCAGTCGGACTTAGACGAGTTAGAAGACGAAATCAGCGCGAAACAGCAGGAGTACGCCCAGCTAGAGGCGAAAGCCGGCGAGGACGGCGACTCCTCGTACGGCCGCGCGGTGACGGCGATTCTGAACGCCGGTCAGGACGGCGTCCACGGCACCGTCGGGCAACTGGGCGGGGTCGACCCCGAGTACGCCACGGCCTGTGAGACGGCCGCCGGCGGGCGACTCGCTCACGTCGTCGTCGACGACGACAGCGTCGGCCAGCGCTGCATCGAGTACCTCAAATCACGCAGCGCCGGCCGGGCGACGTTCCTGCCGATCACGCAGATGCAGAACCGCTCGCTGGGCTCGCTGCCCAGCGCCGACGGCGTCATCGACTTCGCGTACAACCTCGTGGACTTCGACCGCGAGTACGCGGGCATCTTCTCGTACGTCCTCGGTGACACCGTCGTCGTCGACAGCATGGACACCGCCCGCGAACTAATGGGCAACTACCGGATGGTCACGCTCGACGGCGACCTCGTCGAGAAGTCCGGCGCGATGACCGGCGGTTCCTCCTCGGGCACGCGATACTCCTTCTCCGGCGGCGCTGGCAAGCTCGAACGGGTCGCCACGCGCATCAACGAACTCGAAGACGAGCGGGCGGACGTGCGTGAGGACCTCCGGGACGTGGAGGAGCGCCTCGACGACGCCCGCGACCGCGAGTCCGACGCGACCGAGCAGGTTCGGGACATCGAGACGAGCATCGAGCGCAAGCAGAGCGCACTGGAAGATACGCGTGACCGCATCGACCAGTTGGAAGCCGATCTCGAAGAAATCGCCGCGGAACGCGAAGACGTGGCCGACCAGATGGACGAGCTGGAGGCCGACATCGAGGAAAAGACCGAGGAAATCGACGCGCTCCAGAGTGATATCGACGACCTCGAAGCCGAGGTCGAAGACTCCGAACTGCCCGACCTGACCGACCAGCGCGAATCCATCAAGGACGACATCGACGCGCTGGAGGACCGCCAGAGCGAACTCGACGCCGAACTCAACGAGTACGAACTCGAAAAGCAGTACGCCGAGGACGCTATCGAGGACCTCCACGACGACATCGAAGCGGCACAGAACCGCAAGGCCGAACACGAGGAGCGCATCGAGGACCTCGAAGCGAAGGTTGCCGAAAAGGAGGAGTTGCAGGCCGAGAAGGAGCAGGCTGTCGCCGATTTGGAAGAGGAACTTTCGGAGCTCAAGTCCGAACGCGAGGCTCTGAAAGACGACCTAGGGGAGGCGAAGGAGGCCCGCGACGAGCAACAGGCCGCCGTCTCCGAGATCGAGCGGGACCTCGAATCCGAACAGGAAACCGAGGAGCGCCTGGAGTGGGAGATAGACGAACTCGAAGCGCAGGTCGGCGACTACGACCCGGAGGACGTGCCCGACCACGACACAGTCGAGCGGGAAATCAGCCGACTGGAGACGGAGATGGAGAAGTTAGAGCCGGTCAACATGCGCGCCATCGAGGAGTACGACCGCGTCGACGACGACCTGCAGGAACTCGAAGACAAGAAGGCGACGCTGGTCGAAGAGGCCGACGGTATCCGCGAGCGCATCGACACCTACGAGGCGCGCAAGAAGGAGACGTTCATGGAGTCGTTCACGGAGATCAACGACCAGTTCCAGAACATCTTCGAGCGGCTCTCGAACGGCACCGGGCATCTCCACCTCGAAGACGAGGACGACCCCTTCGAGGGCGGGCTGACGATGAAGGCCCAACCAGGCGACAAGCCGATCCAGCGGCTGAACGCGATGTCCGGCGGCGAGAAGTCGCTGACGGCGCTGGCGTTCATCTTCGCCATCCAGCGGCACAACCCCGCGCCGTTCTACGCGCTTGACGAGGTGGACGCCTTCCTCGACGCGGCCAACGCCGACCTCGTCGGCGAACTGGTCGATGAACTCGCGGGCGACGCCCAGTTCGTCGTCGTCTCGCACCGCTCGGCCATGCTCGAACGGTCCGAGCGGGCCATTGGCGTGATGATGCAGGGCGACAACGTGAGCGCCGTGACCGGTATCGACCTCTCGGGCGAGGGCGACGGTGACGAGGAGGTGCCAGCCGATGACTAGCGAGCCGCCACGCGGCTCGGAACAGTCGAGCGGGGAACGTAGTGACCCGCGAGGCGATGAAGACACGGGAGATCAGGCGGATGACATCCCCCTGAACATCACCGGCCACGAGGACCGCGAGCCGCCCGGTGAATCGGGCGACGCCGCGGCACTGCTGGGTGAGTCCGCCGATGCAGACGACGATACGGCGCAGGACAGTTCCGAGCACGACTCTGACGACGGCAGCGATGAGGAGGACGTCGAACCGGTCGAGGTACTGGTCCAACTGGCGGATGACGGTGAAATCGACCCCTGGGACATCGACGTGGTGCGGGTCACCGACAAGTTCCTCCAGCGCATCGACGACGCGGACCTGCGCACGTCGGGGCGGGCGTTGTTCTACGCGAGCGTCCTCATCCGGATGAAAAGCGACGCGATGCTCGGCGAGGATGACGACGAGGAGGACCCCGTCGAGCCGTGGGAACAGGCGATGCACGAGGACGCGCCCATCGAGGAGCCGGACCCCTTCGCCGCGCTGGAGTCGGAGATGGACCGGCGGCTCGAACGCCGCCGTGCCCGCGGAATGCCACAGACGCTGGACGAACTCGTCCGGGACCTCCGCGACGCCGAGCGCGAATCGTGGTGGAAGGAGTCCCGCGAGTACGACACCAGCGACTCTCCGAGCGGGTACGACCGCGGGACGCAGGAGCTGGACTACCGCGGGGCCGACGACATGCGCCTGGACGAGGAGCCGTCGGCGGCCGACGTGACCGGGACGGCCCACGCCGAGAACATCGACGACATCATCGCCGACGTCCACGACGCCGTCCGCGAGCAGTACGACCAGGGCCGCGAGGAGGTGCTGTACCGCGAGGTCGACACGGCTGGCGGGACCCGCGTCGAGACGTTCCTCGGGCTGCTCTTTCTCGCCCACCGCGGCCAGGTCCGGCTCCAGCAGGACGACCTTTTCGGCGACCTCTGGATTCAGGACCCCAGCGCCGCGACCGGGTCAGACGAGGCTGTCGCGGACTGACCGAGTCAGCCGTGACTACGGCTCACCGTACACGCAGTGGGCCAGCAAACAGGTTCAAACGCATCGAACCCTAAACGTAAGTAATGGCGACCCAGTCCTCGCCGCCGGAGCTACCGGACCCGGAAGCGCTCGCTGACACGTTCCACGTGTACGAGATCGACAGGACCGCCGAAGACGGCGTCCGGTATTACGGCGAGCCAATGACCGAGTCCGAACAGGTCATCCACCGCATCGCGCCGGCGTTCCGCCAGCGCGGGTACCGCGTGGCGCTCAAGCGAGAGATGGGCGAGTGGGTGCTGATCGCGCGGGAGCGGTCGCTCGGCGTCGACGGGATCCCGTGGCTGAACGTCGGGCTCGCCGTCCTGACGCTGGTGTCGACGCTGTACGCCGGGACCCGCTGGTACGGGCTGTCGGTCCTCGAAGACCCGACAGCCATGCTCAAGGCGTGGCCCTTCGCCGCGGCGGCGCTGGGCATCCTCGCCGTCCACGAGTTCGGCCACTACGTCATGAGCCGCTACCACGAGGTGGAGGCGAGCCTGCCGTACTTCCTCCCGTTCCCGAACGTGCTCGGGACGCTGGGCGCGGTCATCAGCATGAACGACCATATCCCCGACCGCAAGGCGCTGTTCGATATCGGCGTCGCCGGGCCGCTGGCGGGCCTCGTCGCGACCGTCGTCGTGACCGCCATCGGCGTGACGCTCCCGCCGGTGGAGGTGACCCGCGGCATTGTCACGAACATCGAACTCGGCTACCCGCTGTTGCTACAGGGCATCGCCGCAGCGATGGGTGAACAACTGGAGTACGCGAACCCCCGCCTCCTCCCGAACCCGGTGGTCATCGGCGGCTGGGTGGGCGCGTTCGTGACCTTCCTGAACCTCCTGCCGGTCGGACAGCTCGACGGCGCACACGTCGCCCGGTCGCTGTTCGGCGACCGCCTGTCGCTGGTCCAGCTAGCCGTCCCCGTCGCCCTGTTCGGCCTCGCGGGCTACCTCGTCGTCTTCGAGGGGGGCCGCGCGGCCGGACTGTGGGCGTTCTGGGGTATCCTGGCGCTGGTGTTCGGTCGGCTCGGCTCGGCGACGCCGCTGGACGAGTCGCCGCTGGGGCCGGGCCGCTGGGCTATCGGCCTGGTGACGTTCGTTCTGGGGATGCTCTGTTTCGTTCCGGTGCCGCTCGTCATCACGATGTAGCGGTTTCTCGCTGTCCGACCGCCCACCGACGACTCACAGCCCGTACGGATCGTATTCCGGTCTGTTGTCGGCGTCGGCGGGGAGCGCATATCGGTCCCGGAACTCGGTACGTAACTCCTCAGCGCTGGCGGTGAACAACACGGCGACGCCGTAGGGGCGGGAGTACGTGTCGGCATCGGGCGCGTCGGGGTCGATGAAGAGCGCGTCCGTCGGCGGTTCGCCGATACCGGGGAGTTCGGTCAGCAGTGATTCCATCGGCACGAGGCCGGTGAGCACGCTCGGGACGAACGCGCCGCCGGGCAGCGGCGCACGCGGTTGCACGAAACACTCCGCGACCGGTTCGCCGTCTTCTTCGAGCACGGTGCTCGCCGGGCGTTCTAACCCCGGTTCCCAGAGGTCCGCCGCTACGTCGGGAACCGCGGCATCCACGGCAAAGTCCATCGTGACACAGTCGCGGCGCTCGAACGAAAGCAGCGACCAGGCCTCCTCCGAGTCATCGGGGTCACCGCCCAGCGTCGCCTCGACGAGATCGCCCGTTCGGAGGTCGTCGACTGCTGGCTGTCGCTCGCCGTAGCCGGACTGGTAGACGGTGTAGAGCCGCGTCGCGTCGGTGTCGAACAGATTGATGTGCGGGACCGCGTCGACGACGCGATAGACCCTGAACACGCCCGTACGCTCGTCCATACTTCCCCGACGGGTTCCATCGTCAAGACTCCGCGGACTCGCCGCCGGTCAGCCGGCCGTCATCAGCCGGAGCCAGTCTGTCAGGCAGCGGTCGCTACAGTGGTGGTGGCGCTGTCGTTCGCCGTCCGTGTCCAACACTCCGACGACGAGGTGCCAGTCGTCGGCGTACACGTGGCCGCCACAGACCACGCAATCGCGCACCGTCTCGTCGTCCGTCAGTTTCCCCACGGACACCGTCTCGACGTAGTAGGTCCCTCCGAGAGCGTACGGCGTTTCCAGCTCCATCGAACCTGTCTGTGGACTACACACCCCTAAATGACGGGGTCAACGCGGCGTGTCCGACGTAACACGGAGGTACCTTCGGTTCCAAGACACAAGTATGAGTCAATCCACGGACCTCCCGGATCCGGACCCGGAACAGCTCCGCCTGGCCGTCGAACGGCTGCTCGACGAGACAGTCGACCGCGACGAGGCGTTCCACCTCACGGCCGACGACATGTCGGTCTCCGTTCCGGTGCGGTTCGGTTCGGATTCCCCACAGGCGACGTGGCGGTTCGACGGCGACGTGACGATCTCAGTCGACGGCGTTCGGGGGCCGCTCAGGGAATGGGTCGACCTCCTCGAAGAGTAACCGGCATCGGAGCCGAGGCGCTCAGAACGCCTCGACGTGGGGCCGGAGGTCGAGTTCCAGCGTCCACGCCGAGCGGTCCTGTTCGACGAGATGCCAATATGACCGGGCGATCTCGTCGGGGTCGAGATACGACTGCGCGTCGCGGTCGGCCGTGTCCGCGGCGTTCGGCGGGAGAATCTGTCCGTCGATGACGACGTGGGCGACGTGGATGCCGTCGGGACCGAGTTCCCGCGCCATCGATTCGGCCAGTCCCCGGACGGCGAACTTGGCGGCGCTGAATCCGATTGCCCCGTCGCGGCCCCGGACGGCGGATGTCGCACCGGTGAAGATGATCGTCCCGCCGTCGCCGGCCAGCATATCGTCGATGGCCTCCTGTGAACAGGCCAGCCCGCCCATCGGGCCGACGGCGAGCGCGTGCTGGAACTCCTCGTGTGTGATATCCCGTGTCCCCTTCCATGCACCGCCGCTTGCGTGGTTCACGAGCACGTCGACGGGGCCGAACTCGTCCCGAACCCGCTCGAAGCCTGCCGTTACTTGTTCCGGACTGGTAATATCAGTCTGTACTGCAAGCGCATCGTCGCCGAGCTCCGCCGATAGTGACTCCAGATACGACGACGACCGGGCGAACAGCCCGACCCGACAGCCTTCACCGATGAACGTTCTGGCAAGCGATTCGCCGAGACCGGGGCCGACACCTGCGATGACTGCCGTCCGTGACATACACACACGAACGACTGGCGGGTGGATGAAGGTATGGTCACAGCGCCAACGGAAATGGAGGCCCACAATCCGAACGGGCTGGAGTTCCCTCTCAGTCGTCGCCTCTGTGTGAGTGGCCGATGAATAGTGCCACGGCGTTACAGACGACGAGCGCCACGAACGCGACCCGCGTCGCCCCGGAGTTCAGGCCAGTAATCAGTAGGGGGAGATACAGAAACGGGAGCGCGATTGCTGTCCAGAACGCGATGCCTCGAACGGCGGGGACAAGTGATTCGTCGAACTCCGGTAAGGACTCATCGAACTGGGCGAGTAATTCGTATGCGGACGAACTTGACATAGAGGGGACCTACCCACGGCTTCTACTGGAGATATCTTATAACCTGTAGAGGTTTCTGCCCGTTTCGCTTCGTTTCACGCACAGCAGCTCTCTACTCGTTCATTTTACTACCGGCTAAGCAGCGTTTAGACGTTTCATCGACGATGCAGCTGTAGCGTGAGATGTTGTCTCACTTCTGTTCTCGGTGACTATTCTGTCAGTCGCACCAAAGCGTCTACGGGCCGAGTAGTGACACGGTTACGTCGTGTTCTGTCTCGGTTAGTGTCGTGCTATCGACGACGTGGTCCGGAAGCGACTCCCGCCACTCGGCGAGCCGTTGCTCGTGGTAGGTCCGATGGCGGTCCACCGAGTACGTCTCGTCGTCCGCGGCTCGGAGTTCGTCGGCGGTGTCGTCGGGCGTCGGGTACGGCGGTGCGTCCGCGGTCAGTAGCGAATCGGGTTCGATATGAATCGTTGCATCGTCGGCGTCATCGGGCTGGACGACGTGAAGCCGGGCCCGCATCCGGCCGCTGAACGGCGGCGTGACGCGTAACACGGTCTCTGATCCGTCCGCAGTCGCTTCGACGGCTGAGACGAGATCGGTCGCGCTTATCGCGAGTGATTTGATATCTGTCGGGTCGGTGTCCATGGCTGAGTCTGTGGGTCCCATTGGTGCAGGCTGTTACATCCGGTTGCTGTAGTCCCAGGTGTAGAGACGGTCGGGCGTGATGGTGATCTGTATCTCGCGGCGGTCGGGTGCGAGCAGTCGGTCGGCTAGCGGCGAGTCGGTCCCGCCGAGGTAGCGGTGCAACAACTCGGTGAGCACTGTCTTGTCGTCGTCCGCCGTCATCGTGGCTGTCCCGTTGCCTCTGACGCCGCGGTACGGCGGCTCGTTCGTCGAGACTTCGAACGAGACGGTGGGGTCGTGATCGAGGTAATCGACAACTGCCGCGTCCGCCCCAGTCGCGCACTCGAAGGCACCGTCTACGAACCGGTACCACAGCGAGAGCATCCAGGGCTTGTCTGCGGGCGTTCGGCACCCGAGACGGAGCGGCACAGTTTCGGCGTCGAGAAACTGTTCCATCTCCTCGCGCGTCCACGGTCCGGAGACGGTCACCATACACACAGTGTAGGGTCGCCGCTGTGTTAACATCTCTGGGATGAGTCACTGGATAGTGACAGGCCGTACGCACAGTGGAGCAGTCAACTATCCAACTATGGCGTTCTCAGAGTCGATAATCCACTGGCTAGATTTATATTGGTGTTTCGAAAATTCGCCATGAGAGCAGTACGTGTGCCGACAGGAGGGACAATAAATGCAAAAGCGCGTCGAGCCGGAGGAGGCAACGGTTCTCGTAGTCGACGATGAGCGAGATATCGCGGACCTGTATTCGACGTGGCTGCTGGCCGCGCACGACGTTCGGACCGCACACAGCGGTCCGGAGGCGCTCCAGTTGGTCGACGAGTCCGTCGACGTCGTCTTTCTGGACCGCCAGATGCCCGACATGAGCGGCGACGAGGTCCTCGATTCAATCGCCGATCAGGGCATCGATCCGGCAGTAGTGATGGTGACGGCCGTCGATCCGGATTTCGACATCGTCGAGATGCCCTTCGACGAGTACCTGACAAAGCCGGTCAGCCGCGAAGACCTCCTCGACACCGTCTCGGAGATGCTCCTCCGGACCACGTACGACGACCAGGTTCAGGAGTACTTCGCGGTGGCATCAAAGAAGGCGGCCCTGGAAACCCAGAAGAACACCTCGCAACTCGAAGCCAGCGACGAGTACCAGACCGTCAGCGAGCAGTTCGAAGAACTCCGCGAAAGCGCCGACGCCATCGCCGCGGAGATCGATGACTTCGAAGCCGTGTTTCAGCAGTTCCCCGGCGGCGGCCTCACGTCGGACTAACTGCCTGCGATCTCTCTCCCGTGGAACTATTGTTTGATCCTCTGAACAGTCGTTGACAACCGCGACCGTGTTCGGGAGCGACACGGCGAAGACGCGCTCCGCTCGTTCAACGTGCCCTTCTTCTGGCTGGTCGCGTGCTGTTTGCCGGACACGGGCCGGTGATACTGCTGGCTGCTGGTCGGTGTGATCCGGAAAATGCCCGGGGAGGGCTCCGAACCCTCGATCTCCGCATGGCCCAGGTCTGGGGCGTGACGAGCGCCCCGGGGTCATGACGGGTGTACTACCGCATGAGTCGAGAGACCCTATGAGTGCGGCGCTATGTCCAGCTAAGCCACCCGGGCGCGGGTGCATTCAGCCGTTGGCCGTTAGCCGTCTTGAAGGTTCTCATCTCCGCCGGGACTGTGGTGCAGTCCCACGCTGTGCGCCTCTAGTCGGCGCTGATAATCGACCCGCGGATTTAAGCCACCACGCAGGTATGCAGGCAGTATGGAGATACCAGACCTCGTCCAGCAGGAACTCGGGGACGAGGAGATCCGGGGCGGTGTCAACCTCGGCGACGAAGACGCGGCCTGTTTCACACCCACCCGGACGCTCGTCTACCGCGGCGAGGGCCTTCTCAGCGACGAGAAGGTCGCCAGCTATCCACACGACTTCGAACGGCTCACCGTCTCGGAAGGCCGGCGCAAGACCAAGTTCTCGCTCGTCTACACCAGTGAGAAGCTCGAACTGTCCGTCCCTGGCAGCCGCGGCGACGCCGTCCTCGAACGGCTGCTCGAAGGCAAGCTCACCGTCTCCGGCGGCATCGAGGCCGACGAGACTATCGCCGGCGTGTTCCGGTTCAGCGAACTCACGCTGGTCGTTACCGACCGCCAACTGCTCAAACACATCGGCAACGTCACCTGGGACGCCGACTACGAGGCGTTCTCCTTCGACGACGTGACCGGCCTGGAGTTCGAGGAGGGCAGTGTCGCGACGGCTGTCGTGCTCTCGTTCAATGAACGCCCGGAGCGCATCAAAGCGCCGTCCGAGCAGGCACCGATGGTCCGGAAGACACTCGAAGAGGCCCTGTTCGCGTACCACGAAGTCGGTTCGCTGGCTGAACTCAACGCCAAGGTCGGGGCCGACCCCGAGGAGAGTGCTAGTGACGCCGGCAACGGCCTCGGTCTCGAATCCGGTATCGACCCGCTTGTGAGCAACGACGAGGAGGCCGGTGACGGATCCGAAGCCGAATCCGCGAGCGCCAGCACGCAGGCCACGACCGCATCGACCAGCGAGCAGGGGACCACCGCCGAAGCACGAGCGGGGACCCAATCCAGCGACACAGCCGGCATAGACACCGACTCGGTCGACCCGGACACCACCGCCGACCCCGATATCGCCAAACTCGAAGCGCAGGTCGCTGAACTGACCGCCGCCGTCGAAGCCCAGAACGAACAGCTCCAGAAGCAAGAGCGCACCATCAAACAGCTCATCAAGGAACTCCGTCAGGGCCGCTGAGACTGCTGTTTCTGGCTTATTAGTGCCGCTACGATACTTTGGCTGCACACGGCTCCGTACGTCGCCGTTCGCCTAACCGAGGCCGTGGCCTCTGTCGCGGCCACGGTCTCGCTGCTCGCGGCTCACGTCGTTCACCGCTCGCATAATCGAGGGCCGCTCCCTGCGGTCGCGCCCCTCGCTATTCCCGCCCTAACACTTTCCGAATACACGTCGACCCGAACGGTCCCAGTTCGCCATCATCGAACTGGACAAAATGACCCGTGCTGATAGCCGCTCCACAGCGCTGACACGAGAACTCGCCCTCACGGACGACCACATCGCTGTCGAAGTTCACGTACGACCCCTGTGACCGCGGGCGGACGACGCCGTTCTCGCGTTCGATGAGGCCGCGCATCACTGCGGTGTCGAGTATCTCACGCTGGACCTGGGGATTGGTCGTCACCGTCTCGATACGGTCGAGGGCGTCGGCGACGGACAGCTCCCCGTGTTCCAGATGGGCGAGCAGTTCGACGCCGAGTTCGACCGGGTCACGCGTCTCGGACACAATCGGCGTTTCAACCCCGAGCAACGTAAAAGATACCACAAAGCGTTTGTCGATTGCTACCGCTGAATTGGGTAGATGGACCGCCTCGCGAAGCGACAGCTGGTCGGGACCGCCGGGCTGGTGGTAGTCGTCGCCGTTGCGACGACGCTGCTCACACCCGAGCGGGTGGTGGCCCAGACCATGCATCTCGCCGACCATCCCGTCTACCTCGCCGGCGTCATCGTCGGGCTGTATCTGGTCCGGCCCTTTTTCGCGTGGCCGACGATGCCGCTGTCCGCGTTCGTCGGGTTCACGCTCGGCATCAAGTACGGCTTCCCGGTCGCGCTGATGGGCGCGCTCGTCACCTGCCTCATCCCCTACCGGTTCGCCTTGCGGGCCGGCGAGCAAGGCGGGATGTTCGGCTGGCTCGGGGACTCCGGCCGGCGGATCATCGAGGTGACCGGCGAGACGCGTGGCGTCCTCGCGGCGCGGCTCTCACCGGTTCCTGCGGACCCCGTCTCCTACGGGGCCGGGTTCGCCCGCGTCTCGCCACGCTCCTTTGCCGTCGGGACGTTTCTCGGCGAGATTCCGTGGGTCGCCGTCGAGGTCGCCGCGGGCGCGTCGTTGCGGTCGCTGACGCTCACTGGCCTCACTATCGACGCGCTCCCGCACGTCCTGCTGTTCTCCGCGGCGCTGGCCGTGCTGGTGCTCGCCGGCCCGGCCTACCGGCACGTCAGCGCGCCGAACTCGTCGTGAACTCGAACCGCGCGCCGCCGCTCTCGCTCTCCGTCACCGACACTGACCAGCCGTGGGCCTGTGCGACCTCGGCGACGATAGCCAGCCCGAACCCGGTCCCCGCGTCGCTCGTGGTGTAGCCGCGCTCGAACACGTCAGTTCGCTCTTCGGGCGGGATTCCGACGCCGTCGTCGGCGACGTAAAACCCGGTGTCAGTCGTGCCGACGGAGACGGTGATCGGGGCGCCGTCCGCGCGACGCCCGTGTTTCACAGCGTTGCAAAACAGGTTCTCGAACACCGCTCGGAGCCGTGCCGCGTCGGCTTCGATCGTCGCCGTCCCGAGCTTTTCGAGCGTGGCATCGCCGGTTTCGACATCGACCCAGGCCTGGCCTGCGAGGGCGGCGATGTCCACCATCGCCGTTTCGCCGACCGTATCGCCCTGCCTGGCGAGTGTCAGCAGGTCGTTGATGAGTTCGTCCATCCGGTCGGCCGCGGACTCCGCCGCCTCGAGGTGCGATACGTCGCCCGACGTCCGGGCGACCGATATCCGCCCTTTGACCACGTTCAGCGGGTTCCGGAGGTCGTGGCTGACGACGGACGCGAACTCCGAGAGCTGTCGTTCCCTGTCTTTCCGCTCGCTGATATCGCGGATGACGCCCGCTGTGCCGTTGAACTCCCCGTCCGCTGCCGGCAGCAGGGCGATATGGATCTCGATAGGCGTGTGGTCCCCGGCCTCGTCGACGATATCCGTCTCGAAGGTCATGTTCCGCAGGGTCGGATCAGACAGCATGGTCCGGATGAGCTCGCTGCCGCGGTTGATGTCCTCGCCCGCCATGATCGTGGAGATGTGTTCGCCGATGAGCTCGTCCGGTTCGAACCCCGCCAGCCGCTCTATCGCTTCGTTCACGTAGGTGAACACGCCCTCGTCGTCGAGCGTGTACACCGGGTCGCCGACGGCCTCGATGATCGTCTCGTAGCGTTCGAGTTCCCGCTCGCGTTGCTTGCGCTCCGTTGTCTCGCGCATCACGCCGACCGAGCCGTCGAAGGCACCGTCCTCGTCGAACAGCGGTGCGATCCTGTCCTCGTTGATTCGGACCGTCCCGTCGGCGGATATCGTCCGCATCTCGTAGGCCGCCCACGTCCGCTCGTCGTCGTCAAGCAGGTCTCGGATGAGTGCTGTCCCTCGCTCGACATCCGATTCAGGCATGAACCGGCCCGGCTCCGAGCCGATGATCTCCGAGCGGTCGTACCCGAGATGAGCGGCCATCGCCTCGTTTACCATCTCTATCCTCCCGTCGGTATCGAGGACGTACATCGGGTCCCCGACGTTCTCGACCAGCGTGCGGTACTCCCTGAGCTCCCGCTCTCGGCGTTTCCGTTCGGTGATGTCCCGGCCGATGCCGGCGATCCCGAACAGGTCGCCACGCCCGTCTTCGATGCGCGACCCTCTGAACTCGTATTGGAGGCGCTCGCCGTCAGCCGTCTCGATTCCGGCCTCGACGGTGCCGTACCCGGTCTCTATGGTTTCCTCGAATACGCTCCATAATTTCTCGTGGTCTGCATCCACGATGAGCTCCTCGATACCGATTGACGCCAATTTCTCGTTGGTGTAGCCGGTCACTGACGAGACGGTGTCGTTCCACCGGATCAGGCTGCCGTCGGCACCGACCACATAGAACACATCGTCGATAGAGTCGATGAGCTTCTCCGTGAACGCGCGTTGGTTCGCGAGTTCCCGTTCGCGCTCCTCGCGTGCGGTTACGTCGGTGATGAACCCTTCGAGGATCTCGACGCCGTCGTCGTCAGTGCCGACGACACGCCCGCGCTCCCACATCCAGCGGGTTTCCCCGTCGGCCGTCTCGATCTGGTAGGAGACTTCGAACGGCTCGCCGGCCGCGATACAGGTCTGGACCGTCTCCCAGAGGCGCTCTTTCTCCGAATCTTTGATTAGCGTCCCCCAGGACACGTCGCCGCGCTCGAACGCCTCCGAACTGTAGCCCACGAGCTCCGCTGCGCCGTCGCTGACGAACTGCATCGGCCAGTCGGATTCGTTCCGTGCGCGATACACCATCCCCGGCAGGTTCGAGATGAGCGTCGACAGCATCCGCTCTGACTCTTCGAGCGCGGTCTTTGCCCGCCGCTCCTCCACAGCCCGCTCGATACGGTTGGCAAGCACGGTGTACTGGTCCGTCCCGACCCCTTTCTGGAGGTATTCGGTGACACCGGCAGAGATGGCGTCACTCGCGATCTCCTCGTTTCCCTTGCCCGTAAAGAGGATAAACGGTAGCTCCGCGTACTCCTCGCGGACGACCTTCAGAAATTCGAGCCCGTCCATACCCGACATGTCGTGATCGCTGACGACACAGTCGAACGCGTGCTCGGACAACCGGTCTAACCCATCGGTCGCGCTTTGCTCGGTACAGACGGAGATATCGCCGTGTGTTTGCTCCAGGTGGACCGCAACGAGATCGCCAAGATCGGGGTCATCGTCGACATGCAGCACCGAAATCTCGTCCCCGTGACCACTCATACCACCTATCTAGTTGTTCTCGGATATTAAACCAGCGAGCGTATCGTCAGTAGAACGTGTCAGCGCAGTCATACACGACGCCGTGCTCCGGACAGACGTACTTGCAGTGGCGGTGGTACATTGCCCGTTCACAGAGCGGGCAGGGCCGACCGCCGGGCTGCTCGTCCATGGTTCCGTAGAACATCGCCGTTCGCTTGTGTCTTCCGGAGTTTCGGAACGGAATCCGGACGAAATTGGAACAATCCCTTTTGCTGGGTAGCCATTCAATCCGAGCATGACTGACGACATTCTCGACTCGCCCGGCGGTCGGTTGCTTGTCAGCGTGGCTGCGGCCGTCGCGGGCCTGGCCGGCTCATACGCAGTGACCGGCTACGCCCCAACGTTCGTCGCCTCGCCGATTGAGCGGACGCTCGCGCGGTCGATGCCCGGCGTCGTGGTCTCGACAGCTATCTCGACGCTCGGCAGCCTCGGCCAGCAGCTCAACCTCCTGCTCGCTATCGTCATTGCGGGGCTGTTCATCGCGCTGGCAGCCAGAGCAGCCATCCTCACCGGGCAACTGGCGAACAACCGCGCCCTTCCGGTCGTCGGGACGGCTGTCGTGACCTGGGCCGTCGCGGTCGTTCTCACCGGTGAAGTCGTCCTCGCCGCCGGCCCGGCGGTTCCCGCCGCCGCCGTCGTCGGACTCGCACAGGCACTTGACGGACTCGATGGTCCGACGTCCCCTATTTCCTCGAAACGGCGGCGAGCGCTCTCGACGGTCGGCGCGGCCGTCGGCGCGGCGACGGTCGGCTACGCAGTTGGCAACCAACGGACGGTCGCCGCGACGGGTGACGATGCGCCCGCACTCAATGCACCGGGGGCTGATCTCGACGACGTCGACGAAAAGCTCGCTGTCGCAGCGGACGCCTCCCTCGGCTTCGACGACATCGATCCGCTGGTCAGCGAGAGCTTCTACGAGGTCGATATCAACTCCATCGACCCGGAGCTCTCGACCGCGGACTGGTCGCTGTCGATCACCGGCGCTGTCGAGGAGGAGGTCACACTCACCTACGAGGACATCTTGGAGATGGACGCCGAAAACCGGTTCGTCACGCTCCGTTGTGTCGGCGAGAGTCTCAACGGCTACAAGACCGACACGGCGCTGTGGACCGGCGTTCCCGTCGATACTCTCCTCGACGAGGCTGGCATTCAGAGCGGCTGTGAATGTGTCATGCTCCGGGCCGCGGACGACTACTACGAGGAGTTCCCCATCGACGCGCTACGGGGCGGGATGCTCGCCTACGGCATGAACGGGAAGGTCCTCCCGCGCGGTCACGGCTACCCCGTCCGGGCGCTGGTTCCCGGCCACTGGGGCGAGGTCAACGTCAAGTGGCTCTCTGAGATCGAAGTGCTCGACGAGGAAGCCGACGGCTACTGGGAGAAACGCGGCTGGCAGGGGACCGGCCCCGTCAATCCAGTCGCCAAACTCCACCACGAATCGATGCTTTCCGACGGCCGCCGGCGCATCGGCGGCCACGCCTACGCCGGCCTGCACGGCGTCCAGCGCGTCGAAGTCTCCACTGACGGCGGCGAGACGTGGGCGGACGCAACGCTCTCGGACCAACTGCCAGCCGCCAGCGGTGACGGCCCCGCAGAGGACGCCTGGCGACAGTGGGAACACACCTACGACCCGCCGTCCGGCGGCCACACCGTTGTCGTCCGGATGGTCGACCAGCGCGGCGAGGTGCAGCCTGAGGAGGAGACCGATTCCTATCCCAGCGGTGCTTCGGGCTGGGTCTCCAAGCAGTACTCGTAGCCATGCGGTTCCCTCACATTGGACCGGAACCAATCGTATAGACGGGCTTGTTGTTCGCAGAACAGCAGTGATGTACCGATCATTTGGGCGTCGTCTGTGAGACGGCGTTCAGGAAAAGATTCAAGCGAGCTGTATACGAACGTATACACATGGGGACAAAATCTGTTCGGCTCGATGAAGACGTCTACGAGCGAATCAAAGCTCACAAGCGGGAGGGAGAGACGTTTTCCGAGGCTATTGACCGGCTCACGAGCGAGTACTCGCTGCTGGATTTCGCGGGCGGCTACTCGGCCGACGACGCCGACCACCACCGTGCATTGCTCGACCAGGCCAACGAGCAGGCGACGGCGGATCGACAGGACCGGCTCGAACGGCTGGGACTCGACACTGAATGATTCTCGACACGGAGTTTCTCATCTCGTTGCAGGCCGAGGAGCCTGGGGCAGTCGAACGGGCGGCGGAACTCGAAGCCGACGGGGTGCCGACCCGCATTCCGACAGTCGTCATTCAGGAACTGTACGTCAGTGTCGGTGCTGGCGGGGACCCGAACGAAAACGCCCGTGCGTACGACGCACTGGTCGCCAACAAACCGGTCGTTCCGCTCGACGAGAACATTGCTCGCCGGGCGGGCGTCCTCGAAGGGGAGCACCTCACGAGCGACTCGAAGCCAACGCTCGGCCCCGGCGACGCGATTGTTGCAGCGACCGGGCTCGTCCACAACGAACCGGTTGTGACGAACGATACCGATTTCGAGACTGTCGATGGTCTTCCGGTCGAACTGTACTGACCGCTGTTTGCACACATCTTGTGGTAGTGGCACCTGCCATAGAAGCGAGCGGCACATACCGCTCTGGTCCCTATCGCAGATATGGACGAGACGATCGCGGGCGAGGTCATCCACGTCGTGGAACCGGCCGAGCACGAGGACTACGACTTCGAGCCCGAGATGGCGTCGCTTGCGGACTCACGCTACGTCATCGTCTGCCGCAAGGGCGGGAAGCCGTCGTGGCTTGAACGGATAGCAGCCTTTCTCCGCCGCCAGCCCATCGAGCCAGTGACACTCGTCGCGGACTCGGCGGCCGAGGAGGGCGCGGAAATCACGGCGATTGTCGAGGAAACGACGATAGCCGGCGTGTACAACGTCACGGAGTTCCGGTAGCAACACACGGCGGTACAGCACGAAGGAAAAACGAAAGGTCTCAGTTGCGGCGAAATCCTTGTCCGCGTTTCAGGCTAGGGCGTTCAGCACTCGGACCAGCCACAGGACTCGCAGGTCTTGCACCCCTCCGAGTAGTACAGCGACAGCGAGCCACAGTCAGGACACTCCGGACTCTCGCCGGCGTCGATGATGTCCTGCTGGTCGTCGTTCGCGTCGGATGCGGCTGCCGCGCCGCCGTCGGTCTGGGTCTTCGTGTTGGCCTCGGCCTCTCGTTCGGTCGCACCTTCAGCTTTCTCGGCGGTCTCCTCAAGCGTGGTCTGGTCGGGGTAGGCCTTGTCGACGTCGCCGTCGAGGTAGCGACGCAGGGCCGTACCGATGGCGTCCGGGATGGACTGGATCTGCTCGCCCTTGTCCCAGGCGACCTTCGGCGACCGGATGCCCTGGAGTTCGTCGGCGATCTCCTCGGGGTCGACGCCCGAGCGCAGCGCCGTCGAGATAGTCTTCGCCAGCGCCTCGGTGAAGGAGGCGGTGAAGCCACCGGAGTTGCCGATGTTGGCGAACAGTTCGAACGGCCGGTCGGCCTCGGGGTCCTCGTTGATGTTGACGTAGAGCTTCCCGTAGCCGGTGTCGATGCGCTGGGTCACACCGTGGAGCACGTCCGGCCGGGTCTGCTTCTCGGCGTACTCGGCGTCCCCGTCGGCGACGCCGAGCACCTGTTCGATGGAGTCGTCGATGGCAGCCTGGACGGCGTCGTCTTCGAGGAACCCTTCGATACCGCCGAAGACCTCCTCGATCTGGGCGACGATCTCGTCGGCGTCCATATCGGAGAACTCGGTGTTCTGGGCGCGCGTCGTCAGCACCTGCTTGCTGCGGGTGCCGTCGCGGTAGTAGGTGACGCCCTTGCCGCCGTGGTCGTAGATGTACTCGAACACTTCGGCGGCATCGTCGACGGTCGAGTCGTTTGGCGCGTTGACCGTCTTCGAGATGGCGGAGTCCACGCCTTCCTGGCAGGCCACCTGAATGCCGGCGTGTTGCTGGGCCGACAGGTCGCCCGTGGTGACGAATAGCTCTCCGATAGCGTCCGGAACGGTCGTGAGCCCGTCCACGCCGTCGAACTCGTTGTTGGCCATCTGCTCCTGGGCCTCCTGCTTGACGGCGTCGACGTCGATGTCGTTGTCCTCCAGCGCGCGGAGGAAGTAGTCGTCGAACTCCACGAGCATCTCGTCGCCCTGCACGTCGTCGGAGACGTTCTTGTAGTAGGCGACGTTGTAGATCGGCTCACACCCACCCGTCGTGTTGCCGATCATCGACGTGGTGCCGGTGGGCGCGATAGTCGTCGTGTTGTGGTTCCGGATTGGGTAGCCGTCTTCCCAGTCCTCGGCGTCCTCGCCGGTCTGCTTCTCGAACCAGTCGGGGTACTCGGTCGGGTTCGCGTACTTGGAGTTCTCCCACTCGGTGAAGACGCCCCGTTCCTCGGCGAGTTCGTGGCTCGCGGCCTTGGACCCGTGGTTGATGTGCCGCATCGTCTGCCGGGCGATCTCGTTGGCCTCGTCGGTGCCGTAGGCGACGCCCAGTTGGATGTACAGCTGGGCCAGCCCCATGATACCGAGGCCGATCTTGCGCATCTCACGGACCTTCTCTTCGATCTTCTCGACCGGGAAGTCCGACATCGTGACGACGTTTTCGAGGAAGCGGGTACCGAGCTCGATGCGTCGGTCGAACTCGTCCCAGTCGATCGCTTCTTCGAGGAACGCGTCGATGGCCGCCTCGGTCGAGTCGTACTCGTCGGCGTGGGCCTCCGACCAGACGCGCCAGTCCGGCGCGTCCGTGGCGGCCAGCGTCGAGAGGTTGATGTGCCCGAGGTTGCAGGCCTCGTACTCCTCGAGGGGCTGTTCGCCACACGGGTTCGTGGCGAGAATCTCGTGGTCGGGGTGTTCCTCGACGTCGAAGGAGTGCTGCTTGTTCACCCGTTCGAGGTAGATGACGCCGGGCTCGCCGTTCTCGTGTGCGCCCTCGACGATATCGTCCCAGAGTTCCTCGGCCGGAATCGAGAGTTCCTCGCCGACCTCAACGTGCTCGCCGAGGCCGAACATGTCGTACAGTTCCTTCGTCTCCTCGGTGACGATGTGGGCCTCGCCGGTTCGCGGGTTCGTGAAGGTGAACTCCTCACCGGCCTTCAGCGCCTCCATGAAGTCGTCGGTGACGCCGACGGAGATGTTGAAGTTCGACAGGTGGCCCTCGACGGCGTTGCGAAGGTGCTTTGGCACCTTGCCGTCGTCGTCGATGAGTTCCCGGGCCTCCTCCAGCGCTTCGGCGAAGGAGTTGTGCGTGAAGTCGTCCGGGTCGTTCAGGCGCAGCGTCTCGGCCAGCGAGACGTCCTTGTTCTTTGCGTGGATGAACTGGATGACATCCGGATGGGAGACGCGCATGACGCCCATCTGGGCCCCGCGGCGGGCACCACCCTGGGCGATGGTCTCGCACATCTGGTCGTACGTTCGCATGAACGTGATGGGACCGGAGGCGATACCGCCGGTCGAGCCGACGGGGTCGCCGTACGGGCGGAGTTTCCAGAACGCATAGCCCATGCCGCCGCCGGACTGGAAGACCTGTGCAGCCTCCTTTGCGGTCTGGTGGATGTCGTCGATGTCGTCGCCGGGCGAGTCGACGAAACAGGCCGAGAGCTGCTGGAGCTCGTCGCCGGCGTTCATCAGTGTCGGCGAGTTCGGCATGAACGAAAGCTGCTCCATCTGCTCCTGGAAGGCGTCGGCGGTCGATTCGACGTGTTCGCGGACGCCCTCTGGCAGTTCCGGCACGACCGTCTCGTAGGCGAATTTGTTGACGTTGTAGACAGAGAGTTCGGTCTCGACATCGTCGTCGACGGACGTTCCCTTGCCGAACACTTCATCGGCGAGTTCGTCGCGGCGCGGGTGGTCGGGCTTTAGCTGGTCGGGCGAGACGTGTACGTCGACACCCTGCTTGTCGGCCTCGAAAACGGCCTCGGCGAGCGCGATGTTCTTCGCAACGCGGTCGAAGAGGTCTTCGGGCTCCTCGATGAGGTCGCCGTTGGCATCCTTCCGGAGGTAGCGAGCCGGGAGAATGTTGTGGTAGGCGTTGCCTGTGAGTCGCTCTTCGATAGTGTCACCCTCGGTACGTTTGATCGGGAGCGTGATCTCGTCGGCGGAAAGGTCGCTGTTACTCATCGCCCGCTCCTCCTCCCGACAGCGGCCGTCTGTCGGTCGATACCCCTCGTCGTAGCTACCCGTGATCCTGTCATTTCTGGCGGCGAATACGTATTCATCGATAGCGTTTAATCCTTCTTGTCTGCGATTCGGCGGCGGCCGTAGCGGTTCCCGGAGTCGCGGCTACGGTGCTCGACGAACTGTGCTGGTGACGCGTGAAACGATAGTCGCGTACAACGGAATAGATGCCGTCGATTCTCCTTAATACTGTCCAGACCGAGGTGAAAGTGAAAACCCCGCCCCGTGAACCACCAGACGTGAGCGAAATATCCAGTGGAAACCAGCGGGGGTTCAGGGGCGGCAATACACGCTCACTAACAGTCTGTAGGGAGGGAGTAAGGCCGTGTCAGACGTACTGTCATGGTGCGGTTTTGGCAGAACTTGTCTATCAGTCCGTGCGGTGTCGATTCAGTGTGTCGGTGCGCCGTTCTAGCCCCGGTGAGATCGCCCGCTATCGGGCCCGATACACGGACGAGTCGGGAGTGAGAGGCGGGACGCTTACAGGCCTGTGGACCGAAGACGTGTACGTGCAGTACGACGGGCTCACCAAGGGAATCGCAGTGGTGTTCGGAGGCCTGACAGTCGTCCTGACAGCGGTGGGGCTCTTGATCAATCCCGCGGTGCTCTTTCTGGCGCTCATGTTCGGCGCGTCGACGTATTTCATGTACTACCATCTCAGCGGGAAGATGGCCGCGAGCCTCTACGAGCGTGTGGAGCGACAGGCCGCACAGAACACGGGGAGCGCTCGTCGGGGTGGGTTCGGGGCCGGTCCGCGGGAGGAGTGGGAACCGCCGCGGGACGGTCGCCGAGCGCGTCGCTCGCGAGCGACCCAGGGCGGCCAACGGCGCCGCCGACGAGCATCGGGCCAACAGCGCCGCCAGACAACGGACAGCCGGCAGCGCCGACAGCGCGTTCAGTCATCGGGACCGACTCCGGCGGAGGCCTACAGGCAGCTAGGCCTCGATCCGGATGCTGACCAGCGTACGATCAAGCGCGCCTACCGGGAGAAGGTCAAGGAAGTCCATCCCGACACCGACAGCGGGAGCGAGGCGGAGTTCAAGCAGGTGCAAGCGGCCTACGAGACGCTGACCGACGACTGACCGCAATCCACATATCCGCCGCTCCGAACCCGGATGTATGGACAGCGACACGCCGCCCCTTATCGTCGACATCGACGGGACACTGACAGACGAGAGCCGGGCACTGGACCCCCGCGTCATGCCGGTCCTCCGTGAGTGGCCCGCACGCGTCGTCATCGCGACTGGCAAGGCGATGCCGTTCCCGATTGCGCTGTGTGAGTTCCTGGGTATCGAACGGACGGTCGTTGCCGAGAACGGCGGCGTGGTGTTCGTCGAAGCGACCGACGAACTCAGACTGGAAGGCGACCACGAGGCGGCGCTGGCGGTCGGCGAGGCATATCGGGACCTAGGTCACGACCTCGGCTTCGGACAGATCGACCTGGCGAACCGGTGGCGCGAGACCGAGCTCGTCGTGTCGCTCGACCAGCCGCTCGAACCACTGGAGGAACTGGCCGCCGAGCAGGGGCTTGTCGTCCTCGACACTGGCTTCGCCTACCACGTGACGGACCCGGTGGTCGACAAGGGAACTGGTCTCGAAGCGGTGTGTGCGGAACTGGGTCTGGAGCCGGAAGCGTTTCTGGCGGTCGGCGACTCGGTGAACGACGCCCAGATGTTCGATCTGGCTGGAGAGGCCGTGGCCGTCGCTAACGCCGACGAGACGGCACTGGAACGGGCCGACCGGGTGACCGACGCGACCTACGGCGACGGCTTTCTCGAAGCGGTCGCACCGTACCGGGACTGACAGTCGTGTGACCGACGTTCAGACCAGTCGCTGAGCGGAGTGGCAAACAGGCGGCGCCATGACCGAGTTGGCACGCGGAGCGGCGCCACACAATCGCAAACTCCGCGTGGCAGTTCAGTCCACGAGCCGGTCTGGCTGCGCCTTCACGTATAAATATCCGTCCGAGTACTACTGTGAGAGACACACTCAGCCACCGGATTCAGGAGCCCTCTGGAGCCGTAAATCCGGGGAAGGCTTATGTCTGCCCCACGGTAACGAGGGGATATGAGCCCCGACCGGGCTGTCCTCCGGCGCGCGCTTGACCGCGGCGAGCGGGAGGGCGGCAGCGTCGAGTTCAAAGAACGGCTCACCGAAGAGCTCCACCTGTCCGAGGGGCGACTCGAATCCCTCGCAGCACAACTCCGCCATCGCGTACTCTCCGGGGACGGGGAGGCGACGTACGTCGTCGGTGTGACCGACGATGGCGGTCTCGCCGGCATCTCTCCGGCGGAGTTCTCCGAGTCGATGGACGTACTGAGCCTGCTGGCCGAGGAGGCTGGCGCACACATCGAGGAGGTGAAAACGTGGGGCGTCGACGGCGTATCCGAGAACGGATCGGCGGCGAAAGACGGTATCGTGGGCGTCGCGACGGTCTCGGAGGGATCGGTCCTCGCTGATGATGACCACATTGTCGTGGGAACCGCCGGCCACGTCGACCACGGCAAATCCACGCTCGTGGGGTCGCTGGTCACCGGCGACGCCGACGACGGCGAGGGTGGGACCCGTGGCTTTCTGGATGTCCAGCCTCACGAGGTCGAACGGGGGCTATCCGCGGACCTCTCCTACGGCGTCTACGGCTTCGACGAAGAGGGTGAGCCGATCCGTATGGACAACCCGCATCGGAAGGACGACCGAGCGCGGGTCGTCGAAGCATCTGACCGGCTCGTCTCCTTCGTCGACACCGTCGGACACGAGCCGTGGCTCCGGACGACGATTCGCGGCCTCGTCGGGCAGAAACTCGACTACGGACTACTGACGGTCGCGGCCGACGACGGCGTGACCGAGACGACGCGGGAGCACCTCGGTATCCTGCTGGCGACGGACCTCCCGACGATTGTCGCCATTACCAAGACCGATCTGGTCGACGAGGAGCGCGTCGCCGAGGTCGAACGCGACGTCGAGCAGGCACTGCGGGAGGTCGACAAGACGCCGCTCCGGGTCGAGCGCCACGGCGTCGACACGGCCATCGACGAGATCTCCGAGACCGTCGTCCCCGTCGTAACCACCAGCGCCGTCACCAAGGCGGGGCTGGACGACTTAGACGAGATGTTCGAGGCGCTGCCCAAGACCGCCGGCGAGGTGGGCGACTTCCGCATGTACGTCGACCGGACGTACAACGTCCAGGGGGTCGGTGCGGTCGCATCGGGCACTATCAAGTCTGGCGAGGTCGAAGCCGGCGACGAACTCCTGCTGGGACCGATGCAGGACGGGAGCTTCCGCGAGGTCGAGGTCCGGTCTATCGAGATGCACTACCACCGGGTCGACGAGGCCAAGGCCGGCCGCATCGTCGGTATCGCGCTGAAAGGCGTCCGCGAGCAGGACATCGAGCGCGGGATGGTCCTGCTCCCGGCCGACGCCGACCCGTCGCCGGTCCGTGAGTTCGAGGCCGAGGTCATGGTGTTGAACCATCCGACCCGCATCGGTGACGGCTACGAACCCGTGGTCCACCTCGAAACGGTCAGCGAGGCCGCCGCGTTCCACCCGGAGGGCGGGCAGTTGCTCCCGGGCGACGCCGGCACGGCCCGGGTCCGGTTCAAGTTCCGCTCCTACCTCGTCGAGGAGGGCCAGAAGTTCGTCTTCCGCGAGGGGAGTTCCAAGGGCGTGGGCACCGTCACTGATATCGACTTGGCGGAGTAGCGGTCCGCCGTTTCACCGGTCCGTCCCGTCTCCGGTGGTCTGCCGGTAGCCATCAGCTGTTTTCTCTGCGAGGCCGAACGTCGCGGCCCACTCCAGCAGGTTCGTGACACGCGCTCGCCAGACGGCTTCCCAGTCGGTGTGACGTTCACGCTCCCAGCGAGGTATCTCGTCCCGGAGCGCGTCGAACGCGGCGTCGGTGTCTACCGGCTCCGAATCGAGCGTGGCGAGGAGCACGTCGACGCCGAAGACTGATTTCTCGAACGCTGTTGCGAGGGCCGCCCGGTCGTGGTTGGTCCGCGTCCGGTAGTACCCGCGGTCGCTCTCGGCGACCAGTCCCAGCGCCTGCAGGAACACGAGGTAGTTACGGGCCGTTTCGCGGTCGGACACGTCGGTCGCCGTCTGAATAGCTCGACAGCAGTCGGCCTCGCTGTCGGGGACGAGCGGAATCGCCTCGCGGGCGGTCCGGAGAAACGAGCGCGAGCGGGCCGGCGGCGCGACCTTGTAGCGCACAGTCAGAGGCCGAAGCTCTCGGCCAGCACGTCCTCGCTCGTCTCACCCACCACGTGCGTGTCGCCACCGACGACGTCGATGGTGACCGCGGCGGGGCCGAACAGTTCGACGGGGAGTTCCGCGAAGTCCCAGTCCACGTCCTCGAAGACGCCTTCCAGCGGCTCGCCGTACCCTTCGGCCGCGACGGACGGGACCTCGTCGAAGCGGTCGAAGGACTCGTCGACGGTAAGGTGGACCTCGCTGCCGTAGGCGAGCGCGTCCGTCGTCCGGGCCATCGCCGTGGCCTCGTCCCCGGCGACCGGCGCGACCGGCGCGCGGCCGCTGGCCGACAGCACCGACACCGGGTCGAAGCCGAGTTCGGCCAGTCTGAAGACGGCCAGTTCGGCGGCTCGTGCCGCGGCGACGACGCTACCGGTGACACTCGCCGTCGCAAAGGATGGCAGGAACACGCCCGTCTCGGGAACGCCGGTGCGCTCGGCGATCTGGCTGGCGACGGCTTCGTCCGGCAGTTCGTCGGTCTCCAGGGCCAGCACGGCGAAGTCGGCGTCCTCGCGGTAGCCGATGCGCTGGAAGGCCTCCTCCTCAGCGACGAGCGCGCGTGCGGGCCCGCTACCCAGCGCTTCGAAGTCGTCGACCGCCAACTCCCAGCCGCCCTTCTGCGAACACAGCAGGGCAAGCGCCGGGTGGTCCGTCGACAGTTCGACGTGGTTCAGCGGCGCGCCGTCGACGGTGTCCATCGTCGACTGGACCGTCGCCAGGCCAGCCGTCTGGATCTCCGCGAGCAACATGCCGGCCTCGACAGCGCCCGGTACCTCGACACCGAAATCCAGCACCGCGGCATCGCCCTCCAGCGCGTGTACGTCTATCGTGAGCTCGTCGGCGAAGTCGATGGCCTCGTCTACGAGTTCTGTGGCCATCCGATTGAGACTATCCATACGCCGTCTTTGGCAGCCTCCCCTTTAGTCTCCGCCTTCGGCCGCGTCGCTTCTGGCCGCCCGCCCCAGATGCTCCTCGACGGCGTCGACCTTGTCCCGCGCCTGCTGGTCGACGGTCCGCTTGTCGTCGATTTTCAGGAACGTGCTCACGCGGTCGGCCTGCTCGCCGACGGCCTCGTGAGCGGCGTGGGTGGCCGCGAACAGTTCCTCGCTGTCCTCCGCTTCGATGACGGTCCCCATCGGCGTCGTCTCGTACTCGACGTCGAACGCCTCCAGCGCCGCGACGGCGTCGGCGACGTACGAGGACATGCTGCCTTCGATGACCGGTGCGACCGAGAGAAACCCTATGCAGGTCATATCGGTTCCCACGCGCGCCCGCGACCTAACCGCTGTGGTGCTCGCGTGCTGCTACCGCTGTCGGACTGGACGAAAGAAGCCGCCGCTGTTCGGAACGGTTACTCGCCTTCTTCGACCGGTGCCCCGCGAGCGTTCGTCTTCACGCTCTGGAGGCCCTGTTTGGCCTTCTGCTTGGACGCGTAGCCCTGCCCGCAGTCGGCGATTATCTCCCCGTTGTCGTGGCGGAGCCGCCAGCGCGCTTTCCCCTCGCTGTCTTTGAACAGTTCGAACGTCGCTTTGCTGCCGCCGTCATCGTCGGGCGCGTTCTCGTCCTTGGACTCGTCGACGACGTACGCACCCGGTGCGTTGTTTTTGACGCTCTGGAGGCCCTGTTTGGCCTTCTGCTTGGTGGCGTAGCCCTCGCCGCCGTCGGCGATGATGTTCCCGTTGTTGTGGACGAGCCGCCAGCGGTACTGCTCGGCGTTGTCCTCGTACACCTCGAACGTGGCTTTGCTCGCGACGACATCGGTCTCGACCTCGCCATCTGATTCCGCCCATTCCATATCGATTTCGAGGGTGACGGTACCGTCTCCGCGCTCAACCTCGACCTCGAACTCGGATTCGGCTGGCGGCGTGATCGTCACAGTTTGTTCCTCATCCGCCGGGGCTGGCTCACCACGGCTGAGACGGTTCGCCAACCGCTGGAAGTACGACGCAATCCCTCTTCGACTCCGCTTTTCCTGTGACACGTGGACCGTCTCGTCTGTCATGCAATCACACTGTCGATGGGGTAACAAATAATGGTACTCCCCAGTCGCCGGCCGACGCTACGATTACTCAGACGATCACCCAACACCGGTGCCATACTACCGAGCGACGCGATGAAACGCGTCGCTTGTCGATTTGGAATCAGAGAAATGCGCTGGCTGGGAGTGAGCAATCGCGACGCGATTGCGAGCCTCGACGGACGAAGTCCGTCGGTGTTTGAACCGGAGCCAGACGGTCGCCCTCACTCGCTACGCTCGTTGCGGGCGCTGCGACTGGCAGGGCTCAAATCCAGTGCGATTACACAGCATCCAGTACGCGGCGCGATAAAACGCGCCGCTCGGGAGTTTGGATGAAGAGAAATGCGCTGGCTGGGATTTGAACCCAGGTTGTGACCATGGCAAGGTCACGTGATACCAACTACACTACCAGCGCTCACTTCTTCGCCCTGACCCTCGCGACCATGGGTCGCTCAGTACCAGCGCGCATCACGCCTCGTTGCAATCAAATCTGGCGGGGGTGAGAGTAAAAAGCCTTCCGTTTTCCGGGGGAAAACCATGGGAAGTGAGGGCAATAGCCGCCCCGCCTGAGAGCCGGATCATGTGATGGCGTCACGGGACATGGACTTTCGGAAGCGGCAATCCAGCGAACGGTTGCATCGGTTCCGAACCGGCATGACGGACCATGTGAACGCGACGCATCGCGAGCACGAAACGGGGTCTTTTTAAGGCCGGGAAGGGGAGATATCGGCACAGTCTAGTGGCGCGACGTGGAAGCGTCACGGCATGACGACCAGCGTACTCGTGCCGTCTTCCCTCGCACGGGAAGCCGAAGACAGACGCGAGGCAACTCGCAAGCTCGGTTACGTGGCCCGCGCGGCCGCGGTCTACCGGGTTGATCGGCTGACAGTGTACCCCGACCCTGACGGGGCGGGCAAGTGGGAAGACGGGTTCGTCGAAACCGTGCTGCGGTACGCCGCGACGCCCCCGCACCTCCGAAAAGAGATGTGGGGTAAGCGGGACGAACTGGAGTACGTCGGCGTCCTGCCGCCGCTCCGCGTGCGTTCACAGACCGGCTCCGGATCTGAGGGTTCGGGGTCGTTAAGACAGGGAATCGTGACCGAGGTCGGAGCTGATGGGCGCGTCCGGGTCAATTGCGGCATGCAACACCCGATCTCCCTTCCCGTCCCAGCGGATATGGACGTGGAACAGGGGGAGCGCGTGACCGTCAGGGTCTCTTCGCGACGGCCGGTCCGGGCGAAACTCGTCGACGCCCCCACAGCGGGATTCGACGTTGTCGCCGCGGACCTCGATGCGGCACTCTCGCGCGACGATGCCGGGCTCACTATCGCGTCCTCGCGATACGGCGAGCCGGTAACGTCGACCCGTCTCGGCCAGCTGGCCGAGCGGCGCGACGCCGAGGGCGGCATGACCGTCGCCTTCGGGGCACCCGAGCGCGGGTTACCGTCGATACTCGACGTTGCCCCGGACGCCGTCGGGGGAGACCAGACGAGCGACGAACCAGAAGGGTTCGACCTCTGGCTGAATACGGTTCCGAACCAGGGCAGTGAGGTCGTGCGAACGGAAGAAGCTCTGTTCGCCTCCCTCACCTGTCTAACCCTCACGGAGTAAACGAATGCCACAACCAAGCAGACCACGCAAAGGCTCGCTGGGCTTCGGCCCGCGCAAGCGCTCGACGAGCGAGACGCCTCGCTTCAACAGCTGGCCGTCTGACGACGGGCAGCCGGGCGTCCAAGGGTTCGCCGGCTACAAGGCAGGCATGACACACGTCGTGCTCGTCAACGACGAACCCAACTCCCCCCGCGAGGGGATGGAGGAGACTGTCCCCGTGACAGTCATCGAGACGCCGCCGATGCGCGCCGTCGCCCTGCGAGCGTACGAAGACACGCCGTACGGTCAGCGTCCGCTGACGGAAGTCTGGACCGACGAGTTCCACTCGGAACTCGACCGGACTCTGGACGTTCCGGAGGACCACGACCCGGACGCTGCTGAGGAACAGGTACGCGACGCACTCGAGGCCGGTGACCTCGGGGACGTGCGACTCATTACGCACACCGTCCCCGACGCCGTCCCGAGCGTCCCGAAGAAAAAGCCCGACGTGATGGAGACTCGCGTCGGCGGTGGGTCCGTTTCGGACCGCCTCGACCACGCCCTCGACCTCGTCGAGGACGGTGGCGAACACGCCATGAACGACATCTTCCGCGCCGGCGAGTACGCCGACGTGGCCGGTGTCACGAAGGGCAAAGGGACGCAGGGTCCCGTCAAGCGATGGGGCGTCCAAAAGCGGAAAGGCAAGCACGCCCGCCAGGGATGGCGCCGACGGATCGGCAACCTCGGTCCATGGAACCCGTCCCGCGTGCGCTCGACGGTCCCCCAGCAGGGGCAGACCGGCTACCACCAGCGCACCGAGCTCAACAAGCGCCTCATCGACATCGCCGACGGCGACGACGCGACCGTCGACGGTGGCTTCGTCAACTACGGCGAGGTCGATGGGCCGTACACGCTCGTGAAGGGCTCCGTGCCCGGTCCGGACAAGCGCCTGGTGCGCTTCCGGCCCGCGGTGCGTCCGAACGACCAGCCGCGCCTCGACCCCGAGGTGCGCTACGTCTCCAACGAATCGAACCAGGGATAACCTATGCAGGCAACAATCCACGACCTGGACGGCAACACAGACGGCGAGGTCGACCTTCCGGACGTCTTCGAGACGCCGGTTCGGTCCGACCTCATCAGTAAGGCTGTACGTGCCGCTCAGGCCAACCGAAAGCAGGACTACGGGTCCGACGAGTACGCCGGCCTCCGAACGCCGGCCGAGTCCTTCGGTAGCGGCCGCGGGCAGGCACACGTCCCGAAGCAGGACGGCCGTGCCCGCCGCGTCCCGCAGGCGGTCAAGGGGCGACGCGCCCACCCGCCGAAAGCCGAGAAGGACCGCTCGCTCGACCTCAACGACAAGGAACGGCAGCTGGCCGTTCGCTCGGCGCTGGCCGCGACGGCCGACGCCGACCTCGTCGCCGACCGCGGCCACGAGTTCGACCGCGACGAAGTGCCCGTCGTCGTCTCCGACGACTTCGAGGACCTCGTCAAGACGCAGGAAGTCGTCTCGCTGCTGGAGGCGCTCGATATCTACGCTGACATCGACCGCGCCGACGAGACGAAGATCAAGGCTGGACAGGGGTCGGCCCGCGGACGGAAGTACCGCCGCCCCGCCTCCATCCTCTTCGTGACCAGCGACGAGCCGTCGACGGCCGCCCGCAACCTCGCGGGGGCCGACGTGGCGACCGCCAGCGAGGTCAACACGGAAGACCTCGCGCCCGGCGGCGCGCCCGGTCGACTCACCGTCTTCACCGAATCCGCACTCGCGGAGGTGGCCGAGCGATGAGCTGGGACGTCATCAAGCACCCGCACGTCACCGAGAAAGCCATGAACGACATGGACTTCCAGAACAAGCTCCAGTTCGCCGTCGACGACCGCGCCTCCAAGGGCGAGGTCATCGACGCCGTCGAGGAGCAGTACGACGTGACGGTCGTCAAGGTCAACACGCAGAACACGATGGACGGCGAGAAGAAGGCCGTCGTTCGCCTCTCCGAGGACGACGACGCCCAGGAAGTCGCCTCCAGAATTGGGGTGTTCTAACGATGGGACGACGAATCCAAGGACAACGGCGCGGCCGCGGGACCTCCACGTTCCGCGCTCCGTCGCACCGTTACAAGGCAGATCTGGAGCACCGCAAGGTCGAGGACGGCGACGTCATCGCCGGCACGGTCGTCGACATCGAGCACGACCCTGCCCGCTCGGCTCCGGTCGCCGCCGTCGAGTTCGAAGACGGCGACCGTCGACTCATCCTCGCGCCGGAAGGCGTCGGGGTGGGTGACGAGCTGCAGGTCGGCGTCAGCGCCGAGATCGCACCCGGGAACACGCTCCCGCTGGCGGAGATCCCAGAGGGGGTCCCGGTGTGCAACGTCGAATCCAGCCCCGGTGACGGTGGGAAGTTCGCCCGTGCGTCGGGTGTCAACGCCCAGCTGCTCACCCACGACCGCAACGTCGCGGTCGTCAAGCTCCCCTCCGGGGAGATGAAGCGGCTCGACCCGCAGTGTCGCGCCACCATCGGCGTCGTCGCCGGTGGCGGCCGAACTGACAAGCCGTTCGTGAAGGCTGGCAACAAGCATCACAAGATGAAAGCGCGCGGGACGAAGTACCCGCGTGTCCGTGGTGTGGCGATGAACGCCGTCGACCACCCGTTCGGTGGCGGTGGCCGCCAGCACCCCGGGAAGCCGAAGTCCATTTCGCGGAACGCCCCGCCTGGCCGTAAGGTCGGGGACATCGCCTCGAAGCGGACTGGTCGAGGTGGCAACGAATGAGTTCAGAATACCAAATCGGCCACGAAGGAGAGTTCTCCTTCCGCGGCCACACGCTCGACGAGCTGCAGGAGATGGAGCTCGAGGAAGTCGCGGAACTGCTCCCCGCTCGACAGCGGCGAAGTATCGTACGCGGCCTGACCGAGGAGAAACACAAGCTTCTCGAAAAGGCCCGCGAGGCCGGCGAAGAGGAGACAGCCAACGACCCGATCCGGACCCACCTGCGCGATATGCCGGTGGTCCCGGAGATGGTCGGGCTGACCTTCGCTGTCCACGACGGCCAGAACTTCGAGCGTGTCAAAGTCGAGCCCGAGATGCTCGGCCACTACCTCGGTGAGTTCCAGCTCACACGGAGTAGCGTCGAACACGGTCAGGCCGGTATCGGAGCGACACGCTCCTCGAAGTTCGTACCGCTCAAATAATCATGGGAATCAGTTACTCAGTCGAAGCCGACCCGGACACGACGGCCAAAGCGATGCTCCGGGAGCGGCAGATGAGCTTCAAGCACAGCAAGGCCATCGCCCGCGAGATCAAGGGCAAGACGGCCGGCGAGGCTGTCGACTACCTCGATGCGGTTATCGAGGGCGACCAGCCCGTTCCGTTCAAACAGCACAACTCGGGCGTCGGCCACAAAAGCAAGGTCGACGGCTGGGACGCCGGGCGCTACCCGGAGAAGGCCAGCAAGGCCTTCCTCGACCTGCTGGAAAACGCAGTCGGCAACGCCGACCACCAGGGCTTCGACGGTGAAGCCATGACGATCAAGCACGTCGCCGCCCACAAGGTCGGCGAGCAGCAGGGTCGCAAGCCCCGCGCGATGGGGCGTGCCTCGGCGTGGAACAGCCCGCAGGTCGACGTCGAACTCATCCTCGAAGAACCGGAGGCCGAAGAATAATGGCCGACGAACAACAGTTCATCGAGGACGGCCTCCAGCGGACCCAGATCGACGAGTTCTTCGCAGAGGAACTCGGTCGCGCCGGCTACGGCGGCATGGACGTCGCCAAGACACCGATGGGGACCCAGATAGTCCTGAAAGCCGAGAAGCCAGGGATGGTCATCGGCAAGGGCGGGAAGAACATCCGGAAGATCACGACGGAACTCGAGGACCGGTTCAACCTCGACGACCCGCAGGTCGACGTGCAGGAAGTCGACGAGCCGGACCTCAACGCCCGCATCGTCGCGGACCGACTGGCCAACGCCCTCGAGCGTGGCTGGTACTTCCGCAAAGCGGGCCACACCACCATCGACCGCATCATGGAGTCGGGCGCGCTCGGCGCAGAGATCGTCCTCTCCGGGAAGGTCACGGGTGCACGCTCACGCGTGGAGAAGTTCAACCGCGGCTACGTCAAGCACAACGGCGAGCCCGCGGAGGAGATCGTCGACAGCGGTGTCGGCGTCGCCGTGATGAAGCTCGGTACCATCGGGGTCCGGGTCAAGATCATCCCGCCGGACGCGGAGCTCCCCGACGACTTCGAGATCTACGAGGATGTCGACGTCGAGGACTACGTGGCCGACACCGACGGGGAGTCCGTCGAGGAACTCCTCGAAGGCGAGCCCGAAGACAGCGAGACGGCCGAGGAACTCGACGAGGACGTGGCCGCCGGGGCCGACGACTCCGAGGGTGACGAGGAGTTCGTCGACGAGGAGATCGTCGAGGAAGATGTCGAAGTCCCGACTGACGACGATGTCGAGGACGTCGACGTCGACGAACTCGAAGACGCTGTCGACGAGGAACTCGACGAGGACGTCGAGGCGGAAGCCGAAGAGCTGATGGACGAGATGGACGACGCGGACGAGGCGTCCGACGACGAGGAGGGTGACGACGAATGACCGTCCTCCACGTCCAGGAGATTCGGGACATGACGCCCGCCGAACGCGAGGCGGAACTCGACGACCTGAAGACCGAACTGCTGAACGCCCGGGCCGTCCAGGCCGCGGGTGGTGCGCCGGAGAACCCCGGTCGCATCAAGGAGCTGCGGAAGGCCATCGCCCGCATCAAGACGATTCAGGGCGAAGAAGGCGACCTGCAGGAGAACGAATAATGCCACTGACACCCGAGACGCTCCCACGACACGAACTCGTCGGCCTCGACTGTGAGGTCGTCGCGGCGTCCAATCCGGACGCCGTCGGTATCAGCGGTACTGTCGTCATGGAGACGACACAGATGCTGACAATCCAGGGGGCCGACCGGGTGTGGCACGTGCCGAAGGACAGCGCGACCTTTTCGTTCGCCATCGACGGACAGCGAGTCCGGGTCGACGGCGACCGACTCGTCGCGCGTCCCGCTCGTCGCACAGAGAACACAGGAGATTCACTATGGCGCTAGGACTGAACGTACAGGAACCGGAGGAAACCTGTGCCGATCAGAACTGCCCGTTCCACGGAGAGCTCTCCGTGCGCGGACAGACACTGAACGGCGAGGTAGCCTCCACTGACATGGAGAAGACCGTTGTCGTCGAGCGCGAGTACGACGTGAAGGTGCCGAAATACGACCGCTTCATGAAGCGGCGGAGCCGCGTTCCGGCTCACGCACCCGACTGTCTCGACCTCGCGGTCGGTGACACGGTCACGATAGCAGAGTGTCGACCGCTCTCGAAAACGAAAAGCCACGTCGTCGTCGGCGTGGTCGCCGACGAACAGGACGGTGATGCCTGATGGAAGCACTCGGTGCTGACGTCACGCAAGGCCTGGAGAAGGGCTCGCTCATCACGTGTGCGGACAACACGGGAGCGCGCGAACTCAAGGTCATTTCCGTCCACGGCTACTCGGGAACGAAGAACCGCCACCCCAAGGCTGGGCTGGGCGACAAGATCACGGTCTCGGTCACCAAGGGGACGCCCGAAATGCGTCGCCAGGTGCTCGAAGCCGTCGTCGTCCGCCAGCGAAAGCCGATCCGTCGACCCGACGGCACCCGCGTCAAGTTCGAAGACAACGCGGCCGTCATTGTCGACGAGAACGAGGACCCGCGCGGGACCGAGCTGAAAGGTCCCATCGCACGGGAAGTCGCACAGCGATTCGGAAGTGTGGCATCAGCAGCGACGATGATCGTATAGAACCATGAGCAAGCAACCAGACAAACAACGCAAGAGTCAACGACGTGCCCCGCTTCACGAGCGGCACAAGCAGGTCCGGGCGACGCTTAGCGCCGACCTCCGCGAGGAGTACGGCCAGCGCAACGTCCGCGTCAACGCTGGTGACACCGTCGAGGTGCTCCGTGGCGACTACGCCGGCGAGGAAGGCGAAGTCCTCGAAGTCAATCTCGACAAGGCCGTCATCCACGTCGAAGACGTCACGCTCGAGAAGACGGACGGCGAGGAAGTCCCGCGACCGCTGGATACCTCGAACGTCCGCGTGACGGACCTGGACCTCGAAGACGAGAAGCGCGAGGCCCGTCTCGAATCGGAGGATGATTCCGCATGAGTAACCACCAGAAGCGACTCTCGGTGCCAAACAGTTGGCCCGTAGAGCGCAAGACCGCGACGTTTACGGTGAAAGCCGGTGCCGGCCCGCACGGTGAGGACGGGGTTCCCCTGCTCATCGTCCTTCGGGACGTGCTCGGCTACGCCGACAACCGCAAAGAAGCCCGCTACGCCCTCAACGAGGACAACGTCCTCATCAACGGGAAGGCCGTCTCCGACGAGGAGCGCCCCGTCGGGATGTTCGACATCCTGGCCTTCACCGAGCGCGAGGAGTACTACCGCGTGTTCCCCGGCGAAGGCGGTCGGCTGGCACTGACCGCAATCGACCCGGACGCGGCCGAGTCCAAGCTCGGGAAGATCGTCACCAAGACCCACGTCTCCGGTGGCGACGTCCAGCTTGGTCTCCACGACGGCGAGACGCTCATCGTCGAGGACGACCAGACCTACGACGCTGGCGACTCCATCGTCGTCGGCAACGAGGACGGCGAAATCGTCGCCCACTTCGAGTACGAAGAGGGCGCGCTCGTCACCGCCGTCGACGGCGCCCACGCGGGCGAAGTCGGCGAGATCGAGGAGATTCAGGTGACGCCGGGCTCGGCCCAGAACAACGTGATCGTCTCGCAAGACGACGGTGAAGGCTTCGAGACGGTCGAAGAGTACGTCGTCGTCATCGACGAGAACTTCACGGGTGATGACGAATGAGCTCCGAGAGTGAGTCCGGCGGCGACTTCCACGAGATGCGCGAACCGCGCGTCGAGAAGGTCGTCGTCCACATGGGTATCGGCCACGGTGGCCGCGACCTCGCTAACGCGGAGGACATTCTCGGGGAGATCACCGGGCAGACGCCGGTGCGAACGAAGGCCAAGCGGACCGTCGGCGAGTTCGACATCCGCGAGGGCGACCCCATCGGTGCGAAGGTCACCCTTCGCGACGAGATGGCCGAGGAGTTCCTCGACACTGCGCTGCCGCTGGCCGAACTGGCGACGAGTCAGTTCGACGACACCGGCAACTTCAGCTTCGGCGTCGAGGAACACACCGAGTTCCCGAGCCAGGAGTACGACCCGAGCATCGGAATCTACGGGCTGGACGTGACGGTCAACCTCGTCCGCCCCGGCTACCGCGTCGCAAAGCGCGACAAGGCGTCGCGCTCGATTCCGACGAAGCATCGACTCAACCCGGCGGACGCGGTCGCCTTCATCGAGTCGACCTACGACGTGGAGGTGAGCGAATGAGCGAAAGTGAAACCACAGAAGAGCCCGATTCCGAGACGGCATCCAGTGAGCGGACTGGCCAGCTCGAGTCCTGTCAGCGCTGCGGTCGCGAACAGGGACTCGTCGGCAAGTACGACATCTGGCTGTGCCGCCAGTGCTTCCGCGAGATCTCGCGGGGCATGGGCTTCAAGAAGTACAGCTAACAATGACAGGGAACGACCCATTTGCCAACGCACTGTCGGCGCTTAACAACGCCGAAAGCGTCGGGCACTTAGAGCAGACAGTATCGCCCGCTTCGAACGAGATCGGCAGCGTCCTCGAGGTCTTCTACGACCGCGGGTACATCGACGGATTCAGTTTCGTCGACGACGGCAAAGCCGGCGAGTTCGAAGTCGAACTGAAAGGAGCCATCAACGAGTGTGGCCCGGTCAAGCCCCGCTACTCCGCGGGCGCAGACGAGTTCGAGAAGTGGGAGAAGCGGTTCCTCCCGGCCCGTGACTACGGGACCCTCGTCGTCACGACCAGCCACGGCATCATGAGCCACTACGAGGCTCGTGAGCAGGGCGTCGGTGGCCAAGTCATCGCGTACGTATACTAACAATGCCACGAGTAGAACTGGAGATTCCGGAGGACGTAGACGCCGAGCAGGACCATCTCGACATCACTGTCGAGGGGGACAACGGCAGCGTCACACGTCGGCTCTGGTACCCTGACATCGACGTGTCCGTCGACGGCGACACGGTCGTCATCGAATCCGATGAGGACAACGCCAAGACGATGTCGACGATCGGTACCTTCCAGAGCCACATCGAGAACATGTTCCACGGCGTGACCGAGGGCTGGGAGTACGGGATGGAAGTCTTCTACTCCCACTTCCCGATGCAGGTCAACGTCGAGGGTGACGAAGTCGTCATCGAGAACTTCCTGGGCGAGAAGGCCCCCCGCCGCACGACGATCCACGGCGACACGGACGTCGAGATCGACGGCGAGGAGCTGACCATCAGCGGCCCCGACATCGAGGCCGTCGGCCAGACCGCCGCGGACATCGAACAGCTCACGCGCATCAACGACAAGGACGTGCGCGTGTTCCAGGACGGGGTGTACATCACCCGCAAACCGAACCGAGGTGACGCCTGATGGCGGACAACCCCGACAACAGAAGCACTGACGCAAACGCCGACGAAGAGGCGCTTCCCCAGGACGAGACCCCGGACGAGGACATCGAGTCGGAAACCCCGTCGGCTGGCGAGCCCGCCGAGGACCCCGACCAGGTGGCCGAGGAAGCCGAAGAAGACGAGGCTGAAGAAGACGAAGCTGAAGACGAGTACACCGAACTGACTGACATCAGCGGTGTCGGCCCGTCCAAGGCGGAATCGCTCCGCGAGGCCGGCTTCGAGGACGTCGACGCCGTCCGTGGCGCTGACCAGTCCGCACTCGCCGATGTCAGCGGTATCGGGAACGCGCTGGCGGCCCGCATCAAGGCCGACGTCGGTGGACTCGAAGTCGAGTCCGAGACCGAGGCCGAAGTCGAGGAGGAAGACGGCGCAGAAGAGCCTGCCGAGGACGTGGAGACGGAACTCCAGGCCCGCGGGCTCTCCGAGAAGACGCCGGACCTCTCCGACGAGGAGGCGCGACTGTTGACCCAGCGACACCGGGTCGGCAAGCCGCAGTTCAACCGCCAGGACCACCACAAGAAAAAGCGCGTCTCGACCTCGTGGCGCAAGCCCCGCGGCCAGCTCTCGAAGCAGCGCCGCGGCATCAAGGGCAAGGGCGACACGGTCGAGGCGGGCTTCCGCTCGCCGACAGCGGTGCGAGGCAAGCACCCCTCCGGCTTCGAGGAGGTCCGCGTGCACAACGTGGACGACCTCGAAGGCGTCGACGGGGACACGGAAGCAGTCCGTATCGCCTCGAAGGTCGGCGCTCGCAAGCGCGAGCGAATCGAAGAGGAAGCCGAGGACGCGGGCATCCGCGTGCTCAACCCCACCTACGTCGAAGTCGAGGTGAGTGAGTGATGACTGATCTCTCCGCACAGAAGCGACTCGCGGCTGACGTCCTCGACGTCGGGAAGAACCGCGTCTGGTTCAACCCCGAGCGACAGGGCGACATCGCCGACGCGATCACCCGCGAGGACGTTCGCGAACTGGTCGATGAGGGCGCCATTCAGGCGAAAGACAAGAAAGGCAATTCCCGTGGACGCGCCCGGGAGCGCCAGAAGAAGCGTGCGTACGGCCACCAGAAGGGAGCCGGTTCCCGGAAGGGCAAGGCGGGCGCACGGCAGAACTCCAAGGAGGACTGGGAGTCACGCATCCGCGCACAGCGGACGAAGCTGCGCGAACTGCGTGACGAGGGAACGCTTTCGAGTTCGCAGTACCGCGACCTGTACGACAAGGCCGGCGGTGGCGAGTTCGACAGCGTTGCCGATCTCGAACGGTATATCGACGCAAATCACGGTGACGCATAATGGCGACAGGACCACGATACAAAGTACCGATGCGGCGACGCCGCGAGGCCAGAACCGATTACCATCAGCGGTTGCGCCTGTTGAAATCCGGCAAGCCACGTCTCGTTGCTCGAAAGAGCAATAAACACGTCAGGGCGCAGCTGGTGACGCTTGGCCCCAACGGCGACGACACCCTCGCGTCCGCTCATTCGAGCGACCTCGCCGAGTACGGCTGGGAGGCTCCGACGGGCAACATGCCCTCGGCGTACCTCACCGGTCTGCTCGCCGGGCTTCGCGCGAAGGAAGCGGGCATCGAGGAAGCAGTGCTCGACATCGGACTCAACAGCCCGACACCAGGTAGTAAAGTATTCGCAATACAGGAAGGCGCAATCGACGCCGGCCTGGACATTCCGCACAACGACGACGTACTCGCCGACTGGCAGCGCACGCGCGGTGCCCACATCGCCGAGTACGACGAGCAGCTCGACGAGCCGCTGTACAGCGGCGACTTCGACGCTGCAGACCTCCCGGAGCACTTCGACGAGCTCCGCGAGACCCTACTGGACGGTGACATCGAACTATGAGTGCTAACAACGGATGGGAGCCACGGACACGCCTCGGCAAGCAGGTCGTCGAGGGCGAAATCGACTCCATGCAGGAGGCGCTGAATTCCGGGCTCCCGCTGAAAGAATCGGAAGTCGTCGACCAGCTCGTTCCCGACCTGGAAGACGAAGTGCTGGACATCAACATGGTCCAGCGGATGACAGACTCCGGCCGCCGCGTGAAGTTCCGCTGCGTGGTCGCCGTTGGCAACCGAGACGGCCTCATCGGCTACGCCGAGGGGCGTGACGACCAGGTCGGCGGTGCCATCCAGAAAGCAATCGACATCGCGAAGCTGAACATCATCGACGTCTCCCGCGGCTGCGGGTCCTGGGAGTGTGGCTGTGGCCGTCCGCACACGGTCGCGCTGCGCACTAAGGGTAAGGCCGGGAGCGTCGAGGTCGAGCTCCAGCCGGCCCCGCGCGGGCTGGGTCTGGCGGGCGGAGAGACCGTCCGCAAGGTGCTCGAACTCGCCGGTATCGAGGACATCTGGACACGCAGTAGCGGGAACACGCGCACCACGGTCAACTTCGCGAAGGCGACGTTCAACGCCCTGCAGAACACGGCCGAGGCGCGGGTCCCCGAACGGACCTTCGAGAAACGAGAGGTGATCGAGTGATGCACGCGCTCGTCCAGCTCCGTGGCGAAGTGAACATGCACACCGACATCCAGGACACGCTGGAGATGCTCAACATCCACCACGTGAACCACTGCACGCTCGTCCCCGAGACGGACGCCTACCGCGGTATGGTGACGAAGGTCAACGACTTCGTCGCCTTCGGCGAGCCGAGCCAGGAGACGCTCGAAACGATCCTGGCGACGCGCGCCGAGCCGCTCGAAGGTGACGCCGACGTGGACGACGAGTGGGTCGACGAGAACACGGACTACGACGACATCTCCGGGCTCGCCTTCGCGCTCCTCTCCGAGGAGACGACGCTGCGCGAGCAGGGGCTGTCCCCGACGCTCCGTCTCCACCCGCCACGCGGCGGCCACGACGGCGTCAAACACCCCGTCAAGGAGGGCGGGCAGCTCGGGAAACACGACACCGAGGGAATCGACGACCTCCTGGAGGCGATGCGATAATGACGAGTAAAAAGAAACGACAGCGCGGCTCGCGCACGCACGGCGGCGGCTCGCACAAGAACCGACGTGGTGCCGGCCACCGCGGTGGTCGCGGTGCCGCAGGCCGTGACAAACACGAGTTCCACAACTACGAACCGCTCGGCAAGAGCGGCTTCAAGCGCCCGCAGAAGGTGCAGGAAGAGGCCGCGACTATCGATGTCCGCGAAATCGACGAGGACATCACCCTGCTGGCCGCCGACGATGTCGCCGAAGTCGAAGACGGTGGCTTCCGCGTCGACGTCCGCGACATCGTCGAGGACGCCGACGACGCCGACTACGTGAAGGTCCTCGGTGCCGGCCAGGTTCGCCACGAACTCACGCTCATCGCCGACGACTTCTCCGAGGGCGCTCGCGAGAAGGTCGAAGCCGCAGGCGGGAGCGTCGAACTGACCGACCTCGGCCAGGAGCGCCAGGCCGAGGCCGAGACAGACGACAACGCGGACGCGGACGAGGAATAACGAACGATGAGCTGGAAGGACACCGCCGAACCACTGCTTGTCCGGATGCCCGCAGTCCAGCGGCCAGAAGGACACGTCCCGTTCAAGCGCAAGCTCACCTGGACAGGAGGCGTGCTCTTGCTGTATTTCTTCCTGACGAACGTGAAGCTGTTCGGGCTGGACATCGACGCCAGCCAACAGGTGTTCGGACGCTTCTCCTCGATTCTGGCCTCGGGCCAGGGGAGCATCATGCAGCTGGGTATCGGTCCGATCGTCACAGCGTCCATCGTGTTACAGCTCCTCGGTGGGGCGGATCTGCTCGGACTGAACACCCAAGACGACCCGCGGGACCAGATCCTCTATCAGGGGCTCCAGAAGCTGCTGGTGCTCGTGATGATCTGTCTGACCGGGCTTCCGATGGTGTTTGCCGGCGGCTTCCTCCCGGCTGACACGGCGGTCGCGAACTCACTGGGTATCGGGACGGCCGGTGTCCAGTGGCTCATCTTCGGCCAGATGTTCGTCGGCGGTGTCCTCATCCTGTTCATGGACGAGGTCATCTCCAAGTGGGGCGTCGGCTCCGGTATCGGCCTGTTCATTGTTGCCGGCGTGAGCCAGCGACTGGTGGGCGGTATCCTGACGACGCCGTTTATCGGCAACAGTGAGGGAATTATCTACACCTGGTACCTCTTCATCACCGGCCAGCGCGGCACCGGGCCAGTGCTGGCGGCTGATGGCCTCCAGACCGTGTTGCTCCAGGGCGAACTACTGGGGCTGTTCACGACGATCCTCATCTTCTCGGTGGTCGTCTACGCCGAGTCGGTCCGCGTCGAGATCCCGCTGTCGAACGCCCGCGTGAAAGGAGCCCGCGGCCGGTTCCCGGTCAAGCTCATCTACGCGAGCGTCCTGCCGATGATCCTCGTCCGGGCGCTGCAGGCGAACATCCAGTTCCTGGGCCGCATTCTCGACGCCCAGCTGGCGTCGATGCCGGCGTTCCTCGGGACCTACTCGAACGGCCAGCCCACCGGCGGCCTGTTCTACTTCCTCGCCCCCATCCAGAGCCGTGGCGACTGGATGTGGTGGCTCGAAGGGACGGCCCAGCCGGTCTGGCAGATCCTGACCCGCGTCGGGATCGACCTGTTCATCATGATCGTCGGCGGCGGCATCTTCGCCGTCTTCTGGGTCGAGACCACCGACATGGGTCCGGAAGCGACCGCCAAGCAGATCCACAACTCCGGGATGCAGATCCCCGGCTTCCGCCAGAACGTCGGCGTCATCGAGAAAGTCCTTGAACGGTACATTCCGCAAGTGACCGTTATTGGTGGCGCGCTTGTGGGCCTGCTCGCAGTGATGGCCAACATGCTGGGCACTATTGGGGGCGTCTCCGGTACCGGGCTGCTGCTGACGGTCTCCATTACGTACAAGCTGTACGAGGAGATCGCCGAAGAGCAGCTCATGGAGATGCATCCGATGATGCGCCAGATGTTCGGGTAAACTGTCGAACAAGCATAGAACGGTACTCAGTTCCTAATTCGGCCTTTCCAGGCCGGTTCGACGCTTCAATATCTGAATACTCTTGTCCACCCGTAGCTACACACAGAATCTCGTTCCAAAGTGACGAGTAAATCAACAGTGACAAGTTTCCATTCGCGTCTCTGTGATAGTTCGGTTCAATCCGAGTATTCACCAGTTGGACACTGAACTCAACGTTTCGTACTGGTCGCTTCAGTGGTGCGTTGAGCAGGTCGTCAGAGCGTTAGACATGCCAGCTATCAACCTTGTTGGCCCGGTCGAAATAGATGAGATTTACGTGACTGCAGAAGACTAACTCATGCCGTCTTTCAGAACTTTCCGGTTTTGCCGTCGAATATTACGTAAACCTGATTGAGAAGCTCTCAAAGAAAACGTCCGAACCGGTCTCTAGCTCACCAACAATGTGTCTCTCATCAGCGGTAATAGAAAGATACTATAATGTCGTTATGATCTTATGAGGTGACTATACCGTGTCCGACATCGTCCCTTCGTCGATCACCAAGGTTATAGATAGACCGGAGGTGTATCCACCCGCTGTCTTTCTCACAGCGTTACTTCTCCGTTTTGGCTACTTTGCTAGAATCATGCAGGGGTCCTACGGGATCAGAACACCCCCGGATACCCAAACGTTCCGTCAGAGTTGTACCGTACTCTGGAGCGACCCGACAGCGATTTTCACACAGACGAAAGGATTGCAATATCTCAGCTTCACTATCCCATTTTGCACTGTCGACCGGTTTGCGGGAGGGCTGGGGTGGGTTCTGGTTCAGATTGTCCTATCAGCGCTAACCGCTGTGTTGGTCTACTACACCACAACCCGGCTGGTCAACCGAATCGCTGGACTCGTCGCTGGCCTCGCGTTTGCCGTTCTTTTCGACACCCTCCGTTTCAGTGTGTTCTTGCTCTCTGAAACGATGTTTACGTTCGCGCTCGTGTTCGCTATTTGGGCACTGGCACGGTTCCGCTCGAGACCGACAAACCGTGCACGACTTCTCGTGTTTGCGAGCTTCGCGCTGGTTGTGACTACAAGACCATTCGGTGCCCCTATCGTCGGTGGGTGGTTCCTTCTCGAGACGCTACCACGCGACAGCGACTTTCGGACCGGGTTCGTTCCTCGATGGGGCGCGATCGCCGCCGTGGTCATACTTCCGATTGTGATGCTGTTGTTCTCGAGTGCTCCGGAAAAGCTCGTCCAGATAGAACGTGGCTGGCGAGAGGGATGGATAATGTACAAAGGGAAGTCTGATTTCTTCCTGACCGAATACGTCTACACTGCCCGATCGAGCGATTCCCTCTTGGAGTTCATTGTGTTCAATATCGATCATATCGTTCTCATGGGCCTGTTACGAACAGTGGTGCTTTTTGTCCCACTAATCGGCGGCGCTGGATTCAGTCCGTTCTGGACGACTCTCAACGTGGTCGTTCTGGGTCCACTCACGCTGGGCGCCCTCTATGGCACTGTCAAAGCGGTCAGGTCTGACCCTGAGGTGGCCGCGCTGTTTGCAGTGCCTGTTGTCGTCGTGGTTGGCATCGTCGCTGTCACGTTTGTCAGTCTCTCTTGGCGGTACCGGGCGCCGATTGGGCCGATGCTCGCCATGCTTACGGGATATGCCGTTGGAACAGATTATCGGGTGCAGCGAGTCGCTGCTAGGATTCAGGACAGATTGGGACTAGATTGTACACGGTGACTTATCTACTTCTAAGATTGGTGTGTTCCGTCTCATATCCGAATATTTCGAGCTCGAGCCGGCAGCGGCCAACGCCGCTTAGTATTTTCACAACTGCTACTTACAACGGGAACGCATTAGAACTGTATTCCCCACTTAAATGCAAAATATACTAAGTTGATAATCACCCGTTGGATTTATTGCTGTGCTCAAGTTGGTACTCAGCATGACTGGACGATATAATCTTGATAATTTTGTCAGGATTTTACGAAATCCGACGTATATTCGGCCTGCTTTAGAGGAAATTCGGAACGACCTCGGTAAACTGCTCAACAGAAAGGCGGAGGCAGCATTATATTCTAACCGATATGAGGATGAAGAGGTTGATATTATCGACAAAGACTGGGATAACCTCATAATCCTTGACGCCTGTCGATTCGACTATTTAGAACGTTTTTATGACGGAAATATTGAAAAAATAACATCCGTGGCTGGCAATTCCGCGAATTTTATGCGCAAAGCGATGAACGGGAAGGAGCTCTACGACACGGTATATATTTCGTCAAATCCCTACACGGACATAACACTGAATAACGGCGTCTTCCACCGTGTAATCAAAACCTACGATGGAACATGGGAAATGGGGGCATACAACGACCACACGAAATATCATCCTGAGAACGTTTATAACATTGCCAAAAGCCATATTGGTGATTTTGATGACAAACGAATTGTTGTCCATTTTATGCAACCCCACGGGCCGTACTTTGGAGAAACGGCAGAAAAACTCAGGCAGAAATTGATGGAAGAGGAAAATATCGGATTCATTTGTTTAGAAGATAGCCCAAGCAATCCGGACAAAGAATATCCTGACCTTATGTATGCGGCATCATATGGATATCTCTCTTCTGATGATGTTAAACAGGTCTATGAAGAGAATCTCAGACTGGTTTTACAATACGCACTCCAATTAGGGGAGTTACTGGAGGGGAAAACGGCAATTTCGGCGGATCACGGCGAAGCCCTTGGTGACCCAAGCACACATTTTTCACCCGACTACGGTCACGGCGGCTATTCCCCTGAGGTCCGGGAAGTACCCTGGGTTGAATTGGAGTATGAAACACGCAAGAACGTAACAAGAAGCCAACCGATCAACTCGAATGAGGTGGATAAAGACGTGGTAACCGAACAATTAGAGCACCTAGGATATCTATAACAGTCCTCGGTAATCTTGCGGGTTTCCGTAAATTTTTGTAGCTCGTGGCTCCCGTTTCAGCTGGTCAAATCAAACCCCTCGTGTTTTTGCGAATTTCACTCTTTGTTGGAAGATTTCTACGAGGAGAGACAGTTACGAAATTCAGGAGAATTACCGAGGACTGCTAACGCCATTCGCATATATCCCGTGAGATAATAAGGAGCGAGCTTGGAGGTCCGGCCTACTGACGATAGACGATCACGCCGTTGCCACCGGATCGAAAACGCTTGGATTCGTTGAAACCAAGCGCTTCAAGATCGGAGCCGAGCGGCTCCATTCGCCCGTTCCCAAACGCGTGACTGACGTAAACGATGACAACGTCGTTGTCAGCAACCAGTTGATGAAGCCGTTCCCTGTCTTCGGGGTGGTTTTCTGGATCGTAATTACCGCGAGTCTGTCTCGCAATATATGGTTCCCCAACCGCATCAACCGGGAGCCCGTGAATTGGTTGTTCGACGCCGTATGCGCTGAGGATAAATTCACCCCACGGTGTCACTGACAGGATAGTTGCGTTCTCTTCCGCTTCGATGGTCTGTGTGACTATCTCGGTGCTAGTGTTTAGATCCGTTCCCAGACTGGGTGAGTCAGCTGTGACGGTCGTTGCGCCGAATGGGACAGTTATCACGAGAAGCACCATTCCAATGGCGACGGACCGAGACCACTCCGTCGAGCGAATTGCCGCCAAAGCCTGGGATGCATAGTATGTAATGGCCACGCCGATCGCGAGATGTATGATTGGGATTAGCCAGATCAAGTGGCGTGTCACAATCTTCCGCATCGGTATCAGGACCAAGGAGGTGATGATACACGCTATAATCACGACCCAAAGCCGGGAGTCTGCCCGTTTCACCACTCCGATGATGCAGAGAGGAACGAGCAAAATCGCAGCGCCGTATACGACGATGTTCGTGAACTCGGTGCCAGGAACAATCTGAACTGCATTCCGGGCAAATCGCCAGACCAGGTCGAAGATATCCGGGCGGGCACTTGATCCGCGCCCAGCGTAATCTCGGTATTGTGCCAGGAGTGCCGGCGTCCAGGCTGCATACACCAGCACAAGCGGGAGATGAAGCAACGTAATCGAAATGACCGACTGGCTGTTTCGAGGGATCGTATGTTGACCCACCAACTGTTTGATATCCGCCTTGGTATCAGCTACTACTGTTTCCGGACCTGTATCAATCGACCAAACGATCAGGAGTGCTATTGCAGAACCACCAATGTAGGCCATCGCGTAATAGTGGGTGAATCCAAAACACGCCGCGACAACCGCATATGCTATCCCTTTCCGCGGCGTGAGGCTCTTCGATAACGAAATTACAGCAACCGTGTAGGCGAGCGCCAGAACAGCGTACAGCAGGTAATGGTCTGTCCGGAGCACATAGTGAAACAACGTCAGATTAACCGGCATAATACCTGCAACGATGAGTCCGGCCGCCTCTCCGTCCACTTCACGACCTGCGACATATCCCAGTGGGACTAGCGAGGCGAACAAGAGGACGTTGAACGCCCGCAGTGTCACGATGGGGCCAGCTGGTGAGAGTGCAAGAGCGATCTTGGCGAGGAAGTGCCAGAACGCGGGTGCGAGTTCTATGACGGAGATGTTGTAGATGAAGTACTCCCATGGAGATTGGAGTAGCCAAATCCGAATCGCCGTGTCGGTATTTTGCGACGCTCCCCAATCCAATAGAGTTGTGGCCGCAGTTAAAACAAGAATAGTGTAAATAAGCAGGCACAAACGAACCCATCGGCGAGATATACCATTATTACCGAATCTCATACGCGTTATGTTTACTACCATCTAATACCGCTTGCGGTATGCTACTTCTCGGCCCCGATCGGAGAAGTCCCCGCACGCTTATTTCAGACCGCCAGTAAACGGACGGGCATAGATGATGATGAAGACATCGTCCGATTACGGGGCACGCTGCCCAAATCTGAGTATGAGGGCCTCAAGGATAAGTTCCCTGCCTCAGCCGACTTTTCTGACACGCACGATCTTCGCGCACGCGAAGATCGGCCTTGACAAGCTCTTGTTCGCGTTCTACACGTTACTCCGATTCAACACGAGTATCCGCCAGCTAGACGCTGAAATCGACGTCTCCTATCGGTCGCTCCGGCGGCGCGTCGAGCAGTTCGCCAGAACGCTCGACGCGCCAGCCATCGATCTTGTTGGCCCGGTCGAAATCGACGAGGTCTACGTAACTGCGGGACTGAAAGGCCGCGAGCGCGACCAGGAGTCGCGCTCGTGTGGTCTCTCGAAGCGTGGTCGTGGAAGCTACGTTGAGGACAAACCACCGGTGTTCACACTCGTTGATCGTGGCAGCGGTCAACGATACGTCGTGCCAGCGAAATCCGCTGACGAATCGACCGTGCGACTCCTGCTGGCTGACCGCCAGCAGGAGTCGCTCACCGTCTACACTGACGGATTTCGAGCGTACGATCCGCTCGAAGAAGATGACGCATTCACCCGCAAATACGTCGTCCACGGCGACGGAGAATACGCTGACAGCGACATCCACGTCAACACTTGTGAGAGCCACGCGTCGCTGACGCGACGATGGCTCTCGCCCCACCAAGGAGTGTCAAAAGACAAGCTAACACCCTATCTCAGAGCCTTTCAGCTCCGCCGAGAACTCTACAGAAAACCAGGTGACGAAGCGCTCAAACATGCTTCCGACGTCGCCCTCTGAAAATCAACAACGTGCTTCACAAGAGCGTAGTTTAGTACTGTTTCTTAATTTGCGCTCGGAAATACTCCGGTAGTTGCTCTATACCCTCTCGAAGCGAAACTGTTGGTTCCCAGTCAAAATGGCTCTTCGCCTTTGTCATATCTGGCTTCCGAACCTGTGGATCTTGTTTCGGTCGCTCTTCGTACACGATTTCGCTCGAACTATCGGTGACGTCAATGATGAGTTCTGCGAGTTCTTTGATCGACCACTCGTCGGGGTTACCGAGATTGACGGGCGACTGGATTTCTGCCTTCATGAGCTCTCGCAGTCCGTCAATGAGATCGCTGACGTAACAGAAACTCCGGGTCTGTTCACCCTCCCCATGAACTGTCAGTGGTTCGCCCTGAAGGGCTTGTCTCATGAAGGTCGGTATCACGCGACCGTCGTCAAGACGCATTCGAGGTCCGTAGGTGTTGAACAGTCTCGCAATTCGGACGTCGATGTCGTGTTTATCCCGGTACGCTCTGACTAGCGCCTCGCCGTACCGCTTAGATTCGTCGTAGCACGACCGTGGGCCGAATGGGTCGACGTTCCCGCGATAGCTCTCGGGCTGTGGATTGACCTCTGGATCGCCGTACACTTCGCTCGTCGAAGTAAAGAGATACTTCGCGTTCTTCTCTTTCGCCAGCCCGAGCGTCTTGTGTGTTCCGAGCGCTCCGACCTTCAGCGTCTTTATGGGGTTCTCCTGATAGAACACGGGCGAAGCGAGGCTGGCAAGATGCAGAACCCAGTCCAGATCTCCCGTCGAATGGATGAAGTTGGTTACATCATGTTCATAGTACGTAAAGTTGTCGTGGTAGAAAATCGACTCGAGGTTTTCTGTCTGCCCGCTAATCTGGTTGTCCATGGCGATGACTTCGTAGCCGTCTTCGAGAAGAGATTCACAGAGATGTGAGCCCAGAAATCCGGCTCCGCCGGTGACGAGTACCCGTGGCATCGTAGTTTACTCACACTGTCTTCGCGGGATTAATTGCTTCGGTTCCGCTCGTTTTCGAGTACGGGCAATACACCGCACTCTTCTTCAGCATGTTCCAGTACATCCTGTATTACTTCCTCACGTCGGTGAGACTGAGCCAACTCGCTGGGCTTGCGGTTTCCTATTCTAGAAGCTTTCTCGCTGTGACGAGTAGAGTTTCGCGTACGTCCCGTCGGCGTCGATAAGTTCCTCGTGCTGTCCCACTTCCGTGATCTGGCCGTCGTCCATACTGTAGATCCGGTCCGCGTTGAGGACAGTCGATAGCCTGTGTGCGACAGTGAGCAACGCGTAGTCCCGATCCATCGACTCGATCGCTTCCTGAACTTTCCGCTCGATTCCGATGTCGAGGTCACTCGTCGCTTCGTCGAGCACGAGCACGTCTGCATCCACGAGTAAGGCTCGGGCCAGTGCCACTCGTTGTCGTTGTCCTCCCGAGAGTCGGACGCCGTCGTCACCGAGTTGGGTGTCGTATCCGTTCGGGAGCGAGTCAAAGAATTCCACTACTTGGGCAATTTCACAAGCGCGGTCGATTTCGAACTGTGAAGCATCTCGATTCCCGATCGTCAAGTTCCTTCGGAGGGATTCGTTGAAGATGTACGGGTCCTGCCGAACTACGGCTACTTTCGACCGCCACTCGTCGACCTCGAACTGGGAAATGTCGGTCTCGTTCGCCACAATTTGTCCCGAATCCGGGGTGTAAAGACGAGCGAGCAACGAGACAATTGTCGATTTCCCCGCACCTGACGGGCCGACGAAGGCGACGAACTCTCCCTGTTCGACCCTACAATTCACTCCTTTGAGTACTTTCTCGCCCCCATTACTGTAGGTGAATGTGATGTCGTCAAAACGAATGGATTGGATACGGTCTGGAACCGGTGAGTCTCCTACTTGGATTTCTTGGTTCTGTTCGAGGTCGTCGATGAACTCCTGTGTGCGAACGAGATGAGGTAATCTAGTATCGAGCTTATAGAAAAGGTGATTGAGTGTACTCACTCGCGGGCCGAGCCTGAAGAGTGCGAAGAGGAACACTCCAAGAGAGCTCAGAGATAAAGAGGAGTACGTCAGTCCCACATAGATGAGGGCGAATATCGCGATGGCGGTCAGGAGTTGATAGAAATTCTGGATCGCGGCAGCGTTACGGTCTGACTTGACTGCGGACGTACGAAATTGATTAACCGCCTCCGTGAACGAATCAAGTAACTCAGAGCGGAGCCTAAACAGTTTCACGTCGCGGATACCCTGCGTTCCAGCCTGTGCAGCCTGTTGGATTCGTTCGTTGGCGTCCGCGACTTTTCCGCCAAGATTGTAGCCGGATTCGAGAACGTTGTTAAAGATGTAGCTAATCGCTCCGAACAGTACTGTGGTCACAAGGGTTAGCTGTGGGGCGACATACAGAGCAATTGAAAAGTACATCAACGAGAGCAGCGCTTCCTGGATGATCCTTATCAATACGTTCAAACTTTGGCCCGCGTACTCCGCCTGTGTGACGATGGCGTTCAGTATGTCGTCAGATCCCTCCTGGTCGAAATACGAGGTATCGGCAGTCGTTGCGCGAGTGAAGGCCTGTTCTTGGAGATACGCCGTATAGTGTGCCCGGATTGATCCACGTAACCACCCGACGAGGAAACTTAGAAGGTACCGAATGCATAGTATCGCGGCGACTCCCACAACAAGGTATCCCAGCGTAAACGGGAGTCCGATAGTGCGATAGATCTCCGCGAAGATACCCAAAACCCCGCTTGTTGCTTCGGGGTCGATATCACCTCTCGCAAGTTCGATAATCGGTAATATAAATCCGAGCCCAACGCCCTCAAAGGCGGCTGAAAAAACACTCAGTGTGATAGCAGTAGCCGCTAACTTAGGTCGATACTTCACTGCTCGCAGTACCGCTGTGAACCGTTCTCGACGTGTTAATTTCTCTCTCATAGATCTCTGCTAAGAATTTCTGACGGCGGGAGTCGTACAGTATCGTTGCCACTCACTCTTTCAGGCAGAGTCTCTTCCTCTTTTCGAATGATAGTTGGTGACATCAACAGCTGCCCTAATTGGTCCGAACCTCCGCGAACCACTCGGTAGTCCATTGCAGAACCCCTTCCAGTTCAGTTGCTGCCCCCCAGCCAAACAGTTTCCTGGCGCCTAATTCATCAAGTCGGCGGTGCTGAAGACTGTCCTGCTTCAAGGTTTTCCACCCAACGTCGTCAGGACAAACACCTGGACCTTCGAACCGATCTCGACGAGGCGTTCAGTCAGGTGTGAACCCACAAACTTGTCTGCAGCAGTGGCGAACACCAAACGCTCGGTAGACTCAGATTTCATACCCATCTGTCCAGTGGAACACAATTTCGACGTTAGTATCTTCTGGTTGGATTGCCGTCCACCACTCATCGTGTAACCATGATTCACTAATAGGGGGTATTCTTTCATAACACGCTAATATAGTACTTCTAAGTTGACGGGTAGCTGAGCGAAAGAGTCCTCCGAATAAGGGCTAATGTCACCCCGCTTATCAAAGAAGTAATATTACCTACGAAAAGTCAGGATTCCTAAAAGAAACACTTCTCTCAGCGCTCGAAGAGTCGGGTGCAGTTTTCGTACACGTCGTTAACGGTGGAGACTGAAGGCGACCGGGGTGATAGCGGCCGACGAAGCCGTCGACATTGCTGACAGCCTATTACGGTACATAACCGCCGTTTGCTAGAGCTGGTCGAAGGACTATCTCTCGGCGTCCACAGGTGTAACTACGATACAGGACAAAAGTCCTACCCAAGGTCTGGAACAGTTCGGCGTGCAAATGCTCTTATTCCAGTTCCTCAATACTAGTGGAAGCTCAGAAGGCGTGTATTAGCCACAGAGGAGTAAACAATAGCCGAGGATCGTTGAATGAGATCCAGCAGCTCAAACCATTGATTCATAGAGGTCCCGATACTGTCTCGCCACGTCGGTAAAGTGGTACTCGGCGACCGCCCGGTCACGAGCCTGCTCGCCTAGTCGTTGCAGCCGTTCCTCATCGGCGAGTATCCACTCAATACCGTTGGCGAGATCCTCTGGGTCGTACGGGTCGGCCAAATAGCCCGTCTCCCGATCAATGACCGTATCTGACGGGCCCGTTGCATTGAATGCGACGACAGGGGTACCACACGCCATCGCCTCACTAACGGTTTGGCCGAATCCCTCGTATTGTGAGGGGACCACCATCACATCGGCCGCGGCGTACAGTGCTGCCAGGCTTTCTTCGTCCCTAAGATATCCTGTGTAGTGCGTCGGCCGTCCGAAATCCGGGGAGGACTCCGGTTCACTCGTCCCGAAGACAACCAGTTCCGGCTCCGGCCCGTCGATGGGACCGAACTGGTCAAGTGCGTCCCGTAGGAGGTCAAACCCCTTCCGCGAATTACTGAGTGGTCCAACTGACCCGAACAATACGAGCGGTACGTCGTTCGGGAGTCCGAAAAGTTCGCGGCCTACCGTCGGGTTCACAGGCCGAAATGTACTCGTGTCAAGTCCATTGGGTATGATTTCGATATTGCAATCCCGAAACACCGAGCTCTCCTTGGCACACGAAGCCAGCCACGAACTTGTAGCCACGACGGTGACATCGGCACGTTTGACTGCTTGCCGTTTGCGTCGGAGGGTAGCCCATGAGGGATCTATACTATGGCTACTATCTAGTTTCGGACAGTTCCCACAGTTATCATGATATCGCGTACACTCATCAGCATAATGACACCCCCCTGTGAGCGGCCACATATCCGGCAGCCGCCAGACTATTGGACGGTTGAAATCATCGGCAGCTGCGGCACTCATATAGCCGCCAGCGACCCAGTTCAGATGGACAAGATCCGGGTTGAGCTGGTTAACGCGACGGTCGATTCGGTCGGGGAGCCAGTCAATTGAGAATTCGCTGGCCGCATCATACGGTGCGAGGGGAAGCCTGTCGAGTATGGGCCGGATGTGGGAAAGAACTGTCCCAACTTTGCTATCGGGCCCAAGTATCGTCGAGTCATCGGTTGACTTCCGACGGACAAGCATCCGAGATGGGACATCGATTGCTCGCAGTCCCTCGTGAATTCGCCGCGTCGCATTGCCTGCACCTCCTGAGTCACGGGCAGTAAGCAACAGCGGGCGAATAGGAGCCATACCCATATCACCAGAGGGTTAAATAAAAGTATATCACATCTCTTCTGCCAACTCTTGATTTACTCGTCTCTTCAAACTAAACACAACCGATTTAATAGACCAGATCTAGATCATATCTGCCAATCTTTCCCTTATTTTATCGACTGGCTCATATGTTTATGAGATAGAGAGTCTAGTAACGGCCGATCCAACTGTTCAAATCCATCCTCAAGAACGGACTGGTATAATGGGACCAGAGAACAATCACCGAGGAATGCAGCGAAAGTGCTGAACGTGCTTGGTGGAGTTAGAACGATATCACAGCGCGATAGTTCAGCAAAATTTTCGAGATAATGACCTGGCCCGACAGCCTCTCCAGTTGCGAAGTGATATGAATCCTCGTGAAAGACAGATGGATCTTGAGATTCGTCAGAAGCTAGTACATAACAAATATTATCCGCAGGATATGAGTTCTCAAATTCTTCGATCATTGTCTTATATTCTGTTGATGTGAAGAAGTAATCGCCATCTTTCCACGTCCTGTAGTCGTCCTGTCGAATGAGTACCCCTACAACAAGGTCATACGATGACCGGTGCGATTCGATGTACCTACACGCGATATCGAGATATTTCCGAGATGGTTGAAGATGTGTCCGGATTTGGTCCCGATATTTTTCGACGAGCGACCAACTGCGAATTCCCCAGCCAGCTAGTACAGAAACACGTTTCGAGTTGAGCTTACTGACTATTTTCGGGGCCGCAAGATCAACATGATCGAATGTCTCACCCGCGACCGCAAACGGGGCGTGAGTGCTTCCTCCGATTATGCTTTGTGCGTCATTGCGCGAATCAGCCAACCGATGTATTGTTTGATATCGGAGTCCATCGAACGGACGGTGGTGAAGGATCCGTTCGGTTATTCCTCCACCCCACCCATATCTCATGAGGGGACGCCACAGTCCATCGGGACTGTTCTCAGCGATGTCAGAGAGGGGTTCTACCGGAGATCCATACAACTCTGCATACGGACGGATTGCGAGATCTAGTACCTCGAATTCTGGATGCTCGAGTTCGAATGCGAGCAAGTTCGCATAGTTGAGGAGTTGGTTACCTAACCGTCCACCACCATGCGTGAAGATTACGTGTTTAGTCATTAGTTAGAAAAACGAGATCGGCATCTCAACGTTCAGACTGACAGTTCTCGCTTCAACGACTCCGAAATTTCTTGGAAGATGTCTCGTAATCCGTAGGTTAGTTCCCAGTCGGGATAATGGGATCTGACCTTAGAGAGGTCGGAGATCCACCACTGATGGTCGGCTTTTCGTTGCTCGCCGTGAACGTAATCGAGTTCCTTCCCGGTCACGGCCTCAATAAGATCGAATGATTCGCGAAGCGAAATGGAATTTTCACGACCGCCACCGACGTTGTATACTTCACCGGACCGGGGGTTCGCTAAATACCGACGGAACAGGTCAGCGAGGTCCTCGGCGTGGATGACATCTCGGACCTGATAACCCTCATATCCGTAGACGGTTAGTTGCTCACCTGTTAGAGCGAGCTTCACGAAATAGGGCTCCCAGTTGTGAAGTTCGACGGCACGCGCGGCCCCACCAGTGATACAGCCCATCCGGAAACTGGCAACCTTCAGATCGTAGAGCCGGCCGTACTCCTGAACGTAAAGGTCAGCGGCTGTCTTCGAGACACCGAACGGGGTGTGCATGTTCTGGTCGATGCGAAGCGATTCGTCGAAACCAGAGCGAAGGGACTCGTCGACAGGCTCGAATCGATCGCCTTCTTTCTCGTAAGAAAAGTAGTTCGGAACCTCTCCATAGACCTTATTCGTCGAAGTGAAGACCATCGGAGCGTCGTCGTTCTCCGTTCGGAGTGTTTCAAGGATACGAAGCGTCGGTTTGACGTTGATCTCGAAGTCGGTAATCGGAACATCGATCGACTTCGGATGTGAAGGTTGGGCGGCCGTGTGAACGACGCCATCGACGTTCGCAACGATAGACTCGAGTTCCTCGTCGCGGATGTCCAGTTCTTGATGCCTGATTAGATCATGATCTAAGTGAGCCTCGACGTTTTGTTCCGTGTCGCCTTCATCTCCAAAGATATCACCACGTCCATAGTTATCGACGCTGATTACTTCGTACCCGTTCGATGCCAAGTTTCGACAACAAGCAGATCCGACTAAACCAGCCCCGCCAGTGACAAGTATGCGCTCAGTCATTATGATGATTAGAAGGGAACAGATTATATAAGTTGTTATAACTGTTATCAGATTCCAATTTACAAGGGATCGTACACTACTGATAAATTGAAAATAATTTCAGTACCTATACATACTATTGATCGTTCCCTTGTGTGAAAATCATTAAAAAGACTATTCTATTGCATTCAAAGCCAGTAGCAGAATAACATCGTTACAATAGTTAAAGCGAAGTACAAGTAAGGAACGTAACTGGCTCTTCTTTCGGCTCGTTAAATAATATAAATCCTGGCTCAAAAACCTGTCCTGCAAGGTCACGGGGTTAGTTAGCAACCCAACTAACAATGGATTAGTTGGCTGGAAGCATTTCAGGTTGCTTTTTCTTCGCATTCACATGGACGCGAGTCGGGAGGAGATCGTTGATTAGATATGGGATAGATTGCGTTCGTGCTGTCTTACAATTGGCCTGCACCGGATTCTTGACACCATCAATGCTGCGGCAGCCGTTCGAAAGTGTTCTCACCCGCATTTAGCACCAAGTGCATGGCCGCACTCCAGCGACCTGTGATCCGGCTGAACACGGTGAGTTAGATACCACATCCTGCAACGATGAGGCCGCATTTATTACGTAAAGCGGTCTGATCGACACATGCAGTTGCTGAAAACGATGGGCCTTTTTGACATTGAGTCGGGCCCTGTTCTTGATTTTCGCGTATCGGCACACTAGTTCTATGACACATAGGTGAACGTCGGATAGGGCTTCGAGATACTGTCAAGAGCGAGAATCTCGCTGGTAACTAGGGCGGGGACGACTAATATTTCCGGGATGCATCCGAGCAGAGTCCGTCCACATATCAGACACGTGTGTTCATTCGGTATGATTATGCCCACAACTCACTGTTGGACAGTGAGTTTACTGGCAACACTGGATGGTTGAGATACGTTTTCGGCTCTCAAATACCTATATAGATCCGATGTCAAGCCAAGCACATAGTACCGCGGGTTTCATGAACTATTGCTCACTGCCAACATTTACAATCTTGAACAAAACCCACCATAGTGATTCCTACCCCCTTCCGTAGATTCAATAGAGCAGATAAAAAGGAAACAACCTAATGAGATCGTTATCAAGACAGAATAATGAACCCGATAAAAACCATAGCGAAAAAGATCGTCACAACAGATATTGCACACCAATATATCTCAAAAGCATATCATCAAAAATATCCGGGCTCTCGCCAGTACTGGGAGAATAGATATAAAGAAGGTGAAAGCTCTGGTGCTGGTTCATATAATAGACTAGCTAAATTCAAGTCAAATATTATTGAGGATTTCATAAACCAACACGAAATTACACAAGTAATTGAGTTCGGTTGTGGGGACGGAAATCAATTGTCTATGATTGAATACCCCTCCTATATCGGACTAGATGTATCACCAACTGCAATCCAATTATGTATAAACAGATTTGGAAGTGACAAATCGAAAAGTTTCTTTCTATATGATTCTGAATCCTTTGTCGACAATCACGGAATATTTCAATCTGATTTAGCTCTTTCATTAGATGTTATATATCATTTGACGGAGGACGATATATATGAAAAATACATGGAGGATTTATTTTCCAGTTCTAAAAAATACGTGATGATTTATTCATCAAATACTACTAAGGAGTATGTCGATGACAAACATGTTAAACATAGAAAATTCACTGATTGGGTAAAAAACAATGCTACTGACTGGAAGCTTGACGAGGTTATTGATAATAAGTATCCTTATGATCCCGCAGATCCAGAAAATACTTCTTGGTCCGATTTTTATGTATTCAGACATACCTCACATTAAAGATATTTCCATACAACAAGCGTATAGGGTTAGTGTAGTAGTCTTAATTAGATTACTTGCGTGTTCTGGTCGCCCATAATGCTCTGTTTGCCCGTCTCCGTCGGCAGCGTCACTAGCGTCGCCATCTCTGTCCACTGATCCTTGATGAGACATGGCGGTGGACCGGGTGGAGGAGGTCGCCGCGCCCGGTGAAATTGAGCTTGGTGACGGTGGTGAGCCAATCATACACTGGTTATTCGGGAAATTGAGGAACTTCTCAATCCCGGACGGTGATTTCCCTTTCGATATGCCAGATCGCTCATGAGGGACGGCCTTTGCATCTGTCTCCGTACGCCTTTGCTGACGCAAATGCCCCTCATTGACTCTATCCAACTTACTACCTTCGTCATGATATTCTCTACATATCCTTAGAATATGATTTAGTCTGCTAATTCCTATAAGAAGGAGAAAGTGTATAACATTGAGGCTTAAATAATGAATTAAGACTATATCAAAGGATACCAAAACAATAGTATAGATTGATAAATTTGTTAAAATATTAATGCAGTTTGGAACAGCTATGAATTATACGAGTACATTAAATAAACCGGACGCTATTAAAACACCAGTTGTACTGTTCATATATAATCGTCCAAATGAGACAAAAGAGACATTTGAGAAAATAAAGGATGTAGAACCATCGAAACTGTACATTATTGCAGATGGACCGGTAACCAGCGATGAAAAAGATATACGGAAATGTATCGAAACAAGGGAAATTACAGAAGGGATCGATTGGCCTGCGGAAGTCAGGAGAGATTATGCAGATAAGAACTTGGGACTACAAAAAAGACTGATATCTGGTTTAAATACTGTATTTAGCCGGGAAGAAGAGGCAATTATTTTAGAGGATGATATTGTTCCCTCTGAATCATTTTTCTATTTTTGCCAGGCATTGCTATCTGAGTATAGAGGTGATGAAAGAGTATTAGACATTGTGGGAACCAACTATTTGGAATCATGGAAGAATGATGTCCAGGATTATCATTTTTCCACTATTGGAAGCAGTTGGGGTTGGGCAACATGGAAAGATATGTGGGAAAAATACGATCCTCAGATGAGTCTTTGGAAGCACAGGGAAATTCGCGATGAACTTAATAATTACTATGTTGATGAGCGTATATCTTCTCAAGCAAAGCGGTTATATGAAATGACATATAAAGGCGAGATTGAGACGTGGCATTATCAGTGGGGATTCTTGGGAGCTATTCAATCATCATACCACATCGTTCCTGCAAGAAATTTAGTGAGCAATATTGGTTTTAATCGAGAAGGAACTCACACTACAGACGAATCATCCCCGTTTTCAGAGATAGACAGGTATGAGATTGAGTTCCCACTGCAGAGCCATAATCATGTCATGCCAGACATTGAGTATTCTAAGAAATATTTTGAAAAAAGGGCTACAGTTTGGGAAAAGAGACCAATACTTATGAAATTGCACAGCATTTTATCTGATATTATATGACTAATCAAGGCTACATTGTCAGTAACCAATCTGAGATCATGAACTGAACACCATGAAGGTAGAATTTGTTGTCAGGAATTTTCCGAAATTGACAGAGACCTTTATACTGAATCAAATTAGAGGTGTCATAGATTCAGGACATGAAGTATCAATTATCGCAGATCACCCTGGTGGAGAAAATAAGGAACAATCAATCATCCAAGAGTATAGTTTAAAAGACGATATATATTACCACAATATTCCTTCCCGACCAATTGGAGAGATCTACAATGCGGCAATACAAGCCGCTATTGTTACCCACCATTATCCGATAAGATTGAAATCACTCATTCAAAACGAGTGGAAGTCACCCAAGAATGGTGTTCGATTATTATCACGTTCAAAACCATTTCTAGAAAGAGACTCAGATATTATACACAGCCACTTTGGTTCAATTAGTGAATACTGTGCTGATCTAAAGCAAAGTGGAGTGATAACTTCCCCACTAGTAGCTTCATTTCACGGTGTAGGAGTGCGCCATGCAAAGAACGTTGACAATGATGTTTACCAGAGTTTGTTTCAACAATCAGATCTACTTTTAGCAAATTCAAAATCCGTCAGAAATGACTTGATTAGGTTGGGGGCGAATAGGGAAAAAGTAAAAATACACTATCACGGGATTGACACTCAAAAATTCACTCCAGCGAATCAAAATATTAGCGATAACCCAGAGAATATCACAATATTATCAGTAGGTAGATTAACTGAAGAAAAAGGACACTTTGATGGATTAGAAGCGGTCAATAGAATACTATCAGATTATAAAGACATTCGAATTGAGTATCGAATTGTAGGTGGTGGCAAATTGGAAAACCAACTGGAGGAAGAAATAGAACGTCTGAATATCACAGATACTGTGACTCTATGTGGTCCACGGAGGCATGAAGGAGTAATCAAAGAGATGGAAAATGCCGATATTTTCTTTCATCCAAGTCGTGCCGAAGGGTTCGGAATGGTACTGTTAGAGGCACAAGCGATGGAATTACCTATCGTTGCTACAGATGTTGGGGGGATACCAGAAGCAGTAGATGAGAACAGGTCCGCTTTACTAGGCCCCAAGAGAGATATAGACTCTATGTCAGATCATCTGTCAGCGATTATTGACTCACCGGATCTTGCGATTAAACTGGCGAAAAATGGTAGAAGATATGTCGAAGAAAACTATTCAATGAAAGTCCTGAATCAAGAGCTGATCGGATTATATAAGTCATTAATCTAAATTATGTTGGTTGAAAAACACACCGGGATCATGCCTGCTGTTGACCCGCAAATGCTGACAGAGTGCGATTTGAATCGACTCCGGGTTTCAGAAGTGGTACGACTCCTGAACAAGTTCATCGAACGATATCTGCATACGTCAAAACCAACAGCAACGACGTTAACCTAGAAGTGTTACGCTCGTGACGAGGGACGACAAAGGATGACACTTTCCATGGAAGACGATATGCCCTTCTGAAGCGGTCTAATATTAGTTCAAAAGTGACAATCAATTAATGAAGGGTATTCTGTCCCTTCAATCGGATTCGTCCGAAGAGGAGGACAACTCAGTGGTCCGACCTACGTCTATATGAACATAAAGAACTATCTTAGGTAGATGATTCTCGACAGATCGTATCAATAGCTGAAAGTCGCAGCGGGCAAGGGCGACGCGAATGGGCCGATCCAGGAAGCACGATTCCACTCAAGACGTTCGTCTTGGAACGTGGCGCCGCGGACCTGCTCCGATAGGTTAGTTGGCGTAACAGGGGCTCGCGAAACAATGAGGCGTCTCCAAAGGCCGACTCATACCCTACTCTAGAGCGTTTCATCTTCGACAACGTGCCCGCCGAAAATCCAGTGAGAAAACACTCAAACCTATTCTTGAAACCGTCCTATGACGCCACAAACAATTGCTTACCCATGAGTGATATAGAAAATCCATCGAATTAACAGGGTTGGGAGATACGCAGAGTTAGGTCCGTGCTTGAGGGAATTGGTTCTGTCACACCGTCTGTGTTATCTTGTTAGCCATTACCCATATGCAAGAGATATTTCTACATACGGTATATCTCGTCAAACCATTCCGGATATCAGGCAAATTGAGCGATCTCAGTTACCCTGTAGAAAATCTGTTGTATATTTTACGGGCTACAGAATATAGTCCTACTTTTTTTAGAGCTTGTCTGTTACTTTCTGTATTTAAATAATCAAATAGATCTTGAATTATCAACCTCGTCCCTTTCTCAATGTTCGATTCGTTCCATCTTTTAGTAGCAACATCTTGAGCATAGTTTCTTACTATATTTTTAGCAGAGGGGGGTACCGCTACAATCACATCTTCAGTAATAGTAATATAGTAATCATCATTCAATTCACTCTTCATTTTCAATATTATATCGGAGATGGTAGGCCAATCTTCAGCGGAATGGGGTCTGGGAGGCGGTGAGCAAAATAACCGAGCATCATCAATAAATATATAATTTTCCACACTAGATTTGCCAATTGCTTCTAGTTCCTTTAACAGAGGACACTCGTAATCTTTGCCAGCGGTTCCCTCACCAGAATAGTGTGCATCCAACCAAAATATGGCAGGAGAATCCAATTTTTGTATTATATTTCCCAGCTCTTCTTGTGACTTTCCTTTTATAAACTCAATATTTTGCACATGTCCGTATTCGCTCAGTGCATCATTGTAGAGTTTGTCACTCAATTCTATTGTTTTAATATTCTTAAATTCATTACTTGCCCAGCTGGCCGTGCTTCCATAGAATGTTCCTGTTTCAATAAAGTAGTCAATATTGAATTCTTCACTCAAATTTCTCATTAGTTCTCTTGGTGGGCCCATTCGAACTTTTCCCATAAACATATCGTAATATTCGAGTGTTATGAAGGCAACGTCTGGCCGTTGATGTGATTATCTCCATACTCTGTACCTTCCAAATCATTGCTATATAGCCTGATCTTAGTCGCTTGTTTTGTCTTGATGAGTCGACGGTAGCAGTTGAGCCACTCTGAACGAAGAAAAGTTCGTGTTTAGGACGCGAACCTCCTCAGCGATCTCACCAGCCTCATCCATCATGGCGTTCTCCCGGTACTCCTTCGGCAAGCGCTGTCTCAACAACGTCGACGACCTTCGATTGTTCGGTCTCCCAGTTGTACCGTTCTTCGACGGCGCGGCGGCCGTTCGAACCGAGTGTACGGGCCTTATCGGGATTGTCGAGGAGGTCACCGATCGTGTCTCCGAGCGCCTCGATGTCGGTCGTGTCGACAGTAACGCCACACTCTGTCGCCGTGGCGATTTCCGGGAAGCCACCAAAATCGGGCATGACAACGGGGAGTGCAGCGTTCATATAATCGGGGATCTTGCGAGCATTCCACCGAACAATTCGATTCATCGGGACCGGCTGATAGGGTGCGGCAGCTATGTCACCCTGACTGAGAATACCGTGGACCTCCGCATAGTCTACCCGACCAGCGAACTCGACGGCGTCGCGAACGCCGAGTTCCTCGGCCCGAGTCCGCAATCGGTTTGCAGTGTCGTCGACCGAATCGCCGACAAACAAGAGTTGCGTCTCCGGGCGATCCCGGTGGGAGAGCGCAAACGCCTCAAGGAGGGCCGTCACACCCTTTCGGTCGTCGAGGACCCCAACATAGACTACTGTCTCGTGTGTGTCATCACGATCGGGTCGGGGCTTCAGATTGGGGAGGTTATAGATGACCGATATGTTCTGAGTGAACCCTTCGTATCGTGTCTTCACAACGTCATCGGCAGTATCGATGACAGTAATACCCTGGACGGCATGGAGACATGCACGTTCGAGGGTCTTGACGCTCCACGAAAACAGCGGGGCAAGCGGCGAGTCCCGTTCCGCATAGTCCTCGACGCGTGGGTCGACGACGTCGTAGACGACAGCAGTCTTGGAGATAGCGCCGAGAAAGACGGCGAATGGAAGCAACGAAACGTGCGCACAGAGAAATAGGTCGGTCTCCTCGCGTCGAAGCGCGCGGAGAAATCTGAGATAGACCAGCGGGAGAAACAGTGTATTGAGCATCGACACGCCGACGCTCGGTCCTGAGATTCGAGTCACGGGAACCGTCTCACCGGCGGCGTTGGAACTACCGCCCCTATCCCAGCACAGTGCCGCCACGTCATGCCCCTCAGCGGTCAGCGCCTCCGAAAACAGCTCTATCCGGGGATTGAGATGCGACCGATGAAACAGGACTTGAACGGAAGCCATCTGCACGGAGTTGTGCCGCGGACCACAAAAACGGCTTCCATCACCTGTTGTAGTGCGGGGACGGTCGTGTTTAGTTAAGCGTGAAAAGTGAGGCGGACGGATTTCTTGGTGCCTATGCCAGAAATCAGCCGCCTCAGCGGGAATAGAGACTGGATTGATTTGGATTTTGTGGAGCGTGAGCGGACACCCGAGCAGGCGATGGCGTTGGGTATTCAATCGCACGTTGCAGGGTTGTCGCTGTCGAATACCGTCGAATTACTCGATTGTTTGGGTGTCCAACGCAGTCGAAAAGCCATCCACGATTGGGTGCAGAAAGCCGATCTACAGCCCGAGTCGGGAAAAGCTCCGAATCAGATCGCGCTCGACGAAACCGTGATTCGGATCAACGACCAGCAATTCTGGCTGTACGCCGCCGCTGATCCCCAAACTAACGAACTGCTTCACGTCCGGTTGTTTTCAACGACCACGACCGCTCTCACGGAAATTTTCCTGCGCGAACTGCGGCAAAAACACGATGTCGAAACCTCCGAGTTTCTTGTCGATGGTGCTCAACACCTCCAAACTGCACTGCAACGAGTTGGCCTCCGATTTCAGATGCGTCGCCACGGAAATCGGAACGCCATCGAACGGATTTTTCGAGAACTGAAGCGCCGAACCTCGTCGTTTTCGAACTGCTTCAGTCACGTCAAACCGGAAACAGCCGAAAATTGGTTACAGAGTTTCGCTCGCTGGCACAATGCTCCAAACTAAACACGACCGCGGGGACATTCCCAACCTGTTTAGCTCGTGAAGAGGAAGTTGGAGTGTACAGCGATACTCTTAATTATCGAAATCGAGAGGTACGAATGTGTCGACGCCGTTCACCGTCCTGTTGCCTACCTATCAGGGAGATGAGCCAGCGCATCTAGATACGGCCATCGAGAGTTGTTTTCATCAAACTCGCAAGCCCGACGAACTTCTCGTCGTCGAGGATGGACCGCTAACGCAATCCCTCGAGCGGACACTCGCAAAGTGGCAACGTCAGTATCCGGACCGGCTCCGCAGGCACGCGATTCCGAAAAATAAAGGGCTTGGAAACGCACTCCGGGTCGGTGTTCGAGAGTGTACCACCCCACTGGTTGCTCGGCTCGACGCCGACGATATCAATGTCGAGACACGCTTCGAGACCCAGTGCCAATATCTCGAAACCCATCCCGAAATCGATGTCCTCGGCGGATACATCGACGAGTTCAACGACAATCCCAACGAACCAATACGGCGACGGAAAGTCCCGCAGAGCCATGACGATATCGAGCGGATGGCTCGGTTTCGGAACCCGATGAACCACGGGACCGTCATATTCCGCCGGTCGGCTATCCTCGCTGCAGGCAACTATCGGCCGGTCTCGCGGATTGAGGACTACGACCTGTGGGTGCGTCTGTTGTGTGACGGCGCACGGTTCGCGAATGTATCCAAGACGCTCGTACTGGTCCGGGCGGGTGAGGAACTGGCTGACCGCCGCGGCGGTATCGAGTATGCCCGCGCCGAGGTCCGCCGGCAGGTGGAGTTTTACGAGCGCGGATTCATTTCGGCCCCAGTGTTCCTGTTCAATATTCTCAGTCGTGTCTCACTGCGGTTCGTACCCAATCGGGTCCGAAACTTCGTTTACGCGGCTGTCGCCCGGGATCCACTCGAGTCAGAGGAGTCTCCCCGTGCGAATCAACACGGGCCCTGAGCACGATCGAGTGCTCTCGCAGTGCCGTCTGTCCCCCTATTTCGAAGGCAACGCCTAGCGACCGCCGGTATCCGATAGCGTACCAAACGGTATTTATATTCTATCGACCAATGCCCGCCTATGCCCGAGGTCTCGGTGAGCGTGGTGACGCCCTCCTTCGAGCAGGCGGAATTCCTTGAGGACAATCTTCAGTCCGTAAAGACTCAGTCGGGAGCCGAGATCGAACACGTCGTTGTCGACGGTGGTTCGACCGATGGGACGGTTGACCTTCTGGAGGCCTACGAGGATCAGTATAACCTCCGGTGGGTATCCGAACTGGACGACGGCCAATCCGATGCTATCAACAAGGGCATCGAAATGGCGTCCGGGGAGTGGATCTGCTGGGTGAACTCCGACGATTACCTGTTACCCGGCGCCATCGAAACTTTGGCCGAAGCTATCGAACATCGACAGCGTGCCGACGTCGTATACGGCGACTACCTCTTTGTCGACGCGGACGGTAACGAGATCGGCCGGAAGTACAGCACGCCACCCTCCCGGTTCGTCCACAAACACTACTATCAGTTCACCGGCAATCACAGCATGGCGATCAGGCGAGACACTGTGCGTTCGCTAGGCGGTGTCGACGAGAGTCTTGATTACGTGATGGACACGGATTTTCTCTGGCAACTGCTAAATGCGAACCTTGAGATGGTCCAGGTCCAGGCGTTCATCGGCGCGAGACGCCTACACGAGGCCGCAAAGACGACGGGAGACCCACCACCGGAACGTAAGGCGGAGATACGGGAATTACAATCTAGGTATGACCTTTCTCTGGTTGAACGGGCTCTCCCGGATAGGCTCTTGGCCGCTATCGCGATGGGTGTTCAAGGGGCCTATCACGTTCTCAACGGTCGGCCAGAAGCACTCCGGTACATACGCTAATGAGTGGCACTCGCTGGGCGAATCTGTTGTTTATGCTGTTTCTGGTCAGCGTACTCTTTTCGCTTCAACTCCCGCTTCCGGGTGTTGGCTCCAAGTACGCTTCAATAAACGCCTCAGACTTTGTCGTGTTGGCTATTGGGGGATTGTTTGTCTGTCAGCGAATCTGGGCCAACGATTGGCGAGTCAAGTTGACGGTCCCGAAGGTCACTGCAGGGTTCTGTCTGCTCGGCTTCTGGATTCTACTCACGGTTGCTATCGCTTCCGTCCGCGAACCCGTGTCCGTTCTGATTAATGTTCTCTGGGCCCTGAAGTGGATCGAAATTTCCGTGTTCCTCGTTCTCACACAGTCTTTCGCCGCGGATATCAACTGGGACCAGGCACTTAAATTACTTCTCGGTGGCGGGGCCCTGATCGCTGTTATTGCCACAGTACAGAACCTCACTGCTACGTCCACGTTCACACAATCGACGGTACTCTGGCGGAATCCAAACACCATGGCTGTCTTTCTGTCTCTCACCGCATTACTCGGTCTGTTAAACGGCGCCCTTTGGCTTCAGGACCGCCCTCGCCGTGCCTGGATCAGTTCTCTCGCCGGGTTGCTGTGTCTGATCGGTGTCCTTACCGCAGGCTCGCGGTCAGGCATGATCACATTGGTGGTCGGTGGCAGCATAGGTCTTCTGTTACTACGGAGGCAATTACCCATCCGTGTGTTCGTCCCTGGAATAATTGGGGCCGTCTCGATTGTCTTCACCCTCCTGTTAGCGACGAGACCTTGGCTTCTTTATCGATACTTACCGGTTAATCTCATTAACGGCGAGCTCATGCTCAACCCGGTGTTCTTTGGCGGGCTAGAGAGCCGATTCCGCCTCACACAAGAGGCGATTGATCTGTGGATCCAGCAACCGATATTCGGCTACGGTTGGTTTGCCTCGCCGGAAAACCCCCGGGTCGGCTATCTCGACGTGTTGTACTCACAATTGCTAGTCGATCTCGGAGCAATCGGATTCGTACTCGCGATCGGATTCTATTTACTAGTTGTCCGTGCGTTTGTCGTTCGTATCACGGACCATTCTCTGACTGTACCCATCGCTGGCGCTGGCTGGCTGGTCGGTATGCTCGCAGCTGGTATCGGTGGTGCCCACGCTCGCGTACCTCGTCTGATGTTTCTGTTCGTCTTTGTCCTCGTCGCCGCATCTGCTCTCTACTCACGAGATACCCAGACGTTCTGGGCTTGACGTCCGATCCGTTAATTGAGTTTCACCCAAATGAAAGATCACGAGTGTCCTTTCATTTCGGCTCACACCGTAAAATACCTTCAGCAAGCTGCTGACTGTATAGCTGACGGCTCCCCCCTCCTGTCCTTCGTTCACTACCAAATCTGCACTCACTAGCGATGAGTCGTCCGCCTGACATTCCACTGGAAGATATTTCTCCAGTTCGGTCGCGGTGGGTTGTCCACGTACCCAGTTCAACAACAGAGAGGGTGCTTCGATGTGGACGAGAATGGAATTTATGTCGAGTGTTTAGTGTGACAGCTCTTCGAACTGGCCCTGAGTACTCGCGGTCAGAGCTGTCTTTGCGGCAGTGTTTAGTTAGTGGATAGAAGTAATGAACAGCCAGAAAGCCTCCGCGGCTCGCTGTGCGCGCTTCGCGTGCTTGCTTCACCGAGAGAGTACAGCTCTTCCAAGCCCGCGACAGAGCCGCGGACGCCGGGGTTCGCTGAGAACGCGGCCCCTTTCAATCCAATCCAGCATAGCTTTCCCAACCGACTATGGGTGGGATTGAAAGGGGCGGCTAGCTGAACGATGGCGGACGACGCAAGGACCGCAACGCAGTGAGGACCGTTGCGAGGCCCCCGAGTTCAGCTAGCCGGGGCTTTCTGGCTCTGTGCGGTCGTCAGTGCTAAACTAACCACCACCGTCTTTCCGCGGCCATATTAAAAACAGAAAGAAAAATCCTAAGCCTACCAAGACAAGGATACTGGTATGAATCTTGAACCGAGACTCGCCGAGCGCCCTGTCTTCGTCACGGGGGCTGACGGTTTCGTTGGCTCACATCTTGCTGACAAACTCGTTGATCTCGGGGCAAACGTCCACGTATTCGCTCGCGCAACCTCAAGCGGTGAGTTGAACAATATACGGCACTTACGCGATTCGATAACGGTCCATCGGGGTGATCTCCGTGATGCCCACTCTGTACGGCAGGCTCTGTCTACGTTTACCGACCACAGCGAAACGCTGATCTTCCATCTTGCAGCACAGGCCCACGTCGGCGAGTCCTGGGACCGGCCCTACGAGACCGTCGATACGAACGTCACGGGGACCCTCAATCTCCTCCAGACTATCGTGGACTTGGATCTCGACATCGCGAAGTTCGACACTGCGGGGACAAGCGAGGAGTACGGCAACGTGAAAGAGGAGATGGTCGAGAAACACGACTACGAAGACGACGGTCGCGTCCTCCTCAGCGAGCGCTCGCCGGTTAACCCAACGAGTATCTACGCCACCACCAAGCTCGCTGCCGACTTCCTGACGATGAACTACAACGATGCGTACGGCCTCCCGACGGTCACAACGCGGATGTTCAACAACTACGGCCCCAGGCAGAACCCCCGCTACATCACAGGCACCATCATCACGCAGGCACTCGAACGCGACATCGTCGAACTTGGAAATCTCCAGCCAAAGCGGGACATGTGTTACGTGAGTGACGGTGTTCGTGGCCACCTTCACGTCGCACTTGGTGGCAACCCAGGTGAGCAGTACGTCTACGGCTACGGCGAGAACATCTCGATGCAGGAGTGGACAGAAACCATCCTCGACGTGGGCGCCGAACACGGCTACTGGGAGCGTCCAGATATCGTGCAGGACGATGACCGGTATCGCCCCGGCGATAGCGACGTAGAAGAGCTGTTAGTCGGGTACGAGAAGCTGAACGAAGAGACGGGCTGGGAACCGCAGGTATCCTGGCGTGAAGGCATCCGCGAGACCATTGACTGGTATGCGAACAACAAACCGGCGTGGTACGGGCGGGTGGATTGGCGATGAGTCACGAATTCTGGGACGGACGGACGGTGATGGTAACCGGCGGAAGCGGCTTTCTCGGGAGTCATCTGGTCGAAGAGTTGCGCTCTCGCTCCGACGATGTCGAGGTGTTCGTTCCCCGGAGCAGCGAGTACGACCTCCGCGAGCGGGCCGCCATTCGGCAGGCGTTCGTCGAATCTGGCGCTGATACCGTCATCCATCTGGCGGCGACTGTCGGGGGCATTGGTGCGAACCGAAAGAACCCAGGCCGATACTTCTACGATAACGCCGTGATGGGTATCGAGCTTATCGAGCTGGCTCGCCAGTTCGGTGTCGAGAAATTCACTATTCTGGGGACGATCTGTTCGTACCCCAACCACACCGAGGTCCCGTTCAAAGAGGACGACCTCTTCGATGGCTACCCGGAAGAGACGAACGCGCCCTACGGTATCGCGAAGAAAGCGCTGCTCACACAATCAAAGGCCTACCGAAAGCAGTACGACTTCAACAGCATCTACCTGATGCCAGTGAATCTGTACGGGCCACGCGATGATTTCGACCTAGATTCTGCCCACGTCATCCCAGCTATTATCCGCAAGTGTCTGGAGGCACGCGACCGAGGCGACGACTCGATAACTGCATGGGGTACTGGTGAACCGACTCGGGAATTTCTCTACGTAAAGGATGCCGCGCGTGGCATCCTCGACGCTACCGAGGAATATAATCAAAGTGACCCAGTCAATCTCGGCAGCGGAATGGAGATCAGTATCCGGGATCTGGTTGAGACGATTGCCAGCCTCACAGAGTTCGACGCTGACGTCGAGTGGGATACATCGAAACCGGATGGACAACCTCGGCGCAAATTAAATACACGTCGTGCCGCGGAATACTTTGGTTGGGAAGCGTCGACTGATTTCGAAGATGGTCTCAGTCGCACTATCGAATGGTATGAATCTGTCCGGAAAGACCACCCTGCTGGTGGCGTGACACTCGACAGGTAGTTCTGAGAGTGTGGTACAACTGGAACGTGAGCAAAAGTACACGTTCCGCGTCGTCAAGCGAGTGTTGGGAGGCTCACTTTGTAGTCTGAATCAAATATGAGGGGTCTGTTCTCTTGAATTACGTGACATACTTATGATTCCGTCAAAACCAACTTGTACGATGCATTTGCGAATCAAGCGTGGGATCGATCAAATCAAGGAAAACCGACTGTATGCAGCCGTTTTGATATTTTCGATTGCGCTCGTCTTTCGGCTCCTCTATTTCATACGAGCACTGCAAATCTGGGATGGCGTTCGTGTAGCTACGGATACGCCTGCATTTAAGCGGAGTTGTGAACTACTCGTTACTGATCCGATCGGCTCTCTATCCGCGATCAAGGGGCTTCAGTACCTCGGATTCACGATTCCATTCTGCATCGTTCAGAGAGTAACTGGCGGCTCTGGGCTCGCCTGGGTCCTCGTCCAAATTGTGTTGTCAGCAGGCACAGCGGCCCTTATTTACTTTATCGGTCGACGCCTCGTGAATCCGATGGCCGGACTGATAGCGGGACTATCATTTGCGCTCCTCTTCGATGTCGTCCGGTACACGGTGTTCTTACTATCTGAGACGATGTTCATTTTTGTTTTCGTCCTCTGCCTGTGGGCGATCACCCGCCACTGGGAGGACCCATCGGGAGCGACAAGAGCGCTCGCGATAGGAAGCCTCGGATGGCTGGTGATAACTCGCCCGTTCGGCATGCCAATCGTGTTCGGATGGTTACTTTTCGACCTGTTTCCGCGAGGAAATAAATACCGGATCGGCCTGATTCCCCGTTGGATCGCCGTCGCCGGTGTCGTTCTTCTGCCGATTGTGGTACTCGGTACTTCAAGTGCCCCCACTAAATTAACGCAGGTTGAGCAGGGATTCCGAGGTGGCTGGATTCTATTTAAGGGCCAAACTGAGTTTTTCTTAGCTGAATACAACTACACGGCTCGTCCCGCTGATGGACTTATTGGCTTCGTACTTGCGAATCTCGACCACGTCGTTATCATGATGATCCTGCGCACTCTGGTGTTTTTCATCCCTCTTATTGACGCGTTCGTGAGTCCATTCTGGAATATCGTGAATATCGTCGTTCTTGGACCCCTTTTGATCGGGAGTGGAATCGGCACGGTCCGTGGCTGGCAGCTGGGCGACGTACATGTGCTTATCCTCTTGCTTACTCCGATCGTTGTCGTAACCGGTGTCGTGGCTATTACGCTCGTTAGTACTGGCTGGCGATTCAGAGCCCCACTCGGTCCGTCGTTTGCGCTGCTAACTGGCTATGCTGTTGTTACCTTCCGCTCCCGAAACGAGCGAGAATAGCGGTCCCAACAACCCGGTTGGTCTATTCGCAAGGTCACGGTCCGGTTGGTGATCACCCCGCACGGTTCGAGTGTTCTGACGCGTTCGATGCTGCCCCAGAGTTCGTAGCTGTCAGTCAAGGTGGTGATATTGTTCCCACGGCTGGACAGTAGCGCTGCCGAACTGCTGACGGCCACCGTTTTCCAGGGTTACCAGCGAGAGACCGACGGGTGCACGTTTGCGATCGGGGTTCTGTGTCGCGTACGTGGTGACAGTTTTCACTTGGGCTGCCTCGTAGCCGGCAACGGTAGTGACGTCGCCGGCGGCGAGACGATCGGCTGTTTCAGCATCAATGGTTGTCTCAAGGAGAACGTCGGTAGTCGTTGGCTGAAGGCTGCTACCGACCTGTTCGATGCGACCATCGAACGTGTAGTCCTCGCCTGGGAGCGTAACCGTTTAGCCGCGACGGACTTGCGTGTCGCCAAACCGACGGTCGGACTGCTGGCGATAGGTGTCGAGCTCGGCTTCGACGAAGACGGTCTGCTGAGTTAAGTCTTCAGTTGCCTACGCAGCCACGTCTTCAATAGTCTCGACAGTGCGTCCAGCGACTCGGATCTCATCACCGGGAGTGACGTCTTGAGCATCGGCGGTGGTCATGGTGTCTCTGAGTACCACAGTCGTGTCCTCTTGAGTAAGGCTGTTGTCACTACCCACAGCACGTATCTGGCCGCTCACCTCGTATCGACTCGTCGCAATCATCAGTGACAGACCGAGGCGAGGGGTGCATTCGCGTAAATGAGGCTGTCACCGTCGGGAGTCACCTGGAGTGTGGCACGCAGGATGACACGCATCTGCTTGTCCTGTGGCGTTGGATAGACATCTGTGATGGTGATTCTGAGCTGATGTATGGGCTGTACGTGTCGCCTTCAGAGGTCGCTGAGACGATATATGACGGCTGTGTCCGAGGTTGAGGGTGACATTGGATGCGGTCAGATCTGGTGACTTGGGTTCGGCCCTGGCTGGAAGATAAGTGTGGCGCCTGCTACGATGACCGAAATGACGAGCAGGACAACCAGTGTATCGATGATATTAACGAGGCCGAATAGGTTCCCTTCGTCGTCAGGAGGGGCGACGACCGTCTATCTGCCATGCTGTAAGCATTTTTTGGTGTGGTTTGGTGTTTCGTTGTGCTATTTTGATTCAGCGGGAGAATCCTGCCCTTCTCGCGAAGGACGAATATTTCGATGCTCTGTCGGAATAGTCTCTATGCTGCCGACTCCAATGAACTCGCCCAGAAAGAGAGTGGATTTCGTGTGCCTTTCGACTTGTATCCACTTGGGAGCAGTTCGATGAGATAGAGAGTACGTTTCGTGTGCTTTCACTCGTTATGTCTGGCGATGTTTGTCCGAGTCTCCAAGACGATTTCCGGGTCAAGATCAAGTTCATACTCGTAGTACTGTCCGCCACTCAGTCCTTTGTTCTGCTCGTAGCGTCGGAGAAACCCAAGCATGTGGAGGTCTGAGAGGTGATCCTGAATGCTCTTCAGGGTAGACAGCAGCGAGGCGGCGTGTGAGTCGGCGACTTGTTCGTACGTTTGTTGGATCTCTTTTGACCGTGCGGGGACCTCATTCTGTGTCTGTAGGTTCGCGATTGCCTCCAGGATATCCTGTGCGTGCTCGGTCTGGTCTCGGATCTTGTTCTCCAGCCGACCGCGCTGTACTTGCTCCCGTGCGGCCTCAATATGATCGTCCGTGACAGGAGTCTCGCCGTTCCGTTCGGCTAGCTCCGCTCCGACACGGAGCAGATCGAGCGCCTGCTGTGCATTCCCCATATCTTGTGCGGCCAGCGCGGCCGCATTTGCGATCGCCGATGGGTCACATGCCTCGTCCACGAAGGCACGTTCCGCTCGGTGCTCTAAGATCGTCCGCAGTTCCCCAGCATCGTACGGGCTGAAGGAAATCTCGGTTTCCATCAACGTATCCTTGACCTTCGGCGATAGCGTCCGCCGAAAGGTGTAATCGTTGCTGATTCCGATCACCCCGACCTTCGCGTCCGAGACGTGAACGTTCGCTCGTGCACGAGGCAGTTCGTACAGGAGTGTGTTCGCCTCCTCCAGGTGGTCGATCTCATCGAACACGACGATGTGACTCTCACTGATCTGGTCGAACTGTCGGTACAACTCGTCAAGAGCGTCTCCAGTCCACTGCTGTGCAAGTTCTCCACAAACTCGACATTTATGCGCCCCTTCAGTCGGTTATCGATGCGGTCGCCGAGTCAGTTCTTTTGTCCCGAGGGGGGACAACTGTATCCCTGTCAAAGGCGGTCACCGAACATCTGAATCTATCGACGAAGACATTGATGATACGATCTGATCCAAGGTGGGAGAGAGTACGTTTCGTCTGTCTAGACTCTTCCGGTATGGCTCTCGGAGTAAGTCCACAGCCAGTTTCCTGTGGACTCCGTCATAGCGTGCTGATCATCATAAATCGTCTTGGAGTCACGTGCTTCAACATGCTCTCTGTGTCTAATCATCAAGAGGGATTCCGTTCTTCGGATTACCTTGAGGTAATCGACCTGCTCCGCCTGTAGAGGACCCCTTTCGGAATGGGAGAGAGTACGTTTCGTCTGTCTTTGACTGTGACGCTGGGTATTCCACGGCGGACACTCAGCCTTTCCTTCAGAGAGTAGATTTCGTTTGTCTCTTGACGTCCGACTATGGGCAGCAGTTCGATGGCTGAGGGGAGACTAATGGCAGGTAATAGACCAAGACAAACGAGACAGACAAAAGCAGATTTTATATCCAAGCGACATCTCATTATGAATAGACTCATGCCCGGGCCGTTTAGCGATGTCGAACGTTCTATCTTCGCCGCCAAGGAGGTCCTCTCCGAAGACTACCAACCTGATGAGATTCTTGAGCGAGACGAGGAAATCGACGAGTATCGCCACGCGCTTGAGGACGTCCTCTTCGGCCGGACGCCACAGAACATCATGTTGTACGGGAGGGCCGGACTCGGCAAAACTGCGGTGACGATATACATGATGGAGGCGCTTCAAAATGAAGCCACAGAGCGCCCCGATGCTGACGACCTGTTCGTCCATGAACTGAACTGTAACGGAAAGACGGTCTACTCGGTCGTCCGAACGCTCGTCAACGAACTGCTCCCGGAAACCTCGAGCGATTTCCCAAAACGTGGACTCAGTACGGCCGATGCGTTCGAGGAACTGTACGCGCAACTTGACCGGCGAGGGGGGACCCATCTTGTCGTGTTCGATGAGATCGATCACCTCGGGGATGCCGACACGCTCCTGTACGAACTCCCGCGGGCCCGCTCCATCGGTCACATTACGGACTCGAAGATCGGTGTTATCGGGATCAGCAACAACTACAGGTTTCGACAGGGCCTCTCGCCAAAGGTCAAGGATACCCTGATGGAAGCCGAGATCTCGTTCAGCCCCTACGACGCCAGCGAACTCCGGACAATACTCGCCGACCGCGCCGATCGCGCGTTTGTCGACGGCGTCTGTAATGACTCGGCAGTCGCGAGGGCAGCAGCGATCGCAGCGAAAGACCGGGGAAATGCCCGTCAAGCGATAGATCTCCTCAGGGTCGGTGGCGAGGTAGCGAAAAAGCAGGACGCTGATAGCGTCGACGATTCCCACATCATTGAAGCACAGGAACTCGTTCAACGCGGTCGGTTGCGGAATCGGATCCGCGATCAGACCCAGCACGCACAACTCCTTCTCGAAACGCTCGCGTATCTCGAGCAGCAGCAGGAGACGCTGGCCCGTTCGAAGACAATTAAGACTCGATACGAACGCGTCGCGGACTCACACGCTGTGGACCCGCTTACGACGCTCAAGAGTATTCAGAACCACCTCTCGGATCTCCATATGCTCGGGTTCCTCCACCGGACCGATCGGAATCGTGGCGAGAGCGGCGGCCGGTACTACGAGTACGGTCTCGATCTTGATCCCGAAATCGTCCTTGACATCAGAGCCGAGATCGAAGCAGAGCGCGACCCGTGAGACAACAGTGTGAAGACAGACGAAACGCCCTCTCTCATTCCCGGGTTCGTTCTTTCACACTACTCGATTGTGACAGTGACCGTACAAAAGAACTGTGTGGGATTCGCACTGTCTGAGCGACCGCCAAGACAGACGAAACAAACTCTGTCTCCTCTACCCGCCCACGACTTCCGAACCGGCGCTTGACCCAGCATCAAACGTCCGGGGCGGATCCGGCTCCGCCACGCCATAGTGGAGCTTAGAGGCCCACCCAGACGGCTACGCGTCACGGTCTATCGCAGACAGAACACATGGCGACAGTCCCGTCAGGATGCGTTCTCCCCCGTTCACGTCATCGGGGTTGTCGTCAGTCAGTGAGAACATCTTCACCTATTGGTATACAGGCCAGTAGCAGTTACTGCACTCCGAATACTCATCCAAGTCCGCTTCGCTGATCCATTTTACCACGGTGTGTCCCTCCCACTCAGCGGGAACTAACGACACGCTGTCTGAACTCTCGTTCATTGCCCGCAACCGATTGTAGCCCAGTCAATAGTCAAATCTGCCCAGACTCCGAGAGACTCGGCGGCACCTCTAGCGAGTGCTTTACACAGGTTCGAAGGGCCTCTCCAACGTCGCCCGTGCCATCATCAAGTTCAAGCAGCTGCTGGATACGCATCCACCGCGTCAGTCCCAGATCGCGAAACCGCATGAGAAGTTGCATATTCACCAGCGGCGGGTAGTATCCTTCCCCACCGGATGAGAAATCGACAACCGTTATTGACGACGCGTCGATACTGAGTACGTCTGCGGAGTCCGCGAGTCGGACCTCGATGAGTACTTCGTCGACACCGTCCGTGGTTGGTTCTAGTTCGTCACACTCACACGCCGCACAGCGAAGCGCATCGGGAACCCAGCCGGATGGAACGTTCGGTAACTGCTCGATAGATTGCATGTCTGTCAGTCGGAGCACTTCGTACTGAACTGGTCCGTTGATCCCGACAACGGCCCCACCTAATTCAGCTAGGGAGTCCCGCCGTTCACGGCGGGCGGGAATCGCGTAAGCTCCAAGAACCAAACAGTTCTTGGCGTAGACCGGAACGTGGACGGGTATCTTGCAGTCACCAGCACAGGCGCGTTCATCGGAAACGCCGATCTGCTGAATCACAAACGCCGCGAATACGAACGCCGCCGCGCACGTCTCCAACAACAGGGAACACGAAGCGCACACCTCACCATCCAGTCTATCGGTGACACCTTCGCTAACTGGTCAGAGGACTTCTTGCACCAATCGTCGAAGGAAATAGTCACGGAAGCCGTTTCTCAGGATTGTACGACTATCGTCTTCGAGGACTTGGAGAACATCCGTGAACGAATCTCTGATGCTTCAAAGTTCCAGCAGTGGGCGTTTAACGAGTTGAAACGCCAAGTCACGTACAAGGCAAAACAACGAGGGATTTCTGTTGAGACAGTCCATCCAGTCTACACCAGTCAACGGTGTTCCGAAACAGGGTGTGGCTTCACGCATGAGGACAACCGTGACGGTGACGTGTTCGTGTGCCAGAAGTGCAGTAAAGAGCTACACAGCGACTACAACGCGGCGCGAAACATCGCACACAAATTCATCCAGAATCGGCGCAAGTCTGGTTCTGGAGGGGCAACCTATCACCTTGCCCTGAAGTCGGAAACAGTGAACGGGAACGGCGAGTACTCGCCTTCCACAGTATAGTGGACAGACCGGGAGTTCACCGACAAACCCGGCGTTCACGCCGAGGTAGGTGATAGTAGTCACACTGGTGTTCATCGGCGACGCGTTCTCCGTGAATATCGTGCTGGAGTTCGTCGATATTGGGTGTTGTGTCTGTAGCAGCCATATATTTCTATAAAATTCTATTTGTATTAACCCCTTCTAATAGATTTGAAACAGCGAATGAAAGTGCTATCGGGCCAATCTGGCTCGGCGTACTCCCTCTCAAATCCCCCTCCTGTTCCAATCAAATTCGGTCGTGGCTGCGCGCGCAGCGTCGCGAGCACGGAGCGGTGGGAGGGGAGACGGGGTTGCGGGGCTGTGGTTGCAAACAGCGGGGGGGAGAGCCCGCTAGTCGTCCGCGACCAACCCAGCGACTGCGTCAGTTGGTCCGAGGTGGGTTTCGCCTGCCTCGTAGACCTCTCCGGAGTAGCGCTTGATTCTGTGTTTCGAGGTCGGCACGGTCTCACTAACCGCCCTGACCACGTCGGCCTGGGTGTACGCTTTTCCTGGTGTGAGCCGGTCAGCCGCGTAGACGGCCGCCCCAGCGACAGTCATCCGCGCCGTGCCCGCCCCGATGGGGACCGTATCGGCCACGTCAAGCAACCGCTCGCCGACTCGAACCAGCTCGATCCCTGTTTCCACGTCGATGCCAGCCTCGTCGAGGGCCGTCACGACCTGGTCGACTGCTCGGTCAGGAACCACCCGCGCGTCCACGGATGTCTGCAGCCGGATCTTCCGTGCGGCCGCACACACCCTCTCACGACTGCTCTTTGCGAACTGGGCGATCTGGCCGGCGTTCGTTCTACACCGCTTGCACGCCCGGCTAACAGCACTGCACCGGCCGCCAGTGACTCCCAGGCCATCCGTCTGCCCGGTAGCCGCTCGTCCTTCGCCGCCTCCAAGTACCGCGCCGCATCGGTCGTGACGTGCTCGGGGAGTTCCAGGTTGGCGCCGAGCATCCCGACATCGCGAAAGCCCTCGTTCATCCGCTTGTGTCGATCCGATTGCATCGTGAAGCGTCTGTGTCGCTGCCGCAATCGCTCCATCTTGTCCATGCGCTCCGCACTCAGCGAATTGCCCTTCCCGTCGGTTGCGAGGAAGAACGTCGTATGCAGCCCCTTGTCCACTTGGAAGTCGTTCGTTGTCTCAACTGCCCACTCACTAGTTTTCTTGTCACCGTCCGGACCACGGGCTTTCACCCCTGGGCTCCGATCCAGCGCATCCTCAGTCACGACCAGGCCGCAGTCGGTACACACCACCTTGACGATGAGGAACTCGCGAAACTGACTACGGATCGGCTGGTCGTCCAGGACACTGACCACCCACAGCCCATCTATTCGCTCACTGCTGAGGGACGCGAGACGCTACAGGTCGCCCACCGGGAGGGCATCGTCCACGGCGGCGGTGCGGGCGACCTCAGCGAGTCCAACTTCCACGTCATGGTCGTCGAAGCGATGTGATGTGGCTTCCGCCGCCAGTTCATCTCCGATCCGTCCCAACCGGCGTGCGGGTCGAACCCTATTATCGAGACGACGACGGCCGTCTTAATGTGGCCGTCCTTGACGATGACGGCTATGTCGTCTTGCCTGTCGAAAAATTCGGTGACAACCGAAACCCTACAACTCCGAAAGGAGGGCCCTCGAAGACATTTATTTCCTCCTCCTATCGGAGGCTTTCCAAAGATTGCCAACTAAACGTGCCAGTAGAAAATATTGTCGCATAATGCAGTCGGGAGAACCATTCTATCTCAGGAATGGCTATCAGTATAGCTTCTCGATTCGCGGGCACTATCCGTATAGTAGTAATGACCTTGTGCGCGATTCGTCTGGAGTCCATATGCGCAACACCGGCGACCAGGGGTCGACGACCGAGGCAGACCAGCCAGTCGATGGCGCTGGCTACGGGCCAACAGGTCCCTCGGAGACGGACGGGGTGACACGGGAGAAGAGCCTCGGCGTCGACCTGTGTCTGAGCCATCCGGAACTTATGCTAACGGACGCATTGAAGAGTTGCCCGGACGTGACCGTCTGTCCGGAGCAGATGGTAGCCGACGACGTGTCGAGTTTGCTGGTCGTAGCGGCCGAGGGAGAGACGCTGAGCCGGTTCGAGACAGAACTGGGGAAGGACAGCACAGTGGGTAACCCCGTCGTATTGGACTGGACTGAGACGAACCGCGTGTATCGGGTCGAAGTCGAAGACAGCGCGGTTCGGGTCGCGCCGTCACTGGTCCGCGCCGGCGGCCGGGTACTGGACATGGAGGGCACGGGGGGCCAGTGGCTGGTGAACGCACAGTTCCGGTCGCGGTCGGCGCTGTCGCAGTTTCGGTCCGCGTGTTCGGATCGGGACATAACCTTCAGGCTTGACCGACTGTACTGGACCACCGGCGACGCCAACGCCGGCGCCTGCGGGCTGACTGCGGACCAGCAGATCGCGCTCGAAACGGCACACAGAGCGGGGTACTTCGACGTGCCCCGTGGCATCTCGCAGGCAGAACTGGCGGACAAACTCGACATCTCTCCGTCGGCGGTGTCACAGCGGATTCGACGCGGGATGGATCAGGTCATCGGCTCGGAACTCGGCGTCTCCGAAGAGTAACCAGCAGGGGCGGACCCCGTGTCATTGAGTTTTCAAGTGTGGGTCGACGTGACAGGGAGGTTACGTGCCAAAAAGGATATTGCCCTACTCTGACACTCGTATTGTATGAGACACCGAATCGTGAGCGGGATATGCGCTTTACTTCTCCTCTTGACAGTTGCGTCTGTCTCCGTAGGTGTTGCCGCCGCAACGGACGCGGGACAGCAGACTGAGTACGCGCCGACGGCTAACGAAACGGATCCAGTGATACAGACGGTTGAACCCACACAGGCTATCGGAACCGGGCCGAACGGCACCGCGTTCGTCTGGGAGCGAATAGACGGCGAGCGCGCCAGCGAGTATCGACTCGCGGTGACCGTCAGCTCGCCACAGAACGATCTCTCGGTCTGTGCGCACGCGAACGGCTCAACGACGTGTACACCGGTCGACGCGAACGGGACCGCGACCGTCACAACCCCCGGATCCGCTGGGCTCGACGATCTCTCTATCTCTCTTTACGACACGACCACCGACTCCACGGTGGATCGGCAGTCGGTGTCTCTACAGCCGATTCAGCGCGCCGGGGATGTCGACGATGACGGGCTCAACAACAGCAACGAGATAGCCCGGGGAACAGATCTCACTGACGCTGACACCGATGGCGACGGGCTGTCGGACGGTGCGGAGCTCCACCAGCACGGGACGGACCCGACGATTGCGGACACTGACGAAGACGGCCTCGCCGACAGAGCCGAGATCAGGGAGGGAACCGACCCGACTACCGCCGACACGGACGGTGATGGACTGTCGGACGAACGCGAGATAGCCGTCGGAACGAACCCGACTGTCGCTGATACCGACGGCGACGGGCTGTCCGATCAGCGGGAGGTGTCGGGCAAGACAGACCCGACGGACGCGGACACTGACAATGACGGCGCTGTCGACGGTCGGGAGCTAAAAATCGGCACAGACCCGGTACAGGAAGACACTGACGACGACGGTGTCGCTGACGGGAGAGAAATCTCCCTGGACACGAATCCGACGGTCGCAGACACGGACGGCGATGGCGTGGTTGACGGAAGGGAACTCGAAGCGGGAACTGAACCGACGGTCGCAGACACCGACGGCGATGGTCTCAGCGACCGCGAGGAGTTGGACAACGGAACGTCCCCGACCGTGAGCGATACGGACGGTGACGGCCTCAACGACGGGCGGGAAGTCTCGGAACTCGGAACCGACCCGCTCGCGGCTGATTCGGACGGTGACTTCCTGACTGATCGGCAGGAAGTGGCCTGGGGAACGAACCCGAACAGTGCGATGACGCCCGCCTGGGTCACGAGTTCGCTTCTCGGGTTCCTCATCGGGATCGGACTGACGTTCGTAGCGATCAGGCGTGGCTGGGTCACGGAACTCTCCGCGGCGGTCAGACTGCTCGTCTATCGCCGCCTCGAACTGGATCAGGGGATAATCGAGGTCAACCGTGAAATCCAGGCCACGGACGAGGGGACCGGAGCTGACGGTACAGAAATCGACGCGGATACCGCGGCAGAGGCCTTCGAGCAGGCCGACCGGGAGTTCACACCCGACGAACGGCTGGTGAAGCTGATGCTGCGAGTCGAGAGCGGCCGCATGCACCAGACCGACATCGTCGAGGCGACGGACTGGTCGAAAGCGAAGGTCAGCCGCCTCCTTTCGAAGATGGTCGACGACGACGAGGTCGTGAAGATCCGTCTCGGCAGGGAGAACCTCATCTGTCTGGAGCGGGCAAAGCCCGCAGCCGCGAACTCGCCCCACGCGGACGATATCAAGCCGCCGACGCCTGGCGGATAAGTCAGCTCACGGCTCGGGACGCCGGATCGATAGTGACATCACTGTTCAGCGGCGGGGGAGGTTCCGTCGAACGAGACAGTTCACCACTGTCACTGCAGATTGTGGCTGCAGTCACAACATTGGCCAGTAGTCACACCGAATCGATAATTCCCGGTCCTTGAGCACTCTACCGCCGACAGACGGTAGAATTAACCCGGAGAAAGGGTTCTTCCCCACGCACATACATGTATCTTTGTAGACACGAGTACCAATCGTAGGCATGAAACAATTCAGTATGCTCTGTGAAACAGTGGTGGAACATGATTTTCGGGTCGGAAATCCCTTGAATTACGTTATCAGGCTCGCTGAGCGTCGTTTTACGATATACTGATCTGGTAAGTCAGCCATTATCGACCCGTTAAATCGGTGAAACAGTCGCAACCGGCGGAACAGTCGGCCCGGTATATGTCGGTTGCTGGAAAAGGAAGGAGCGAACATGTCGATAGCTGAAACGGCTTCCGAACCCACGACAACTGAAGCAGAGGAATCCGCGACTGACGAGTCGCCGTCCGAGGAGTCCGAATCGGATGACGAGCTCACCCGCGACGACCTCTTCCACGTGCTCCAGTGTCGTCGCCGCCGCCTGGTCCTCAAGTACCTCCACGAGTATCCCGGCGATGAGCCGGCGGATATGAGCGATATCGCCGAGCATATCGCGGCGCTGGAACACGACACGACGGTCGACTCGCTCCGCTCGAAACAGCGCCAGCGCGTCTACATCGCGCTGTACCAGTCCCATCTCCCGAAAATGGACGACGCGGGCGTCATCAACTACAACCAGGACCGCGGACTCGTCGAGGCGACCGCGCTCGCGGACTCCTTCAACGGGTATCTCGACGAGGAACCGTCGCTCCTGTCGACGACGACGGCTGCGGAGTCACCTCCGGGAACCGAATCCGTCACAGACCAGGACCGGACAGTCGCTCGCGCGTCAGCCGACGAGCAGTGGTCAACGCGGTATCTCGGAACAGCGTGTGCCACGCTGATCGGGGTCGGTGGACTCGCGCTCAGCGGGATCGCAGTGTCGGGCGTCGCACTCGCGTTCGTCGTGAGCGCGGTGTTTCTCGTGCTGGCGCTGAGCCATCGGCTCTCGCAGTCGGCCCCGCAGCCGCTCGCTGACCGCCTGCGGGCCGCTGTCAATCAAGGATAAGCTACACACTGGACAGATGCGTGCACACAGCCGCAATTCCGGAGGGCGATGAACCACATGCGGCCGACAGTCGGACTCGACGCCGTCCTCGATGCCGAGGAAACGACTGTCCCCCGAGAACAGGACAGCCTCGATGACGCGACGATATTCGAGGTACTCGGCAACGAGCGGCGACGAGCGTGTCTGCACTGTCTCGCCGAACACGAGACAGGTCTGTCTGTCAGTACCCTTGGCAGACAGGTGGCACGTGCGGTCGCCGACGAGGAGACCGATAGCGACGAGATCTACGACAGCGTGTACGTCTCACTCTGTCAGACACACCTCCCCAAGCTCGACGCCGTTGGGCTGGTGGAGTACGACCGCGACCGCAAGCGGGTCGAGCAGGGCCCCGGATTCGACGCTATCAGACAGCAGTTCGAAGCGGCCAGCACAACCGAGGACCGGTCGAATGAGACGATTCGAGCCGGACCCGTCGTGAGTGTCCTGACGGTCGCGGTCGGTGCAGTCGCTGTCGTGAGTCCGCCGGCGGCCAGAACGGGACTACTTTTCGGCCTCGTTGCGGTTCACCTTCTCGTCTTCGCATTCGCGTCCACATCTACGTCTCCGGTTAGGTACTAACCGCCCCTTAGTAGCGACAGACAGCACGATGAAAGAGCGAAAGCAGTAGTCACCTGCTACTACGGCGAGAGCCCCCCAAGCGCTCGTTCCGTATTGGACCGTCCACAGGCGAGAAACGGGTGAGAAGCTGTGTCAGTGTCGAGGGCTGTCTCGGTCGGGAGAGACCACTGATAAACGGCCGATAGAAGTAGGCGTCTACTGTCCGGACAGCGGCAGTAAATAAGCACATAATCAAACGGTGGGGCGACAGACGGAGTGGTATGACCGACTACGCCAGTATGCGAAAGGCGATCGAAGAGACGAAAGAATCGTTCGATGCAGTCGAGCGGTTCCATCGTCGGTCACCGCTCTGCCCCTGGTTAGACGTGCCGCTCCGGGACGAGACCTGAGGGCCCGAAGACTGGATCTCGACTGCCACATCGGTACTTGTTCACCGGTAGGTTCGGAAGCGTGTCTGCCACGACGTGACGGATCTGCAGTTTGCTGACTGGATGAAAATACACTTGACCCGTCGGTGGAAACCAGATGCACATGTATCAGGCGGAGGCACAGCCGTGTATATCGTAATCGTCGGCGCAGGCGAGGTCGGCTCAAACATCGCCAAGAGCCTCGCGGAAAGCCACGAGGTCGCCGTCGTCGATATCGATCCTGATCGTGTGGAGGCGCTGATGTACGAGGCCGATGTGCTCGGTGTCGAAGGGGATGGCGCGGAACTCGATACGCTCTCGGAGGCCGGTATCGAGAAAGCCGACGTACTCATCGCCAGTACCGACAATGACGAAACGAACATCGTCACCTGCGGGACCGCGATAACGGCCGCTGACCCGTTCACGATCTCCCGCGTCAAGAGCGCGAAGTTCCTCCGGACGTGGGAGAAATCCGTGGGTGCCTTCGGTGTGGATCACATGGTCGCGACGAACCTGCTCACCGCGGAAAACATCGCCCGCGTCATCGGGCTTCCCGGCGCGCGTGACGTGGAAACGTTCGTCGGCGGGCAGGTCCAGATGGGTGAGTTCGAGGTACGCGAATCCAGTCCGATCACGAACCAGACTGTCGCGGAGGCCGACCGCTACGAATCCCTGACCTTCGCTGCCGTACTGCGCGACGACGAGGTCATCATTCCTCGCGGGGAGACGATCATCAAGGCAGGCGACGATATCGTCGTCATCGGCAGCCAAGAGAGTGTCCGCCTGTTCGCGACCGAAATCGCACCGGAGTCAAAAACGACCCAGAACGTCCTCGTCGTCGGCGGGAGCGATGTCGGCTATCACACTGCGCGACTGCTCCAAGACCGAGGGATCAAACCCCGGCTTATCGAAAAGGACCACGACAGGGCGCGCGAGCTCGCGGAAGACCTGCAGGGAACCACCGTGCTGGAAAGCGACGCGACCGACAGCGAATTTCTCGAACGAGAACACGTCGAAGACGCCGACGCGGTGGTTGCGACGCTCGACAGCGACGAGAAGAACCTCCTGGTGACGCTGCTGGCCAAGCGACTCGGTGCGGAGCGAACCGTCGCCGTCGTCAACTCCGGCGAGTACGTCGACCTGTTCGAGGCTGTCGGCGTCGACGTGGCCGTCAACCCCCGTGAGACGACCGCCGAGGAGATTACGCGGTTCACCCGCGAGTACGACGCGACGAAGGTTGCCATCATCGAATCTGACCGCGCCGAGGTGCTGGAAATCGAGGTGTCAACCGACAGCGTTCTGGCGGGGCGGCCGATTCAGGAGTCGGTACAGGAACTGCCAACCGGTGTGGTTATCGGGGCCATCAGCCGCGGCGGCGAACTGGTCATCCCCCGTGGTGACACCGTCATCGAACCCGGCGATCACGTCGTGGTGTTCGTCGACGCTACCTGTCTGGAAGCGGTCAACGACAAACTATAGCAAGGCAGCAACGTTGCGCCCAAGGGACTAAGACTGGCTCCCGCCTCAGCTAGTGTATGGCTTCCGTTGCGGACCGTATCGTCCTCTCGTTTGCTCCCAGCGCCGCCGACGAGGACCCGTGGTCCGGCGTCGATACCGAGTGGATAGCCGACGAACTGCGCGGGGACACCTACCAACAGTACCTCCGTCGCGCCCACGGCGGTCCGGTGTCCGTCGGCGAGGAGTGGGACGAGTTCGTGAGCTGTGGCTGTGCCACGCCACAGGACGTCCTGTTGCGCGTCGAACGCGTCGAGGGCGGGACGGCCCTCGGCGACGCGACAGCCCTGATAATTCAGCCCCGAAACGATGCCGAAACGGTGTCACAGTAGCCGTGTTCGCTGTCGAGTGTGGCAATCCCTGAATAGCGTGCCTGCCAGCTTCGCCACGCGGGTCGGTATCGGGAGATATTGGGAGAAGGGAAAGGCTGATACATACCACCAGCACATTCCGGACTATGCCACGCGATTCATATCAGGAGGGACTGAACTCGCTCCGCGAGGACGTCCTCTATATGTCGGAGATCGTCCTCGAACGGCTCAGGCTTGGCCTGGATGCGCTCGAACAGAAAGACGAGGAGATGGCCCGGGAGGTCATCGAGGGTGACCACGAGATCAATCAGTTGTATCTCGACCTCGAACAGGACTGTATCGACCTGCTGGCGCTGCAACAGCCGGTCGCATCGGACCTCCGCTTTATCGCCGCGTCGTTCAAGATCATCACCGACCTCGAACGGATCGGCGACCTCGCCACGAACCTGGGCGAGTACTCGCTGGAGGCCGAACGCGACGTGTATCCCGAGGTCGACATCCAGGACGTCGCCGACGTGACGATCGAGATGGTCGAGAGCGCGATGGCGGCCTACGGCGACGAGGACGCTGACCAGTGCTACACGATCGCCGATATCGACGACGAGGTGGACGAACGCTGTGAGGCCGCCTCCGAGACGGTCGTGCGCGACCTCATCGAGCGCCAGATCGACGCCGACTCCAGCGAGGAAGAGATCGAGCAGCTGATGGCCGACGTCTCGCGGCTCCTGCTGACGATTCGGGACATCGAGCGCGTCGGTGATCACGCCGTCAACATCGCCGCGCGGACGCTGTACATGGTCGAGAACGACGACGACCTCATCTACTGAACCTTTTTCATCGTCGGGTCGCCGAAGGCGACCACTCCTCGAAAAACGTTCATGAAAAAGGCCGGGATCTCGGCCGTAGGCCTCGATTCCAGTGAAACCGCGCTCGCTCCGCTCGCGCGGTATGCGTTCTGTTACCGACAACAACGACAGAACCACAGCCACACGCCTCCCCAACCGACTGCGTTGCTCGGCTCGCTCCGCTCGCCTGTGCGACTCGTCCCTCGCGCTTGCGACGCGGCCGTCGCCGCGACGGCGCGCGCCTGACAGCAACGATTGTTATTGACCGGTTTACTACGCGGTTTCGGGCGTGTCGTCGCCCACGAGTCCCGAGTCGGTGATACGGAACTGGGCCGTTTCACCCGCGGGTTTAGCGCGGTGTTTCTCCAGCGTCGCGCGGCGGTTGCCGCCGCGAAAGCGATCCAGGCGGACGATTGCGCCCGACCAGTGGTTGAGCGTGTGACCGCCAAGCGCCGTCGAGCGGTCACTGTCGGGGTCGGTGAACACCTGGTTCGTGTACAGGACGGCAACGTCGTGTTTGCGGGCCAGCGAGAGCAGATGGGTTATCTGGCGGGCCACGTCCCGCAGCGTCTCGCCGCCGTCCTCGTCGTCCCGGCGGAGCCGATAGAACCCGGTCGCGCTGTCCAGCACGATGAGTTCGACCTCGGCGGCGAACTCGGCGGCGTCCTGGACGGCTTCGGCCTGTTCGTCGTAGTCCAGCGCCTCCGTGATGATGAGGCGGCCGGCGAGATCGTCCACCGTCTGGGCGGTCCCGCGTGCGCGGCCGCTGGCGACCTGCTCCATCCGGTCGGCCGAGAGGCCTTCGGTGTCGATGTACAGCGCCGCGTCGCCGGCGGCGGCGACTTCCATCACCGCCGACAGCGCGAAGTTGGTCTTGCCGGCCGCCGGCGGGCCGTACACCTGCGTGACCGCGCCGCGCTCCAGCCCACCACCCAGGAGGTCGTCGATCGCGTCACACCCGGTCGGGACGTACTCGCTCACGACAAGGGGTTGGTCAGGTTCGGATAAAAACACTGGCACCTGGCGGCACTGCTGTCAGTCGTCCGGTGATCGCTCGGCCAGCGTCCATTCGGCGCGCGACACGTCGTCAATTTCGGCCGTTACGAGCCTGTGGCTCGCTCTCGGATCTCGGGTGATATCATCGCTGCGGCATCCGAGATTGGATATAGCCACTCAGCAATCGAATGATCAGTTCTCTCACTCAACGCGACCACCAAAGTATTATTATATTTGCAACAAACTAACATGTATGACAGTCGACGAGACTGGTGACGGAAGCGCGGATCGGCGGACGTATCTGAAGGCACTGGGCACGCTTGGTGCCGCAGGACTTGCCGGTTGTGCAGGTGACGGCGGCGGGGGAGATGGTGGTGATGGAGGCGATGGCGGCGGCGCGGCGACCGCGGCAGACTGGTCCTACGACGGGGAGATCGACCAGGCGTTCGTCTCGCCCGACAACCTGGAAAACGACATCTGGCAGACGTTTCTCGCCGGCGCCGAGGAGGCGGCAGCGGCGCTGGGGCTGACAGTGGATTACCAGGGTCACGGCGGACAGGAGTCCCAGCAGATATCGCAGTTGCAGTCGGCCATCTCGGCCGGCGCGGACATCTTGACCGGGACTGCCTACCAGAACTCCGGCGTCCGGTCGGTCGCAGAGACGGCCGCCGAAGGGGGCGTCCCCTTCACGTCCTACTGGACGATGGCGAACTGGTGGACGCCGATGGACAGCGGCCCCGAGTTCCTGCAGTACCAGATTCCGGAAGTCATCCGGACCGGCGCCGCCACCGCACGCGTGCTGTTCGAGGCGATGGGTGGCTCTGGGAACTTCGTCCACATCACCGGGGTGCCAGGGCACGTCGGCTCACACCGCAACGCGGGGGTGGAACGGGCGATGGAAGACTACCCGGACATTGAGCGACTGGGCGATCCGATTCCGAGCGAGTGGACCCGTTCGACGGGTCGACAGGCGATGTCCGACTTCATCTCCCAGTACGGCGAGGACATCGACGGCGTCTACGGGCAAAACGACGGCGTCGCCCTGGGTGCCATCTCGGTCCTCGAAGAGAACGACATGGCCGTGCCGGTGGTCGGGTACGACGGGTTCCGGGAGACGACCGAACTCGTCCGCGACCGGTCGGCCGACTCCGGCGAGCCGTACATGGCCGGGACGTTCGCCGCCCAGCCGTTCTGGCAGGGCGGCTACGCCGTCGTCAAGGGGTACGACTGGCTCCATGGCTGGCGCCCGGAAGCCCCCGAGCGCATGATGTTCGGCGGGGGCGTCATGATCCTCAACGACTCCCTCTCACAGGACACGTTCAGCGACCTGGACGTCTCCTTCACCGAGCCCTCCCAGTACCTCGACATCGCATTCAGCGACGGCCAGTCGCCCTACGACTGGGAGGCGATGTCCTACGAGGAGAGCGGCGAAGACTGGGACCCACAGAACCTGCTGGTCCCGATACGGCAGGAGGACTTCAGCCAGTTGCTCTGGACCGAGGAGAACAAGCCCTCGAACTACGAGGTCCCGAATGTCTACGACGACACCGAACTGTTCGACCGTGTCGAGCAGGACTACCGTGACCGTTTCGAGAACGGCCAGAACCCCTACGCGTAGCTGACGATGGTAGCTAACACGGCCACAGACGACACGGCCGCGACCGGCGGATCGGTCACCGATTCCACAGCCCGTCTCCAGGTCGAAGGGCTCTCGAAGTCCTTCCGCAACGTCGACGCGCTCACGGACGTCTCGCTGCATATCCAGACGGGCGAAGTTGTCGGTCTCGTGGGTGAGAACGGCGCCGGTAAGAGCACGCTGTTGAAACTACTGACGGGTATCCACGAACCGACTGCGGGCCGGATCATCATCGACGGTGAGTCAGCCGAAATCAGTGGCCCCCGCGACGCCGCCAGACGCGGCATCGCTATCGTCAAGCAGGAACAGGACGTGGTGCCCAACCTCACCGGCTACGAGAACCTCTATCTCGGCCGCATCCCGGACTACGCCCGCAGGGGAATCATTGACAGCGACAGCATGCGGGCGGACGCCCAACAGATTGTCGACGACCTGGGCATGAGCTTCGACGTCTCGAAACCGGTCAAGTCCTACAGTTTCAATCAGCGCCAGATGCTCGAAGTGGCGAAGGCCTTCAGCGAATCCATTCACACCGACAACCCGGTGATCCTGCTGGACGAACCCACGGCTGGCCTCGAAGAAGACAGTCGCGATCTCCTCTTCGAGCGGATCGACGAACTCCGCGACCAGGCGTCGTTCGTCTTCGTCTCGCACGAACTCGACGAGGTGCTGGAGGTCAGCGACCGGATCTACGTCCTCAAAGACGGCGCGCTCGTCAGCGAGGAGGCGGCCGACGAGGCGACAGAGTCGTCCCTCCAGCAGGCGATGGTCGGCCGCGAGACGGCCGACGAGTACTACCGGACGGACCGTCAGCGCCGGATCGGCGACGCCGCCGAGACCGTCCTGCGGGCCGAGGGAATCGAGCGCGAGGGCGACCTCTCGGACCTGTCCTTTACCCTGCGCGAGGGCGAGATTTTCGGCGTGGTCGGGGTCGAGGGCTGTGGCAAAAGCGCCCTCGGTCGCGTTCTCTGTGGCGCCGACCCGCCCGACGCGGGGGTTGTCGAGGTCCGAGGAGAACAAATCGAACCGGGGTCGATGTCCGAGATGGTCGAGGCCGGTCTGGGCTACGTCCCCAAAGACCGGAAATCAGAGGGGCTGTTGCTCTACCAATCCCTGCCGATGAACATCTCACTGCCGAGCATCGGAACCGACCGCGTCACTGATACCCTCTATGGAGTCGGATCGGCGCTCAACCTCATCGACCACGATAAGGAGGTGGCGATGGCCCGAGACGCCGTCGAAGAACTCGACATCCGTATCCCGGGTATCGACACCCTCGTTCACCAGTTGAGCGGCGGGAACCAACAGAAGGTCGTTCTCGGGAAGTGGCTCATGCGCGAGGCGGACATCCTGATCCTGGACAACGTCACTCGCGGGATCGACGTCGCCGCGAAAGAGGAGGTCTACCGGGTGTGTCGTGACCTCGTCGAGAACGGCGTCTCGCTCGTGTTCATCGGCGACGAACTCCCCGAGGTGATCGGGATGTCGAACCGCATCGGCGTGATGAAGAAGGGCCGACTCGTCGACATCGTCGATGCTCCCCCCGGCGGGAAGCCGACCGAATCGGAGCTCATAACGGAGATGATCTGAATGTCAGAGGGTACGTCACAGTCCGCGTTGCGGGATCGGTTCGACGAATTCGCCGCTGACCGGACGCTTCAGGACTGGGTGATCGACCTCGGGCCCTTCGCGCTGTTGGCCCTGTTGATGATCGTGTTCAGCCTCACCAGTCCGGTGTTCCTCACCTTCTCGAACCTCGTCGACAACGTTCTCCGGAACAGTACCATCCTCTTGCTGGTCTCGCTGGCTGGCACCTTCCCGATCCTCCAGCAGAGCATCGACCTGTCGATCGAGTCGATGGTCGGGATTACCGGCGTCATCGCCGCGATTCTCATCTCCGACTTCCAGTTGGGACTGCTCGGCTTGTTAGCCGCCGTCCTAGCCGGTACAGTGTTCGGGGCGCTCAACGGCATCGTCTTCGCGAAGTTCAAGATACCCTCGTTTCTGGTGACGCTGGGGTCGCTGTCGATCCTCTCGGGTACCGCGCTGCTGATGACCGGTGGGACCTCGATTCCCTACCGCGATCCCGGTGTCAGATGGATCGCAACGGGCTACATCATCCCCGGTGTCCCGAACCTCGTCGTTTGGGGCCTCCTCTTTTACGTCCTGTTCGTCTTCGTCGCGTTCAAGACGCCGTTTGGCCGGTACTGTTATGCACTCGGCGAGAACGAGACTGTCGCCGACCTTTCGGGCGTGGACGTCGACCGCTACAAGATCGGCTCCTTCCTCGTCTCGGGGATGCTCTGTGGCATCGCGGGGGCGCTTTTGACCGCACGGACCGCCTCCGCTGCGCCCGGGATGGGGTCGGGACTCCTGCTCCAGTCCATCGCGGCCATAGTTATGGGCGGGACCGCACTGACCGGCGGTGTCGGCGGTCCACACCGGACTCTTCTGGGCGTTCTCGTCATCGGTGTCCTCGCCAACGGGATGAACCTGGTCGGTATCCAGTCGTTCGTCCAGGACATCGTCCTCGGGTTCGTCGTCATCATCGCCGTCGCGATGTCGATGGACCGCCGGAAGATAGATATCGTGAAATGACGGAGTGTTCAGAGAAGCGCTTGTATACGAGTGCGACGGTGCTAAGCCAGTCGTTGGCGGTTTCCGAAGCAGCGGACTGACGGGATTTGAGAAACAGTCTGTTCGTCGTTTCGTTCCATGCGGTCGGCCGAGAGGCCCTCGGTGTCGATGTCCAGCGCCGCATCACCCGCAGCGGCGACTTCCATCACCGCCGACGGTGCGAAGGACGTACTCGCTCACGGGTATAGGTTGGATGTATTCGGATAAGAACGCTGGCACCTACGCCGCCGAGAGATAACGGGCGAGTGCGGCCTCGACTACATCGGGGTCGTCCAGGTCCTCAAGGGCGAACCGACTGTCGAACCACCACGACCGGTGGACGACCAGCGCGTCCGCAGTGCGGGTGTAGCCCGTGTACCGCGTCCACGGGAGCAGGCGTCTGGCGACGGGGAGTCGCTGTTCGAGTCCCTCGGCCGTGACGGCGTACTCTCTGGGCTCGCTCAGCATGAAGATACCTATCCCTACCGGGAACAGTATCTGTGCGAACGTCAGCGGCCAGAGCTCCGGTGCGACGTACACTGAGGCGAATCCGGCGACACCGACCGCCCAAAGCGGCAGTACCAGGGCCAAGAGGCGGTTCCGTGCCGCACTGGGCCAGCCGGCGGTGAACACACAGTGACGCTCGCTGTCCGCGAGGCGGGCGTCGGTGTATCGCGTGCGGCCCATCACACCTGACACGCTCCCCAGGGCCATCGCGCCCAGCCCCGAGAACATGGCGAGGACGCCGACAACACCGACCCGGTCGAGCGAGAGCAGGCCTGCGACGGCATACCCCAGACCGACGAGGCCGGGGACCCAGCGCGCACGCGTCGCTCCGAGACGGTAGGAGAGGCTCCCGAACCGCGCAGTCGCCCACCAGCCGAGCCCAGTCCCGACAGTGACCGTCGTTATCACCGTTCCGTACAGCACGGCCGCGTCCCCGGAGACGAGACGGGCGACGGCGAAGACAGTCGGCGCTATCGCCAGCAACGCGACGTAGAGACCGACGACGAGTGCGAAGAGCGGGTCACCCGATGGCTCCGTGTCGGTCTCGGCGGTGGAGGGCGGCATATCGCCACAATGCCAACGCTCGGACAAAACTCTCCGGGGCCAGAGGCCACAACGGTAAGTGGATACCGGACCAAGCGCTGGCTAGTGATCGTCGTCGCCACCGAGAACTTCGAAGTGTACCACGGCGTCGTCAACGAGCTCCGCGACCGCGGCGTAGAGTTCACGACCATCGAGCCCGGCGACGAGTGGCCCGACGGAACGGACGTCGCGGTCATCGCCGCTGGGGAGTCGGTCGAAATCCCCGACGGCGTGGACGTCGTGCAGGCGGACCCGGATACGCCGCGTCGGGCCGTCGAATCCGTCATCTCAACGCTTCGCGGTGGCGACGGTCGCACCGTCATCGGCATCGACCCCGGCGAGCGTCCGGGTGTCGCAATTCTCCACGGCGACATGGTCGTTGCAGCGTTTCAGGTGCCCGCGGCGGAAGCCGGTGAAATCGTCCGCGAGGAGGTCGAAGACGCTGTCAACCCGGTCGTTCGTATCGGCGACGGTGCGCGGCTCGTCGGCGCGCGCATCATCGACGACATCCAGTCTGTGCCGGTGGAGCTGGTCGACGAGACGGGGACGACGCCGTACCTCGGCTCCGGCGCGCGCGGGATGGGCGACGTGCTGGCCGCGGTCAACATCGCCCGCCTCGACGGCGAGGAGATCGAGAGCCGGACTATCGAGCCCACGGCCGGCGAACTCCAGAAGATCAAGGACCGCTCCCGGGAGGAAAGCGACACGAACCGGGCGATCAGCGAAGGACTGGCCCGGAAGGTCGCGACTGGCGCACTCACCGTCGAGGAGGCGCTGGCCGAACACGACAGCGACAGTTCGACCGACGAGAGCGAGGGGGAAGCCGTCGAGGAAGTGGCCCATTCAGAAGACGAAACAGCCGACGGGAGTGGCTAACGCGAAACCATCCGCTCGGCCCGCTGCATCACTTCGCGGACGGGGAGCCCGGTCGCATCCGAGACGGCCGCGGCATCGTCGTACTCCGCGCTCACGTCGAACACCGTGCCGTCGGTGTCGCTCGCGATCTTGACCGTCACCTCGAACTGCTCGCCGTCGACGGAGAGCGCAACCGTCTCGTACTCCCGGTCAGCGACCCAGCGGTGGCCGGCCCCGGACTCGCGTACGCCAAGCGTCCCGGTCGCTTCAGCGAGACAGCGCGCGACCCGCTCGGCGTCTTCCGGCTTGCAGATGACCTTGACGATGTGGCCGGGCCGGGACTTCTTCATCGTCGTCGGCACTATCGACACGTCGCGAGCACCGACCTCTGAAAGCGAGCGCTGGAGGTCACCGAGCACCTCGGGCGGGACGTCGTCGACGTTCGTTTCGAGCACCGTGATTTCGTCGCGACGGAGCTGCCCTGCGCCCTCGCCGACCAGCGCCCGCAGGACGTTGGGGCGGTCGTCGAGATCCCACCCGCCAGCGCCGTACCCCGACGCGTCGACGTCGAGCGGGGGCAGCGACTCGGTCCCCTCGGCGATGTGGGCGAGAATCGCCGCGCCAGTCGGTGTTACGAGTTCCCTGTCGATGGGACCGCCCTGCAGTGACCAGTCAGCCCGCTCGGCGATCTCGACCACTGCGGGAGTCGGGACCGGATAGGTGCCGTGGCTCATCTCTACGGTGCCGCCCCCCGTTGACACCGGTGTCGTCACGACCCGGTCTACGTCGAGGTCATCGAGCAGGAGACAGGCGCCGACGATGTCGGCGATGGCGTCGTCGGCACCGACCTCGTGGAAGTGTGTCCCGTCGAGGTCTGTTCCGTGGACCGACGCCTCGGCCTCGCCGAGTATCTCGAAGATCGCCAGTGCGTCTGATCTGACCGCCGTCGGCAGGTCCATCTCCTCGACGAGTTCGACGACCTCGGCGTACGTGCGGCTCGGGCCGTGGCCCTCAGCGTGGGTGTGATCGTGCCCGTCGTGGCTATGCTCGTGACCGTCGTGGGAATGGGATTGTGAGTGGTCGTCCGCAGCGTGGCCGTGTCCCTCGTCGTGGGAGCTATCGCTGTCGCCATCGGCGTCGGTCAGCAGTACCTCGACGCGCGTGGCGGCGATGCCGCATCGGTCCACCTCGGCGACGGCGTACTCGATAGCGAGCGCATCCTCGACCGGCGACAGGGCTTCGCGGTCGGCCCCGGCAGCCAGCAGCGCCCCCAGAAGCATGTCGCCGGCAGCGCCCATCCGGCCGTCGAAAGCGAGTGTTCGCATACAGGGGGCGTCGCGCCCCGCGAGTAAAAGCCCTCATACTACGGTTCCATCGCGCGCGTCGCGCCGCCAGACGGGTCAGGTCCGGCGGACGATGTGCACGTCGTAGTCCTCGCCGTCGGTGACTTCGCCGATGGGGACGACGATGTCCTCGGTGTCGTCGCTGCCGAGGAACACGACGCTTGCGTCGACGTCGCGGGCGGTCTGTCTGATCGTCGTCGACAGTTCGCTGGTGGAGTGGGCGCTCACGTCGTCGTAGCGGAGTTCGGAGTCGTCGGTCGCCTCCTCGATCTTGCGCCGGAGGTCGTCGGCGGCGGTCTCGGCGGCGAAGTCATCGGTGGGGTCGACGCGGCGGCGTCGCTCGGCGTAGTCAGTCCCGGTCGGGATGAACGCGACGGCGACGACGTCCTCGTCGAGTGCCGCGGCGTAGGAAACGGCACGGTCGAGTGCGGCGTCTGCGAGCGGTGATCCGTCGAAGGGAACGAGAAATACCATATCGGCGCTATCGCGTCCAGCCTTATGAAACGCGGCGATGGCGGCAGCCTGTGTCACCACTACCCAGGCCGGGGGATATTAGCCCCTGCTGTGCGGTGTGTTATTAGGTAACATATAAACCCGTCGCCGTGCGTCTTGCCCGCCGGTAGCATAAAGCATATCTCCGGGGCTACCCGAGTTCGTTGTAAGCAGGCTCTACTATGAACGAAGTCCAATTGGAAGTGGCGAAGGCGTACCCGAACGACTCGGGACGCGGTATCGCCAGACTCGACCCCGATACGTTGTTGCACCTCAAGCTCTCCCCCGGCGACATCATCGAGATCGAAGGGAGCGATACCACCGCGGCCAAGGTGTGGCGGGCCGACCGGCAGGACTGGAACACCGACACGGTCCGCATCGACGGCTTCACGCGCCAGAACGCCGACGTGGGGATCGGCGAGCGCGTCACCATTCGGAAGGCCGAGGCCGAGAAGGCCGACAAGCTAGTCCTCGCGCCGCCCGAAGAGGCGTCGGTCCAGTTCGGCTCCGACGCCGCCGGCATGGTCAAACGGCAGATACTGAAACGGCCGGTCGTCGAGCGCGACATCGTCCCGGTGATGTCCTCGACGAACCACCCGTTCATGCGCTCGCCCGGACAGGCCATCCCGCTCATCGCCGTCGAGACCGAGCCCGAGGGCGTCTGTCTCATCACCGAAGATACTGAGGTAGAGCTCCGCGAGGAGCCCATCTCCGGCTTCGAGAAGACCGGCGGCGGCATCACCTACGAGGACATCGGCGGCCTCCAGAACGAGATCCAGCGGGTGCGAGAGATGGTCGAACTGCCGATGAAACACCCCCAGATCTTCAAGAAACTCGGCATCGAGCCGCCACAGGGGGTGTTGCTCCACGGGCCGCCCGGCACCGGGAAGACGCTGCTCGCGAAGGCCGTCGCCAACGAGACCTCCGCCAGCTTCTTCTCTATCGCCGGTCCGGAGATCATCTCGAAATACTACGGGGAGTCCGAACAGCAGTTACGCGAGATCTTCGAGGACGCCAGCGAGGAGTCGCCCTCGATCATCTTCATCGACGAACTGGACTCCATCGCACCCAAGCGCGAGGACGTGACCGGCGAGGTCGAGCGCCGCGTCGTCGCCCAGTTGCTGACGATGATGGACGGCCTCGAATCCCGTGGCCAGGTCATCGTCATCGCCGCGACGAACCGCGTCGACAGCGTGGACCCGGCGCTGCGTCGCCCGGGCCGCTTCGACCGCGAGATCGAGATCGGCGTCCCGGACGAGGTCGGCCGCGAGGAGATCCTCCAGATCCACACCCGCGGCATGCCGCTGTCCGACGACGTGAACCTGGCGAAGCTGGCGACTGACACGCACGGCTTCGTCGGGGCCGACATCGAGAGCCTCACGAAGGAGGCCGCGATGAAGGCGCTGCGCCGGTACCTCCCCGAGATTGACCTCGACGAGGAAGACATCCCGCCGAGCCTCATCGACCGGATGATCATCAAACGGGACGACTTCAAAGGGGCGCTCAACGAGGTGAGTCCATCGGCGATGCGGGAGGTGCTGGTCGAGCTCCCGAAGATGTCCTGGGACAACGTCGGCGGCCTCAGCGGCCCCAAAGAGCAGGTCCAGGAGGCCGTCGAGTGGCCGATGAACTCCCCGGAGAAGTTCGAACGCATGGGCGTGACGCCGCCCTCGGGCGTGTTGCTGTACGGCCCGCCCGGTACCGGGAAGACGCTCATGGCGAAAGCCGTCGCCAACGAGACCGACGCGAACTTCATCTCGGTCCGTGGCCCGCAACTGCTCAGCAAGTGGGTCGGCGAGAGCGAGAAGGCCATCCGCCAGACGTTCCGGAAGGCCCGCCAGGTCGCCCCGACCATCATCTTCTTCGACGAACTCGACTCGCTGGCACCGGGTCGGGGCGGCGAGATGGGGTCGAACGTCTCCGAACGGGTCGTCAACCAACTGTTGACCGAACTCGACGGGCTCGAAGAGATGGAGGACGTGATGGTCATCGGCGCGACCAACCGACCGGACATGATCGACCCGGCGCTGATCCGCTCGGGCCGGTTCGACCGCCTGGTGATGATCGGCGAGCCCGATGTCGAGGGCCGCGAGCAGATCCTGAAGATCCACACGGACGACACGCCGCTGTCGCCCGACGTGAGCCTGCGCGAACTGGCTGAGGTCAGCGACGGGTTCGTCGGCTCTGATCTGGAATCCATCGCCCGGGAAGCCGCCATCGAGGCGCTCCGCGAGGACGACGACGCGGAGGAAGTCGAGATGCGCCACTTCCGACAGGCGATGGACAGCGTGCGCCCGACCATCACCGACGACATCCGCGAGTACTACGAGCAGATGGAAGAGGAGTTCAGAGGCGGCTCCAGTCCACAGCGTCAGGCCGGCACCGGCGGCCGCATCGGCTTCCAGTAACGCCGGCGCTCTCGGTTGCCGTTCGCACGCTGTGATTCGACCGCGTTTTCTGTGTGCCGTGTGATTCGACGCTCCCGATCAGCGATGCATCCCGCTGGCCACACAACACCCCTGTATAATTATTAGATAAATTATAAAACCGGTGTTTGTTTCTCCTTTCGAAGCCCCCTTTCGGGGCCCAAGTGAATGTGGAGTGATGTCGACCACAAACCGCGTTTACAGGCTAGCGAAGCGCCCCGAAGGGACCCCCGACCACGATACGTTCGACCTTTCCGAGGAAGCGGTCCCCGAACCGGGGCCTGGCGAGGTGCTCGTCAAGACGCTGTATCTCTCTGTCGACCCGTACATGCGCGACCGGATGCGGACGGGCGAATCGTATGCGGACCCGTGGGACGTGGGCGACGCACTCCGGGGTGCGGTCGTGGGTGAGGTCGTCGAGTCCAACGGCGCGCGCTTCGACGAGGGCGACGTTGTGACCGGCGAGCTTGAGTGGGCGGAGTACGCCACCGCGCCCGGGCCGGCCCTGACCGAGGTCAACCCCGAACTCGCACCGGTTTCGACGGCACTCGGTGTCCTGGGCATGCCTGGCCTGACAGCGTATTTCGGCACCCGAGAGGTAGCACAGCCCGCGGCCGGCGACACCTTCGTCGTCACCGGCGCTGCGGGGGCCGTCGGTTCCGTCGCGGGGCAGCTCGCCAAGCTCCAGGGCGCACACGTTGTCGGCTTCGCCGGCTCCGACGAGAAGGTCTCGTTCCTCGAAGACGACCTCGGTTTCGACGCGGGCATCAACTACAAGACGACCGACGACTACCAGGCCGCGCTGGACGAGGCCGCCCCGGACGGCGTCGACGCCTACTTCGACAACGTCGGCGGCCCGATTACCGACGCGGTGTTCACGCGACTCAACACCGACGCACGCGTCGCCGTCTGCGGCCAGATATCCATGTACAACAGCGAGGACGTTCCGACGGGACCGCGCAAGCTGACCCAGGTCATCCAGTCCCGCGCGACCGTCCAGGGACTCCTCGTCTCCGACTTCGAGCCCCGATTCGAGGAAGCGACGAAGCAACTCGGCCAGTGGGTCGCCTCGGGCGAGCTCTCCTACCGCGAAACCGTCACCGAAGGCATCGAGAACGCGCCCGACGCGTTCCTCGGGCTGTTCGAGGGCGAGAACATCGGCAAGCAGCTCGTGCAGGTCGCCGAGCGGTAGAGAAAAAACGAGTCCCCAGTTACAGTTCGCCGAGTTTGCGGAGGAGCTGGCCGCGGTACTCCTCGTCAGCCTGGACGCCTTTCAGTTCGAGGACGTTCCGTTCGAGCTTATCGAGCGCGACGTTGAACGCGGTTTCGGCGCCGTAGCCCTCGCCGGAGCCGGCCGCCTGGCCCTTGTTGGTCCGCAGGCGGATCTGACACTGGATGAGCGGCGTGCCACGGAGCTTCTCCTTGTGCTCGTGGAACCGGACGTGGGCGTGCTGGACCTGCATCGCGCCGTACTTGTCCGCGACTTGCTCGATGTCAGAGCGGATGTCCGCGCGGGAGATGGTGTCCAGCAGCTTGATGTTCGTGATCTGGACGTCCATGTGTTCCTCCTCCGTGTAGGTCAGCGCGCGGAGCACGTCGGTTTTCGTGAGGATGCCGGCGACGTGGGTGTCCTCGTCTTCCGGCGTAACGACGAGCCCGGCGAAGTCGTTTTCGAGCATCCGCGCGACGGCATCCTCGACGGAGTCGCCGAGTTTCGCCGTCTCCACCGGACTGCTCATCACGTCGTAGACGGGCATGTCGAGCACGCGCTCGATCTCGCCGGAGCGGTCGCCCCGCGTCGCCTTGTTCATGTCCCGGACGACGACGTCGACGATGTCGTGGCGCGTGACCATGCCGGTCAGGTTATCGTCGTCATCGAGCACCGGCAGCCGGGAGATGCCGTGTTTCCGGAGGAGATTGACGACTTGCCCGACGTTGGTGTCTTCCGAGACCGTGATGACATCCCGCGTGTAGATATCCTCGACGCGCAGCGCGTCGAGGTTGTCGAGAACCGCGTCCAGGATATCGTCCTCGGTGACGATACCCCAGAGCTCGCCCGCCTCGAACACCGGTGCGAGCTTGACTCCACCCTCGACCAGGACGCGTGCGACTTCCCGCACGTCGTCGGTGCGCTCGACTTTCGGCGCCGAGCGCGTCATCGCCCCCGCCTTCGCGTTGTCCTCGACATGGGACTGGACCAGCTGTTTCTGCGTGATAACGCCAGCGTAGTCACCGTCTTCCGTGACGATGATGCCCTTCGGGTTCTCGCGTTCGAAGATAGACCGGACTTTCCCCAGGCGCTTGTTGGCGTCAACCTCGACAAACTCTCTGGTGGCGATATCAGCAATATCCATCGTTCTTCACAATCCGTAGATTCGACGTGTGGGGTTATCAAGGTTGGTTTCGTCCCCGGGAACCGGGAGACGAACTAAGCTTTAGGCCCGTGGGTCCAAGGGCCGTGTATGCTGCCCGACATCGGTGTCTTCGGCCCCTACACCTATCTGGTCACAGAGGTGGTCTGGGGGACTGTTGCCCTCGCCCTACTCTGGCGCGCGAACGCCCTCCGGATGGCCGCCAAGACAATCGTCGTGCTCTATCCGATTGCCTACGTCTGGGACTGGTACACGCTCACTGTCGGTGTCTTCGCGATCAAACTCCGGACCGGTGTCGACCTGCTCGGGATTCCAATCGAAGAGCACATCTTCATGATCGTGGTTCCCGCGCTCATCCTCGGCATCCACGAAAACTTGCACGGTCTTTCGTCCGAGTCAAACGCTGAATAGTTAGCAAACCGACACTGGTTTCAGCTGCCAACTGCTTCTGTTTCAGCGTTACAACTGGAGGTAGACCAGCCGATAGGAAGTGCTGATATCATGCCGATTCAGCCCTGATACATGCATCTGTACTATGCAGACATCTCTCACAGTATCTATATGTGTCAGCCGGGTGTGCTGTCTGATAGCTATGAGTGATACTGTCCCGACACCTCACATCGAGCTTTACGTCCGGTCGATGCTGCCCGACGGCGCACACGAGCGACAGGAAGCGGTCATTGATCGTCTCGAAACACTCGACGAGAACGACCGTATTGACGGGTTCAACGTCGTCGTCTGGGGCAAACAGATCGCACCACGGTCGGCCGCCGCACGAACGGCGGAGGGCACGTACATCCTGAACCGCGTCGCCGAATTCAAGCAGTGGGCACTGACCAACAACGTCTCGCTGGAATCGTTCTACCAGGACACGACCGTTGATTCAGAAGCGACAGCGTCGGCGTACGACGCCAAGGTGTTGCCCGTCATGGGGCTTGCTGAGTACGACGGCAGCGAACTCGTCCACGTCGCCCCCTGTACGAAAGACGACGTCGTCCACACGATCATGGATCGCCTCGAACGTCTCGAAGCGGGCCAGCCGCCCGCGCTCGACCAGGAGCGCGGCAGCGTGAGCGTCGTCTAACGAGGAAAACCGGTTACGAAGATCGGACCGTTTCGACGTACGGTTCGAACTCGTCTGTCTCCGACAGCACTTCGAGCACTTCTCCAGGGTCTCCGGCCAGTTCGTACCCCGGCCGTCCTTTCCCGGTCGGTGACTCCGACTTCTCGTTGACCAACAGCTCCTTGTCGGCGAGTCGGCCCAGCGCCGAGATGACCTCCTGGCGCTCGACGCCGCCGAAGGGCTGTCGGTCGATATCCGCGAGATGCGCCTTCGCCGTCTGTGTGACGTGATAGGAGTGCGCCGGCGTTTCACCGGCCGTTTCGAGTTCTACGACCGCCAGCAACACGAACTGTTCGAACGCGTCCGCCGACTGGACCTGATCTCTCATATAGATGACTCTAACGCGGTTGGGGCAAGAAACTACTGGACGTAATCGAGACCGATATCCTCACTTCGGCCGTGTCGAAACGTACACCGGCGTCGGAAACACCATCTCGACGAGTCGTGTTCCCACGCGCGATGAAAAAGCCAGTTCCAGCGGCTCGGCGAACGTATCGAGCAAGCGCTGTTTCGTGTCCGAACGGTCGAGGTCAGCGTCGAGTAGTTTCGCCGACCGGAACTCGACGCTGTCGAAATACGTTGCTAGCTCTTTCCGGACGGTTATCGACCACACGGGGTGGTAAGCCGCCTGATACCACTCCTCGTCTCGGTCGTACTGTCTGTCGTATGGCTTTGCGACTCGGTTTCCGATTGCATCGGGCAACCAGGGCATCCCGACCGGATAGCCGTGGCCGTCGCCCGGCCAGGCACGGTTCGGACAGATAGCGACGAATATCCCGTCGTCAGCGAGGACACGAGCCGTCTCGGCAATGAGTCGCTCCTCGTCAGGGACGTGCTCGAACACCATATTGGAGATTATCGCGTCGACACTGCCGTCAGGGAACGGCATCGCCGTCCCGTCCGCCTGTACGGCGTCACAGGGAAGCGTCGCCGCTTCGCCATCGAAGTCGATATCGAGGGCGAGCGCCCGACAGCCGATGCTATCGGCGAGTTCGGAGGCGATCTTTCCGTCTTTGGCCCCGATATCGAGAAGGAGAGCGTCCTCATGGAGAGCGTCAGAAAGCGCAGATTCGTACAGTTGCTTGAACACTGGCGAAGTCATAGATCCCAACGGGGGGTTGAACGAACGTCCGCTTCCAGTATGACTATCCACCCCCTAACGCGAATAAGTGTCTGATAAATGCGTTACTATAGTCCCGATAATAGCTACTCTTCGAATTCCAACTCCCAATCCCCATCCGCTTCGACAACAACCCAGGCCACACCAGTGTGAGATTCACGTGTTTGGGCGTCCTCAATCGTGCCGATTTCATTGAACACCGTTGTACGTTCAAAATCCGAGTTTGCATCTTCATTATAAAAGAAGACCTGGAAGTTGGACTCTCCATCGTGACTCGCGGTTACAACAATGGAACCCTCGAGCCGAATCGGACCGACTACTGTTGGTTCACTTCCATTCGAGGCTGCAGGAGGTGCATGAATATCCTCCTCGGGAGCAAGCGGCTGTGCGATCACGATCTCCCAATCATCATCGGCATTGACATCCAGTGAATACTCGCCTGCAGGTAGCGCCACAGCTGTGGTTCCATCTACACTGCCAATTTTATTGACCGGGATATCCACTCGTTCACCATCACTATCATAAATTTCAACCTGAAAGTTCGAATCACCACTGTGCTCATAATCCAAGACCATCAGCCCCCCTTCGAATTCGAAAGGTTCTGTGACGGATTGACCGGTACCTGATAGTGGTGTCCGGCCCTCATCGTAATAATTGTCAACCGTCGTAATTGATGGGAGGTGAGTTCGTGCATCAGGGTTAACGCCTACTGGTGTCGGCTCCGGAGTCAGTGTCGCTGTTGGTGTAGACGTTAGCGTTGGTGTTACGGTCGGTGTAGTCTCTGACACTGCAGTCTGTGTTGAATCTAGCGTAGCTGTCTGTGCCCGCGTCTGATCAGGAGTATCGTTGTTTGGTGTTGGCGTGGTGGCTGCGCCGCCGTCAGTCACAGTCTGAGTGTCGCCGCCTTCATTCCCACCGCCACCTCCGGCAACTGCACCTACGATGCTGACTATGACGAATACATATACGAACGCTACGCCCCCAGCGATGAGTCCACCGCCGCTGCTTATGCCTGGAAGCCCATCAAGAGCGTCGGCCCACCCGTACATGTTGCGCCAGACGAATAGTGCCGTGATGAATGGCAGGAATATTAACCATATCCAACTCGTCAAAAGATACCCAATCCCGACAACAACGTTTCGAGTAGTCGACTCTGGCTGCATCAGCGGAATACGGTCAGTAAGCGTCATAACGACATTTCACGTGCCTAGTAATTAAATGTCTCTGCAATAACATGAAGTTGAGGGGAGAAGCGACCGACTCGTCTAGTTCAAATCCGCCTGTCGCTGCCGACTCGCTACGCTCGCCGGGTAGCGACAGTAGAAGTGGGTTCGGGCGGCTTGTGAACCAGAGAAAGACTCAGTTCGTTCGTCATTCAGGGTTCAAATCGCCCTCACGAACGATTTCGTTGCTCCCGAATTGGTCGCGACAAAAATAGTGGGTTCGGGCGGATTTGAACCGCCGGCCTCCTCCATGTCAAGGAGGTGTCATAACCGACCTAGACCACGAACCCTCACTGCGAGGTACACCACATTGTTTCCGGTGGGTGTAATTGAAGGTTTCGGATTCCGTATCGCCACGTTGTCTGTTGATTGCCCACATATATTCGTCGGCGAGTGGGGGTCCCGATAGGCTTAAGTCAATGTACGGATTTGTACATCACAACACGAAAAAGTCCATTGGTGAATACAATGAAAGAGTACATCGAACGCGTCACAGACGGCGAGGACCTGACACAGGCCGAGGCTCGGGCCGTTGCGACGACTGTCTTCGAAGATGCGACCGAGGCACAGATCGGTGCGCTGCTGACGGCACTGCGGGCGAAGGGAGAGACCGAGGCCGAGATCGCCGGCTTCGCCGAAGGGATGCGCGACGCCGCACGAACTATCCGGCCCGAGCGGGAGGGGCTGGTCGACACCTGCGGGACCGGCGGCGACGACTACAACACGATCAACGTCTCGACGACGAGCGCCATCGTCGCGGCCGGCGCTGGCGTCCCGATTGCGAAGCACGGCAACTACTCCGTCTCTTCCTCGTCGGGGAGTGCCGACGTGCTCGAAGAGGTCGGCGTCGACATCGAGGCCGAACCGCCGGAGGTCGAGGACACCATCGAGCGCGAGGGTATCGGCTTCATGCTCGCGCCCGTGTTCCACCCGGCGATGAAAGCCGTCATCGGCCCGCGCCAGGAACTCGGGATGCGGACCGTCTTCAACATTCTCGGGCCGCTGACGAACCCCGCCGACGCGGACGCGCAGGTGCTTGGCGTCTACGACCCGGACCTCGTGCCCGTGATGGCAGAGGCGCTGGCCCGACTGGACGTCGAGCGGGCGCTGGTCGTCCACGGCGATGGCCTCGACGAGATCGCCATCCACGGCGAGACGGCCGTCGCGGAGGTCACCGGCGACCGGATCGCGGAGTACACCATTACACCGGAGGACATGGGGCTGGAGACACACGATATTGAGGCGATTGCCGGGGGCACGCCGGATGAGAACGCGGCTGACCTCCGCGGCATCGTCTCCGGCGAGGTCACCGGCGCGAAGCGGGACATCATCCTCGCCAACGCCGGCGCGGCAATCTACGTCGCTGGCGTCGCCGACACGCACGAGGAAGGAGTCGAACAGGCCCGGCAGGCCATCGAGTCGGGCGAGGCGGCCGATAAACTCGAAGACCTGATCGGGGCATGACGCGCGAGAAAATCTGTGGCGTGACGGGCGGTAAGGACCGCGACGCTGTCGTCGCGGCCGGCGCTGACGCGGTCGGCGTCATCCACGGCGTTCCGGTTGACACGCCCCGCGAAGTCGACGAGGCCACCGCCGAGGCGCTCGTCGCCGGCGTCCCGCCGTTCGTAACGAGCGTGCTGGTGACGATGCCGACGACGGTTCAGGAAGCCGTCAGGCGCGTCGACAGAATCGAACCGGACGCAATACAGGTCCACGACGGGCTCTCGCCGGCGGAACTCGGGGCCCTCGACAGTCGAATCACCCAGAAAACCGTCGCCGTCGTCGAGGCGGACGCGCCGGATATCGAGGACTACGCCGATCACGCAGACGCCCTGCTCGTCGATTCGGTCGACGCCGACGGCGGCGGCGGCACGGGCGAGACACACGACTGGGAGCGCACGCGCGACCTCGTCGACTCGCTGGACGTGCCAATCGTGCTTGCCGGCGGGCTGACCCCCGAGAACGTGGCCGAGGCCGTCGAGACGGTCGGTCCGTTCGCCGTCGACGTGGCCAGCGGTGTCGAATCCTCGGGCGGGACGAAAGACCACGACGCCGTCGAGCGGTTCGTCCGGAACGCAAAGCAGGTGTCGGAGGGCGCGGTATGACCCTCGATATCTCCCATGGTGAGTTCGTCGAACACGCCAAGGCTGACCGACCGGTCGTCGTCCGCGCCGCCGCGGAACTGGACGTGGATGTGGAGCCGCTGACCGCCTACGCGGCCCTGACCGGCCGCACGAGCGACGTAGCCGCAAACGACTACACGTTCCTGCTGGAAAGCGCCGAAAAGGTCGCCTCCAGCGACCCCGACGGCGCGTTTGCACCGGAGACCGACGACCGCCACGCCCGCTTCTCCTTCGTCGGCTACGACCCGCGCGCCGTCGTCACGGTGACCGGCGACGAGAGCGAGGTGGAGGCCTTCGACGACCGCTACGCCGACCTCGTGACGACCGACGGCGGTGACGTCGTGGACGACCTCCGAGCAGCGATGCCCGACGTGGCGCTGCGGAACTTCCCCGAGATGGACCGCCAGCACCTCGAAGGCGGCCTCGTCGGCTTCCTCTCGTACGACGCCGTCTACGACCTCTGGCTCGACGAGGTCGGCCTGGACCGTCCGGACTCGCGGTTCCCGGACGCGCAGTTCGTGCTCACGACGTCGACGGTCCGCTTCGACCACGTCGAGGAGACCGTTTCGCTCGTGTTCACGCCGGTCGTCCGCCAGGACGAGGACGCCGGCGAGCGCTACGACGAACTGGTTGCCGAGGCCCAGCGCGTCGAGGACGTGCTCTCGGACCTGTCACCGCTCGAAACCGGCGGCTTCCGCCGCGAGGACGAGGTCGCCGGACCCAAAGGCGAGTACGAGGACGCCGTCGAGCGCGCCAAGGAGTACGTCCTCTCGGGCGACATCTACCAGGGCGTCATCTCGCGGACCCGCGAACTGCACGGCGAGGTCGACCCGCTTGGCTTCTACGAGGCGCTCCGAGCGGTGAACCCCTCGCCGTACATGTACCTGCTGGGCTACGATGACCTCACTATCGTCGGCGCGAGCCCGGAGACGCTCGTCTCCGTCGCGGGTGACCACGTCGTTTCGAACCCCATCGCGGGGACGTGCCCGCGCGGGAACTCGCCCGTCGAGGACCGCCGCCTCGCGGGCGAGATGCTCGCCGACGGAAAGGAGCGGGCTGAGCACACCATGCTCGTCGACCTCGCACGCAACGACGTACGCCGCGTCGCCGAGGCCGGCAGCGTCCGCGTCCCGGAGTTCATGAACGTCCTCAAGTACAGCCACGTCCAGCACATCGAGTCCACGGTGACGGGCCGACTCGCCGCGGCCAAGGACGCCTTCGACGCTGCCCGCGCGACGTTCCCGGCGGGGACGCTCTCGGGCGCGCCGAAGATCCGCGCGATGGAGATCATCGACGAACTCGAACGCTCGCCAAGAGGTCCCTACGGCGGCGGCGTCGGCTACTTCGACTGGGACGGCGACACTGATTTCGCTATCGTAATCCGTTCGGCCACGGTCGAAGACGAGGGTGACCAAGATCGCATCACCGTTCAGGCCGGGGCCGGCATCGTCGCCGATTCGGACCCCGAAAGCGAATACATCGAGACCGAACAGAAAATGGACGGCGTGTTGACGGCGTTAGAAGAGATCGAGGACGAGGGCGACCAGCCGGCAGCCGACGCCGATCCCGAGGAGATGACCCGATGAGCGCGTCACAGCCGGCCGATGAGGACGCTGTCAGGGACGACCTCCGGGTGCTGTTCGTGGACAACTTCGACTCCTTTACGTACAACCTCGTCGAGTACGTGTCCGAACACGCCGAAACTGAAGTCGTCCGGAACACGGCATCGCTCGATGATGTCGCGGCGTTCGACCCGGACGCCATCATCCTCTCGCCGGGACCGGGCCACCCGAAGAACGAACGTGACGTCGGCGTCACGCTGGATGTCCTTCGTGAGGTCAGCCCCGACGTGCCGACGCTTGGGGTCTGTCTCGGGCTCGAATCGGCGGTGTACGCCTACGGCGGCACCATCGGCCGCGCACCGGAACCGATTCACGGGAAGGCCTTCCCCATCGATCACGACGGGAAAGGCGTCTTCGCGGGATTGGAACAGGGGTTCCAGGGCGGGCGCTATCACTCACTCATCGCTGAAGAAGTTCCAGCGGAGTTCGTCGTCAGCGCGACGACGGAGACCGAGGACGGCACGGAACTGGTGATGGGCGTCCGCCACCGCGAGTACCCCATCGAAGCCGTGCAGTTCCATCCGGAGTCGGTCCTGACCGCGGTCGGCCACGACGTCATCCGGAATTTTCTCGCCGGACTCTAGAGCACCTGGAAGCCCAGCATTCCGAGTATCCAGAGGACGACGACCGCAATGATGGCGATGATGACGAGCCGCCACGCCACTTTCATGACCAGTCGACCGACGAGCAGTACGACAGCGATGGCCAGCAAGCCGACGAGGAGCGCCGGCGGTGACGGGAGCGCGCCGATCTGAAGGAGCGACAACATAGTACAGATAGGAATGTCCACGGGCAAATACTTCGTGGCTGTTTCGGTCGGGGCGTGTCTTGTTCGGCGGTCGATGAAACGCCAAGTAGTCGCGTCGCCAAAGATTCAAACAGCCAGGCATGCTACTCTATAGCATGAGCGTAGCCGGACTGTGTGAACTCTGTGAGCGCCCCGACGTGGACCACACCTGTGACAGGTGTGGGCGGCTGGTCTGTGACCGCCACTGGGACGAGGACACCGGGATGTGCGTCGAGTGCGCCGCGGAGGTCGGCCGGCCCAGCGACCGCGTCCCGTCGGAAGACATGCCCGACGGCGTGGATACGTACCAGTTTTGAGCTACCGGAACTGATTCAGCCGCTGTTTGAGCTGTTTCGCGGACTGGCCGGCGGCCTTGAAGAACGCGTCGCCGGAGTCGTCCCGGCGCGTATCGGCGTCCTCACCGGCGAAGATGATACCCCGCGAGGAGTTGACGAGGCCGACGCCGTCGGCGAGGCCGTGTTCGACGGCCGCTTCGGCGTCACCGCCCTGTGCGCCGACGCCGGGGACGAGAAACGGGATGTCCGGGACCAGTTCACGGATTTCTTCGAGTTCGTCGGGGTTGGTCGCGCCGACGACGAGGCCGACGTTGCCGTTCTGATTCCAGAGGTCCGCGAGGTGGGCCACCCGCTCGTACAGCTTCTCGCCGGAAGCCAGTTCGAGGTCCTGGAGGTCCTCGCCGCCGGGGTTCGAGGTGCGCCCGAGGACGAACACGCCCCGGTCCGTGCGCTGGAGGAACGGCTCCAGCGAGTCGCGGCCTAGGAAGGGATTGACCGTGATGGCGTCGGCGGCGGGCCCCTCATCGTCGTCGAGAATCTGGGCGTACTGACGTGCCGTGTTGCCGATGTCGCCCCGTTTGGCGTCAAGCAGCACGGGTACGTCCTTCCCGTGTGCGTAGGCGATGGTCTCCTGCAGCGAGCGCCAGCCGTCGGGGTCCTCGTAGAAGGCGGCGTTTGGCTTGTAGCAGGCGGCGTGTTCGTGGGTCGCGTCGATGATGCGGCGGTTGAACTGCCAGCGCGGCAGGTCGGCGTCCAGCACGCTGTCCGGGAGTCGAGCGGGGTCCGGGTCGAGCCCGACCGACACCACGCTGTCGGCGGCCGCGATGCGGTCCGCGAGACGGTCGAAGAAGTGCATAGATACCGCGGCGGTTGGCAGCGATACAAGCGTTTCCTTCTCGCGTCGTGGACCACGCCGTCGGAATCAGATTTGATATTTTCTCCCGTGTCTATTTCACACCGCAGGTAGAAGCCCGCTCATGGACCGTTTCATGGATGTCGGTCACGTGGCCGAGACCCTCCCGGACCTGAGCGAAGCCCTGGAAGACCCACGGCTACGGCAGTTCGGACTCGTCGGTGGTGTCGGCCTCGTTGCCGTCGGCGCGCTGTTGTCGCTCGCGCCCGCGTCCGGGCAGTGGCTGTTCTGGTCGTACGCCGTCGCCGCGACGCTGGTGTTCATCGGCGTCCCGCTGCTGTGTCTCGGCCTCGCCGCTCCCGACCCGGAGCCCGGGTCGCTGTTCCATCTCGGCATCGAACTGACGACGACACAGCGCCGGGCCGTCGCGCTGGGGTCGCTCTGTATCACCGTGACGCCGATTGTCATCGCCGTCGGGACGCCGCTGGGCCTCCCGACGCTGGTGCTTGCTATCGCTGCCGCGACAGCGATACTCGGTTCCGTGCTCGTTCTTACCGGCTTCGTCGCGTGGACGTCCGCGGCGATTGCCGAGCCGAGCCGTCACTGATCTCGGGCATCGCAGACCGCCGCCCCGTTCGAAAACTGTCCTACGCCGACAGCGTCCGCTCAAGCACGTCGACCGCGGCTTTCACCGCCGCGCCGCTGTGAACGACGACAGTTGTCCCGTCGATGGTGATATCGTCGCGATCCGGTACGGTTGCGGGCTCCTGCTCCAGGACCAGTCGGGCCGTTTCCGGCGTTACCTCGACGACCGCGACCTCGGTGCCGCCGGCCGTCACGCGGTAGGCGAACGCGCCCGTCGGTGTCGGCTCCACGTCCCTGTCCGCATCGACGACGGACACGTCGGCGAGCGGCCCGCGCTGGAGGCCGGTCAGCTCCGAGGCGAGCAACTGTCCGATCCGCCGGCCATCAGAAATCCTGTCTTTGACCATCAGAGTTCCTCCCGAACGTCCGCAGCGATGGCTTCGACGTCGACACCCTCACTGCGCGCGTACACCACGGCCGCGGCCTCCAGCGTGACGCCGACCTCGGACTGGAGTGCGTTGATGCCGGCGACGGCTGTCTGCTTCTCGATGCCGGCTTCGACGACCGCATCGAGCACCCGCTCGAACGTCGACCGCGACTGCAGGATTTCCTCGCCCGGTGCGAACCCGTCCGGTACGTCGGTGTGGGTGGCGTCGAAGGCGACGACCAGGTCGTCGTCCTCCCGTTCGAGTAATCCCTCGCTCGCGGCGACGTCGACCAGCGTCTTTGCCTGGTCGGGCGAGAACCAGTTCCGGTCCAGCGAGAGCGCGACGACGAACTCGCTTTCCGCCATCCGGTCGGTGCCACGCTGGCGGAACGGCGCGGCGACGGCCGTCTTCAGACTCATCGTCAGCACAGCCGGTCGGCGCGGGGGTAACGATTGCGATAGCGAGTCGGCATCGAACGGTTCAAGTAGCCGCTGGGTCTTCCTTCCCGTATGAAAGACCAGGGACGCTCCCCTCGCAAGCGGACAGGCGGACGCCGACGACCGAACCACAAGAAGAAGAAACACGAACTCGGAAAGGAGACGACCGAGACGCAGGTCGGCGACCAGCGCCTGAAGACCGTCGACTCCCGTGGTAACACCCAGAAGGTCCGTGCCGTCAAGACCAACGTTGCGAGCATCGCCGACGGCGCGGAAACCGTCGAAGCGACCATCGACAACGTGGTCGAGAACCCGTCGAACCCGAACTACGCCCGACGGAACATCATCACCAAAGGCGCAATCATCGACACGTCCGAGGGTCAGGCCCGCGTGACCTCCCGCCCCGGACAGCACGGCCAGGTCAACGCCGTGCTGGTCGAGTAATCCGGCAAGCGATCAGCTTTTTTCGGCTGTCGACGGTCACCGAGCGACAGCGCCGGTCAGGGCCGCGGGGCAGCTTTCTGGAGCGCGCTCTCGGCGATGTTGCCGCCGTAGTCGGCGGTCCGCGACAGCGAGTCGACGACGCGGCCAAGCAACTGTGCGCTCTGGGGGTCTAGCTCCCTGACCTTCCCGTCGACGCCGCGGGCTGTCTCGTCGACGTCGGGAATCTGGCTGCGGGCCTCGTTTGCCAGTTCGACGGCCTCGTCGCTGTCGTCAGCCAACAGGGCATCCATGGCGGTCTCGGGGACAGCGGTGGCCTCGGTTTCCAGTTGGTCGAGGAGGTCGGCGGTTTCGCCGGTAATTTCCCCGATCTCCTGGGAGAGGCCGGCGATCTTGGTGGCGTGGTCGGCGATGCGTTCGAGCTGGCGGGCGCTGGACTGGTAGTCGAACACCGTCTCGCGCGGGAAGCCGATTTCGTTGGCAGCCGTCGGATTGCGGAGGACGGTCCGGAACACGCGCGAGACCATGTACCAGAGGCGGTCCACGTCGTCGTCGCGTTGCATCACGTCTTCTGCGAGGTCGTCGTCGTCCTCGATGAGCGCCTCGACGGCGTCGGAAAGCATCGTCAACGAGACCAGCCGCATACGCGTGATGGCGTTGAGAACGGACAGCTCCGAGGAGTCCAGCAGGTCCTGCAGGACGACTCGGTCGGCTGTCTCTTCGATCATCTCCAGGCCGACCAGTCCCTGCGTGGCATCGCGGATGATGCGACGCTGCTCGGCTGTGATCCGCGAGGCTTCCAGTCGAATAATGTCGAAGCCGCTGACGTACATCGTCATCACGGCCCGCGTGAGTTCGTGTCTGTTTTCGAGGCCGGTCACATCCAGCGTCCCCTCGACGCGGTCGTCGCCGTCCTGTGGCGAGACCAGTAGCAAGTCGTCTTCGGCGTAGAACTCGACGATACTACCGCTGTCGACGCCGTTCTCCGTCGCCCACTCCTTCGGCAGTGAGACGGTATACGTGGACCCACCCGTCAGCTGTACTTTGCGTGTCTCCATAGTACTACGAATACGCGCCGATACTTTATAAAAGATGTCGTAACTATATACTACGTATCAGAACTCTGACCGGCTCTATCATGCTACCTCACATCACGGGAAACCCGTAGTGGTGTGAATTGCTAGCACGAGAATACTGGTAGTTGCCCATTCCAATCGGTACACCATCGCTTTCAGACAGCCGATCTGCCGGTTTATGCGTGCGAAACGGGAGTAGCTCGAATAAATATATAGTAGTATATAGTGTTTATATCCAGATATAGGGCTAATAGTAGGGTACTTATCCGCTCTTCATCTCCAATCAGGTGATGACAGATTCACCGAGCGGTGGTCTCTCACGCCGTCGTTTTCTGACAAGTTCCGGTGCGGTTGGGGCACTGGCACTGGCTGGGTGCGTTCAGAACACGAGTCGTGGCGACGGCGGTGGCTCCGATGGCGGGAGCGGTTCCGACGGGAGCGGTTCCGACGGGCTCTCGGGAGAGGTCATTATCAAGGGCAGCAGTACCGTGTTCCCCATCTCTGATACGATGGCAGAGGAGTTCATGGCGGAACACGAAAGCGTCAACGTCACCGTCGACTCCACGGGCAGCGGTGGCGGCTTCGAGAACTGGTTCTGTCCCGGCGACTCCGACATCAACGGGGCGTCCCGCCCCATCACGGACGCCGAGATCGAGCAGTGTTCGAGCAACGACGTCGAACCGGTCGAGTTCGAGGTCGCGGGTGACGCGCTGACCGTCGCGGTCAACAACGACGCCGACTGGGTCGACTGCCTGACCTTCGACGAACTGCGGCAGATCTGGAGCGATGAGGGGGATGTCACGAACTGGTCGGACGTGCGCGACGAGTGGCCCGACATGGAGATCGAACGCTACGGCCCGGCATCGACCTCTGGGACGTTCGACTACTTCAACGGGAACGTCGTCGGCGAGGACACCGAACACACGACCGAATACCAGCCGACCGAGGAAGACGAGACCATCGTCCAGGGGATTCGTGACAACGAGGGCGGCATCGGGTACTTCGGTTTCGCCTACTACAACTCCAACTCGGAGGCGGTGAAAGCCGTCGAAGTCAAGGCTGAAGAGGACGACGAATGTACGCCTCCGAGCCTGGCAAACGCAAAGGACGGTTCGTACCCGCTGGCCCGGCCGCTGTTCATTTACGTGTCCGAATCAGCCCTCCAGAAGGAGGCGGTCTACGAGTTCATTCGCTTCTATCTCGAACAGGCCGAAACCGATGTGGTCCAGAATATCGGGTACGTCCCTTCGAGCACAGCCCAGCGCGACGAGAACCTCGAAAAGCTGGACGAGATTGCCGGCTAACACGGTACAGAATCGGTTTACTTACATGGGGAAATTACGAGAGACAACACAATGAGTACCGAGACGCCCGGGCCGGATATCACGTCCAGACCGAGCGGGCGTGCAGCACGCGAGCGCATGTATCGGTACGTCTTGCTCCTGTGTGCTGCCACATCGATTCTCGTCACCGTCAGCATCGTCGTGTTGCTCGCACGCGACGCGATCACGTTCTTTACGCTGGTGAACCCGGTCGATTTCTTTACCGGAACGGAGTTCCTCATCAGTCGGAACGTCTACGGGTTGCTCCCGCTGTTGAGCGGCACGCTGCTGGTCACGGTGATCTCCGCTGTCATCGCGCTCCCGACGGGCGTCGCGGCGGCAGTCTATCTCAGCGAATACGCCAGCGAGCAGATGCGCTCGGTTCTGAAGCCGGGGCTGGAGATCCTGGCGGGTATCCCGACGGTCGTCTACGGTATCTTCGCGCTCGTGTACGTGACGCCGTTCCTCCAGACCATCGGCCTCCCGGTCAACACGTTCAACATCCTCAGCGCCTCCATCATGGTCGGGATCATGATCATCCCGATGGTCTCCAGTCTGAGCGAGGACGCGATGAGCGCCGTCCCGGACTCGCTGCGACAGGCCGGCTACGGGATGGGCGCGACGAAGTTCGAGGTGACGACCGGCATCGTCGTCCCCGCGGCGGCGTCGGGCATCTTCTCGTCGTTCATCCTCGCCCTGTCGCGTGCCATCGGCGAGACGATGATCGTCGTCGTCGCGGCCGGTAGTCGGCCCCGGATGCTGAACCTCTCGGACCCGCTGGCGAACCTCTTCCAGGGGTACCAGCCGATGACGGCGGCGATGGTCCAGATCAACAGCGCCGACAGCGTCAGTCAACTGGGCTTTACCAGCCTCTTCGCTATCGGCCTGACGCTGTTCGTCATCACGTTCCTGCTGAACCTGCTGAGCAACCGAATCGCGGCGCGCTACCGGGAGGAGTACGAATGACCACTGGGGGACTGAACTGATGGCAACACGAGAACCGGAAACAGGCTGGCACGGGGAGCAAAGCGACGTCAATCATCTGCGTGGGAGCGCTTTCGAGGCGACCTGTCTCGCAGCGACCGCCTTCGGACTCGTCTCCGTCCTGCTCCTCCTGCTGTTCGTCGCCAACGACGCGTTTCGGCCCTTTTCCGCCGACGCGGGGTGGCTGGCGACCTACGCCGCCACCGTGCTGGTGCCGCTGGCTGCACTGGCTGTCTACTACTACCGACTCGACGAACCGGCCGGCGAAGTCGCCTACGTCACCAGCGGACTCCCGGTCGTCGGCCTCCTGCTCACAGGCGGGTTTGCGGTCCTGTTCATCGAACTGCTCTCCGTGCTTGAATGGTTCGCGCTCCTCATCTCGCTGGTCGTGGCTGTCGGCCTGATCGTCGCACACGGCCGACTGCGACCGAGGGCCGCGCTGGAACGCCTCGTGGTCGTGCTCCTCGCCCCGATCATCACGGTGTTCGGTTTACCACCTACCAGATTCAACTGGTTCGTCACCGACGCCGCCGCGGCCCTCGGGCTCGATTTCGGGCTGTACTACCGCGTGATCAGCCTCCGGGAGGCGATCATGATGCTCCCGTTCGTACCCACGGACTGGGTCATGTTGCTCCTGACGCTCGTGCTCCCAGTCGCCGGTGCCGCAGGCTGGTTTATCGAACAGCGACGCGAGTCACGGCGTGACGGCCTGGCCGTCGTCGGGGTGACGACTGCGGTCGCGGTGCTTGGCGTCGTCGCCGGGCCGCTGCTCGGAATCGGGACTGACGTGTGGCTGCTGCTGGTCACGTTCGCTGCCCTCCCGCTGGGTGTCTACGTGGAAGGCGTGGTCCGTCGCGGCGAGGGCGTCCGCGGACTCGCCTTCCCGGTCGTCGCCGTGCTGGGCGTGATCGTCGGCGGCGTCATCACCGGCGCGCTCGGGTTCGCCGGACCGGACCCCTGGCTCGACTGGGGATTCCTGACGAGCGCGACCTCGCGGACGGCCGCCGATGCTGGCATCTACCCCGCGATGGTCGGTTCGGTGATGATGATCATCGTGATCGTGCTCACCACGTTCCCGGTCGGTGTCGGGGCGGCGATCTACCTGGAGGAGTACGCCCCCTCGAAGGGGCTGATGGGCAGGGTCGTCACGCTCATCGAGATCAACATCGGGAACCTCGCGGGGGTTCCGTCAGTCGTCTACGGACTGCTCGGACTGGCGCTTTTCATCCGGGTTCTCCAGTGGCCCCAGGGATCCGTCATCGTCGCCGGCCTCGCCGTCGGCCTGTTGATACTCCCAATCGTGATCATCTCCGCTCAGGAGGCGATCCGATCCGTCCCCGATTCGTTCCGACAGGCCTCCTACGGGATGGGGGCCACCCGCTGGCAGACGATCCGGCAGGTCGTCCTCCCCGAAGCGCTGCCGGGCATTCTAACCGGGACGATACTGGCGCTGGGTCGGGCCATCGGCGAGACGGCCCCGCTGCTGATGATCGGGGCAGCGGCGTCGGTCCGGCTCGCGCCGAACAGCTTCTTCGACGTGGCGAGTATGATGCCCCGCCAGATTTTCTCGTGGTCGTCGGAGCTGGACCCGGCGTTCCGCCACGGCGTGCTGGCGGCCGGCGTGATTACACTGCTTGCAGTGTTGCTGGTGATGAACGCGACAGCGATTGTCATCCGGAACCGGTATCAGCGAACAGGATAATTCATGACAGACAACGAGATGACGAGCAACGAGAGTACCGAGCCCACACCGACCGCTGAAACGGCCGCATCGTCGCCGGACCCGTCCGGCGACCCCCTCATCGAGCAGTCGATCGACGTTGAGGGGACCGAGGCGACCGCGGGCGAGACGGGGAAGCCAGTCATCGAGTCCCGCGATCTGAACGTGTTCTACGGGGAGACCCAGGCACTCCAGGGCATCGACCTGGCTATCCCTGAAAAACAGGTAACGGCCATGATCGGCCCCTCCGGCTGTGGCAAGTCCACATTCCTGCGGTGTATCAACCGCATGAACGACCTCATCGACGCGGCGCGGGTCGAGGGGGACCTCTACTTCGAGGGGAAGAACGTCTACGATGCCGACGTGGACCCAGTGGCGCTGCGGCGGCGCATCGGGATGGTGTTCCAGCACCCGAACCCCTTCCCCAAGACCATCTACGACAACGTCGCGTACGGCCTCCGGATTCAGGACCAGACGGAAAACATAGACGAGAAGGTCGAGACGGCGCTCAAGCGCGCCGCACTGTGGGAGGAGGTCAAGGACCAACTGGACAAGAGCGCGCTGGACCTCTCGGGCGGCCAGCAACAGCGGCTCTGCATCGCCCGGGCCATCGCCGTCGACCCGGACGTGATCCTGATGGACGAGCCGGCCTCGGCGCTCGACCCGATTGCCACCTCGAAGATCGAGGACCTCATCGAGGAACTGGCCGAGGAGTTCACTGTCGTTATCGTCACCCACAACATGCAGCAGGCGGCCCGCATCTCCGACAAGACGGCCGTTTTCCTCACCGGCGGCGAGCTGGTCGAGTTCGACAATACCGACAAGATCTTCGAGAACCCCGACAGCCAGCGCGTCGAGGACTACATCACCGGTAAGTTCGGATAACCGCCGGACCCGCTTTTGCCGTCGCCGTTTACCGCTCCAGCGTCGCCTCGGTGTCGATGCCGTACACTGTTGCCGGCGTCTCGACGTGTGCCGTCCGTATCGCGTCCTCGTGTCCGTGTTCCAGCAGCCAGCGGACGCGCCGTGGCACCGTTTTCGGCCCAAGCACCGCCCCCGGGCGGTCCGGATCGTCGATGTAATCCGTCTCCATCAGGAACGGCTCGTCGGACTCGACCGCGATCTCCAGTTCGTTCTTGTCTGCAAGCACTGACTTGACCGGGCCGCGGAGCCGACCGCCGGAGTAGTGTTTGACGACCTGTGTCCGGTCGAGACCGCGCTGTTCGGCCCACTGCGCAACGTCTTCGAAGTCTTCGCCGCCCTCGGTGTGGAGCTGTATCGCACAGCCCACGTCGGCGGCGCGTTCGAACCCGTGGCACATCACTTCGTTCGAGGCCTCCCAGACGGCGTCGTCCACGTCGTAGTGCGGTCGGCCGGACTTCATCGCCAGCGCCGTGCCGTCGGCGACGTACTCCGCCGCCACATCGAGGCCGGTCTGCATGATATCCCGCGCTTCCGGCGGCGTGTAGCCCTCGCCGACCAGTTTCGAAATCAGCGCGGGATGGACCCCGAGGACGGGCCAGGCGCGACCGTCCAGTACGTCCGACGCTGCTGTGGCGGCGTCGACGGTGAGATCGAACACCTCACGGAACGTCGCTTCCTCCGTCGCCTTTTCGGCGAGATGCCAGGACGGCTTGTTGAGCACCAGCAGGTGTGTCCCACCGTGGTCGGCGAACTCCTCGGCCGCCTCGACGTTCCGGCCGTTGACCGGGTCGAGGTGGAGATGGTTGTCCAGTACCGGCGTGTCGTCAATATCCATACGCGACCAATGGCACTGGTCGAAAAAACAGTTGGCGTCCTGGCGGTCTCAGAGCGTCACTGCGTCCTCGGCCGCGTTCCGCAACGCGTCGGAGCGGCCGTACTCCCCCGGCGCGACGGCGACCGTTCTGACACCCTCTCGGGCAGCTACCTCCAGCGCCGGTTTGAAGTCCGTGTCCCGCGAGGCGACGACCAGCACGTCGATCCGTCCGGAGACGACGGCATCCGTCGCGTCAACGGCGAGGCGCACGTCCACGTCACCGCTGGTGGTTCGGACCTCGAACCCGCGGGCTTCGGCAGCCTGAATGAGCCCCGGCGAGGCGTTCTGATCGACGTAGAGGCGCGTGATCGCCAGCGGGCCGTATTCGGCCGCGATGTCGCGGACCTCGTCGAGGTCGACGTCGAACTCCGACCTGAGCACGTTCGGCCCATCAACGAACAGTCCGACGCGACGGCGCGAATCTATCTCCCCGAATATCCGACGAAACAGCTCCATGCGCCCCATTCCCCGCCCGGCCCGCTTATGCGTGCCGTTTCACGTCATAAATCAGCATTCGCTATAGCAAACGAGACTACGCAACACTTACGAGGGTTCCTTGCTCATTTTTCGGATAGTCTTTCCAGATAGAATCGACCGGCTACAACCATTCGATATGTGGGACCATGAGTAGGGAATCGCCACCGGATCAAGACGTGCTAAACGGGCTTTGCGAGATAATTTCCGACCCAGCAGTCGTACTTGACGCCGACGGCGTCTTCGTGGATGTCATCCACAACGCCCACAACGGCGCACTATTCTTCAAACGGCCGGAAACGCTGCTGGGAACGGACCTCTGGGATATCTTCTCCACGGCACAGGCGGACCGGTTTTACACAGTCATCGTGGACGCCTTACAGACCGGTGAACAACAGCGGATGGAGTACCAGCTCTCACTCGACCACGGGGACAGGTACTTCGAGGCCCGTGTCACGCCAGTTGGTGGCGACGAGACGGAGCGCGTGCTATGGCTGGCCGAGGATATCACACAGCGAAAGCAGCGTGCGGAGAAGCAAGCCCTCATCGAGCGGGTGTTCGAGATCAGCCCGGTCGGGCTCGTCGTGGTAGAGTCATCAGGCGAGATCTTACTGGCCAACGACCGCGCCGAAGACCTGCTCGGCCTCGAACACGATCAGATCACTGGAAGACGGTACGACCAGCCGGAGTGGAATATCTCCTACGAGGACGGGACCCCGATCCCCGAGGCGGAACATCCGGTTGCGCGGGTGTTCGAATCCGGCGAACCAGTGTTCGGGTTTGAACACTGGATAGAGCTCGCTGACGGGACTGAACGGTGGCTCTCGAGTAACGCCGCGCCGATACTGGGTGATGACGGGACTGTCGAGCGTGTCGTCGTCGGCCTGGACGACGCAACGAGATTGAAACAGCGGGAGGAGCAACTGGAGTGGCTCGTCGGGACTGAGACGCTGGCCGACGTTGGCGGCTGGGAACTCGATCTGGAGACTGGTCTGATTGAGGGAACCACCGGGATGCGGCGTCTCTACGGCATGGCACAGTACAATCCGACGCTTGAGGAGGCCCTCGAGCAGTACCACCCCGACGATAGGCCAGCCCTCCGCGACGCAATCGAGGCCTGTCGCGAAACCGGCGAACCGATGGAGCTGGAAGCACGCCGCCAGATTGCGGATGAAACCGAGCGCTGGTTCCGACTCCGGGCCGAAAAAACCGTCCGTGACGGGACCCCGAAACTACGGGGGATCGTTCGAGACATCACCCGGGACAAGGAGCGAGAACAGCGAATAATGGTCATGAGTCGGATCCTCCGACACAACATCCGAAACAAGTTGACCGTGATCCGAGGCAATGCGAGACTCCTCAAAGAAGCGCTCAGCTCGCCCGATTTCTCCCTTGACGTTGCCAGAGGACACATCGACAGAATCGACAGCGCGTCGGCGGAACTCGATTCGCTGGCCGAGCGAGCACGGACGTTCGACCGCGTCATCGAGCGTGACCCCCGCAGTGGCACAGTCCACCTCCGGAAGGTCCTCACCGATGTCCGGGACGATCTCACAGAACAGCATCCTGGGGCCACCATTAAAGTGGAACCCACCGACGCGGAGATATCGGGCGACAGGATGGCCCTCGACCTGATCTTCGAGATCCTCGTCGAGAACGCACTGGAATACAGCGACCGATCCGCCCCGACTATCGAACTCGCGGCCGAAAAGACGCCGACAGGTCAGGTGACAGTCAGGGTCGATACCGACGGCTCCGGTATCTCCGACATGGAGCGAAAGGTCGTGGCGTCGGAGACGGAGGGACCGGTAGCACACAGTCGCGGCCTCGGGATGTGGGCGGTCACGTGGCTTGTCCGACGCCTCGGCGGAGCCGTGACGCTGGCCGAAGACTCTGACGGCGGAACACGAGTCGAACTCACGTTCCCGCTGGCGCGAGAGGAGTAACGGATCGGGCGACTCGTTTTTGTGTCCAGTCTCGGTACCTCGGTTCGCCCAACACCGATTTGATATCGTCGTATATGATTTATCAGTGGTCCGCAAGCGTCGAAGGGCCAAACGGTAAGACCACGCGGTACGAGATGTCGGCGTATGTCACTGCGGTCACCACCGCTCTCGGCAATGCACGAACGTGCCGGCGCTTCGTTTACCGATTTCGGCGGGTGGGAGATGCCAGTCGAGTTCGAGTCGATCCGCACAGAACACGAGGCAGTCCGGAGCGAGGTCGGGAAGTTCGACGTTTCGCACATGGGCCAGATAACCGTCGACGGTCCGGATGCGGCGACGCTGACACAGCGGCTGACTACCAACGACGTGACGGTGCTGGACCCGGGAGAGGCCCAGTACGCGGCCATTACCGACGAGGGCGGGATCATGCTGGACGACACTGTTGTCTACCGACTACCCGCGGACGCGGCCGATGAGTTCCTGGTTATCCCGAACGCCGGGCACGACGGGGAGATGACCGAACGATGGCTCACGGCACGGGACGAACGGGGGCTGGACGCGACCGTGACGAACCGGACCGAGGAGTACGCGATGCTCGCCGTCCAGGGTCCCGAGGCCCCGGAGCTGCTGGCGGCCGAGACAGACGCCGATTTCACCTCGCTCTCGCGGTTTGAGGTGACTGACGGGGCTGTCGCCGGCGTCGACTCGCTGATCGCCCGGACCGGCTACACGGGCGAACGCGGCTTCGAGATCCTCTGCCCGTGGGACGAGGCCGAAGCGGTCTGGGGCGCGCTGGAGTGCCAGCCCTGCGGACTGGGCGCGCGCGACACCCTCCGTCTGGAGATGGGGTTTCTGCTCTCGGGCCAGGAGTTCCATCCGGTCGACGAGCCAAGAACGCCCTACGAGGCCGGTATCGGCTGGACCGTCAAGCTCGATACGGAGTTCACTGGTCGGGATGCCTTGGAGGGCATCGCCGCGGAAGGTCCCGAAGAGAAGCTCGTCGGCATCGAACTCGTCGACCGTGGGGTCCCACGCCACGGGTACGACGTGACGACGCCGGACGGGGAGCCGCTCGGTCACGTTACCAGCGGGACGATGAGTCCGACGCTTGGGGCACCGATAGCCCTCGCATACGTCCCAGCGGCCTATGCCGAACCAGGCGAATCCGTCCGCGTGGTCGTCCGCGGCGAACCGAAGAAAGCACGTACCAGGAGCACGCCATTCCTCGATAGATGAGCTTCGACGTTCCCGACGACCTGCGATATCTGGAGTCACACGAATGGGTGCGCGTCTCCGGCGACACTGCCGAGGTCGGCATCACCGAGTTCGCACAGGACGAACTCGGCGACGTGGTGTTCGTCGAACTGCCCGAGGAAGGGGCGGAGCTGACCGCAGGCGATGACTTCGGCGTGGTGGAGTCGATCAAGGCTGTGTCCGACGTGTACGCCCCCGTTTCCGGCACCGTCACGGCAGTCAACGACAAGCTCCGCGACGAACCGGAGCTGCTGAACGAAGACCCCTTCGGCGAGGGCTGGATGCTCGAGGTCGAGATAGCCGACGAGAGCGAGATCGACGACCTGCTCTCACCCGCCGCGTACCGCGACCAGATCGAGTAACCCCCGGTGGCAGTGGCCCCTTGCAGGGGTGAAAGGAGTAACCTAATGTGGACACGGTCGTTAGCTGCCGCTATCATGTCACCCCGGCGCTACTGGGTGGTCCTCATATGAGCGATAGTGACTCACACGCGACAGGCAGTCCGTACGCACCGCAGACGGCCGCAGAGACCGCGGCGATGCTCGATGCAGTCGGGGTCGACGACCTCGACTCGCTGTTCGACGTCCCCGAGTCCGTCGCTTTCGACGGCGAGTTCGGTATCGACGCCCGGAGCGAGCGGGCGGCGCGCCGGGAAGTCGCCGGCCTCCTGGGCCGCAACGCCGACCTCACCGAGTTTCTGGGCCGCGGCCACTACGACCATTACGTCCCGAGCGTCGTCGAGGATCTCGCCGGCCGCTCGGAGTTCCTGACCTCCTACACACAGTACCAGCCCGAGGTCGCACAGGGATTCCTCCAGGCCCTCTTCGAGTTCCAGTCGATAGTGGTCGAACTCACGGGACTGGACATCGCCAACTGCTCGATGTACGACGACGCGACGGCACTGGGCGAGGCGGCGACGCTCTCCCAGCGCGTGCGCTCGGTCTCGGGTGACCGGATTCTGGTTCCCGAACACCTCCGGGAGGGCAAACGCGCCGTGCTGTCGAACTACGCCGAGGGACCGGACCTCACGGTCGAAGCGTATCCGATGACTGACGGCGTCGTCGACGTGGCGGCGCTGTCCGAACTGGTGGACGACGACACCGCGATGGTGTACGCCGAGACGCCGACGGTCCGGGGCGTCATCGAGGAACGCCTCGGGGCCATCGGTGACCTCGCGGACAACCACGACGCGCTGTTCTGCCTCGGTTCGGACCCGATTGCGCTGTCGCTGCTGGAGCGCCCGGCCGACGTGGGCGCGGACGTGGTCGTCGGCGACGCCGCGTCGCTGGGGACCGGCACCGCCTACGGCTTCGGCCTCGGAATGTTCGTCACCCGCGAGGAGTACCTGCGGCAGGTCCCCGGTCGACTGGTCGGGGCCAGCGAGGACGCCGCCGGCCGCCGCGCGTACACGCTGACGCTCCAGACGCGAGAGCAGCACATCCGCAAGGAGCGGGCCACCTCCAACATCTGTACGAATCAGGCGTGGGTCGCGCTCAGGACCGCGATACACGCTGCGTGGCTCGGCCCGGACGGGCTGGTCGACCTCGCCGAGGAGTGTGTGGCCCGCGCCAGCGACCTCGCCGCCCGCCTCGATGATATCGTCGGCGTGAAAGCGCCGGTCCACGACCGCCACCACTTCCGGGAGTTCCTCGCCCGCACGGACCAGCCGGCCAGCGCCGTCGTCGGGGACCTCGCAGGCGAGGGCTTCGCGGTCCACGCGGTCGACGACCACCTGGTGCAGGTGTGTGCGACCGAGACGACCGCCGAGGCCGAAGCCGAGTTCGTCGCGGCGTTCCGGGAGGTGGCGAAATGACACTCGCCTCGCGATACTCGGTGAAACACCGTGGGACAAACCACGTCCCACGAGCTTCACGCTCGACACGGAGGTGTCTCTTCGCCTCGCGATACTCGGCGAAACACCGTGGGACAAACCGCGTCCCACGAGCTTCACGCTCGACACGGAGGTGTCTCGCGTGAAGTACGACCAGGCCCGCTGGACCGACGACAGCGACGACCGCTACGAGCCGCTGCTCTCGGAGAAAGCGAGCGAAACGGTCGAGATCGAGGACTCGCCGCTACCCGACGACCTGACGCGGAACTCCCTGTCCCTGCCGGATCCGGCCGAGCCGGAACTGGCCCGGCATTACACGCGCCTCTCGCAGATGAACTACGGCGTCGAGAGCGGGCCGTTCCCGCTTGGCTCGTGTACGATGAAGTACAACCCCTCCTTCACCGAGGACGTGGCCGCACTGGCGGACGCCGCCATCCACCCGGACCGGCCCGATTCGACGGTCCAGGGGACGCTGGCGCTGTGTCACCGCCTGCAGGACTACCTCGGCCGCATCGGCGGTATGGACGCCGTGACGCTGCAGCCGCCGGCCGGCGCGGCCGGAGAGTTCACCGGGATCCAGATCGCGAAAGCCTACCACGAGCACAACGACGACGAGCGCCGGGAGGTCGTCATCCCGGACTCGGCGCATGGGACGAACTTCGCCACAGCGGCGATGGCCGGCTACGAGGTCGTGGAACTGCCGAGCGGCGACGACGGCCGCGTCGACATCGAGGCGCTGGAGGCGGCCGTCGGCGACGACACCGCCGCACTCATGCTCACGAACCCCAACACGCTGGGGCTGTTCGAGCGCGACATCGAGCACATCGCCGATATCGTCCACGACGCCGGCGGCCTGCTGTACTACGACGGCGCGAACCTCAACGCCCTGCTCGGGCGGGCTCGCCCCGGCGACATGGGCTTCGACGTGATGCACTACAACGTCCACAAGACGTTCGCGACGCCCCACGGCGGCGGCGGCCCCGGGGCCGGCCCGGTCGGTGTCCGCGAGGAACTGGCCCAGTTCCTCCCGAACCCACACGTCAGAGAATCGGGCGGTAACTACGAACACTACGAGCCGGACAACTCCATCGGGAAGGTCCATGGTTTCTACGGCAACTGGCCGGTGCTCGTCAAGACCTTCGCCTATATCGCCAGGCTCGGCGACGAGGGCCTCAGCGACGCCAGCGCGAAGGCCGTCCTGAACGCGAACTACCTCGCCGAGCAGATAGAGTACGAGGTGCCCTTCGGCCCGTTCCACCACGAGTTCGTCGCCAGCGCGGGCGAGCAGGACGCCGCCGACGCGGCCAAACGGATGCTCGACTACGGCGTCCACCCGCCGACGACGAAGTGGCCCGAGATCGTCGACGAGGCGCTGATGACCGAGCCGACGGAAGGCGAGACCAAACGCTCGCTGGACCAGCTCGCGGCCGCGTTCAACGCCGTGGCCGGCGATTCGGATGCCGAACTGGCGGACGCGCCGTCGCGTCCGGCGGCGAAACGCATCGATCAGGTGACCGCAGCCCGGAGTCCGCGACTCTCCTGGCAGGCGCTTGACGACACGTAGCCGCTCGTTTCGATATTTGATACTTCCGCCCGAGCGTATATGGCACCCCGTTGTATAGCAGTTACAACGGAACGCTATGTCCGATACGCCGCATTTGTTGTACGTAGGTCCTGCCGACGAGGACGCGGACACAGCCCCACCTGATGCATCGGTCACAACAGTCACCACCGCGACGGGCGCGCTGTCGGAACTGGCCGACCACGCCTACGAGGCCGTCGTCTGTGAACAGCACCTGCCGGGAACGGAAACCGGCCTGGACGTGCTGGCGGCGATACGCGAGGAAGCGGACGCGGTCCCGGTCGTCCTCACCACGACCGAACCCGACGGCGTCGTCGCCGCGCGGGCGACACAGCTGGACGCCACTGAGTACGTCCCCCGGAGCGACGTGGATCTGGTCGACCGCGTGTCTGCTATCCTGGCCGCGGCCGACACGCGTGGCGAGGACTCGCAGTCGCTACCGACGACTGCATCCGAGAATTCGATACCGTCGGCGCAGACTGGTTCCCGCGTTGCGAGTGCCGGCGGTACCGCTGATCGCACGGAGCGCAAGCTACAGACGAACAACGCGGCGCTGCGTGAGCTAGCACAGCTGGCAACCGAAGAGGGGCTCACCGAGACCGAAACGATCGAACGGGTCCTCGACATCGGATGCCAGCGGCTCGGCGTGTCGCTTGGCTTTCTGAACCGGATCGCGGACGGGACCCACGAGATCGCGGTGATGGTCGGCGAGCACTCCCTGTTCGAGCCCGGGACCACGACCCCGGTCGAGGACACCTACTGCGACCGGGTCATCGAGACCGGCGATCTGTACGATATCCCTGATGCTACTGAGGTAGAGGGCGGCCCGGAACTCGCACGGGAAACCGGGATTGCCTGCTACATCGGGAGCGAGATCAGCGTCAACGGGACGACCTACGGGACGCTGTGTTTCGCCGACAGCGATCCGCGCACGGAAGCGTTCTCGGACTCGGAGCGGGCATTCCTCGAACTGCTGGTCGAGTGGGTGAACCGCGAACTCGAACGACGCCACCGCGAGGACGAACTCGACCGGTACGAGAACATCATCGAAGCGGTCGACGACGGCGTGTACGCGCTCGACTCGGAGGGGTATTTCGAGTTCGTCAATCAGGCGATGACCGACCTTACGGGCTACTCCGAGGCGGAGCTGCTCGGCTCGTACACCGGCTCCATCAAGAACAATGCCGTCGTCGAGCGCGCCGAATCCATCGTCCAGGAGATGATATTCGAGGACCGCGACGACGAGGAGTCGTTCGAATTGGTGATCCAGCAGGCCTCGGGGAGCGAGTTTCCCGCGGAAGACCACATGACGCTGCTGTACGACGACGACGGGCGGTTCGCCGGGACCGCGGGCGTCATCCGAGATATCACCGAACAGAAGCGGCGCGACGAGGCGCTGTCCGGACTGCTGGATACGACCCGCTCGCTTATGCAGGCCCAGACGCCCCAGGAGGTCGCCGAAACAGTCATTGCGGCGACCGAATCGGACCTCGGGTTCGACCACTCGCTCGTCAGGCTATACGACGAAGAGACGGACACACTCAGACCGGCAGCCGCCAGCGACAAAGTCCCGGAACGACCGGTGTACGACGCCGACGAGGGGTTCCCTGGCGACGCGTTCCGGCGCGACGAGCCGCTGGTCGTTGACGAGTTCGAGCGGATCGACAACTACGACTCTGACGTGCTGACGGCGGTGATGTACCTCCCGATGGGTGACCACGGGGTCGTGAGCATCGGGGCGCGACAGGGCCACGAGTTCACCGAGTCGGACGTCTCCGTCGGGAAGATTCTCGCGTCCAACGCGGCCGCCGCGTTCGACCGCGTCGAGCGTGAACGGAGCCTGTTACGGTACGAATCGGTCGTTGAGAACGTCCGCGATATGATGTACGTCCTCGATGACGAAGGGCGGTTCCAGCTGGTCACCGAACCGCTCGCGGAGTGGCTCGGGTACGAGCAGGAGGCGCTTCTGGGCCAGCATCCGCGCATTGCCCTCGATCAGGACGCTATCGACGAGTTCGCCCGTCGTATCGGCGACCTCTGCCGGCAGGGCGGAGCCGGCGCGGTCCAGTTGGAAACGACGCTGGAGACAGCCGCCGGGGAGCAGCGCCCGGCCGAAATCGAGGTGTCGCTGCTCGACGCGGACCAGTTCCGCGGCACCGTCGGCGTCGTCCGGGACCTGACCGACCTCAAGCAGGCGCGGGCGGAGCTGGAAGACGAGCGCGACCGGTTCTCGTACCTGTTCAACACCCTTCCGGACGCCGTCATCGAGACGGAGACTGTCGCTGACGAGTCGGTCGTCAGATCGGTCAATCCGGCCTTCTCGGAGGTGTTCGGCTACGGCCGAGACACGGCCGTGGACAGCCCGCTCTCCGACCTCCTCCGGCCGCCGGACACGACGCACGACGAACTGCCCCAGTTCGACGACCGACAGGCGGACGGCGACCCGTTCCAGACCGAACTCCGACTGATGACCGAGACGGGGTTCCGTGATTTCCTCTTCCGGGGCGTGCCGTACAGCCGGGACGGCGACAGCGTCCGCGGGTTCGGCATCTACACCGACATCACTGAGCAGCGCGAGCGCGAGCGCCGACTGAAACTGCTCAACCGCGTCCTCCGGCACAACCTCCGGAACGACCTGACCGTCGTCCTCGGGATGGCCGACGCGCTGGAGGAGCGCATCGACGACTCGGACCGCCTCTCGATTCTCGACCGGCTCCAGCGGAAGGCCGAGGAGATGGCGTCGCTCAGCGAGCGCGCACGAGACATGGAGCGGTCCGTGCGTCGCGACCAGTACGGCACGGACCCGGTCGACGTACACGCCGTCGTCTCGGATATCGTGTCCTCGTATCGCGACGACCGCGCTGGTCAGATCGAAACGGACCTCCCGGAGACGCCGGTCACAGCCGGCGACGGGCGACTCCATCGAATCCTCGGTGAACTCCTCGAAAACAGTCTCGAACACGCCGGCGACGACCCGTCTGTCCGCATCGATGTCCGGGCGGACCGACGAACCGTCTCGATCACTGTCGCTGACGACGGGCCGGGGATTCCACAGCACGAACTCGACGTGGTGACCGGCGACGAACCGATCACACAACTGCGCCACGGGACCGGACTCGGCCTGTGGCTGGTCGTCTGGGTGACCGAAACCTACGGCGGCACCGTCGAGTTCGACAGCGGTCCGGACGGCGGGACAGTCGTCACGCTGGAACTGCCTCGGGTCGATACCTAGATCGCGTCGCGGATCCGGTCGGCGAGCACGCCGTACTGCTCCGTGCCGGTGCCTTTCTGGACGACAGCGGTGACGCCGTGGTCCGCGGCGGCATCTGCCACGTCATCGTGTTCACGGGCCGTAAACAGCAGGAACGGGATGTCGACGCCGTTGTCCCGGAGCGCGGCACACAGCTCCATCCCGTCGAGCCGGGGCATCTTGTAGTCGCTGACGACTGCGTCGAACTCGCTCTCGGTTGCCAGGTCCAGCGCCGCCTCGGGATCGGCCTCCGTCGTGATCTCGAACCCGTCTTCCTGTCCCAGAAACGTCCCGACGATCTCCAGAACGTCTACGTCCTCGTCTACCAGTAGGACCTCGATGCTCATCGGTTCTAGATCCGTGGTTCCCCGGTAAAAACTCTCGGTCACCGCATCGTATCCAAGTCGACGACGACCGACCTGTCGACGGTGAGCCACGTCGACAGCTTGGCGACGCCGGAGAGCCCACGCGGCGACACGGTACAGCGGTCCGGTTCGTCGGTGTACTCCACCACGGTCATCGACAGGTCGTGGGAGGGCTGCGTCCGCTCGACGGTCGCGTTCCCTGCACCGTCCGGGTCGAGACTCATCGGTGACAGATACCTCTCGGGGCCGGTGTAAAACGACTGCTAAGAGGTCTCTATACCGCTCCGGAGAGCTATGCCGCCTGGCCGGTGTCGACTTCGCCGTTGATGCGGACGAACCCGTAGTCACACTCCGGGCAGTGCCACTTGACCTTGGTCCCCAGGTGCATCGTCGTGCTCGCGACCTTCCAGAAATCGCGGTACTCTTCGCATTCGGGACAGTAGTGTTCGAGTTCGAGGCCCATATCGAGTAGTTTCCGCGGGGGTACAGTTGAATTTCCCGGTTCAGCCCGGGTGTCGAAGGGGGCAAACCGCTGGGACGCCTGTTTCCCAGTATGAATCCGAGCGCGTACGAACCGACCCATCCCACGGAACTGGCCGTCGATGCCGAGACCCCGCCGCCGTCGGCGACGGAAACGGCGACGTTCGGTATGGGCTGTTTCTGGGGGCCGGACGCCCGCTTTGGCGCGATGGCAGGCGTGGTCCGGACCCGTGTTGGCTACGCCGGCGGAACCGAACCGGACCCAAGCTACTACTCGCTGGGCGACCACACCGAAGTCGTCCAGATCGAGTACGACCCCGACATGCTGAGCTACGAGGCCCTACTCGACGTGTTCTGGAGCAATCACAGTCCGTTCTCGGCCCCCCGCAAGCGCCAATATCGCGGCGTGGTGCTGGCCCACGACGACCGTCAGCGCGAGATCGCACAGCGGACGCGGGAGGAACTCGAATCGCGGACGGGAAAATCCGTCGAGACGGCCATCGAAACCCTCGACCGGTTCTACCTGGCTGAGGACTACCACCAGAAGTACGAACTCCGCTCGACGCCGGTGGTCGCAGACGAACTCGAAGACCGCTATGGCGACGCGTTCGTCGATTCGACGGTCGCCGCCAGACTCAACGGCTTCGTCGCCGGCCACGGGGACAGCGATGAGCGCAAATCGCTGTTTGCCGAACTGGATATCTCGCCGGCCGCGCTCTCGGAAGTCCGCCGTCGGCTTTGACGCTGCTGGCAGAGTCCTGACTCGGCCGCTCTCGCTCCCAAACGATTCGCCCACGCTTATAAGACGCTGGCAGTGCCAGCATATCGTATGACCATTTATACCGGCCGCGGCGACCAGGGCCAGACGGACCTCCGGAACATGGAGCGGGTGTCGAAGGACAGCCGCCGCATCGAAGCCTACGGCACCGTCGACGAGGTGAACGCGCTGGTCGGCGTCGTCAGGCCGACCGGGCACGACGACATCGACGAGAAGCTCCGGGTGATTCAGAACCACCTCCACATCGTCCAGGCCGACTTCGCCAACCCCAGCCCGGAGGAGGACGACCCGCGGATACAGGAGTCCCACGTCGAGACGCTCGAAGACCTCATCGACGAGGCCGACGCGGAACTGGACCCGCTGGAGTCGTTCATCCTTCCCTCCGGGTCGGAGCCAGGGGCGAAGCTTCACCACGCACGCGCGGTCTGCCGGCGCGCCGAGCGCCGCTGTGTCTCCTTCGCCGCCGAGGAGGCCGGCGTCAACGAGACGGCCATCATCTACCTGAACCGGCTCTCGGACGCGCTGTTCACGCTCGCCCGCCTCGTCAACAAGCGCGAGGGCATCCGCGAGGAGAACCCCGAGTACTGACGCCGCCGACACGCTCGTTCGGCTCGGCGGTTCGTCACCGAGATACCGACGGCGGTTCGCAATAGCAAAGTGACCGGCCCGGAAGGGTGAGGTATGAAAGCGACCGCGAAGGCACATCCGATTCAGGGGCTGGTCAAGTACCACGGGATGCGTGACGAGGAACTGCGACTGCCGTACCACGACAGCATCTCCGTCTGTACCGCGCCGAGCCACTCGAAGACGACGGCCGCCTTCGACCCGGACCGCGAGGAAGACGTGTACGTCATCGACGGCGAGGAGGTCACCGGCCGCGGGGCCGAGCGCATCGACGCCGTCGTGGACCACGTCCGAGACCTCGCGGGCATCGACCACGGCGTGCGCTTCGAGTCGGCGAACAACTTCCCGACGAACATCGGCTTTGGCTCCTCCTCGTCGGGCTTTGCCGCCGCGGCGATGGCCCTCGTTGAGGCGGCGGGTCTCGACATGACGCGACCCGAAATTTCGACGGTCGCGCGCCGCGGTTCCTCCTCGGCCGCGCGCGCGGTGACGGGCGCGTTCTCCCACCTCCGGACCGGGATGAACGACAAAGACTGCCGCAGCGAGCGCATCGAGACGGACCTCGAAGACGACCTGCGAATCGTTGCCGGCATGGTCCCATCCTACAAGGAAACAGAGGAAGCCCACAAGGAGGCCGCACAGAGCCACATGTTCGAGTCGCGGATGGCCCACATCCACGGCCAGATTTCGGACATGCGCGACGCGCTGTACGAGGCTGATTTCGACGCCGTCTTCGACCTCGCCGAGAAGGATTCGCTCTCGCTGGCTGCCGCGACGATGACCGGCCCCGCCGGCTGGGTGTACTGGCAGCCCCGCACCATCGAGATATTCAACGCCGTCCGGGAACTCCGGAACGCAGAGGACGTGCCGGTGTACTTCTCCGTCGACACCGGCGCGAGCGTCTACATCAACACGACCGAGAAGTACGTCGACCGCGTCGAAAATGTGGTCGCCGACTGCGGCGTCGACACCCGCGTCTGGGATGTCGGCGGTCCCGCGCAGGTTCTCAGCGAAGACAAGGCGCTGTTCTGAGCTGATCAAAGGCGGTCAGCTATCGCCCGTGCACAGGATTAACCGGACGCCGTCCTAATCGGGCGATACAATGCGCGTCGTCGTTCTCGGAGCCGGATACGCCGGGCTCACGCTCGCCAGGAAGCTCGAACAGACCCTCCCCGACAGCGTCTCGCTGGTCGTCGTCGACGAGCAGGCCGAACACCTCGTCCAGCACGAACTCCACCGGGTCGTCCGGCGGCCGTCGCTGGCCGAGGAAATCACTGTCGACCTCGACGCCGTCCTCGATTGCGAGATCCGACAGGCGACGGTCACGGACGTAGACCCCGACGAGGGGACGGCGACGCTCGACGGCTCGGAGACGCTGTCCTACGACGTTGGTGCGGTGTGTCTCGGCGCGCGAACAGCCTTCTACGGTCTTCCGGGCGTGCGCGAGCACGCGACGCCGCTGAAGCGCCTTGACGACGCTCGCGAGATCCGCGAGCGGTTCCTCGGGCTTGGCGACGGCGACCGCGTGGTCGTCGGCGGCGCGGGCCTGTCGGGCGTCCAGGTGGCCGGCGAACTGGCCGAAATGGCCTCGGACAGCGACAGCGAGGTCCTGCTGCTCGAACAGGAAGCCGAGGTCGCGCCGTCGTTCCCGGCGTCATTCCAGTCGGCGGTCCACGACGCGCTGGTCGATGTCGGCGTGACCGTCAAAACGGGGGCGGGCGTGGCCGAGGCCGACGCCGACTCGATAACGCTTGCCGACGGCTCGGACCTGGAGACGGACCAGTTCGTCTGGACCGGCGGTATCGAGGGGTCGCCGGCACTCGACGCCGACCGGCCCCTCGTCCGGGCGGACCTCCGACTGGGCGAGTCGACGTTCGCCGTCGGCGACGCCGCTCGGGTCGTCGACAGCGACGGCGAGGCCGTGCCAGCGAGCGCGGCGGCGGCCATCCGCGAGGCTCGCGTCGCTGCCGACAACATCGGGACGCTCGTCGACCACAGGCAGAACGGCTCCGGCGATTTCCAGCCTCGGCTCACCCAGTACCAGTTCGACGTGCCGGGGTGGCTCGTCTCGGTCGGCGACGACGCCGTGGCGAAGGTCGGCCCCTCTATTCTCACTGGTCGGGCCGCGCTGGCGCTCAAGACGACCGTCGGCGCGGGCTATCTGGGGACGGTGGGTGCCGTCGAGAACGCCGTCGACCTCGTCAGCGAGGAACTGGACCTCGACGCGGGGGCGACGGAGAGCGAGTAGCAAAACCGGAAACCCGTAGAACAGCGTCAGTCTTCGCCGTCGGCAGTCGCGTTCCCGAGCACGTCGTCCGGCTCGATCCAGATCACGAACTCGTCTTCGTCGTCGCGGTCGACGACGCCGTTGATGTACTCGCCGTCAACCGGGGCGGTGTTCACCTCGGACTCGGCGACGGGGACGACCTGCCGGACCTCGTCGACGATCCAGCCCATCGCGCCCTGTTCCTCGAACACGTCCGCGTCGAAGACGACGATGAGGTTCTGCGTGCCCTCGCTGTCGATGTCCATCATCGCCTTGGGGTTGAGGATGGTCGTGATCTGGCCCCGGAGGTCGACGACACCCTCGACGTAGTCGTCGGTGTTGGGAACGCGAGTGACCGTCTCGCGTTTGACGATCTCCTCGACGTAGTCGATGTCGAGACAGTAGTACTCGTCACCGAGCGCGAATTCGAGTACCCGAACCATCTCTTCGGTCCCGGCGGACTCGTCGTCGACCGCTGCGGCGCGAGCGCCGCCTTCGGTCGTGGCGGCGTCGCTTGATGCCATCGCCTCCTCGATGAGTTCCTGGTCCGGCAGTTCGACGCCGGTCGGGCCCTGCATCGGGTTGGCCGACGCCGAAAGGTCGTCCGTCGGCTGGTCGGCAGCAGCGTCAGTGGCGTCAGCGTCACCGCTCGCCACCTGTTCGGAGGCCTCGGCCGCTCGCTGTGCAGCGGCCATCGCGTCGGTGGTGCCTTCTTCACTGTCAGCACTGCCGGAACTGTCGTCAGCATCGGCAGCCGCCACATCGGCGGCTGTGTCATCGCTGTCGGTGTCCGCTGCCTCCGTCGCAGTGTCTTCCGTCGCTTTGTCTGCTGTGTCGGGCTGCTCACCGGACCCGTTCGCGGAAGTTTCGTCCGTCGCCTCGGTGTCGTCGGTAGTTTCCGCCTTGTTCCCCTCGCGCATCTGCCGGATGCGCTCCGCCCTGTCCATGCGTTCGTCGTCACTCATGCTGGTACCTCTGTGTCGGTAAAGCCGAACTGCTCGTCGAGCTCCGCGGCGATGTCCTCGAAGACAGCCGCCATGTCACACGATTCCTCGGTCGCGAAGATAGACTGGCCGGCGCTGAACGCGCGCTGGAGCGCGACCCGCTTGCGGACCTCCCAGACGGGGCTGTCCGGGAACGCCATGTTGAACCATTCGAGCATCGTCTCGTCCTCGGACGTGGTCTCGACGCGGTTGGCGACGACGCCGAGCGTGTTGATCGACGCGTCTGTCTGGCGCTCCATCGCGGCCATCTGGTCCATCAGCAGTTCGATGGCCCGCTCGGAGGTGGCCTCGGTCAGTGCGGGAATGAGGACGTTCTGTGCAGCGTACATGCCGGTGTCGGTCAGTTTCCCGTAGAACGGCGGGCAGTCGATGATGACGTAGTCGTAGTCGGCATCGAGCGTGTCCAGCGCCCGGTCGAGCGTGTCGAGCGCGTGTGACCCCGTGACCATCTCCGGCGTGATGTTGATAGCGAACGAGGCCAGCGCGGCCTGGTCGATATCCCCGCCCTGGGTGTTGACCCGGGCGATGAGGTCCGCGATGGTCAGTTCGTGCTCGGCCTGGAGCATATCGATGCTCGACGGAATCACGTCCATCTCCGCGCCCTCGCAGATAAGGTCACCCAGCGCCGATGGGTCGCCGGTCAGTGCGTCGAACAGCGTCGGCGGGTCGGCGTCGTACGCATCGACGAGGCCGACGCCTTCCGTGGCGTTGCCCTGGGGGTCGAGATCGATAAAGAGGACATCCCGGCCGCGGTCGTTCAGTGCACCGGCTACGTTGATAGCAACTGTCGTCTTTCCGGTCCCGCCTTTCGCGTTGGTCACGCAAAAGCGGGCTGGACCGGTTTCTGATTGCCGGTTCATCGTCGAAGTATCCACAGGTCGACCCCGAGCCACTATAAAAATGTGGTCCCGATTATCAACGTCGCAACTGGGGGACGGAACGCGGACGAGACGGAAACGCCCGCGAACGTATGCATGACGGCCGTCTGACGGTGTGCAAGATTTATGATTGTGTAGATTGAAGGGTCAGTATCATGACCATCAACCCGCGCGACTACGACCTCGACGAGCTACGGAAGATGGCTCGTCAGCGGGGGAACGGGATGAGCGACGAGGACGTCCCCGACCCGACGGACCTCGACATGGGGCTTGACGACTCCGATGAAGAGGTGCTCGCGGGGAGTTCCTTCCGCTCCGGACTGTACCGCGAACTGCTGCCGTTCCTCGGCGGCGAGGCCCAGGAGAAGCCCTATCTCGAAACGCTGCCAGAGACCTACGCCGCGGAGTTCGTGATCTTCGAGTGGCTGGAGTTCCTGCTGATGCACTCCGGGTACCAGGGGGCCGACGAGGCGCTCGATTACTACCGCTCAATCGACTGGATAACAGCGGCCGTCCAGGACGACCTCTCGGACTACCTGCTCGGCATCGACGAGTCCGCGACCAACGACGACAACGACCTGAGCGTCGACGACCACATGCTGAGTCTCGTCTACGTCGCGAAACTCACCCAGATGACGTGACCTTCGTTTTCAGCAACAATTTCTTCACCGCCAATCCCTGATAACGACGGGTATCGGTATCAAATTCCCGAGGGGACAGCTATCAGTCCTGAATACTAGGGAGAGGATATATAGCGGGCGGTCGACAAGGACGACCGTATATGAGTGACGACGATGCGGACGACGGAGCCGGGTCCGAATCGGACGCCGGTGTGTCGTCAGGCGGCGCTGCCGCTGTTCCGGTCGGGGTCAAGCTCGGGAGCACCCGGACCGTCATTGCCCTGCCGGGCGAACACGGCACGGAGAACCGGATCATCAAGACGCTGACGTGCATGGCGACCTACGAGGACGCCCTGACCGGCGAGGAGAAGGTCCTCTACGGCGAGGAAGCGGCCCGGGAGTACCCGGACCGCGTCCAGTACATGCTCCGGTCGGGACTGCCCGAGGACGCCGACCGTGCCGAGATGACCAAGACGTTCTTCGAGGCGATCATCGAGGAGCACGACATCCCGGCGAACAGCGGCGTCGTGTACGCCATCCCGACCATCGACAATCCGACAGGGCTGGAGAACCTGCAGGACGTCATCGAGAACTCCTCGATCGGGCTTGAACTCGTCGAGAGCTACCCGGAGTCGCTGTGTGGCTCCATCCCGGCCTTTGGCGACGACCTCGAAGCCATCGACGAGATATTCGTCGCCGTCAACATGGGGTCGACGAACCTCGAAGCCTCCGCGTATCGCCGCGGCGAGCAGCTCTCCCCCTTCACGACGGGCGCGGTGACCGGCAACGAAGTCGACCGGATGATCGCAAACTACGTCGAGGAGGAGACGCAGGGCCGTGTCAACATCGACAATCAGACCGCCCGCGAATACAAGGAAGAGCACGCCGACTTCGTCGAGTTCGAGCCGTTCACGGACATCATCCAGCAGCCCGGCGGCGGCTCACACGAGTTCACCATCGAGCGCTCGGTGATGGACGCCCTCGACGAATACCTCGACGACGCCGTCGACGAACTGGCGAACACGTTCCTGCCTGAGCTGGCAAACGACTACATGAAGGTGTACCAGCTGGCGCTGGACCGGCCCATCGCCCTCACCGGCGGCATGGCCTGCATCCCCGGCATCGTCGACGAGTTCGAGGACCGACTCAGCGCGGAACTGAACCGCGACATCGAAGTTATCGCCGCCGACGAACCGGACGTCGCGCCGACAATCGGCGCACAGCGGATCGCGGCGCGCCTCGTCGAGACCAACTAGGGATTCCGCCAGCAGTTCAACCACCGTTCGATCCGTGGCTCGGGCCGGGCCATCTCGTTACTGCGGTCGTTCGAAAGTAACTCGAACACGTCCGTATCGATCCCGAAGCGGGTCGCGTCGGTTGGGAGTTCACCACCCTGTCGGTTCTGGGACGAACCCCCACCGAGACGGCTACGTGGCATATGGCCGACTACGGGGACATGATACCTAAAGCCAAGTCAGACAGCCGTCTGCCGGCTGACGGACGGACTTGCGAGGCACACAGTAGAATCGCAGACATGGCCGGGACCGGGGAATCACAGTATGATATAATCGCTGATCATATTAATTTACTATTCCGGTATCAGAATAGATAAGTGAATCTCAAGTCCACAGGCGTATTCTACCCGATAATGGGAAAAATTATCAACTTAGATAATTTAGGGGACGATCCGCCCGACGTTCTTACCGGCACCGGTCCGGGCGGGCTCCTCTCGACCGGGTATCTCCACGATGGGCCGGCACTGGCAGCCGTTGACGACGACGAGACGCCGCAGTTCGTCCTCACAAGTCGCAAACACGGCATCGAAATCGGCGGGTCGGAATCCGGCGAGACAGTGCGGCCGGGACGCAACTACCGCATGATCGGGGTCGTGACTGACAAGCGACTCCTGTTGCTGGTGGGCAAGGACAGCGGCGACACGCGGTTCGCCATCCCGCACGTCGATATCGACCAGATAGCGGGCGACCGGTCGCTGGGACACGGCCGGATCACGTTTCGGCGGTGCGGCGACACGGAGTGGCAGGTCCACTGTGGGAAGCAGGGTCTCGTGGATCTCACCGCGTATCTCTCCCACGCGTCACAGGCGTGGATCCGCGTCGAGAACATCCTGGACGAGGTCAAGCGGCTGCTCGTGACGGCGACCGAGCAGCGAGACAGCGGTGACCACGATCAGGCACTGGAGACGGTGCTGGACGCCGGGGACCGGATCGAGGTCGCCAGCGAGACAGCCACCGAATTCGGACCACCCGGAGACGCGAACGCGCTCGAAGGGCGTGTGACCACGGTCCGAGAGCGCCACGTTGCGACGCTCGCGGAAGTCCGCCGGAGCCGCGCCCGGCGGGCGGTCGACACCGGTGAGCAGCACTGGCGGGAGAACGAGTTCGAGGCCGCGTACGACGCCTACGACACAGCGCGGGCGGAGTACGAGGAGATCTTCTCGCTTCCGACGGAGGCCGTTCCCGACCTCGCTGACATCCGGGCCGAACGGGACCGGCTCGATTCCGTCGTCGAAGACCTCGAACGGTCGCCGCTCCGTATCGCGGTCGAAGCCGATAACGAGGCCGTCGCGGCGGAGGACCCAGCAGTCGCCGCCGACCACTGGGCCGAGGCGCTCGAAGCTTACCGCGATGTCCTCGAACTCGACTGGGGTGCGGACGACCGTCGGTTCGCCGGCGACCCCGAGAAGGTCCGGGATCGACTCGGGACCGTCGCGGAGAACCTCGTCGCCGCGCGGCGGACGGTCGCGACGGATGCGATGGAGGCCGGGGACTGGTACGCCGACGCCAGCCAGCCCGACGCCGCCCTAGTGGAGTACGAGACGGCGCAGGCGGCGTTCGAAACTGCGCTGGCGGCAGCCAGGGACTGCTACCCGGACGCCACCGATCACCTGGAAGCCGAACTCGACGCCGTCGAGCAGCGACTCTCGCGAACGGAGGCCAGACTCGACGGCGAACGCGTCGACGTGGATGACCGCTTCGACGAGACCGCGACAACGCCGGACCTGGACTTCGCGGCGGCCGACAAGCGCTCGCCGTCACCGGCTGACACGACCGAACTCGCGGATATCGAGGGTCGCATCGACGGCACTGAGCCGAAAATCGACCCGTCGGGACACGACGGGTCGTAGTCCCTACCGGTACTCAGTTCCTCACCGGATCGTCTATCTGCGGCGTCAGTTCGCGCTCCAGAGCGACTGGTCAGCGGCGGCTTTGTTGCCACCTGCTGCAGTTGTTCAATCAGTCCTATGTGATGAGATAGCAAAATACAGTCGGTTCAGGCCGTATTACGCCCGAACCGACTATGATCAGGAGAAAGTTTATATCCCCTTGTGGAATATATACAATTATAATGGATTGTACCAACTGTGGCACGCGAATGTCATACAACGACCAGACGACAAAGCTCACCGAGTTCGTCTGTCCCAGTTGTCACGAAACCGTCATCGACTGGAAGGCCGAGGCCCGCAACGCCCGCGTTTACTGACCGGTCCTGTCCGCTTTTTCGCTGATCGTCCGCCTTCAGCCACCGCTCCGGCTATTGCCCCTTCTCAGTGCTTTCTGGCATCCTCGACGGTCCATACTGACGGTGCGCCGTAAGCCACCGATGGGCTGCTGGACGCTTCGCTGACCGCATCGGGGACAGAACCCACAAGAGCGTGCATATTCGTTCAGAAACGATTGCCGAATGTTTTTATATTTCAGGAGGGGATACCGAGGCAATGGGAAATTCGCCACGTATCGGCTGTCTCTACACCGACGCCTGTACGGACGAGCAGGCGGCGGCGTACGACTGGTGTCAGGAGACAGTCGACGGTGCCGAGCGATGCGCACTCTCCTCGGTCGAGCCGACGGAGTACGACGTCCTCTGGTGGCATCGGGACGAACTGTTCGACGAGCGAGCCCTGGCCGACGCGTCGGCGCTGGCCGCGTACGTCCGCGACGGCGGGTCGCTCCTGTTGACACTGAGCGCGATGGCCGCCGTCGAGCCGCTGGGGTTCGATGCGGTCGCGCCCGACGCCGTCGGCTGGGAGGAGATCCCGGAGCCGACCGGCCACCTCTGGCAAGCCCTGTATGCCGACCACCCGATCCACGCGGACTACGACACGCTTCGCGTTCACACCCGCGGCGCCGGCGTGACGATCCCGTACGCGAGATACGAGTCCATCGCGCCCCAGTCCGGAGACGTGCTCGCGAGCACGATCCGGGGCGACACCGATGTGGTCAAGCAGATGGCAATCGTCTCCTGGGAGCCCGGCACCGGGCAGGTACTCGGAATCGGCTCTTCGGTGGCGTTCGCACAGCCGACCCACGACGTGTGTCAGGGCAACCGCGAGACGCTCGTCGAGAACGCGCTCGAATTCCTGGCGGCGGACGAGCGACACCCGCTGACCGGCCGCCCGAAGAACGCCGACACGTTCGGGCAGTTGCGCGAGCGACTTACCGACGACCCACAGCGGCCGTCGTACCACGTGACGCCGCCGGCGAACTGGCTCAACGACCCGAACGGGCTCATCCACTGGAACGGCCGCTATCACCTGTTTTACCAGTACAACCCGGCCGGGCCGTTCCACAACACGATCCACTGGGGCCACGCCGTCAGCGACGACCTCGTCCACTGGGAGGACCGCCCGGTCGCGCTGACGCCCTCGCCGGACGGCCCCGACCGGGACGGCTGCTGGTCGGGCTGTGCGGTCGACAACGACGGCGTCCCGACCGTGCTGTACACGGGCGGTCGCGACAAGCGCCAGCTCCCCTGTATCGCCACCGCCACGGACGACGACCTCACGGCCTGGGACAAGGACCCGGACAACCCCATCATCGAGGAGCTACCGACCGAACCGGAGGTGCTCCGCACCGAGCACTGGGAAGGGGAGTTCCGGGACCACTGCGTCTGGCGCGAGGACGGCACCTGGTATCAGCTCATCGGGGCTGGCATCGAGGGCGGCGGCGGGGCGGCGCTGCTGTACGAGTCGTCGGACCTCCGGGACTGGGAGTACCGCGGTCCGATTTTGGCCGGCGACCGCGACACCGCCGGAACCGTCTGGGAGTGCCCCGAACTGCTCGATTTTGGCGACCGGCAGCTCCTGCACGTCTCGAACTACGAGGACGTGGTGTACTTCCTCGGCACCTACGAGGACGGCGAGTTCGACGTGGACCGCCGCGACAAGCTCGACCACGGCGACTTCTACGCCCCGCAGTCGATGTGGACCGACGACGGCCGCATCCTGACCTGGGGGTGGCTCCCCGAAGCCCGCGACGTGAGCGGGCAGTGGGACGCCGGCTGGTCCGGCGCGATGTCGCTTCCGCGGGAGCTGTCCCTGGCCGACGATGGCGGCCTCTGCCAGCGGCCGGCCCCCGAACTTACCGAACTGCGGGGCGACAACACCAGCTACGACGTGGTCCGACTCGGGTCGGGCGACACCGAGCAGTTACCGGTCGAGAGCCGGTCGTTCGAGCTCCGCGCGACCGTCCGTCTGGAGGATGCAGAAGCCGTCGAGCTGTCCGTCCTCGAAACGCCGGACGGGGAGGAGCGGACGCCGATCCGGTACTCCTACGAGAGCGAGATCGCCGTCGACCGGTCGGCATCGAGCACCGACCCGCAGGCGACCGGCGATACCCAGACGATGCGGGTCCAGCCGTACGACGCACCGCTGTCGCTGCGCGTCTTCGTCGACGGGAGCGTCGTCGAGGTGTTCGCCAACGAACGCCACTGTCTGACCAGCCGCGTGTATCCGACCCGCGAGGACGCGACCGGCATCTCGCTGTCCGCCGAGGGCGGGCGCGCCACTATCGCGTCGCTGGACGTCTGGGAACTGGATGGCGTCTGGTAGGCGTATTGGCGAACAGTTGCCGGCTGTATTCCTGCGAACAGGCGGTTTCGGTGCTCGTTACTGCGACTCAGGTTCGCCCCGCGTGTGGTAGGTTTCCGACCCGGCGTCCCGTTTCCCGCGCCGGATCAGTTCCCGGTCCGTCGGCGGGAGTGTCTCGCCCGCCAGCGGGATCTGCCAGTGTCCGAGCGTCCCGATGATGCGGGTTCGGCTTCCCTCAACGTCGAGCCGGAGCGTCGGGCCGAGCGAGCCGCCGAACCGGCGCATCTGCTCGGCCTCGGACAGATGAGCGATCTCGTCCAGCGTCTCGCCGTCGAAGTCATAGTAGTTGAAGAAGCTCTGGACCAGCACCTCGTCACCGTGGGGAAAGGCCATCCACGAGTAGGACTGGAACGGCGCGTTTGCGGGGTTCGTGGCGACGAGGCCGGAGTCGTTCAGCGGGACGTACTCGCCCCGGAGCTCCTCGGTGACGAAGCCATACAGCGCGTCGAACCCCTCCAGCCCCGGCGCGAACGTGTGGAGGTGGCTGGAGATGAACAGGTAGTACAGGCCGTCCCGATATACGACGTGTGGCCGTTCGAGTTCCTGATTGACGCCCACGGCGTCAAGCAACGGGTCTTCGAGTTCCCACTCCAGCGGGTCGCCCGTCGGCGAGCGAGCGATGCCGACGCTGCCGTTGAACTCCTGCAGCCCGGCGTCGCCACCGCAGGCGTCGCTCCCCTCGGGCACCGGCGTGTTCGCCTCGAACAGGAGCCACGTCTCGCCCGTCTCGGGGTCCTCAAAGAACCACGGGTCGCGGAAGGTGTAGATCATCCCACGGGACTGGTCCTCGCGCTCGTAGCGGTCGCCATCGGGTTGGAGCAGTTCGTGGTGGGTCCACGGCCCCGAGAGCTCGAACCCGTCGGTCGTGTCGATGCTACCCCCGTCCGCGCCGACGATCCGCTGCGTGTAGGTCAGGTCGTCGGCTCCGTTCTCGCCGGCCGCGGTGTAAAAGAGATAGACGCTGCCGTCGTCGTACAGTGCGGACCCGGCCCACTGGCGCTGGCCCAGGGCGTCCTCGAACACCGGGCCGGCGTTGTGCCAGTCCCGGCCGTCGTCGGAGTAGAAACAGCGGATGGTCGCCACGTCGTGGCGCTTGCCGGGCAGCAGGTCCGACGGGGCCGTCAGCGAGAAACAGACCCGATAGCCGTCGACCGTCGCCAGCGTGCCGTCGCGGTTGCGGAGGAACCACGTGTCCCAGATGTGGACTTCCGGGATCTGTTCGGTGGCCGGCGGGTAGACGATGGGGGCGACGGTGTCGTCGGTCCGCTCGATCCGACCCGCCTGCTCGCGCGTCCAACCGGCGCGGGCCCCCGTTCCGGGACGGCCCTCGCCGAGCGCCTCGTCTGTCATACCCCACGTTGGGCCGACCACGGGTATAAACCTTGCCAGGTGGGTACTACGACTGTTGTATGAAATATATGCAATACGTACGGTCTACGGGACAACGCTAGCAGAGAAAACCGAGAGTGGGTATCAACAGCGGCCGAACAGCGCGTTACTCGCCGGAGTCCTCGCTCCGGCTGACGCCCTCCGGACCGGTGATATCGAGCGGCCGGACCCACTCGTACCAGATGAAGACGACACCGAGGCCGTAGCCAAGCGCCCAGGCGGTACTTCCGATCCAGGGGTAGCCGAGCGTGCTGAGCCCCCAGTTTGCGAGCCCCGGGAGGATGATCGCGGCGACGACCGTCAGCGCCAACACCACTGCGTCCTGGCTGTTCACGGTCGCGTCCTCCCCGCCGCTGTCCCGTTCATACCTTCTGTTCGGCTTGGAGACTCCTGAGTCTGTCGAAACACCGACCCGTGGCCGGTCCAAACCCGACACCGTAGCCGTCCCATTTTTATCATCGTATGCCCTACCCCGGATGTCGGGAATGTCTCAGAACCACACAGACCGGTCGTCTTCGGAAGACATCGAGTGGTGCTACGATGCCGTCCATCGTGTGTCGCGGACGTTTAGTCTCACGATTTCGGAACTCAACGAACCGATGGCCCGGGACATCTGTCTGGGCTATCTTCTCTGCCGTGTGGCCGACACGATCGAGGACGCCGGTCACCTCCCTCCAGCGGTGCAGACCGAACTCCTGCAGACGTACAGCCGCTCGCTCGAACCGTCTAGCGGGACGACCGTCTCGTCGTTCCACGACGCCGTCGAGGAGTGGATTCCCACGACGACCAACGCGGACTGGGAGGTCGTCGAGAACGCGGGTCGAATCGTCGATGTGTTTCACACCCTCGATGACCACTCCACACAGACGATTCGTGGCCCGGTCCGGGAACTCGTCGACGGGATGGCGATGTTCGTCGACCGCTACGCCGACGCCGGCGGACTGCGGATCAAAACGCTCGACGAACTCGAAGAGTACTGCTGGTACGCCGCCGGCACCGTCGGCACGCTGGTGACCGGGCTGGTCTCGCACGAGGCCACCGACGAGCAGGTGGCCCAGATGGAGGACAACGCCCGCTCGTTTGCCCTTCTGCTGCAGCTCGTCAACGTCGCCAAGGACGCCGCGACGGACATGGAAGAGGAGAACAACGTCTACCTCCCGCTTGAGCTGCTCCACGAACAGGGACTTGACCACAGCGACGTGAGCAACACCGACAACGTCGAGTCGCTGGTCCCCGTCATCGAGCAGGTCACCGAGCGAGCGGAGGGCTACCTCGACGACGCGCAGGCCTGGCTCGAAGCCATGCCCGAAACCCGCGGCAACACCCTCTCCGCGTGGGCCATTCCGTTCCTGCTTGCCGTCGGGACGATCCGCGAACTCCGCGAGCGGCCCGCCGACGTCATCGAGCAGGGCAACGTCAAGATCTCCCGCGAGGAGGTCCACTCCGTCACCCAGCAGTTCGGCGGTGACGGCGACCCCTCGATCGGGGAGCTACGGGCCAAAATCCGCCAGCGGCCGCTCCACGAGTACTGACGGCTATCGAGACATTCCCTTTTGCCTTCGTCCGCGACCGGCGTCTCATCGACTCCCGAACGGACGTGTTACTATCCCCGCGCCCGCAGGTCACTCCGGACCGCGCCCATCGTAACGCTGCACGATTTTCCTGAGCCACCAGAGCTTCAGCCCGCTCATCGCCAGCGTGCCGGCCGTCGCGATGCCTGGTCGACGACGCCAGGCGGCGTACAGAGCGATGGCCGCCGCCAGCGCCCCGCCAGTGTTACAGATGTTCGGATACGACAGCCCCATCGTGCCGTTGTCCCGCTCCGTGAGCCACCACCGCTCTGCCAGCACGGCGCGGGTCATCCAGGCGTCCTCGTCGTCCGGCGGCGCGAACAGGACCGGATTGATGACCGTCCACAGCAGCGCCGCGGTCAGGAGCCGCCAGCGCCGCTGATACACCGCGTACACGATGACAGCGCCGGTCGGAACCCGCGACCAGCCGCTTCTGGGACTCGAATGGCGGGCCCAGAACCAGTCCTGTACCCCGTCTAGTAGATTTGGTGTCATGTCTAGCTATCAATCGTGTCAGGAGTTAACACTGCCGCCGGGTGATGGAGGCGCTGCAGTTCGCCGCACCGATTTTCCGGGGACAGAACACTCATGTCCGCCCTGTGTGAACGCCGTCTATGGCCACAGCGGCGTCGGGGCTCTCCGAGCCACGGGTACTCGCCCGGACCAAAGACCGGCTGTTCGCGGACCGCGAGGACGCCTACGTCGTCGCGGACACGCAGTTCGCACAGCAACGCTGGCTGGACGCCACACCCATCGAGGCGTCCGTGCAGGCGACCCTTGCGCCGTTCAACCACGTCCGGGTCGGGACGGGCTATCCCGACCTCGTGGGCGTGCAGACGCTCCCGACTGAGTTGGTGTCCGTCGACCGACTCGGCGACCGGCCGCCGCTGATCGCCGTCGAGGCGAAGGGGTACACCGGCAACGGTGGCGTCGACGCCGAGCGGGGCGTCGTCCAGGCCTACGACCGGCTCAACGAGGCCAACGTCGCCTTCCTGACCGCACCCCGGAGCGGCATCTCCACCGCCGCGCGGACGATGGCCCGCGAGCTGAACGTCGGCGTGCTGGGCGTCGAACCCGATGGCACGGTTTCGGTCCTCGAACGGCCCCGCGTGGTCGGCCACGGGTCGATGGACGCCGCCTCGGCCATCCGGTTCCAGGCGGGTGCACAGGGCGTCGCCGATCAGAACTTCGGGCTCAACCATCCGAAAAACTACATCGCAGTTCCGCTGGCCGTCCACCACGACGGCGACGCGCGGGACTTGCTCGCGGCGCATGTCGTCGGGGCCGTCGACGGCGCTCTCGCCGGCGCGGCGTTCCTGAACCTGATCGACACCGGCCAGGGATCGCTCACGCTGACCCCGCTGGGACGCGAGGTCGTCCGCTTCGCGCTCCGGACGGTCGGCGACCTCGACGCCGCCCTCCGGCGGTTCGAGGACTGGCAGCGCTCCCGGAAGCGGTTCATCGACGTCGCGCCCCAGTGGGGCCAGCTCGTCCGCCGCGTCGTCTCTGCCTACCCGGCCACGGAGCTGCTCGTCGACGGGCTCTACGCCTGCCACCGGGACGGCTACGCTGCCCCGTCGCTCGTCGAGTTCGTCGAATACCTCCACGCCCTCCACCCCGAGTTCACCGTCGAACTGTTCCTTCGCGGCGACGAGGCCGTTCGCCAGCGGGCGCTGACCGGCGACGGCGAACTCCGCCGCTCGGAACTCACCGACGGCAGCGTCTACCACTCGCCCACCGTCTTCCAGCTGAAAGCGATCTACTACCACGCTGGCATCGTGACCGAGCGCGGTGCGGAACCCACCAATCTGGACCCCGAAACGGACGAGTGGGCGCTGTGTGACCCGCTCGCGTAGGGACGCTGGTCCAGCACGTCGCGTAGTTCTACCGACACATAACCCTGAAGCCCGGGTAGCCCCTATGTCAGCGTAATGACCCAGACCCTGGAGCTCCCCAACGGCGACGTCGTCTCACCCGAGGACGTATTTTGCTACAACGACTACCCCTATCGGCTCGTCTGGCTGGAGAGCGACACCCACGAGTTCGCGCTTTCGCCGCTGTACTGGGGCGACAGCGGCATGGACATCCCGTTTCAGGACCGCGAGGCGCTCGTCGACCAGTGGGAGGTCGATTCGCGGGGCCGGATGACGGGCGAGGAGTGGGCGGACTGGCTCGACGACGCGACGGCGGACCCCCGCTACAGCGACGACGAGGTGGCGTCGCTCGCGGCCGAGCTCCCGACGGAGTGGGACGCCGATGACGGGGATTCCGGCTCGGGGGGCGGCCTCCGGGACCGCCTCGGGCTGTAACTGCCGTCGCCGAACTCTGAAAGGTATTAATCCGTTCGCCCTGCAAACCCTGGCATGGAACCGATTTGGCTCGCCGCCGGTGGGGCCGCCCTGGCCGTGGGCCTCGCACTGGCGTTTGCCATCACTCGCCGCTCAGGAAGCGGTGCGTCGAAGCGCGCTCACGAGGCCGCACAGGAACGAGAACCGCCGGTCGAACTCGGCGAGACCTACGAGTTCGGCATCACCGAATTTACCGATCATCACTCCGGCGACCGCGTCGCCGTCGGCAAGGTCGAGGGTTTTGTCCTTTTCACCGAGGATGTGCCGTCGTCGGTGTCGGCCGGCGACGTGATCCGGGCGAAGGTGCTGTCGTTCAACCGGGACCACACCTCCGCCGACGCTCGGTTCGTCGAACGCGCGTGAGCGAGGCGGCGCTGGCAGCGTCGCGGACCGGGCCGCCCGCCCCGGACGATGGCGACTCCAGTCCCGGTATGGATGGAGAAACGGATATGTGTCCACCACGAAAAGACAGTAGCCATGAGTGAATCGGACGGGCAGAGTACGCCACAGGACACCCGAGACGTGATTATGGAGGCCACCTTTCGGGCGTTGAGCAAGCACGGGTACAAGGACTTGCGGGTCCGGGACATCGGCGAGGAGATGGATATGTCCCGGCAGGTGATTCACTACCATTTCGACGGCAAGTACGATCTTATCTCTTCGTTCTTGGAGTACATCATCGATCAGTACGAGGGCAGCGTCGAAGTCGACGACGAGACCGACCCCCGCGCGGAGCTCGATGTACGTATCGACCGGTGTCTGTTCGGTCCGGAGTTCGACGATTTCTCGCACTGGGACCGGATGAAGGTGTACCACGAGCTGTACGCCTACGCCCAGAACGACGACGAACACCGGGCGCTGTTCAACGAGCACTACGACCGCCTTCGGGAGAGCATCGCCACGGTCGTCGAAGACGGGATCGAGCAGGGCGCGTTTCGCGATGTTGACGCCGAACTGATGGGCCAGCTCATCACGGACGTGATTCACGCGGCCCGCGGTCGGCGGATCGCCCTCGGGCACGAGGACGCCCCCGAGGAGGCCAAACGAGCTATCAACGATTTCGTTCTCGACTCGCTGTATCCGCCGCAGTAACGGACGGCGGTAAAAAGACGGCTCAGACGGGGCTGATTCCGACGCTGAGCGCCCACGTTCCAGTTGCGGACGCGGCGACGACGAGTGCGCCGCCAGCGAGCGTCACGTTCTTCAGGAAACTGTTCAGTTCGTCCTGTCGGTCCTCGTCCGGCACGGCCCAGAAGTCGTGCATCGCAACGGCCGAGACGATGAGGAACACTGCGAGGGCGATTGCCGCGACGACCGGGAAGACGCCCACGGTCACACCGAGGCCACCGAGGATGAGAAGCCCGCCGGACGCGAGGACGGAGACCTTCGGCGCTGGAAGCCCCTTGTACTCGGCGTAGCCGGCCATCTGTTCGGTCTGCGTGAAGTGGCTCAGGCCGGTGAAGGCGAGCACGCCACCGAAGAGGACACGTCCGACGACGAGCAACGCGACGTCGAGTTCGGGTGCCATCAGGCGTTCACCGCCGGGGCTGCACGGTAGCTTTCAACAGTACGACTCGAAATGGTATCGTGGTTCATTGTGGGCGTAGATTCTGTCCGCATCGTTAGAGCTCCGGCACGTCCGACGGCATGTCGAAGTCGTGGTAGTACTCGCCTTTCTCCTTCGAGAGAATGTCGAGGACGGCGGCCGCGCCGTCACCGGCCGCGATGACCGCCTGCCACTTCTCCGCTCGACCCATCGCGCCGGTCGCGTACACGTTCTCGACCGACGTTTCCATGTCGACGGTCACGTCGACGACACCCTCATCGGTGAACGCACAGCCGAGGTCCTCGGCGAGGCTCCGGTCGCCACCGGTCGCGAGGACGACGTACTCAGCGGTGTACTCGTCTTCGTCCGTCGACAGGACGAAGCCGTCGTCGGTCTGTTCGATATCGGTGACTTCCGTCTCGTGCAGCGTCGCGCCACGGTCCCGGGTCTGCCCCCGAGCGATGGTGAGGAACTCGTCGCCGCTGATGGATCGCACGCCGGGGTAGTTGAACAGGTGGGCCTTGTGCATCCACGACTCGTCCGTGTCGAAGGCAATCGTTTCGAGGTCGTTTTTCGCCGCGTACTGTGCCGCACTCAGGCCGGCGGGGCCGCCGCCGACGACTGCTACATCTGCCATGTTTCACAGCACGGACCGCCCGTAAAAGAGTCTTACCATCTGGTAAAATGCGGTCGGATTGCAGAAACACGGACGGCGAATCGGCCGTCAGCGGAGCCGTTTATTCGTAATCCGGGACTGACGATACCCACTCACAGGACGTACGGCCCGCGCTGTCGGATCGGCTCCCCGTGCGGTCGGCCCGAAACGGCGACGACACGGAGTGAATCATCGCCCCGGAGCGTCACCGACTGCGCCTCGGTGACCGGCAGCACATCACCGGCAGCGAACGACTGCCCCTCGACCGCCCCGTCGCCGGCGACACCGTAGAGGAATCCCGACCACTCGTCTGGAACCGTCCAAGTCCACGCGTCGGCCACGGACACGTCCAGATACTCCATCGGCGTGTGGAGGCTGATCGGCGAGCCGTCGCCGATGACCGTCGTGATCGTCGCGCCGTCCCGCGCTTCCGTCGGCAGTTCGTCGGCCGTCGCATCGACGTAGTCCGGGTCGGCCTCTTTCTCCGCCCGCGGCAGGTTCACCCAGAGCTGCAGCCCGGTACAGGCTCGTCCGTCCGCGGGGAACTCGGAGTGCCGGATCCCGCTCCCGGCCGTGATTCGCATCGCGTCGTTCTCGTATGCCGTGTTTGCCACGCCGAGCGAGTCCTCGTGTTCCATGCCGCCCTCGATCATGTAGGAGACGATCTCGAACCCGCGGTGGGGATGCATCGGGAACCCCTTCTCGGGGTCGATGTAGAACTGCTCGAACAGGACGAACGGGTCAAGGTTGTGTGGATAGCCGTCCGTCGGAAACGCTCGGTTCGAGTTCACGCCCGTCCCGTGCTGGACCGTCTCGCCGGGAATCGGTCCGCTGGTCGACGCCCGCGACTCGTTCTCGGTCATACACCTCCTTGTTTACCGAGCGGTAAAAACTGTCGGGAGTCAAACGGACCCGCTACTGGCCAGTTTTCCGTATCTGTATTCACCGCTACAACAGGTATCCCAAACAGCGAGACACGTCCTTCATACGCGTCAAATAAGCGGATGGGTTGGGGCGGCCTCTCACCGAAGAAAGACTCGCTTCGCTCGTCTTTCAGGGTTCGAATCCGCCGGACCATTTCGATTTCACGTCCTCCTCGCAGTGCTCGTCGCTGCGAGAAATCAGAAATGGGTTGGGGCGGATTCGAACCGCCGACTTCCTCCGTGTGAAGGAGGTATCATAACCGAACTAGATCACCAACCCGATGCACTCGACTCTATTCGAGCGCATCCCTTAAGAATTGCTTTCCGACTACGCTTCCGTCTCTTCCTTGCCGCGGTACTCGCTGATCTTTGCGCGGGCGTCAGCGATTGCTTCCTCGGCTTCGCCTTCGGCTTTCCCCTGCAGTTCCTTCAGATCGGCCTTGACGGCCTCCAGTCGGCTGGGTTCCGGCTCCGCTTCCTTCCCGGTGAGTTCGCGGAACCGTTCCTCGACCGGTTCGAGTTCCTCTTTGACGCCCTTGGTGGCGGTCTTGCCGGCGCGTTTCAGGTAGTATCGTGCGTCTTCGAAGTGTTTGTTCATATCTGTCCCTACGCGAAGGACGAATATATCTCTTGTGCCCGGAAAACAATACGGAATCGAGGGACGGCGAGCGGCCACAGCGATAAACGCGCACCGCGGGTACGAACTGTTTTGCACCCCCACCCGCAACGGGGAGACATGTTCACACGGGTGTCGATTCCGACGCCGTTCCAGATCGGGCCAGTCAACACGTACATCGCGAGACGAACTCTCGTCGATCCGGGGCCTGACAGCGAGGAGGCGTGGTCGCGTCTGGTCGAGGCGCTTGAAGCACGCGAGCTGTCCCCGGATGACATCGAACAAGTCCTAGTCACGCACCCGCACCCGGACCATTTCGGCATGGCGAACCGACTCGCCGAGCGGGGGGCTCGCGTTCTCGCAAGCGTTCCGGCAGCGGAGATCATGCGCGATTTCGCGGCGCAACTGCACGCCGAGCAGTCGTACTTCGCGGATTTCTTCGAGCGCTGTGGGGTCTCACGGGAGACCGCCGAGACGGTGACACAGTTGCCCGAGGCGTTCCTGCCCTACGCCCAGAGCGTCGACACCGACCGCACGCTCGAAGCCGGTGACACCGTCACCGTCGACGATACCGAACTCACCGTCGATACCGTACAGGGCCACTCCGCGGGTGAAATAATCTTCTCGTACGACTACCAGGGCCGCCGCGAAGCGGTCGTCGGCGACAACGTGCTGGGCGATATCACGCCCAATCCGTTCCTGCAGATCCCCGACGAGCGCGGGGCGCGCCCGCGGGTGCTGCCAGCGTTCAACGACTCGCTCCGGTGGCTCCGCGAGCAGGGGCACGACCGATTTCTCACCGGCCACCGCGAGCCCGTCGACTCACCGCAGGAACGCATCGATGACATCCTCGCGGAACACGACCAGCGCACCGCGGAGGTGGCCGAGATCGTCTCCAGCGGCGCGACGACGCCGAGCGACGTGATGACGGCGCTGTTCGGCGACCTCCCGGCCACGGAGTACTTCGCGGGCATGAGCGAGGCTGTCGGGCATCTGGACGTGCTCGAAGTCACGGACCGCGTCGAGAAGCGTGAGAGCGGTGGCGTGTTCGTCTACGAGTCGGCGTAGGCCTCGCTACCAGGTTTGAGCGAGCACGAGAAAGAATACAGCCCAGCGTCAGACTACAGCAACTGCGCGGCCTGGAACGCGATCTCGGAGACGCGGTTGAAGCCGGGGACGAGCAGGACCGTCACGATGGCGGCACCGACCACAGCGGTGTACAGCCCCATCGGATAGGACTCGATAGTCCGGCTGCCGTCCGACTCTTCGATCCACATCGCCTTGACGACGCGGGAGTAGTAGAACAGGCTGAGCGCGCTGTTGATGATGAGCGCGGCGGCCAGCGACCACGCGCCGACGTTGAGCGTCGCCGAGAACAGGTAGAACTTCGAGAAGAACCCGCCGCCGATCGGCAGGCCGGCGAGGCTGAACAGGAACACCGTCATCGCCGCGCAGGCGACCGGCGCTTCCTTGCCGAGGCCGTTGTAGTCCTCGAAGCGGCGACCGACGCCCCAGTACTCGGCCAGCGCGATGAACAGGAACGCGCCCGTGTTCATGAAGCCGTAGACGAGCAGGTGGGACATGCCGGCGCTCAGGCTGAGACTCAGCCCCTCGCCGGAGCCGGTTACGGCGGCGAGTCCGATGAGGACGTAGCCGGCGTGGCCGACGCTGGAGTAGGCCAGCATCCGCTTGACCGTCTCCTGGGTCGCGGCGGCGAAGTTCCCGATGAACATCGTCGCGATGGCGAGGATCTGGAACGCCATTACCCAGTTGATCGCGCCCCCGGTGGCGACCAGATCGCCGATCGGGAACGCCACGGCGAAGACGCGGAACGCCAGCACGAAGCCGGCGGCCTTCGACGCCGAGGAGAGGAACGCCGAGATCGGCGCCGGTGCGCCCTCGTACGCCTCGGGTGCCCAGAAGTGGAACGGCACGGAGGCCGTCTTGAACGCGACGCCGCCGATGATCATCAGGATACCGACGCCAAGTATGGACATCGGAACCGCGGGGTCACCGGGCTGGGCCTGTATCGACCCGTCGACGATGGTCTGGACCGTCCCACTGGTGATGGCCGTCGCGACGCCGTCGAACCGGAGGACGCCCGTCGCGGCGTACACCAGCGAGATGCCGTAGGCCAGCACCGCCGAGGACACCGCGCCGATGAGGAAGTACTTCAGCCCCGCTTCGACGCTGCCCTTGTTGTGTTTGAGGAAGGCGACGAGCGCGTAGGACGGCAGCGACACCAGTTCGAGCGCGATGAACGCCGTCGCCAGGCCGTTGGCCGCGCTCAGAAGGCTCATTCCAGTCGCGGACAGCAGAACCAGCGAGAAGAACTCGGCCTGGTAGCTGTGTCCGGCGACGTAGTCGTAGCTCGCGAGCACGACCAGCGTCGTGACGCTGGCGACGATGGCCATGAAGAACAGGGCCATCTGGTCGACGACGAGCTGGTTGTTGAACAGCGCGACGCCGGTGCTATCGGCTATCCCGGTGCCGGCGGTGATAAACCAGCCGGCGAATCCGAAGGACACCAGCGAGCCGACCACCGAGATGCCGGCGATGGCACCCGTGTTCGTCGAGTCCGGGTCGATTGAGTCAGCGAGCAGCAACACCAGTGAGGCGACGGCCAGCGACAGCGCTGGCGCGAGCGCCATCCAGTCGGGGAGCGCGACCATCTATGCACCACCTCCGATGTCGAGAACCGGTGAAATCGAGTCCTGTATCATGGCAAAGGAGAGGTCGGGCGCGACACCGAGAGCGATGACCAGCAGGAGCAACACGGCTAGCGGCGCAACGTCGTGGAACGCGGCCGGGCTGACCTCGTAGTCGGTCTCCAGGCTGAAGGCACCGAACAGCGTGCGCTGCATGGCCCACAGCAGGTAGCCGGCGACGATGACGATACCGAACATCGCCAGCGAGGTCAGCACCGGCGCGGCACCGCCCAGCGTCGGTGCGTTGAACGAGCCCTGGAAGATGAAGTACTCCCCGGCGAAGCCGGCCATCAGCGGCAGGCCCATGTAGCCGAAGGCGGCGGCGACGAAGATGCCGACCGTCCATGGCATGCGGTCCGCCAGCCCGGACATGTCGCCGACCATGCGCGTGTGTGTCGTGTTGTAGATGACGCCGACACACATGAACATCAGCCCCGAGATGAGGCCGTGAGCGATCATCTGGAAGGTCGCCCCGCCCATGCCGTAGGGCGTGAACGCGACCAGTCCCAGGATGACATAGCCCATCGAGGAAATCGAGGAGTAGGCGACGATGCGCTTGAGGTCACGCTGTGCCAGCGCGAGCATCGCGCCGTAGATGACGCTGACGACGCCGATGATGGCCAGCGGCACCGCGAGCTGGCGAGCCGTGTCAGCGAGCATCGTGAAGTTGAACCGAAGCAGTGCGTAGGTCCCCATCTTCAGGAGGACGCCGGCCAGCATGACCGACACCGGCGTCGGGGCTTCGACGTGGGCGTCGGGCAGCCACGTGTGGAGCGGGAAGACGGGCACCTTCACCGCGAACCCGAAGAACATCAGGATAAACGAAATCGTCATCAGGTTCACGCCGGCGATAGTCGGCAGCCCGCTCGCGGTGCGGAACGCCTCGGCCATCGCGGGCAGGGACAGCGACGTGAGGTCGGTGCTGAACACGAGCGCGAACAGGCCCGCGAACATGATCAGCGACGCCACGTTCGTGTAGACGAAGAACTTGATGGCGGCGTACTTCCGGCGCGGGCCGCCCCAGACACCGATGAGCAGGTACATCGGGATGAGGACGCCCTCCCAGAAGACGAACCAGAGGAAGAAATCGAGCGCGGAGAACACGCCGATGAGGCTCACCTCCATGAACAGCATCAGTCCGTAGAACTGGGACTGGCGCTCGTCGATCGGCGTCCACGCCGAGACGATGGCGAGCGTCGTCAGCACCGTCGTCAGCGCGAGCAGCGGCATGCTGATGCCGTCGAGGCCGACGTAGTACGACACTTCCAGCTCACCCAGCGAGATCCAGGGGATCTGCTGGCCGAACGCGATGTCAGCGGGCGACAGCAGCGCGTTGCCCGTGCCGCCGTACTGCGTGAGGTACACCCAGTACATGTAGATGCTGCCAAGCGCGGGAACCGCGCTGACGGCCGCAGCGAGCTTGCCGGCGTACCGGTCAGGCGAGAGGAACACGAGGCCGGTGCCCAGCAGGGTCACGAGCAGGAGCGCGGCGACCCACATCTAGAACCACCCTCCCATGATGCCGAAGGCAGCAAGCAAGAGCACGAGTCCAAGCGTCAGCAGCATCGCGTAGTTGCTGACGACTCCGGACTGGATGCGTCGGATGCGGCTGCCGCCGAACAGGCTCACGCTGGAGATGCCGTTGACGACGCCGTCGACGACACCCTGGTCGAACTTGTTCATCACACGGGCGAGGGGGTAGGTGACGCCCGTCGCGAGCCACACCTGATATTCGTCCTGGTAGTAGTTGTGCATGAGTAGCGTCTTCAGACCGCCAAGCTTGTCCGTATGCTCGACCGGGTCGGCACCGGCATAGAGGCTCCGCGCGACGAGCACGCCGGCGAGTGCCAGCCCGAGCGAGACAGCCGCCGAGACCAGCAGCGTACCCGTTTCACCGCCCAGCGGGTAGGCCGGGTCGACGTGTGGGACCTCGTGCAGCAGCTCCTCGTAGTGGTGTAGATCCGTCGAGAGGAGTGCGGGCCAGCCGCCCTCCTCCGGTCCGTTCAGCCACTTGTGGAGGAAGTCGATCTCCGCGCCGGTGAGCTTCTTCACCGGGGCCATGTTGATGAACCCGACCGTCGTCGCGAGGATGCCAAGCACCGTCAGCGGTCCCTTGACGTTCCAGTGGACGGGCTCGGGGTCGCGTGCGGTGTCCGAGCGCGCGTCGCCGTGGAAGGTCAGGTACACCATCCGGAAGGTGTAGAAGCCGGTGAAGAACACGGCCAGCAGTCCCATCGCGTACGCGGCGAGATAGGCCGTTCCGAGGCCGCCCTCAGTGCCGAAGCCGTGGATGAGTGCCTCGTACAGCACTTCGTCTTTCGACCAGAAGCCGGCGAACGGAACGATGCCGGCCAGCGCCAGCGAGCCGGCGAGGAACGTCCAGTAGGTCACCGGCATCCGCTGTTTCAGACCGCCCATGTCCCACATGTTCTCGTTGTGGTGCATGGCGATGATGACCGACCCCGCGCCGAGGAACAGGAGCGCCTTGAACACGGCGTGGGTCGTCAGGTGGAAGACAGCGGCGATGTAGCCACCCGACCCCAGCGCGAGCATCATGTACCCGTACTGGGAGATAGTGGAGTACGCGAGGACCTGCTTGATCTCCTGTTTGACCAGGCCCATCGTCGCCGCAAACAGCGCGGTGAAGCCGCCGATGAGCGCGATGACGGCGAGTGCCGTCGGCGAGATCGCGTAGAAGCCGTACATGCGCGCGACGAGGTACACACCGGCCGCGACCATCGTCGCCGCGTGAATCAGCGCCGAAACCGGCGTCGGGCCTTCCATCGCGTCGGGCAGCCACGTGTGCAGCGGGAACTGCGCAGACTTGCCGATGACGCCGCCCAGCACGAGGAGGCCGAGCACGGTGAACCACTGCTGTGGCCCCATGCCGACCGTCTCCAGCATGTGGATGTGTTCGAGGTCGCCATCGACGACAGCGTGTTCGGCCAGCATCGGGAAGCTCTCGGCGACGACCTCGCCGCCCTGCGTAATCGGGGCGAACAGGCCGGTCCCGAAGGTGGCGAAGATGCCGACGACGCCGATGAGGAAGAAGTAGTCACCGAAGCGGGTGACCAGGAACGCCTTCTTCGCGGCGCTCGGCGGGCCGTCCTCGCGGAACCAGAAGCCGATGAGCAGGTACGAACACAGGCCCACCAGCTCGAAGAACATGAACGCCATCAGGAGGTTGTTGGCGACGACGAACCCGAGCATGCTCGCCGTGAACAGGCCGAGGCCGGCGTAATAGCGCGGGAGGCCAGTCTCGCCCTCGTCGTTCATGTAGCCAAGCGAGAAGATGTGGACGAGGAACGAAATGAGACAGACGATAAGCAACATCAGCGCCGACAGCGGGTCCAGCAGGAGTCCGAAATTAAGCTGGAGCGATTCGACGCTCGTGGTCCACTGGTACAGTATCTCGTTGTGGACATCGCCGCCGGCCACCGTCAGCGCGACCCAGATCGACAGCAGGAGCGATCCGCCCGTCGCCGTGATGCCTGCGAGCGCGCCGCCTTTGGGCATACGGTCGCCGGCAAACAGCGCGACGAGGAACGATACGAACGGCAGCAGGACAATCGCCGGAGCGTATGTGAATGCAGCCATCTGTTACCACCTCATCGTCGTCGCCTTCGTCACGTCCACGTCTGTGAAGTTGCGGTACAGGACCAGGATGATACCGATACCGATGGCGACCTCCGCGGCGGCGAGTGCCATCGTGAACAGGCTGAACACCTGGCCGGTGAGGTTCCCATGTTGCAGCGAGAACGCGACGAGATTGATGTTCGCAGCGTTCAGCATCAGCTCGACGGACATCAGGAAGATGAGCGCGTTCCGTCGCGTGAGGATGCCGAACAGGCCGATACAGAACACGGCCGCCGAAAGCAGGAGGTACGTCTCGGCCGGAATCACGAGTCGTCACCTCCGTGGTGCGTGCCACCGTCGGCGACGACCCCGTCCTCCTCGTTGTCGCGTTTCGCCAGCATCAACGCGCCGTCCAGCGCCGCATCGAGGACGACGGCGATGAGGATAAACGCCACGAGGAACCCTTCCGCGGGGACGGCCGCGTCACCGACCAGCAGACTCGGTTCGATGTCGAACAGCGCCGCACCGAGGCTTTTCGTTATCGATGCGCCCTCGCCGAACCCCGCTGGTGTCGGAAACGAGACGCCCATGAACACTGCACCGAGGACGACGAACAGGGCGATTGCGGCCAGTCCTGCGACGAAACTCCCCTCGGTCTGTAGTTCGGGCTTTGTAGTCATGGTGTCACCTCGATAACCGACTCGTCCTCACGAGTCAGCATCACCGCGAAGGTGATGAGGACGAGGACGCCGCCGACGTACACCAGGATCTGCATCGTTGCGACGAACGCCGCCTGGTTCATTACGTAGAACACTGCGACGCTGACGAGTGACACGCCCAGTAACAGCGCCGAGTGCCAGACGTCCCGGACTAACACGACGCCCGCAGCGCTGCCCACCGTTACCATAGCGAACAGCGCGAACGCAATTGACTCTGCCAGTGCCATCTTACTTGGAGACTCTTTGCGGCGTCCCTTTGAAGATTCCTCTTTCGTCTCGCCAGTAGAGCCACTGTTTGCCGGTATGACCCCCCGATTCTGGGGGCGGATCAGTCCACAGCCGAATATGTGGCCGCCATGCTGTGTGTTTAGAATTACATGCTCGCCTGCTTCTGGAATTACCGACTTACGAACGGGGATTTAAAGACAATTGAGATACAGGTCCGAGAACCAGAGCCGCGTGTTCGTCTGTGCTCGGGCGCAGCCGGAAAATATCCGATGCGGGTACTGGTAGTCGACTTCGCCGTCGCCTTCTCCCAGCCGCCGCCACCTTTTTCGGCGTCGGGGCCGGTCACTCCGTTCCCGACCTCTCCTTGAAAAACGTGGTCTTGCTGAGCGGAGTCGTTCGAGGGGCGCTTGCGCCCCTCGTGATGACGAGAGAGCGAAGCTCTCTCGAACCACGAAGCAAGGCTCGAAAGATGAGCGGTGCGAATCTTTCTGTGGCGAAAAAACGGACTCTCACTTCGTTTGAGTCCGGAACCGCTCGCTGATGGCGAGCGGATGCTCCCTTACTGATAGTCGACTTCGCCGTCGCCTTCACCGATCCACGCGCCCCGGTCGGGTTCGCGGGACTCAAGCGGGTCGATGTCCTTGTACCACGGCACGTTCTTGAGTTGCTCTTTGTCGTAAGCGAACTCGTCTTTCGTGTCCGCAGTGAACTCGAAGTTCTGGGTCAGCAGGATGGCGTCGGTCGGGCAGACTTCCTCACACAGGCGGCAGTAGATACACTGGCCGATGTGGAGGTTGTACTGCTCGCCGTTGCGCTGCTCGTCCATCACGATCTGGATGGTGTTGTTCGGACAGACGTTCTCGCACTGCCGACACCAGATACACCGCTCCTGGCTCCACTTGTGGACGCCGCGGAAGCGGGGGCTCACCTCGGGGGCGACGTCCGGGTACTCCACCGTGAACGTCTCCCCGTCGAGGGCGTGTTTCATCGTCGTCGCCATTGATTTCAGGATTCCGATCATGACAGGTCACCTCCGGTCGCTCGTGGGTCGGTGCGCGTGGCCGTCATCAGACGGTCACCCCGACGATAACCGCGGTCAGCAGTAGGTTCGCCAGCGAGAGCACCAGCATGCCCTTCCAGCCGATCTCGATGAGCTGGTCGATCCGGACGCGGGGCACCGCCGAGCGGGCCCACTGCGTGAACAGGAAGACGCCCCAGATCTTGATGAGGAACCAGACGATACCGGGCAGGACCGGACCGGCTGGACCGCCGAGGAAGATCGTGGCGATGATCGCCCCGCCCAGGAAGATGTGGATGAACTCCCCGAGGTAGATGAGGACGAAGTACACCGAGGAGTACTCGGTCTGGTAGCCGGCGACGATCTCGGTCGGCGCTTCCGGAATGTCGAACGGGTTCCGACCGACTTCCGCGAGGTTCGCGATCATAAAGAGGACGAACGCGAACGGGTTCACGAACGCGTACCACGACGGCAGCGGGCCGATCAGCGACTGCTGCTGGGCCGCGACGATCTCGCTCATCTGGAGCGAGCCGGCGAAGAGGACGACCGACGCGCCCGTCAGAATGAGCGGGATCTCGTAGGCGAGGTTCTGGGCGACCGCGCGCAGGCCCCCGAGGAACGAGTACTTGTTGTTCGACGCGTAGCCGGCCATGACGAGGCCGACCGAGGTGGTCGAGGCCACTGCGAACACGTAGGCCAGTCCGACCTCGGGGTCGGCGAGGTGGATGCCGTTCCCCATCGGAATCACGGCGAAGCCAAGCAGTGCGGTACTGGCGATGATCAGCGGCGCGAGGTCCCACGCAGGCCGGTCGACGCCCTCGGGAACGATGAGTTCCTTCGACAGTAGGCGGACGGCGTCGGCCACGATGATGAACAGCCCGTACGGGCCGATACGGTCGACGGCGATTCGGTCGGTGAACGCGGCGGTGATCTTCCGCTTCGCCCACGGGCCGGCAAGTGCCGTGTTCGTCATCATCAGCGTCCCGATGAGCCCGGCCCCGATGAGGCTCATGACGATCATCACGGCCGTGCTGTTGGGATCGAGCCCAAGCAGGTTCGCGAGCGTTTCCGGTAACGGCGCCGACTGCATTACCGGTCCACCTCCCCGAGCACGATGTCGAGGCTCCCGAGCGAGGCGATCATGTCAGGGATGTACTCGCCCTGGGACATCTCCGGCAGCGTCTGCAGGTTCGAGAAGCACGGGCTGCGGATCTTGAACCGCGCCGGCTTGTCCGTCCCGTCAGAGCGGATGTAGATGCCGAGTTCGCCCTTCGCACCCTCGACGGAGCGGTAGATCTCTTTGTCGGGGTCCGGACGGAGCGTCCGCGGGACGTTGGCCTGGATCTCGCGGTCGTCCTCCGGCCACTGCTCCAGCAGGTCGACACACTGTTCGATGATGCGGGCCGACTCCTCGACCTCACGGAGGCGGACGAGGACGCGACTGAAGTTGTCGCCGCCCTCTTCGGTGACGACGTTCCAGTCGAGTTCGTCGTAGTAGCCGTAGGGGTCGTCCCGCCGGAGGTCGTAATCGACGCCCGAGCCACGTGCGACGGGGCCGGTCGCGCCGTACTGCTTGACCTGGTCCTTCGAGAGGACGCCGGTGTCGACACACCGCATCTGGAAGATCTCGTTGCCGGTGACGAGATCGTGAATCTCCTCGAGCTTGTGCGGGAGGTCGTCGAGGAAGTCGCGGATCTTCTCGAAGTACTCCTCGCGGGGCTCGGGCAGGTCCCAGGCGACCCCGCCAAGTCGGAGGTAGTTGAACATCAGCCGCTGGCCGGTCAGGTCCTCCAGCAGGTTCTGGACGATCTCGCGGTCGCGGATGCCGTACTGGAAGACGGCGGTGAAGTCGCCGAACACGTCCAGCGCGAACGTCGCCAGCGCGAGCTCGTGGGAGGCGATCCGGCACATCTCCGCCGACATCGTCCGGATGACCTGTGCGTACTCGGGGACCTCGATGTCCGCGAGGTCCTCGGCTGCGCGCGCGTACGCCCATTCGTTGAGGATACCGGCCGAGATGTAGTCCCAGCGGTCCGGGTACGGCATGATCTGGTGGCGGTAGGTGCCCTGCTGGCACATCTGCTCCTCACAGCGGTGGAGGTAGCCGATATCGGGTTCGATGTCGGCGATCTGCTCGCCGTCGAGTACCGTCTCGACGTGGAGCACGCCGTGGGTCGCCGGGTGGTGCGGACCGATGTTGACGAACATCGTGTCCGGGTCGTCCTCGCTGCGCTTGTCGTCCTGCAGCGGGTTCGCGTGCTCGCGCAGGGAGACGATCTGTGGCTGGTCCTGGTTGTAGTCCTTGCTCAGCGGGTGGCCCTGCCAGGTCTCGGGCAGGAGGATGCGACGCAGATCCGGGTGATCGTCGTAGTTGATACCGACTAGGTCGTAGGCCTCCCGCTCGTGCCAGTCCGCGGTGTCGTAGACGCGAGCGGCCGACTCGTTGTGCGGGTCGTCCTTCGGCGACGGGACGATGATCGACAGCTCCTGTGTCGGGTCGTTGTACTTCCGGAGGTGGTAGATGGATTCGTACCGGTCGTCGTACTCCTGTGCCGTGACACAGGCGCAGTGGTCGAAGCCGGCCTCCTCTTTCAGCGTCGAGAGGACTTCTTGAACCTCGTCGGGACGGATGACGAACCCTTCCGCGTTGACGTGCTGTTCGCGGTCGAGGACGTGGCCCCCGAGCAGGTCCGCGAGTGCGTCGTAATCGAGTCCGTCCTCCGTAACGCCGACGTCGAGCGCCGTATCGCGTGATGGTTTCTCTAAACTCATGGCTTAAGGGGAGTCGTTCCAGTTGTACCGCATGACGAGGTCCTCCTCGTCGATTTCGCTGGCGAGTTTGTCCACGAGCTCGTCCTGTTCGAGGTCGCCGAACTGCTCCAGTTCGTAGGGTTTGACCGTCACCGGTGAGGACTCACCCTCGGCGATGCGCTCCTGCAGCTTGGCGACGCCGTAGATGAGTGCCTCGGGGCGGGGCGGACAGCCCGGGACGTGGATGTCGACCGGGATGACCTCCTCCGCGCCCTTGATGACGTTGTACCCTTCCTGGAACGGGCCACCGGAGATGGTACAGGACCCCATCGAAACGACGAACTTCGGCTCGGGCATCTGGTCGTAGACGCGCTTCATCCGCGGCGCGAACTTCGAGACGATGGTCCCCGGAACGATGATAACGTCCGCCTGGCGCGGGGAGGCGCGTGGCACCCCTGAGCCGAAGCGGTCGAGGTCGTGTTTGATCGCGTAGGTGTGGATCATCTCGATGCTACAGCAGGCGATCCCGAACTGGAGCATGAACATCGAGGAGCCCCGAACCCAGTTCATGAACTTGTCGAACTTGGTCAGGATGAACGGCGTCGATCCGAACGCTTCGCGCAGCGTCGAGTTGAAGCGGTCGTCGGCCCCGTCACCCATGCGGGCCTCCTGTGTCGATACGTCTTCGACGGCCGGTGGTGTCTGGTCACTACTCATATGTGTCTGCCCCCTTCGTGGCGCGCGGACTGCGCACCCACTGGACTGCGCCGTTACGCCAGGCCCAACCGAGTCCGACGACGAGAATGCCGATGAATACGACCATCGGTAGCAGTGCCCTGGTCATCCCGACCTCGGCGACAGCGTCGCTGTAGATGACCGTCCACGGGAAGATGAGGACGGTCTCGATGTCGAAGACGACGAACAGCAGCGCGACCATGTAGTACTGGATATTAAACTTGATCTGCTGGCTGCTGCCAGTCGGCACTTCACCGGACTCGTAGGTGGTGCGTTTGCCTTGTTCCGGCACGCTGGGCCGCAAGAGGCTCGAAACTGCCATCATGGTTAATGGGATGGCTAGTGCCACGACCGCGAGCGCGCCGATGGCGATCCATGGATTACTCATTCCGGTATCTCCTATCGTCTGCCGGTTAGATGTACTCGCATATAAGGGTTCATTGTTCGGTTTTTCGGCCCTGCGGGTCTTTAAGGGCCGACACGCTCTCAATCATGGTTCCCGCATCCGCCGCGCCGCTTAGGGTGTGACACCCCCCGACGGTCACTCCCCCCAGTACTCGTCTTTGAACCCCGGCGTCCCGAGTTCGTGGAGGTCTCGCGACACCTCGCCCACCTCGGTCTGGAGCCCCTCGTGATACGAGACGAGGCGGTCACGGAGTTCGTCGTGCTGGCGCGCGAGAATCTGTGCCGCCGAGAGCGCGGCGTTGAACGACTTGCCGGCGTCGACCGCGGTGATCGGCGCGCCCTGTGGCATCCCGATGACGGAGTCGACGGACTTCTCCTGGACCGGGACGCCGATGACCGGCAGCGGGTAGGCGATGCTTGCGGTCATGTTGGGCAGGTCCGCGGACTTGCCGCCAGCGCCGGCGATAATCACGTCGATGCCGCGGTCGGCGGCCGTTTCAGCGTACGCGTACATCAGGTCCGGCGTCCGGTGGGCCGAGCAGACGAACGTCTCGAACGTGAAGCGGCTCTCGGGCGCGTCGGTGTAGTCAGTCTGCTCCTCGAAGCCGAGTTCGTCGGCGAGTGCCACATATGCCCCGGGCCGCCTGCCCTGTCCGCCGGCCATCGTCGGCAGGTCCGAATCCGACCCCATGATGATACCAACGTCGGGCGTCAGGTCGTTCGGTCGGTCCATCTCGGCCTCGTCGTGCAACTGGTCGATGAGCGACTGGACGCTGTCTGCGGGCATACGACCGACTGGAACCGGGACCGGCGTAAGTGTAGGCGGTTTCCGGTCAGTCGGCCAGCACCGCTTCCAGTTCGGCAAGCAGTGTCTGTGGTTCTGCGGGGAAACATCTGAGCGGGTCGGTACGGCCAGCGACCCGTATCCTGAGGGCGTTCCGCTTGCGGTAGGTGAGCGCGAGGCTGACTGCGCCGGCGACGGCGAAGGCCCCGCCGAGCAGGACAGATCGGTCGAGCGACAGCAGGCCGAACCCGACCAGCGCGACGCTCATCACCGCGAGGAACCAGTCGATGTCCTGCAGACTCACCTCGACCACATCGTCGAGGTCGACAACGACCGGATCGTCGCCACGGTCGACCACCAGGCGGTCAGCACCGAGGACGACAGTCCCCCCGGTTCGGAGCGCGCCGGTGTACCGCTCGGCCCTAATGGGTGATGTGGCGTCTGCAGCCGCACCGTCGCTGTCGTCGACCACGGTCAGTCGTCGCTCACTGCTGGCGGACGCTCATCGCCGCGCCCGCGGATGCGGTCTATCGCTGAGACGTATTCGCTGTCGTCCTCCGTGAGCGCGGCCCAGGCTGCGAGACCGCGCTCCTCGCGGGTTCCGGGGACGGTGTTGTCGAGGACGAAGGCGACGATGCCGCCGACGACCATTCCGGTGCCGCCCATGACGAACAGCGTGGTCGAGACGACATCGGTCCCGAGGACGCTCCCCAGAACCGGGACAGCCGCAAGGCCCTGCTGGAGGGCCGTCGAGCCGCCGACGTCCATTCCCTGTCCGAGCTGACTCATATACTCGGGCACTGCGAGGCCGGCAAAGAGCGCGAAGCCGACGATGAAGACGTTCCGGTTGGCGTCGAGATCGACGTACTTGAGCTGTGAGAGTCCGACGGCGGCGATCTGTCCGAACATGACCATGTAGAGGCCGCCGATGATCGGCGACGGGATCGTCGCGAACAGCTGGCCCGCCGGACCGAAGTAGCCGACCAGAATCATGACGACGGCCCCGATCTGGACGACGTAGCGGGAGGCGACGCCGGTGATAGCGATTGCCCCGACGTTCTCGGTGTAGGATGTACACCCGTTGCCGGTGCCCATGATGCCGGCGAAGACGTTTCCGATACCTTCCATCCCGATGCCGTCGTTGATTCGGCGGCCGCTCGGCGCGCCGCGGCCGGCAATGCGGGCCACGGAGTGGTAGTCGCCGAAGCTCTCGATGACGGAGGCGAGCATCCCGGCGAACATCCCGACGATGAACCCCGGCGTGAACTGCGGGAGCCCCCACTGGAAGGGGTACACCGGCTGAACCAGCGGCGCGCTCGCGACTGAGCCCAGCGAGACGTAGCTGACCGAGCCAGCGGCGAAGACGCCGGTGACCGATAGCACGGCCGCGACGGTCCACGCGAACAGAATCCCCAGCAGGACGGGAAAGAGCTTGAACGCCCGGTGGCGTCGGTCGAGGTACTGCGAACACGCGACGATCGAGAGCATCGTCAGTCCGAGCAGCCACCAGTTCTGGCCGGTCCCGGGGTCGCCGAAGTTCGGGTTCGCTATCTGCGGGACGTTAAACAACGCCAGGCCGATGAGCGCGATGACCGGCGCGATGACCACTGGACCGACGTACCGCTTCAATTTCCCCATGAGGCCGCTGTAGCCGATGACCATCTCGACGATACCGGCGACGATGACGGCCCCCTGTAGCTCGACGAGCATGGTCTGCCAGTCCGCCCCTTGCTGGGCGAGCACGCCGATGATGGCCAGCCCGGGCGCGAGCATGGAGAACGTCCCGCCCTGGACGATCGGGTATCTGTTCCCGAGCGTCGTCTGGGCGAGCGTTGCGATACCGGAGACGACGAAGAACGTCCCGATGAGACGGCCGACTTGATCGGGCGCGGCCTCGAACATCCCCATCGCGCCTGCGAGCCCGAGCGGGATCGCCACGGACGCGCCGATCATTGTCAGGTAGTGCTGGACGCCGAGCAGTATCGCCTGCTTTCGCGGCGGCCTGTCGTCGATGCCGTACTCGACGAAACCGGCCGTTTTCGGTTCCTCCGGTGTCGTCGGGTTTTGGCCGTCCTCCGGCGGTGTCGCGTCAGTCATGCTCGCTACCCATGGGACTGCAACTCCCGATACATATTCTTTGCTCGTTGGCACAGCGGACGACAGCACTGCGACAGTTCGGGACCCGCCTCGAAAGGAAAACGCTCTTGGCCCGCTCCGACACAGTCTTGGACATGAGCAACGGGGACGACGATGCCGACGCGTCGGACGACGCCGAGGCAGCAGACGAGATCGACGTGACCGCCGAAGAACTGGAATCGCGTCTCAACGAGGCCGGCGACGCCCTGGAGGCCGCAGAGACGGAGGCCGACCTCGACGACGTGGAGTCGTCCCTCGACGACATCGAGAGCGACCTCGAAGCCGCCGACCTGCCCGAACCCGACGAGGACGACGACGAAGCCGAGGACCCCCGCGAGGAACTGGAGTCACAGCTCTCGGACCTCCGAGACGATCTCGAATCACAGCGCGGCCCCTACGCCGAGGACGTGGTCACTATCGTCACCGACGCACAGGACACCGTCACCGACAGCAAGTGGACCGACGACGGTGAGGGAGAGGCCCAGGAGGCCGTCGAGACGTTCCTCGACGCAAGCGCGGAGTTCGTCGACCACGGCGCCGACACGGGCGGGGAGTTCGTCGCCGCCGGGGACGCGCTGGGGACGGTCGCCGACGCAATCGAAGCGGCAAACCTCGACCCCGACGAAGACACGGAGACAATCGAGGGCCTCCTCGAAGCGGCGGAAACCCTGGAAACGGGTCTCGACGAGGCCGAAGTCTGGGACGACCTGACAGTCCAGGAGCAACTCGACGCCCGCGGGTTCTACGATATACTGACCAACGAGAACCGGAAGGACTTCCCGCCGGAGTGGAACGCCGCGAAGCTCCACGCCGAGGAGGGAGACTTCGAGCAGGTCCTGTTCGCCTACGACAAGCTCGGGTCGGAGTTCTTCGACGGGTACATCGTCGACCTCCTGTACAACCTCGGGAGCGACGCCGAACCGGCCTTCGACGCGATGCACCAGCGCGCACAGAAGCGCGACAAGGGACCGATCGAGGTGCTGGGGAAGATCGGCGACGAGCGCGCGACCGAGACGCTGCACGACTACATCGACGGTGACGGCGACCCCGCGCTCCAGAAAGTTACGCTGCGCGCGCTGGGCGCTATCGGCAGCGCGGAGTCGGTCCAGCCGGTCGCCAACCGACTCGACGCCGACAGCGAGGAGGTCCGCTCGGTCGCGGCCCGCGCCCTGGGCCTGCTCGGTGACACCCGCGCTATCGAGCCACTGAGCGACATCCTCAAATCCGACGACAGCGACTCCGTGCGCGCCTCCGCCGCGTGGGCGCTCCGACAGATCGGAACCGAAGCGGCGCTTGAGGAAGCCGCCCGCTACACGGACGACCGCGCGTACCTCGTTCAGGCCGAAGCCGAAAAGGCAGCGAGCGCCTGATACGGACTGCTGTACCTGTTTCCGGTCGGCACCGGGGTCTTGTCGGTTGCAGCGGAAATGACGTACAGCAGTCCGTATGAGTGTGGGAACCTTTTTGTACGAACGGGCGGCCAGACGCCCCGATGCGGTCGTTCGCCCCACTCGTCTGTTGCGTGCTCGTCCTCACCGCGATAGGTCCGTATATCGCAGTCGGACAAGTCGGACCGGAATCTCTTGCCGGAACAACAGCCAGTAGTCCCGCCGAGCCGTCGATTCACGCGGTGTACCCGGACCCTGTCGCCGGCGGCGACGAGGGGGAGTTCGTCGTCCTCGACGTTCCCGACGGAACCGATATCGGACAGTACGCACTCACTGACGGCGATAGCACCGCCGGCATTCCGAATACGACTGTGCGCGGGCGCGTCGCCGTCTCGACGGCACCGAACCGAACGCGGGAACTCACCGACCGGTCTGTGGTCGGTCTCGACGGACATCTCGCGCTGGCAAACGGCGGCGAGCGGATTCGGCTTCAACGGGGCAACGAGACCGTCGACGCCGTCCGGTACACGGACGCCGTGGAGGGAGAACTCGGCGTCGTGAACGGGTCAGTCATCCGCTGGCGGCCGCTGGGGGCGAGCGACCGTCCGGTCGTCAGGGCCGCCGGCAGCGAGGTCCGTGCGTTCGCCCTGCCGGACGCCCCCGCTGCCCCGCTTCGGTCGATACGTAATGCTGATGAGCGGGTGTTCTTGGCCGGCTACACACTCTCCTCGGACAGAGTCGCGGACGCCCTGATCGCCGCCCAGCGCCGCGGTGCGACGGTCCACATCCTGCTTGAGGGGGACCCCGTTGGCAGCCGCACAGCCACTGAAGCAAGCACCCTTGACCGACTGACCGACGCCGGCATCTCGGTCCAAGTGCTGACAGGCCCCCGGGCCAGATACCGGTATCACCACGCGAAGTATGCCGTCGCCGACGGGCGGGCCATCGTGCTGACGGAGAACTGGAAGCCCGCAGGCACCGGCGGCAACAGCAGCCGCGGCTGGGGCGTCGTTACGTCACAGCCGCGGGTCGTCACCGGGCTGAATCAGACGTTCCGATCTGATGCCGATTGGCGGGACAGTCGGCGGTGGCAGGAGTACCGCAAGGGCCGGCAGTTCGAACAGGGGGAGCCGGCGACCGGGTCGTACCCGAAGGAGTTCGAGGCAGAGTCGGTCTCAGTCCAGCGGACGGACCTGCTGGTCACCCCGGACAACGCCCAGCGTGAACTCGTCGGGACGATAGACGACGCGGACGACACTATCGACGTTATCCAGCCGACGGTCGGGAACTGGGACAGCCCGCTGCTCCGGGCGCTCCGCCGGGCCGCGTCGCGCGGCGTCGAGGTCCGCTTGCTGCTCAGTGACGCCTGGTACGTCCGCGAGGAGAACGAGCAGACGGCACAGCGGTTTCAGGAGTGGGCCAACCGCAACGACGCGCCACTGACAGCAAAGGTAGCCGACCCCGACGGCCGCTATGAGAAGATCCACGCGAAGGGTGCCGTCATCGACGACGAGCGTGTCGTCGTCGGCAGCCTCAACTGGAACGAACAGGCAGCGACCGAAAACCGTGAAGTCTTACTGGTGCTTCACGGCAGCGACGCGGCCGACTACTTCGGAGCTGTCTTCGACGCTGACTGGGACGCCGGCGGGTTCGACACGCCGGTCGGGGTCCTCGTTGCCCTGCTCGGCATTCTCGTGGTTGCCGGACTCGCCGCTCGTCGGGTCGCGTTCGAGCGGTAGAAACCGAGTCCGGCGGTGCGCTGGACCAGCGTCGCCGGCCTACACTTCTTCCGGCAGCGCCGTCGAGCTTCCGAGTTCCTCGTCGATCTCGGCCTCGGCCATCTTCTCGACGAGGGCGTCGATGACCGACTCGCGTCGGCCCTTGACGAACTTGATGGAGCCGACGACGAGATGGCCGCCGCCGGAGACGCCGCCACCGTCGACTTCCTCGGTCAGTTCGGTGACCATCCGCGGGATGTCGAGCCGGACGCCGTCCGAGCGCAGGACGGCGAAGTCCGGGCCGTAGCCGATGGTGATGACGGGGTCGCCGGTCTCGGCGACCTTCCGGTCGTGAATCTCGCCGGTCGTCTTGCCCGGCGCGGGGTAGGTAAAGCGGTGGGCGTGGTTCTCCACGTCGATTGTGTAAAGGTGCGCGCCGTTGTCGAGGCGCTCGTGGTCGACGTGGCTCATCGCGGCATCGAGCTGGTCCTCGACGTCGCGCTCGGCCCGCTCCGAGAGGAACTCGACGACTTCCCCGTGGCGGTCTCGGTCGTCGCAGTCGACGTTGAGCACGTCAGTAATCAGTTCCTCGCCGGAGTTGTAGCGCAGCCAGTGGGTCGCATAATCCAGCGCCTCGCCGATGTCGCGCAGGTCGCTCTCGTCGTACCCCTTCTCGCCGGCGAGGTCGATGTAGTCCCGCATCGCCTCGGCCTCCGAGCGGTCCGACAGGCCCGCGACCGCGGGGACGTGCCGGAGGTCCTCGGTGAGGTCGGGGTCGATCATCCGGGCGAGTTCGACACACAGCATACCCGTTGTGATGCGGTAGTCCTCGTCGTGGAGGTAGGGGTTGACGTGTTGCTCGATGAGTGGCTCGACGGCTTCGGGGTCTGGGTGGTGGTGGTCGACGACGACGACCGGGATGTCGTAGTGCCGGAGGTTGCGGTAGGCCGGCGTGTCCTCCTCGGTGGAGCCGTTGTCAAGCATCAACAGCATCGGGAGTTTCTGGCCGTGGCGGGTGCGATCCTCCAGCGCGAAGTTGAGGTCCCGGGTCACGTCTTCCATCTCGTAGTAGGGGGCCTTGCTCGGCAGGCGCTTGAGGAGGTGCTGGGGGGCACTGGCGTCCTCGTACTGGGAGGCGATGAACGACTCCAGCGCGACCTGCAGCGGGACGCTCGCACAGAGCCCGTCGCCGTCGGCGTGGTGACGCATCCGGATCGGGCGACCCGAAAGCACCGTCTTGCGGAGTTCCGTCGCGACTTCGCGGAGGTCGTCCCACAGCTTTTCGAAGGCGGGCCACTCGACCAGCGGCTCCACGTCGGCCGGTTCGGCGGCCTCGGCCAGTGCGGCGTCGAGGTCGCTCTGGACGTCGGCGGCTGCCTCGCCGTCGAGGACGGTCAGCGATTCGGCCTCGACCTGCAGGCCGTCGTCGCGTTCCTCGGCGCGTCCGGAGACGCGGACGATGTCGTCGATTTCGACGTCGGGGTGGGCCCGGACGCCGGCCTCCTCGAAGGCGGCACACGGGACGATACCGGTCTCGTCGCGGACCTGGAACACAGTGGGGCCGCCGGTCTGTTTTATCTGGACGACCTGGCCCTCGACGATGACCGTCGTACCGGTGGCGTCGCCGAGGTCGCTGACGGTGGCCGAATCACCGTGTGCGACGTGCTGTTCCTCGTAGTCGGCGACCTGCACTTCCTCGAAACTCAGGTCGCCGTCGGGGCGAATCTCACCGAGTTCGACGATAAGCTCGTCGCCGACATCGTACTGGCCCAGGAGGTTCGAGTCGTGGACGAGTCCGGAGACAGCGTCGGAAAGATCGACGAATACGCCGTATTCGACGGTGCCATTGACGGTTGCGTGGTACAGTGCGCCTTCTTCGAGATCATCGGACGTACATTGGTCCGCGAGATCGTAGACGATGGTCCCGCCGTCGGGGACCGTGGCACCGTCACCGGTGCCAGTTGGCGAAGACATTTGTCAATCCTTCGGTGCTCCCCCGTTTGTACTCTTCGGAATCCGCGGAGGGGCGAACACAACGCGTAAAAAGCGCCCGACCCGACTTCGTGGTATGGGGTTGTTCCGAACGAGCGGGATACTCGGGATCGCGGAGTCCGCACTCGAGTTCGCGCTCGCAGCCTCCGAGGAGGCCCATCCCAACGAGTACATGGGCTTTCTCCGGGGCGATGACGCCAGCAAGCTCGGGCTCGACGACGACGGCACAGTGCTGACCGACGTACTGGTCATTCCGGGGACGGAGTCGAACCCGGTCAGCGCGACCGTCAAGACGAGCATGGTTCCAAACGACATGCGAGCGGCGGGGTCGATTCACTCCCACCCGAACGGCGTTCTCAAGCCTAGCGACGCCGACCTCGCCACGTTCGGTCGCGGCGACGTCCACATCATCGTCGGCTACCCGTACGGCCAAGACGACTGGAAAGCCTTCGACAGCGACGGCTCGGTCGTCGACCTCCCGGTACTCGACGTGGAGCCGCCGGAGGAGTCCTTCTTCGATTTCGACCAGGCCGACATCGACGCGGAACTGCGCGAGGAGGAGTTCGATCAGTGACCCGCGTCGTCGCACAGGGGACCTTCGACATTCTGCATCCGGGCCACGTCCACTACCTGCAGGACGCCGCAGACATGGGCGACGAACTGCACGTCATCGTCGCCCGCACGGTCAACGTCACACACAAGGAACCGCCGGTGGTCCCGGACGAGCAGCGCCGGGAGATGGTCGGCGCGCTCAAACCGGTCGACACCGCCCACCTGGGGCATCCCGAGGACATCTTCGTTCCCATCGAGCGCATCGAACCGGACATCATCGCGCTGGGCTACGACCAGCACCACGACGACGAGCAACTGGAAGCGGCGCTGTCCGCCCGCGGTATCGACTGTGAGATCCGTCGGGCCAGCCCGCTGGAGGCACAAGCGTCCGAGCGACTGCTTTCCACGGGGAACATCATCGACCGCATTATCGACGAACGCTGCTGAGAAGACAATATTTTCGGGGTTACAGCCCAACTAAGTGCTATGTCGACCGTTACGATAGGCCGAACGCTGGACGACCACGGCAACCCAGTGGCAGGAACCGGGTTCGAACTGGACCCCGACAGCTGGCTCGCCGACCGGATCCGGGAGTGGACCGGTCCCATCAGCTCACACCCGACACGGCCCGTGTGGGGCATCCCGCTAGAGAGCTCGGGTGATACGATCCGGACCCTCAGCGTCTTCGGAGCCGGCTACAGCGGACCGCCCGAACACTACCACGAGCAGAGCCCGGAACGCTTCGAGGTCGAGCGTGGCTCGCTGACGATGACGCTCGATGGGACGGACCGCGAGGTGACAGCGGGCGAGACGGCCACCGTCGAGACGGGCGTGACCCACACCTTCGAGAACCACACTGACGAACGCGCCATCGTCACTACACGGATCCACTCGCCGGGCCGGCTCCGGCAGGTGCTCCCGACGCTTGGCGGCTTGGCTCACGACAAGGAGGGCGACCCCGACAACCCGCTCCAGCAGGTCCTCATCGCGGACCGCCTCGACGGCAACACCGTCTTCACGAGACAGGAACGGCTCGAATCGCTGTCGAACCTGCTCACGCCAGTTGCGGAACTCGCCGGCTATCAAGGAGCCTACGCGAAGTACACGCAGCCAGCCTTCTGGGAGCGGCACGTCGAGCAGCCGGACCTGTAGCTCGCACCCCTCAGCCCTCGACGGTGACCGTCGCCTCCGAGACGACGCGTTCGTCCGAGGAATCCGTTCCAGCCTCGACCGCCAGCGCGTACCCCCCGGCCGACGCGTCGTCCGGGACGGCGACGGCCAGCGTTCCCGTCACCGAATCGGCGACGGGGTCCCAGACCAGTTCGGGCGGATAGGACTCCCGAATAGCGGTGGGTTCGGGCTCGAAGCTCTCGTGTGTTACCTGCCAGTTCTCGGGAATCTCGGCCAGCTGCCAGGTCATAACGCCGACGGACGAGGCTTGCACCTCTATCCGCGCCGTCTCACCGGCCGCGGCGGTCGCGTCCGACGTTTCGATTGCCAGACTGCCGCCCGAGCCGCCGCCAGGGGCCCCACAGCCGGCTAGAAAGAGCGTTCCGGCCGAGCAGGCGAGCATCGCTCTCCGAGTTCGCATACCGGCTGTTCCAGCGGTCGGGGGAAAACGGTTCGCACGGGAACTGCTGAAGCCCTGTCCGGTCCGAGTGCCGGCGCTGTGCAGAAACCGAGAGTAAAGCTCCGGGAAAACTGTACATCCGTGTTTCTTCGCCGCCGACCACGCTAAAAGACGACCATGAATACCAGGGGTTGGAATACATCGGTCAGGTGATTGTCCCCGCCCTCGAACGGGAAACTGCCATGTCAGCCACCGCAAGCGCGGTCGTGTTACAGACAGGGGGTCCCGCGATCTCCGCCGAGGCGGCCAGCTATCTCGCCGGGGGACTCGCGGCCCTCGCCGTCGGGTTAGCGGCGCTGGGATCGGGGTTCGCCGAACGCGGTATCGGCGCGGCGGCGGTCGGAGCCATCGCCGAGGATCCCGATATGTTCGGCCGGGGACTCATTCTCACAGTCCTGCCCGAGACGCTGGTCATCCTCACGCTGGTGACCGTGTTCGTCGTAACGTAGCGAAAGTAGCCGTTTCCGCGGCCCAGCACAATCTTTTGCCGCGTCCAGACGGATGTGCTATCGATTGTCGGCGAGAAGGGGTACTGCCAGTTCTTCAGATGAGGTCAGCCTCGGCCAGCCGGTCGACGGCCTCCTCCAGTCGCTCCTTGCTGTTGGCGTAGGAGATGCGGGCGTAGCCGGGCGTCCCGAACGCGGTTCCGGGGACAGTGGCGACCTGCGCCTCCGAGATAGCCTGATCGCACCATTCCGTGTCGTCTCCGTCGGGAGCGATTTCGGGCATCATGTAGAACGCGCCCTGTGGCTCGGGGACGTGCACGCCGTGGTCCTCGAACAGGCCAATGAGGAACTCGCGGCGCTCGGCGAAGGCCTGGCGCATCTCCTCGACGGCGTCGTCGGTGTTCCGGATCGCTTCGACGCCGGCGTGCTGGACGAAGTTGACGGCACACGAGACCGAGTGGGAGTGGACCTTGCCGGCCTGGGATACCAGTTCCTCCGGTCCGGCGAAGTAGCCAAGCCGCCAGCCGGTCATCGAGTAGGCCTTCGAGAAGCCATTGAGCGTGACCGTCCGGTCTTCCATGCCCTCAAGCGTGCCAAGCGAGATAGCCTCAGCGCCGTCGTAGGTAATCTCCTTGTAGATCTCGTCGGAGATCACAGTGATGTCGTGTTCGACGGCGAGGTCGCGGACGCCTTCCATCGCCTCGCGGGAGTACACCGCGCCGTGGGGGTTGCCCGGCGAGTTGACGACGAGCAGTTCCGTCTCGTCGGAGACGGCGTCGGCGAGGTCATCGAGCGCGCCCTCTAGCTGGAAGTCGTGGGCGGCGGTGTCGACGCGGGTCAGGGTCCCGCCGGCGAGTTTCGCCATCGCCTCGTAGGACACCCAGGCCGGGTCGAGCAGCGCGACCTCGTCGCCGTCGTCGATGACGGTCTGGAAGATCTCGTACAGCGCCTGCTTGCCACCGGGTGTGACGATGAGGTTGTCCGGCCCGTACTGGGTGAGGCCGTCCTCGTGAAGCTTGTCGGCGATGGCTTCCTTCAGTTCGGGGATGCCGTTCGAGGACGTGTAGCCGGTGTGGCCGGCGTCGAGTGCCTCCTTGGCGGCGTTCTTGATGTTTTCGGGCGTGTCGAAGTCGGGTTCGCCGACGCTCAGGTCGACGACGTCTTTCCCCTCGGCTTCCAGCTCTGCGGCCTTGTTGCTGATCGCGAGGGTCGCGCTCGGTTCTACACGTTCGACGCGGGAAGCGAAGTCCATAGTCATTGTTCGAGTTCTGTGGCGAGTTCGATCGCGCTCCGGACGGCCGAAGCGCCCTTGTCGGTTCGGGCCTCGGCTTCGTCCTGGCTCATACCCGGGCCGATGATGCCCAGCGTGACGGGGGTGTCGCGGTCGAGGGACACGTCGGTCAGCCCCTGTGCGGCGGCGTTGCCGATGACCTGATCGTGGTCGGTGTCGCCGCTGATGATCGCACCGAGGACGGCCACGGCGTCGACGTCCGACCGGCGCGCGAGCCGGTCGGCAGCCAGCGGCGTGTCGTAGGACCCCGGAACGTCAATCGATGCGACAATCTCAGCGTCGTTGTCGGCAGCGGCCTCGTGAGCCCCGTGCTCCATCTCCTCGATAACTGCCCCGTGTTTGTCGTACTGGGCGACGACCAGCCCGAGCTGCACCATATCTGATTTCCAGGCAGGGGCGACTAAAGAACTACCGTTCCGTCCTGCTCCGCGCAGTGTCGGCCACAGATTGTCAGCCACGCGACACCTGTTGGAAACCAGAAGGATTCTAATGCCCCATGTGCTTGAGCCAGGTATGGCTGAGTCGTCCCTGCCGTCTGCCCTCCACGATATCCGGGACCGGAGCCGGTCCTGGTTCGCGGACGACCCCCGCGCCACCGTGAAGCTCGTCGTCGCCGTGACGCTTCTCGGGTTGGTCCTCAGAGTCGTAGCGCTCGGGAGCCGCGTCGCCCACTTCGACGAGGGCCGGGTGGCCTACTGGGCGCTGCATCTCCGCGACTCCGGCTCGTTCGCGTACCGCTACATCATCCACGGCCCGTTCATCCAGCACGTCGATAGCTGGGTGTTCACCGTCGCCGCGCCGACGGATTTCACGATGCGGCTTCCGGTCGCTATCGTCGGCGGCCTCCTCCCGCTGACGGCGCTGCTGTTCCGCGAGCATCTCCGGTCGGACGAGACGGTGCTCATGGCCGCCTTTCTCGCGCTCAACCCTGTCCTCCTGTACTTCTCGCGGTTCATGCGCAGCGACGTGCTTGTCGCGGCGTTCATGTTCACCGCCTTCGGTCTGCTCGTTCGGTTTGTCGACACCCGGAAGGCGCGCTATCTCTACGGCGTCGGGGCGTTCATGGCGCTGGGGTTCGCCTCGAAGGAGAACGCTATCATCTACGTGCTGACGTGGCTGGGCGCGACCGGCCTGCTGCTGGCGAAGGTGCTCGTCCTCCCGAACGGCTACCGCGACGCGTTCGGCTTCCTCCGTCGCATCCCGAGTGCCGGCACAATCTGGGGCCGGCTGTCGGGCCGCTTCTGGGCGGACGTCCGGCTGGTCCGCGACATCGGCCGCTCGTTCCGTGACCGCCACGACAGCGCCGCGTCCGTCCTCGCGGCGTACGCGAGTCATATCGTCCTCGCCGCGCTGGTGTTCGGCCTGATCTCGCTGTTCTTCTACGCCCCTCGCGGGGCTGGCGTCGCCGGCCTCGAACACCCGCCAGCGCCGGCGGCAAGCGGCGACGTGAACTTCTGGTCGGGCGTGACGAACCCGTCGCTGTTTCCCGAACTCGTCCAGGCCACCTGGGAGCGCGTCGCTGACCAGTACAGCGAGTGGTTCTCGCCGGCCTCGGAGAAGGCGACGACGACAGATACGGGCCTCGTCGAATCCATCGAGACGTTCTACGAGAGCGTCGACGGCCACTACGAGGTGCTGTTGAAAGCGCTCGGTTACACCGCCGCACCGCTGCTCCTGTTCTCGCTGTTCGGATACGCGCTCGACCGACTCGGGACGGTCGAACCGCGGCACCTCGTTCCGTTTGCGGCCTACGGCGGCTACGTCTCCATTCTGGGCTACCCTATCGGAACCGACATCGGCGCGCCGTGGCTCGCCGTCCACGTCGTCGTCCCGCTGTCGATTCCGGCCGCCGTCGGACTCGCCGCCGTGGTTCGGTGGGGGAGCGAATCGCTGTCGGCCGACGACGTGACCGGAGCTGCAATCGCCGCCGCCTTCGTTCTGCTCGTTACCGCGCTCGTCGTCAACACTGCCGCCACGCGGGTGTACACGAACGAGCACCTCGAAGGGAACCCGCTGGTCCAGTACGCCCAGCCACAGGAATCGCTCCGGGCGGATCTGGCGGAGATGGACCGCATCGCGACGGCCAACGGAAACGGCACTGACGTGGTGATGTATCACGGGGAGAGCGGCGACGCCTACGACGGCGACGACGCCTACGTCAAGGAAAACCGCGGCCAGTGGAACGACTCGTGGTGGAACACCAGACCGACCTGTCTGCAGTGGTACAACTCGCTTCCGCTGCCGTGGTACTACGCGGCCGGCGACGTGAACGTCTCGTGTGAGAACCGACCCGATACGCTCGCCGAACAGGCCCAGGACGGGCAGCCGCCGATAGTAATTACCCAACGGATCGACAGCACGGTCCCCGTCGACCGACTCGAAGCCGCCGGATACGAGCCCCGAACCCACCGAATGCGGACGAAGTACAGCTCGAACGACATGACGGTGTGGGTCCACGAATCGTACGGCCGAGAAACGAACGCTTAACCCCGTTCCTGTGAAAGCGCGCGGTATGACGCTCACGTCACCAGGACCGACTGTCGGCGTGGTCGGCGGTGGCCAACTCGGCCGGATGCTGGGCGAGGCGGCCGCGCCGCTCGGCCTCGAACTGCTCGTGACCGACCCGACCCCGGACTGTCCGGCCGCGCCGGTGGTCCGCGATCAGCTCGTCGGCGACTTCGACGAGGAATCGACCCTCCGAGAACTCGCCGAACGTGCCGACTACCTCACGTTCGAGATCGAACTGGCCGACCCCGATGTCCTCGAACGGGTCGCCGAGGAGACGGGGACGCCGGTCCACCCCGACCCCGAGACGCTGCGGACGATTCAGGACAAGCTCGTCCAGAAGCGCCGGCTGGCCGACGCTGGCGTCCCGGTCCCCGAGTTCCGCGCCGTCGACAGCGCCGCGGACCTCCGTGAGGCCTGCGAGGAACTGGGCTACCCCGCGATGCTCAAGGCCCGGACCGGCGGCTACGACGGCCGTGGGAACGTCCCCGTCGAGGGCCCCGACGACGTCGAGGACGCCGTCGATGCGATTGCGGGGCCGGCGATGGTCGAGGAGATGGTCGACTTCGAGCGCGAGCTCGCGGTCATGGGCTGTCGCGGCGCGGACGAGCGTGACACGTTCCCGGTGACCGAGACCATCCACCGCGAGGAGATCCTTCGGGAGTCCGTCGCGCCGGCGCGAGCCTCGGCCACGGTCCGCGAGCGCGCCCGAGAGGTCGTCCACGACGTACTCGACGCGATGGACGGCCGCGGCGTGTTCGGCATCGAACTGTTCGAGACGAGCGACGGGGAGATTCTGCTCAACGAGATCGCACCGCGGCCCCACAACTCCGGCCACTGGACTATCGAGGGGTGTCACACTTCGCAGTTCGAGCAGCACCTGCGGGCCGTCACCGGCAAGCCGCTGGGGTCGACTGACCAGCGGTTCCCCACTGTTTCGACGAACATCCTCGGGGACGTTGCGGAGCGCCAGCCGGCGGAGTTGCAGGGTGAAAACGGCGTGCTGGAGACGCCGCGGGCGCACCTGCATTGGTACGGCAAGCGCGAGGTGTACGAGCTCCGGAAGATGGGGCACGTGACGCTGACGGCTGACGACCGTGACGGCCTGCTCGCCGACGCCCGCGACCTCCGTGACGGGCTGCGTTTCGATTCGACAGACTGACTTCCGAGTGAAGGCCGCGGACTGCCCGGTGGGCTCTCCGCGGTCCGGAACCGAGCGGTCTTTGGCTCTGCGGTCCCGAGTCACTGTATGGACCGACGGGATTTCCTCCGTGCGGCCGGCCCGGCAGCGGTCGCAGGATTCGCCGGCTGTCTCGGCGGTGGGAGCGCTGACACCGACTACGACGTGGGGATGTCCGCGAAGGCGTTTCGCCCGGTTCGCATCGCCGTCGAACCGGGAACGACCGTGCGGTGGCTCAACACGAGCAAGCAGGGCCACTCGGTCACAGCATACGAAGACGATATCCCCGACGAGGCCGACTACTTCGCCTCCGGCGGCTTCGACACCGAGCAGGCGGCCCGCGACAACTGGGGGAACTCCTCCGGCGGGACGATGTACGAGGGTGACGATTTCACGCACACCTTCGAGGTGCTCGGCGAGTACGCGTACTTCTGCATTCCACACGAGCGAGCCGGAATGGTCGGGACCGTCGTGGTGACCGAGGATCCGGACGCAGTAACGGACAGCGAGTAACGCCGCCGCTGTCGCCACTCTGTTAATGCTGGGTGCTTTTTCGGCGTGCTACGGACGCTGTCGGCACTACGTCGAGTGTCCACTCCGCTATGATCCAGCAGTTCACGCCGACCGCGTCGCTGTCAGAGTCCACGCCGGCCGCGTCGCTGTCAGGCTCGTTCTTTCGTTGCGGCGGAAAAATCGAACGTCGGTGCAGTAACGAAGTTAGGCTTCGACGTCGACGTCTTCCTCGTCCACGTCGACAGCGGTCTCCTCTTCGGCGGCGACTTCTTCCGGCCGCGCTTCGAGCGTGGTCTTCTTGATCTCGACGCGTCGGAGCGGGTAGATGTCCTTGGCCTCGCCGTAGATGGCGGAGGAGAGCCGACCCTCGACGACGCTGTCGATGAGCTGCTCGAACGTGCGGTCTTTGGCCGTCTCACGAACGAGGTCGATCATCGTCCGGCGGATGGCCTTCTCCTGGGAGGCGTCGGCCTTCTTCGTCGTCACGGCGACGGGCTGGATCTGGACGCGGTAGTCGTCCGTGGTCAGCACGGTGATGTAGGCTTCGACCTTCGAGGAGCCCCGTCGGACGAGCGAGCGGAGGTAGTCCCGCGTGAGCTCGTGGCGGATGAACTCCGTATACGCCGAGTCCGAGGCGACCTCGTTGATCTTGAAGGTCAGCTTCGTGTTGTTCTCGCTGGCGTCGTTCGTGAGTTCGCCCAGCGTGGTTTCGATGGTGCGTCCGAGCACCTTGTCCGGTTCGTCTGCCGGTGTCTTACCGAGAACCTCCCGGTCGAACTGCTCGGGAGCCTGCACGGTGTACCACCGTTTCTGTTCTGTGCGCTTTGAAACGCTTCGTTCACTCATGGTTGGATTGTGTGTGTTGGTCTGCGAGCTGTGCTGCAACCCGGATGTTGACGACGTAGTCGTCGACGGTCGCCTGCAGGCCGCCGGTCGAGTCGCGCTCGACGGTCGTGACCACGGCGTCGCCCTCGACGCGCGTGGTCATCTCGTCGGTGTTGTCGGGCCGCACCGCGCGTGCGACGCGTTCGGGCGAGTCGTGCGTCGTCCGAATCTCGGCCCGTCTCATACTGCCTCCCGGAACGCTTCGATGAAATCCGCCGTCGAGACGTCGAACCGAGCGCGCGCGCGGTCGCCCGTCCCGATGGCGTCGCCACCGACGCGGTCGGCGGCTGCATCCATCGCCGCTGCGACATCCCGGCCGTCCGTGGCGCGGGCCGCGGCCCGGTCGTCGGTGACGACGAGCGTCACCGGCTCCGGCGAGCGGAAGTCCGCGAGCAGTCTGGCGACGGTGCCGGTCGGCATCGCGTCGCCGCGGGCGACGAACAGGCCGTCGTACCGGCCCGTGGTCGCCACGGACACTGCTTCGTGGGCGCGCGTGGCGTGACTGCGCCAGGCGGCCAGCGCGTCCTCGCGGGCGGCCTCGTGGCCGAGCGCGAGCGCGATAGCGGCGCCCGGTTGTTCGCGGGCAGCGGCGTCGAGCACGTCGGCGTAGCCACCGACCGTCTCGAACGGGCCGCCCACGGTCGGGCGGAGCGCGCGCTGGACCGCGTCGGCGGCCCGGGGCGGCGCGTCCGCGGTGACGGCAAGGGCGACCAGCGACGCGAGGCGTCGGTGGTCGTCGGCCGAGCGGTCCGCGGACCGAATCTGGTCCGCGTCGAGACCCAGGTCGGCGAGTGTGGCCTGCGCCGAGTCGGTATCGCCCGAGAAGGGCGCGACGAACAGCGCCAAGTGGGCCAGCCCGTCCGCGAGGTCCGCCGTTGGAACGGCGACGCCGGGCCTGCGTTCGAGGCCGGCCTGCTCGGCCGCTTCGGCGATGGTCCCATCTACCTCCCCGGCGGCAATCGTGCCAGCCAGGGCGAGCGCGGGGTCGGCCGTCCCGCCGAGTTCGCGGGCGGTCTCGAAGGCGGTCGCGGCAACGCGGTCGGTCAGCGCCACGTCGGCGGTCGGCTGCGTGCGACCGATGGCGACGGTGATGTCGGTCTCCGTGGTCCGGTCGGGGTCCTCGAACGGGCGGACGACGGTCGCCTGGAACGGCGTGTCGTCCAGGGCCCGCGCCAGCAAGCCTGTCGCGGCCAGCGCCTCACCGGTCGCGTCGCTGACGAGGCGCCCGAAGTCGGCATCGCGCAGCGACTCGGCGAGGTCGCCCGGCGACGTGGCTGGCGTCGGTTCCCGACCGGTCGCCGACATCTATTCGAGACCCAGCGCCTCGACGGCGTTGTCGTAGCTGTAGGTGAAGTCCTCGTCGACCTCGTCACCACGGTAGTAGTCGATGAGGCGTCGGATCTTCGACTGCGTGTTCTGGAGCGCACGCTTGTTCTGGTAGTCACCGGGGTTCTCGTCCATGTGGTCGCGAAGGCGGACGGCCCGCTCGAGCAGGTTCCGAAGGTCTTCCGGCAGGTCCGGCTCGGCTTCGTTCTCCTCGAGGATCTCGGTGACTTTCTTGCCGGTCGCGAGCGAGACGTCAGGGATCGGCGTGCCCTGAACGCCCTCGTCGCGCAGCTTCAGGCCGATCTCGCTGGGCGAGTGGCCCTGTTCGGCCAGTTCGACGACGCGCTCTTCGATTGCGTCCTCGTCGACGTCACTCCACTCCGGGGGTTCGTCTGCCGCCGGTTTGTCCGAGTCGGACGAACCGCGACGGCGTGTATGCATTCGTGCCATTGTAATCTGGTTGGAACCGCACGAACCGCTCTCGTTACGAGGCGTATTGGCACTGTACAGTGCCGAACACGGCCGCAATCCCGAGCCATGGAAACCCACGGCGAGTCAGATTTGCGGTCGTGCTGTTCCCACCTCCCTGTCTGAGAGGGGGCGACTAAACCGTTCCGCTTCCCGGTCGTGTCTCGAACCGGCGACGCCGCTGGCGAATCCGCCCGCAGGCGACATCTTTGCAGTATTACAATTGATAACTTGCCCGCCTCTTTTAAGTAATCTGTCGGGATAGATGTGAGTAGTATGGGTAACGCTGAGCGGAGACTCGGACGTCGTGGACAGAGTGCTCCGCTCGGGCTTGCGCTAGTTTTTGCGGTAATGATTATCTCGACGACAGCGGTCGTCGCACTGGGTGCCGACGCAATCACGAGCACGCAGACGCAACTCGACGTGGAACGGACTGAGAAGTCACTGACGGAATTCAATTCCAAAACCGCGCTCGTAGCGCTCGGACAGACGGACGTCCAGCAGGTCTCCCTTCCCGCGAGCAGTTCGAGCGGGTATCGTATCGACGAGGACGCCGGGTGGATGAACGTCTCCTATCAGAATACGACATCCGGGAACCGAACGACTGTGTTCAACGAGTCGATGGGCGAGGTAGCCTATCACGGCAGTGACGAGACGCGACTCGCGTATCAGGGGGGCGGCGTCTGGCGGTCCAACGGCGACGGAACGTCGGTGATGGTGTCCCCGCCGGAGTTTCATTACCGGGACGCGACGCTGACGCTTCCCCTCGTGACAGTGAGCGGGTCCGGGGCAATCAGCGACGGGGCGTCGATATCCCACAACCGGACGACGTCGCACTTCCCGAACAGCACTCGCAACGAGAACTTCACGAACCCGCTGGAACAAAAGCGGGTCAACATCACCGTCCAGAGCGAGTACTACCGAGCATGGGGCCGTTACTTCGAGGAACGGACGGACGGGGAGGTGACCTTTCATGACAACTCCGAAAAGGTATCCATTGTTCTGAAGGTGCCAGCAGGCCCCCGCAAGGTGCGAAACGCCGTCGCGGCGACGTCCGGTTCGGGGTCGATCAAGATGTCCGGGAACGGTGCCTTCACCGACAGCTATTCGTCCGGCGACGGTGACGGCTACACTGCAAGCGAGGCGGGCAATGGCGGGAATCTCTCTACCGCTGGCGATGTCATTATTACCGGGAAGGCGACGCTGAACGGGAACATCACGTCAGGCGGGCGTGTTGAATTCAGCAGCAACGCTATGACCTACAACGGACAGCGGGTCGAATGGGCGACTGCGTTCGATGATTCCCACGGGAACTGTAACCCGCCGACTTGTTCCGACGAACAGATCGACTCGTTCGAGGGACCACAGAACATCAATTCGTACGTGAACACGACTGTTGACGGACTCCAGTCCTCGAACGACAACAGCGGGACCATCGCCGGCGACGGCGTCATCGATGGGACCGAAGGGACGACGACGCTGTCAGCAGGCCGGTATCACGTCGATAAGATCGATCTGAGCAACGATGTCGAACTGGATACGACTGGCGGCGATGTCGTTATCGGTGTCGAAGATTACGTCGATATTGGTGCCAGCACCATCGAGGTGTCCGGCCCGAACGAGGTCAAGATATACGTTCGTGGTGCGAACGCAGTTTCGAAAGGTGGCAGCGATTACCACTTCTTCTCGGAGGACGGCGACATCCTCACGACCGGCGGCGTCAGCGAGAACTCGTCACAGGTGTGGATATACGGGCAAGACGATATGCAGGCCAGAGTCGAAAAGGGGTCGGGCGGCGCTAAAGTGACCGGTGTCATCTACGCCCCTGGCGGTGACGCTGGGTCGAGTCGGTTCGAGATACGGCAGAGCGATTTCTACGGCGGTGTAGTAACGAGCGAGGTCGAACTCGAGCAACAGGGGAGCGTCCATTTCGATCAGACGCTCCAACAGCGGCGGACGATTCCCAAGGACACGAGCGTGGTTGCGATCACCTATCTCCACATTTCGACGAACGACGTCAATATCACGTCCAACTGACAGCCGACACGTCCACTGCATCACTATCAAAGTTGGTAGGGCTTGCCGGCGGCCTATTTTCACTGTAGCTGCCAGAGATGGCCGCTGGTGACAACTATTGATGCTCCGGCCAGCAACCTTATCAGCTGTGATAACTACTGTCGGATAATGCAACTCCCCTGGGGTCAGGGTCGGGATCAGCGACGGGCACAATCGGCCCCGCTCGGGCTGATACTGGTCCTCAGTCTCGTCATTGTCGGGTCGGGCGTCGTTGTCAGCCTGGGAGCGACGGCGCTGGTCGATACTGAGTCCGGGCTTGATGTCTCCCGGGCGGAAACGGGAATGACCCAGTTGGACTCCCAGGCGGCCCTGGTGGCGCTTGGGAACTCCGACAGCCAGCGGGTGTCGCTCGTTGGGACGGACAAATCCACGTACCGGATCGACGACACCGCCGGTCGGATGACCGTCAACATCACCAACCACTCGGCGTCGCCCCCGACGACGGTTACGCTGATGGACGAGCGACTCGGGGCGGTCATCTACGAAAACGGGAACCAGAAGGTCGCCTATCAGGGCGGCGGGGTGTGGCGGCGCTCCGACAGCGGGAGTGTCATGGTTTCGCCGCCGGAGTTCTACTACCGCGACGCGACGCTGACGCTCCCGCTTATTACCGTCCGCGGTGACCGCTCGCTTGGCTCACGGGCGAGCATCTCGAAAGCCGGCACGACGCAGGTGTATCCCGACCCGGAGGCAGGGAACATCAATCCGCTGGATACCGGGACGGTCAACATCACCGTCCAGAGCGAGTACTACCGGTCCTGGGGGCGCTACTTCGAAGAACGGACTGACGGCGACGCACACTACGACCACGAAAACGAAAGCGTCACCACGACGCTAGTCGTGCCGACGGGGCCGCGAGAAGTGACGAGTGCTGTCGCGGCCACCTCCGCCGGCGGACAGATTACGCTCTCCGGCAGCGGCACCGACCCCGCCCGAACGGACAGCTACAACTCGTCTGTCGGCGACTACTCGGCCTCACGGGGATCGTTCGGCACGATCACCACAGCCGGTGACATCTACGTGAAAGGAAACAGCAAGGTAAACGGCTCCGTTCGGTCCGGTGAGCGTGTCGAGGTCAAGGGGAGCGGCGTCGTCACCCGCGACGTGGAGTACTCGACAACGAAGCACATCAAGGGCACTGTGAACGGCGATGTTAGGCAGATCTCGGGCGTCGAGGGGGCCGGCGCCATCGACGGCCTGGTGAACCGACGAGTCGCCAACGCGAGCAGCACCAACAACAACAGCGCGACCGGCAGTATCTCCGGGAACCAGCTTTCCGCCGGTGACCAGACGCTGGACGCGGGCACGTACTACCTGGAGGACCTGACGCTAAGCGGCGAGACGCTGACGATTAACACGGGCGGTGACGACGTGACCATCGCCGTCCGGGACTACGTCTATATCGAGAACAACGGGAGGATCAAAATCAACGGCGGCGGCAAAGTCCGTCTCTACGTCAAAGGCGACGCCATGTCCGCCAGCGGCCACCACTTCCACATCTACCGGGAAGGGAGCGTCGACATCGATACCGCCAGGAACTCGAAGCAGTTCTGGGTGTACGGTCAGTCGGACTTCGACGCCGCTATCGAGGGCGATACCGCCACCCCGCAGTTCGAGGGCGTGATATACGCACCCGCTGGCGGCGTTGGTGCCAGCAGCGTTTACGTGAAAAAGGCCGAGCTGTACGGTGGCCTCGTCGCCGGCTCCGTCGAGGTCGATAACGGCGGGCTGGTCCACTACGACCGGGCGCTCAGAAACGAACGAGCCGTCCCGAAGAACACGAACATCATCCGGCTGACGTACCTCCACGTCTCGGAGAACCGGATCAACGTCACTAGCGGGTAGTCGCCGGCTACTGGTCGATTCCGACTGCAATGTCGTGGTAGACGACGTACGTCCGGTCGATTCCACCCGAGGACGCCGTGAAGTTACACCAGCCGTTGGCCCCACAGGCGAACCCCTCCCGCTCGAAGTACGACTGCCAGAGCGCCTCTCGCTGTGGGTCCGAGTCGACACTGACGTTGACGTGTTCGATGTTGCCGCCGGTATCGGCAAAGGAGACGTTGCTGTTCCGGTGGTTCGTCCGAACGAGCACCGTCGACCCGCCCAGGCTCTGCTGGTCACCGGCGGTGGTGCCGACCACGGTGATAAGCACGCGGTCGTCCGAGACGAGTATCGGCGGCGTCCGTTTTTGCACTCCACCGTCCCGGTTCGTTCGGTATACGGCCCCCGCTTCGTAGACGAGCTCTCGCTCCTGATTGCCGGCGTAAATGATCGGTCGTATCTCCCACGTCCCGACGTCCTTGGGGGCGGTCCCGTCGTGGACTTGCACCGATATCGTCGTGTTTTCGCCCGTCCTGAGCGACGCTTCACCGAGACTGACCTCCGTCGCGCGGCTCGGCGCGCCCTGTTTGTGGAGGTCCGCGATGTTGTCGGAGAGCACGTCGAACGCCCGTTCGGCGTTCTCCATCTGCTCCGCGTCCCGGGCGTTCTGTAACGCCCCCAGGCCGCTCACTGAGACGAGAATTATCGACGCCACGATGAGACTGAACACCAGGGCAAAGCTCAGCACCTCACTGACACCGCGGTCAGCCATCTCGCACCTCCAGTTGCCCGCTCGATTCGTCGTAGAACACGGTTATCACACCGCCGCCAGCGGTGGAGTCACCCAGATCTGTCCGGCTCTTGAGTGTGACAGTCACCGACACGTCCGGTGAAGTCGATTCGAGGACGAGTTCATCGGCGGGAGGGTCAATCGAGACCCGGTAGGTGCTGCCACTCACCCGCGTCGGGAACGTGTGATTCAGCCGCGCTGTCGGGTCGTTGTCGGCGGCAACCACCAGCCGGTCGATACGCGCGATGTCGGCGGCGACCTGCTGTCCGATGACTTCGAGTTCGTCCCTGATGACCTGCTCCTGCCGGCTCTCGACGAAATTTCCGCCGGCAATCAGAAGTCCGGACACCAGAATCGAGGCGATGGCCAGACTCAGCGTGTAGCTCAGCGTCGTCGAGACGGCGCGGTTACGACGCATCCGGCTCACCCGGGGCCACCCGTATCTTTGCCTCGTACTGTAAGTTCGACGTGTCATAGCGGTAGCGGACGGTCGCGTTGTATATCGCGGTCGTACTGAACGGTGACGCGGGTGCTGTATCGAGCGTGTTGGCCGGCGTGCTATCGAGGACGACCATCGAGTAGTTTCCCCGAATCTGATCGCCCGACTCGTAGGTGATGTTGTACTCGTCGCCGACGCCGTGGGCGAACCGCCCGTCGAAGCTCCCGCCCTGGAGCGAGAGACAGGGTTCGCCCTGGACTGTTCCGCCGGTCACGTCGATATGAGCGTACGGCTCCTCTATGGGGACGGAGCACGTCTGTGTCCCGCCAGACGGTGGTTCGACTTCCACGTTCACGGCTCCACTGGGTCCGACAGCACCCCAAATTCGCATCGTCCATTTCGGGTTGCCGCCGGTCCCGTTCGCCCTGACGACGAACTCGCTTCCCGAACTGGGGAGTGCTGTCGCGTTGATGACGAACCGTCTGGTCGCGTTCGTCCCGTCGCCCGGGCGCGTGACCCGCTCTCTGACCATCCAATCGGCACTCGGCGTCGCTTCGCCGGATTCAAACGTTGACGTGTCGGTCTGAGCGATTCGCGTACCATAGGTCGGCGAACCGGCGAGGGTGGCGTTCACCAGCGTCCCGCTGGTTACCCGCTGGCGCTCCGTCTGCGTACTGACGGTCCCCATGCTCTCACGCAAACTGGTTTCGAGCGCTGCCTGGGACGAGTGGTTGTACCTGTTGGCCGCGGTGACGCCCTGTCCGGCGTTCGTTTCGACCATCGCCCGCATCTCCAGCGCGTCGTTGCTCCCGGCGATCTCGCCCCGACTGGCGAGGTTCTGCGTGTAGATCGCGGAGTTGACGACCAGCGCGAGCCCGATGAACGTCACCGCCAGGGCCAACGCGGCGATGAGGATTATTTGTCCGCGGTCGTCGTCGTTCAGATGCGCCACGCGACCACCTCCACGCTAACCGTATTGTAGACGTTCTTTCCGGTGTCCGACACCGTGTAATCGGTCGTCGGATCGCCGAGCCGTGTGCTGTTGCGCGTCCCGTCCTCGTCGCGCAGGTGGTCGTCGTCCATGAGCGTGATCGTATGGCTGGCACGCACCGCGTTATCGCTCGGTTCGCCGCTGTAGATGTATCGGGTCGTGACGGTTCGTTCCTCCGTGTTCTGGAACCTGATATACACGTTGTAGGCGATTCCCCGTTGGTCGAACGCACGCTCCAGCAACTCTCCGAACCGATTGTCCGGCGGCCCGTTCGTGTAGTACTCCCGCCCACCGGCCGTGTTGTGGAACTGTGCCGTGCTGTTGTTCCAGTACAGGACGGCCGGTTTCAGTGCGTCCTCTGCCGCCGCGGAGGCGAGGACGCCGTGGCCGATTGCCTGCTGCTGGTTCTCGATGTGCTGGCTCGACGTACTCGCGGACAGCGGCGTCACCGCTGTCATCTGCAGCGCGAACACCAGGCTTGCGAGTAACAACATCCCGCTGACGATGGCTTCGAGCGTGTGCGCCTGCGCACGCATGCTACCACATCACCACGCGTACTGTGACGTCTTGTCCGTTCAGTGAAACCACTCGCAACGCAGTGACCGACGCGTCGTTGCTTGTCGGCGGGTTGCCACCCGCAGTGAGTGTCGTTCCACAGCCAGCCCCGGCCTCGACCAGTTCCTCGTTCGCTCCGTCCCAACAGAGAATTTCGTCGGCGGCTGGCGTCGCCGTCGCGTTCCCCCGGATCGTTACGTTCACGTTCTCCCGAACCGGGTCGAGTCCCACCCGCTCTTCCGTACTCCCGCCGGATTCGTAGCCACACTCAGAGGGCGGTGCGTTCCCAGCGAAGAACTCCCGTGTACAGTGTTCGTCCAGGACGTACGGCTGCTGTGGCGAACCGAGCATCCCCATTGTGAGTCCATCAGCGACTCTGTCGGTCGTGACCGTCTCCTCTTGGACCCCCGCGGAAAACGGTGACAACAGTCCCGGAATGAACAGGAAAATGAATATCAGCACGCTCAAAAACAGGCTCATCCCGATCGCGAAATCGAGCGTGGTCTGCCCGCGTTTGCGCTCGTCGATCCAGAATGACCGGCTGACAAGCCGGCTGTTAGACTGCGTCTCGTTTCTCCTACGGTTCATAAGCCTGAGTCACTAAACTGAGATTACTGTAGGGATGGTATCAGGCGTTATAACCATTGTGGCCGTACTGTAACTGCGATTACCAGATTTTCACACGCCATGCGAGGGCGGTGCAATACCGGTTCGTGTCGAAACCGTGTGGGGTCGGTTCTCTATGTCCCGGTGCTTCGATGGGTTTAAGCAATCCCATCGGGAACCAGTGATTGCACGCAAGGGCTCGTAGATCAGGGGTAGATCACTCCCTTGGCATGGGAGAGGCCCCGGGTTCAAATCCCGGCGAGTCCATCCTAATTTTACTGTCATAGCTGGGGACTGGCATCTAATTAGCAGCCTCGGTTGTCCGTCTGGAGCGGATAGCCGCAGTACTGTGTCGGTTCTGGTGCATCGATCCCATACTGTCAGATGTAACACCGGTAAGATATGTGCCACAGCGTGCGGAGGCCGTCACTTCCACCAGAAGCAGTGCTGTTTCGGGATTGAATGGCTACAGTTCAAAGCCGACAGCCTGTGATAGATTTTTTATTAAAATACTGTGAAACAATACACTTATGTACAATAGTTGGTATGTAATTGAGTATGTTCGAGTGGGGCAGCCGGGGGGCTGGAGACCGGGGTGTATCACACGTACTGGGTGTGGTGTTGTTGGCAAGTGCCGTCATCATCGGCGCAATACTGATCGTGCAGGTGGGGCAGCAGACGATCGGGGATGTCAACGACGATGCGAACGTCGAACTCGCTGAGGAGGTGTTGCTGTCGGTTGATCAGAGCTTTCAGCGCTCGGACACCGACGAATCAGTCGAGATTCCGGATCGGGTTCGGTCTGACGTCGCCGTTTCCAACGACGCGACATACAATCTGACGCTGAACGACCGCCCGGCCTGTTCGACGGGGAACCGCTCGCTGCAGACGATCCGGTATCAAAAGAACGGGCAACAGGTCGGCTACCAGGGGGGTGGCGTGTGGCGGATGACGGAGTCGGGTGCGACGATGTCGTCGCCGCCGGCGGTAAACTACGACGACGGGGCGTTGTCGGTATCGTTCGCAAACATTTCGGGCCAGCGGATCGAGGGGAGTTCGGTTTCGATCCAGTCGAACGCGACGGCCAAGCGGTCACACGAGGCGGCAATGCAGATGGCCCTGTTCACCGATGTGTCTTACGAGGACGCGCGAACCGGCTCGGTTTCAACACCCAGTTATGAGTGTATTCCAGCGCAGGTCGCCAACGCGACGTTAACTATCGAGAACAGCAGTTACGCCCGTGCCTGGGCGGACTGGGCGCGGAGTTCCTACGATGACAAGTACGTCACCGTGACGCCGGCCACAGTCGAGCGCGGCGAGACCGTCCGTATTCGGTTTGCACTCGGTGACGTATCGAACCCGACGTTCGCCGTCGAGAATATCACTGTGACGCCGGATCCATCGAATCCCGGCAATGCAACTGTTTCGGCGACTGTCACCAACACTGGCGGACTGAAGGACACCCAGCGGATCACGTTGAAACACAACCGTTCGGGGAGTCCGAGCGAGGTGGACCAGACGGTGACGCTTGACGGCGGGGAAGCGACCGCTGTGACCGACACGGTCGACGTCGCTACGGCGAAACCACACAACTTCAGTGTCGAGTCAGATCACGATACAGCCGCCGAGGTCATCGAGTACACGACCGTTCCCGGCACACCGTCGTTGGACATCACGGGTAACTCGATGCCGGCCAGAGCCCGACTGAACCAGGTCCCGACAGCGACAGTCACGGTCACGAATAGCGGAGAGATGACCGCGGATCAGGAGGTCACATTCCTCGTCAACGGGTCCGTGAACGAGACGCGGAACGTGGTGGTCGACCCGGGACAGAGCCGGACCATCGACTTCGGTCCGTCGATGCCGACTCACGAGAACGGAACATACGAACTTGGTGTCGAGACGGATGACGACACGTACTCACAATACAGCGACGACGGGCACTACTTCGTTGTCGGTGACGCAGGCGTGTTCGAAATAGCGTCCGTTTCGCCGCCGGGTGGTCTGGAGAGCGGTGATACGGCGACCGTTGACGCGACAATCGAAAACACCGGTGACATTCGGAAATCTGCCCCTGTCGAGGTGCGTATCAAGAACGCCTCGACGGGGAGCGTCATCGCGTCACAGACGACGAGCCTTACACTCAATGGGACACGCCGGGGGACCGAATCGGGGACCGCATCAGTCACCAGCAGCCCGATAACAGTCGCTTCGCCACAACACTACACCTACGCTGTGGAGACCCCGGACGCCACCCAATCGGGATCGTTCGTCGTTGGTGCATCGCCGCCGCCGTTGTTCGAAATCACTACCGCGGACGTGCGAAATCCAGTCGCACCGGGCAATCAGACGAGCGTCGAGTTCACCGTCACGAACACCGGTGGAACCGAAGGGAAGCAGACGCTGCGTGTCAGGCGCAATGGCACGACCGTGGTGGCGGAGAACGAACAGCTCGATCCCGGCGAGAGTGTGACGCTCAATCGGACGGTCACCGCCCCCCCAGAACCCGGGAAGTATCCGGTGACGTTCTCGACGGCGAACCGGTCGCGGTGGTTGACGTTGAACGTCCAGCCGGACTCCCTAGTTGAGGGGAACGGGTCGACGGTCACGATCAAGCAGTCGGTCAACGCCTCAGTTTCGTTGAAAGGGGCGGACCTGGAGGGTATGTGGGACTCACGTATAATCCACGCACCCGTCCAGATGTCGCTGTACGTCCAAAACGAATCCGAGACCCGATCTATCGGGCTCTGGCGCGGCTACGAGAACGGCGATGTCAACGGGCCACACGCCGAACAGCGACTTGTCTCAGACGAGCATAACAACCCCTACGTTCATTCCGACTCGTTCGATCCCGGAACGGAGATTTCGGTCTTCGCGCAGTCACACTATTGCTCCGGCCATCGAGAGACTGATCCGACGATCCAGCTTGCGGGGTACGATACTATGCACTGTGTCGACTGGGGCGGCGAGCGGATTGAGGTCAGCCAGACACAGAACAGCGAAAACCTCGTCATCCTCGGCGATGGCGACGAACTCCCGGCGTTCGAACAGGCACAGTGGTACCAGCGAGACATCCGGGACACACTCGGAAGCCGCGTCAACGACACGGGCCACCTTCAGTTAGGCGACGGCGAGCGTGCGTTCCTCTACGAACTCTCGAAAAGAAACGCTGATCCGGCGAACGCCGGGGACGAGGGTGACCCGGACTACAACGACGCCGTTGTACTGTTCACGGTCAACGCAATCGAGAAGGACGTACAAACAGGCCCGAAATACCGGATCATCGACGTCGAAGCGCCGGCACGGGTCGACGAGACGAGCGACGCCGATGTGACGGCGAAGATAAGAAACGTCGGCGACGGGCCCGGAACGACGACGCTCGAAACCACGTTCGACGGGTCGGTGGTCGGTAGCAAATCGAAACACGTCGAACCGGGGGAGACGGCGACCGTCTCGTTCGAGTTGGATACCGACAGCAAACCGCCGGAAAAGTCTTATCAGTACGATCTGGCGCTCACCGACACTGACGAGCGCTGGCGCGGGAACATCTACGTCGGCGAACTGGACGAGCAGTTCATGCAGGTCGATTCGGTCCGAGCGCCGGGAGTCATTGACAACGGTGACACCGCGACGGCGACCGTCAACGTCACCAACGTCGGTGGACAGGCTGGAACGGACACGGTTGTCCTCCGAGCGAAAAACACGGACGACCCCAGCCCGTCGTTCACAACCGTCGACTCGAAGACCATGTCGACGATCCTCACCCCCGGCGACACGCGGCAATTTACGCTCGATATGCCGACCGACCGCGGCAACTACACCTACTACGTGGAAACGTCGAACTCCACGTCCCCGGAGCAGTCGTTCTTCGTCGGGCGGTCGAACTTCGTCGTCAACGATACGCAGTCGGTCAACATCGGCGCGGAGAACTACAACACCGCAGAACTAATCGAGCGTCGCGGCGGTGCCCAGCGAATGACCGTCGAGGTGCGCAACAACGGAACGGTGGGTGACGAGCGGGAAGTGAACCTCACGATCAAGAACAAAAGCGACGGGGCGACCGTCTTCACAGGTTCCGAGATGGTCACTGCCGGGACCGGGGATCTGACCGGCACCGACGCGTACCCGGCGTGGGCCGGCTACGACGTTGCCCTCGACCCCGGCTACTACACCTACGAGGTGACCGTGTACAACGAGACAGCGCGTGGCACCGTGGCCGACACTGCGACGGGCGAAATCTATCTGAAGAACGTCGACGAGAGCGGCGCGACCGGCAACGATTCGCCGGTTACAGTCGACTCCGATACGGTGACACTCGGCAGCTAAACGGTCGCGGCGACACTCCGAAACAGATGGCTCTCACCGATTGTGCGCAAAGAAAAACTGAGCTGTGTTGAACCGAGTTAGCCGAAGAGTTCGCCGAGGCCCTCGCCGCTTGCCTCGTCGTCCTCGTCGTCATCGTCGTCGCCGCCGTCGTCGGCAGCCTCTTCGTCGGCGTCCTCGTCGGCCTCGTCGGCTTCGTCGGCGTCACCCTCTGCGGGTGCGGCCGCGCCGCCGCTTGCCGGCACCGGTGCCGCAGCGGCCTGGTCGACGGCCTCCTCGATGTCGACGTCCTCGAGGGCGGCGACGAGGGCCTTGACGCGGGACTCCTCGACGTCGACGCCAGCGGCGTCGAGCACGTCTGTGAGGTTGTCTTCGTTGATTTCTTCGCCCGATTCGTTCAGGATGAGTGCAGCGTATACGTATTCCATTGTTGTAGTGTGAGTTGTTAGAACATCGCTCCGAGCGCGTCGCCGGCGTCCTCGTCATCGTCGTCATCGTCGCCGTCGTCGGCCTCCTCGGCCGCGTCGTCGGCGTCGCCGTCGTCCTCGGATGCGGTGTCCTCGTCTTGGTCGTCAGTCGGTTCCTCAGTAGCGGCGGCCTCGACGCCCTGGAGCTCCTCCGGGAGCGCCTCCTCGTCGTCGATCTGCGAGGCGAGCGCACGGACCTGTGCGTCGGCCTTGCTCACGAGGTCAGGCACGACCTCGGGGTCCTCGATGGCCGCCTGGAGCGCGAGACTCTTGGCGTTGCCACGAGCGGACTGGAGCATCGTCGGGGCCGTCGTCGCGGTCGGGTAGTCGGTGTTGACCGAGAGATTGAACGCTCGGCTGGCAGCCGCCTGGATGTCGCTCCGGTACTCGTCGACGTCGAGTTCCAGTTCCTCGGGTTCGAACAGCACGCCGTCGGCGAAGACGGCGCGGAGGTCGAGACCGACCTCTTTCGGTTCGATACCGAGCTCGTTCAGCACGTTCGCGAGTTCCTGGGAGACTTCCTCGCCGGTGTCGAGCACCGTCGAGTCAGAAAGGACCTGAATGGAGCCTTCCTGAATGCGTGCGTCGGCACCCACGCTCTGGAGTTCGCCGACGAACGGCCCTGGGTCGACGCCCGTGTCGCCTTCCGGAATCACAATGTCGTTCGGGGCCACCTCGCCGGCACCGATCGGTGCGGGCGTCTTCGAGGCCTCGAGTTCCTGAAACAGCGAGAACGGGTTGTCGTCGGTCCCGATGAGCCCGACCTGCCCGGTGACGTAGCTGTTGAGGTCTTCGAGTCCGTCGTCGACTTCGTCCAGCGCACGCTCGAGCAGCGTGTTCCGGGAAACGCGGAGTTCGGCGGTCCCGTGCAGGTCACGTCGCATGTCCTGCAGCTGGCGGGACGGGATCCCGGCGATGTTGACGACGCCGACGCTCTCGTAGGACTCGATCATCGCTACGATGGCGTCGACCTCTTCCTGCTTCCACTCGGGGATGGTCTCGGTCTTGCGTTCGGATTCGGCGCTCATATCAGGCCACCTCCATCGCAGGCCCCATCGTCGTCTTCACGTAGACGGTGTCGATGTTGAGCGGGCCCTTCTCGAGGTCCGCGTGCAGACGGCGGAGGATAACGTCGATGTTGTCCGCGATATCCTCGGCGGACATGTCCTCCGCGCCGACCCGCGTGTGGAACGTTCGCCGTTCCCCGCTGCGGAGCTGCACGGTGTTTTTCATGCGTTCGATGACCTCGACGACGTCGTCGTCGGGGTCGAGCGGTTCCGGCATCTTCCCACGCGGACCGAGGACGGTCCCGAGGTACCGGCCGATGTCCTGCATCATGTCCTTCTCCGCAATGAAGAAGTCAGTGTCATCGGCGAGGTCCTTGGCGGCGTCGTCGTCGCCACCCAGTTCCTCGAGTTCGTCCTCGTCGAGTACGTCGTCTGCGACTTCCTCGGCACGGAGGGCGGTTTCGCCCTCGGCGAAGACCACGATAGTGGTCTCCTGGCCGGTGCCAGCAGGAAGCACGACGGACTCGTCGACGCGGTTCGACGGGTCGTTAAGATCTAAGTCGCGCAGGTTCACAGCGAGGTCGACCGTTTCGCGGAAGTTCCGCTCAGGTGCGTCCTCGAGTGCGCGCGAGACTGCGTTCTCTATTTCCTGATCTGCCATTGTTCACCTCCGTAGTACGCCAATCGGCTTCTACGGGTCAGTGAAACAGGCGGATGCCTGTCTCGTGCGGGTAGACGCCAATGCGACACTTAAACCCGTCGAACCAGCACAAGGACCGCTGACGGGCGTGTTTCCGGTTCGCAGGGGCCAGTCGTTGATAGGGGTTCCGTCGACTGTGCGGTGGCTCGACGACGCCGAACGCAAGGAAAAACGCGCGCCAGTCGCCCGACAAGCCAGTCCGACTTACGCTTGTGCTTCGGCCGCGAACACGTCGTCGTACTCGCCCGCGTCGATGCGCTCCTTGAACTCGCGTGGGTTCTCGCCTTCGATGGTGACACCGAGGGAGGTACAGGTCCCGACGACTTCCTTCGCGGCGTTCTTGAGGTCGTAAGAGAGCAGGTCGGGATGCTTCTGCTCGGCGATCTGTTTGACCTGGTCGACCGAGAGATCGGCGACGAAGTTCTCCTGCGGTTCGCCGCTACCGGTCTCGAAGCCGGCCTCGTCCTTGATGAGTTCGGCCGTCGGCGGGACACCGACTTCGATCTCGAAGGAGCCGTCGTCGTCGTACTCGACGGTGACGGGGACTTCGGTGCCGTCGAACGCTGCCGTCTGGTCGTTGATCTCCTGTACGACTGCCTGCACGTCCACCGGTGTCGGGCCGAGTTCCGGACCGAGTGGCGGGCCAGGGTTGGCCTCTCCACCGGGAACGAGGACTTCGATAGTTCCAGCCATACATAGTGGAATCCTCGCGGCAGTTTAAAGGATTGCGTTTCACGGATCGCCCCGTGAGGCCTCCACACGCACGAACACTCACCGTTTAGAACACATTGGCAGTACGGCCAGCGCGACAAAGACTGAAGCTCCGGCAGTTCAGGCGAACGTGACGCCGTTTCGCGCGAGGAAATCGCTCGCGTCTTTGATCTCGACCGGGGAGCCGATTATCCGAACCCGCTCACCTTCGTGGTGAACGCTCACGGTGAACCGCTGTTCGAGCTCCTCGCGAATGCCGTCGAGCGCACCGACTGGCAGCAGTATCTGTGTGCTGTCGCGGAACCGACTCGCCGCTCCCATTATCGACACATGACGCAGGATACCCTATAGGTGTGTCGAATTACATGAGCGTCGTTTGACCATTCCGAACGCCAGGCCCGCATCGTTCATGCATACCGAAGGGCGGGCGTCGGTGAGGGAGGAAAGCCTTATTCGGTGTGAGGGGCCGACATACACCTAATGGGGCTCGAAGAGGAGATTCAGGAACTCGAAGACGAAATCGCCAGCACTCCCTACAATAAGTCCACAGAGGCCCATATCGGTCGGCTGAAGTCCAAGCTCGCCGAGAAAAAGGAGAAGCTCGAACAGCAGGCCTCCTCGGGTGGCGGCGGTGGCTACGGCGTCGAGAAGCACGGCGACGCGACCGTCGCGCTCGTCGGGTTCCCAAGCGTCGGCAAGTCGACGCTGCTGAACGCCCTGACCAACGCCGAATCCGAGACCGGCGCGTACGAGTTCACGACGCTCGACGTGTATCCGGGGATGCTCAAGTACAAGGGCGCGAACATCCAGATCCTCGACGTTCCGGGCCTCATCGAGGGGGCGGCTGGCGGCCGCGGTGGCGGCAAGGAAGTGCTGTCGGTCGTCCGGACCGCGGACCTCATCGTCTTCCTCATCTCCGTCTTCGAGATCGACCAGTACGACCGCCTCAGCGAAGAACTGTACAAGAACAAGATACGGCTCGACCAGGACCCGCCGTGGGTCAACGTCCGCAAAAAGGGCAAGGACGGGATCTCGGTCAACACGGCTTCCGGCGTCGAACTCGACGACGAGACCGTCAAAGCTGTCCTGCGCGAGCACGGCTACGTCAACGCCGACGTGACCATCGGCGAGCAGATAGATATCGACCAGCTCATCGACGGGGTGATGGACAACCGCGTCTACCTGCCCTCCCTGGTCGCCGTCAACAAGGCCGACCTCATCGAACCCGACTACCTCCCGAAGGTGGAAGACGAACTCAGAGACCGGGACATCGACCCCGATGAGGCCATCTTCATCAGCGCCGAGGAGGAGAAAGGGCTCGACAGCCTCACGGAACGGATCTGGGAGGAACTCGGTCTGATTCGGATCTACATGGACAAACCGGGTCGGGGTGTCGACCGGGAGGAACCGCTGATACTCCGCGAGGGCGACACCGTCGACGACGCCTGCGAGAAACTCGGTGGGAGCTTCGACGAACGGTTCCGCTTCGCCCGTGTGACCGGCCCGAGTGCCAAGCACGACGAACAGCAGGTCGGCCGTGACCACGAACTCGCGGACGAGGACATCCTGCGAATCGTCGCCAATCGGTAGTTCGTGTTTGTCGTGGCGTCCGCGTGTACGCGCTAAGTATTAGTTCTCACAGCTTGAAGAAGTAGACGCGTAGTCTCACAGCATGAAGAAGTAGACGCGTTCATGGGTGTGGCGTCCTGCCACCACGTATGGACCACGGTCCCCGACGCCGCCTCATCGCTGTCGTCGTTGCTGGACTCATCCCTTGGACAGCGGTGGTGGTCGGAACCGAACTGACACTCGTGTTCTCGTTTGGCCTGTTCAATACGAATCCGCCGGAACTGCTCCCCGTCTATGACTTCTTCCTCCGGTTTACGGGCAGGCTCCCGCAGTTCATCGAATCGTGGGGGTCAGGCGTCCTGTTGTACGTGTTTGCCCTGACCAGCGCTATTGCCGGCGTCGTCTGGCGTGAGGACCTTCGGCTCACAGCCCTGGCCCTGGCAGGCGCGGGGCTGTCCCAGATTCCACTGCTCCTGGGGTTCAACAGGCGGCTCAACTACGTGGCTGTCCCGGTCGGCTCACTCGTCCTGCTCGCCGTGGTCTGGTGGTACTACCTGCCGGCGATCCGTTCGGGGTGACCGGCACGTGACTCACGGTATCGGATCCGGACGGAACCACCTGTGGCGGTAGCCTTTTCGCCCGCTCGCACCATGGGCCGTGTATGTGGTCATTCGATCATACGATGATGCGCGTCGAGGATCTGGACGCGTCGCTGGACTGGTATCAGACGCATTTCGACTACGAGGAGAAGGGCCGCTGGGAGGCCGACACCTTCACCAATGTCTTCCTCGGCCCCGAAGACTCTCACGACGAAGGTGCGCTGCTCGAACTGACGTATAACCACGACGGCCGCTCGTACACGATGGGCGACGCCTGGGGACACATCGCCGTCCGCTGTGAGGACGTGTACGACGCCTACGAGGAACTGATGGACGCCGGCGTCGAGGACTACCGCGACCCGGACTCCTGTGGTGGCTCGTATGCGTTCGTCACAGACCCCGACGGCCACGAGATCGAGATCGTCGAGCGAGACCACGGCGCGAAGTGGTCGCTCGACCACACCATGATCCGCGTCGAGGACGCCGAGCAGGCTATCGGCTGGTACGTCCGGAAGCTCGACTACGACCTGTTCCGCCGCGAGGAGTTCGACGACTTCGCACTGTACTTCCTCAAGCCCGAGGACGCCCCCGAGGAAGCGATGTCGGTCGAACTCACCTACAACTACGACGGCCGATCCTACGAACTCGGCGATGCCTGGGGGCATCTGGCAGTCCGAACCGATGACCTCCACGACGCGTGGGAGACGCTGATGGGTCGCCACGCCGAGGACTACCGCGACCCCGAGAGCTGTGACGACCGCTACGCATTCACCAAAGACCCAGACGGTCGCGAAATCGAAATCGTAACGAACTGATCGCGCTGACGGCTGGTAACCGTCAGTTCTGCGGCACGTCCGCACGCATTGAGCGGCAGCCTCCGGTACTTTTGACAGGGGTTCCTCATTCGGTAGTCAGCCCCCGAATAGGCCTGGCTTCTCAAGACGTCGACAGCATCCGCATTATGTAAATCCGGCTGTCAGACGCCCGAACGACAGCCAACTGTCAAGAGCCACAAAACCCATATATTACACTCTAACCGATGATTTCGTCGGTTTCTGCACGTACCAGTTCATGACATACCGTTGTCCAAACCACAAAACATTTATAATAGACAGCTAACGTTAGGACTGTACCCCTACCTATGACGCCAGAAGTGAGTACGCCGGTTCGGTCTATGCGCGGTCGCGGTGACGGCGTTCCGACCACGCGGAAAACTGCTGGGGTCGCCCGATAGCAAACACAAACTATGACAGGAAATTCAGACAAGATACGCAGCCTGTTCCTCACGGCGCTGATGGTCTTCTCGGTATTCGCCGGGACCATCGCGTTCTCCGGTGGCGCAGCCGCCGCCGCGAACGTCAGCGTCGAACAGGCCGCAGAGTACGACGACGGAACAGTCGAATTGGCACTAAATGGCTCTACTGGGAATGCAGTTGGTCCGGAAGATATCGATATCTATATCGATGGGAATGAGAATCCGGATAACTACACCCCGATCACCGTTGACGGGACTGATGACGGGACGACTGAACGCCTCGAATTCAGTTTAGATCAAGACGTTCAGCCTAACCGCAATCTGACTGTCAAGGTCAGCAATCTTACCGGCGGTGACGGCACGGTCGTCGCTGAGGACATTGATGTGACCTCCACAACGGTCACAACGACTGGGTCGAATGACACGGACTTCAACGCCTTCCGTGGCGAAGTGATCGCTGTTGAAGATACTGGTGCAGATGATACCGACAACTCCCCATCCATCGAGGTTGGGGCAGACAGTATCGTTCTGTCTGATACGTACACGGACAACAGCGAGGTCTACACCATCGATACGAGCAATCTCGACACTGGTGAAGACTACGACATCGAGGTCGACAATCAAGATGAAGCAATCTTCACAGTCAGCGACCTCGCCCTCGAAGTGAATATCGACGACGATGTCGGCGACGGTGCCAACATCGACGACACAGACACCCTCGCAGTCAACGTCTCGACGAACCGCGGTGGCGAGCCAGCCAACGCGACGCTGTTCAATGAAGATGATGACAAGGTTGCTACGCAGATCAAGAACCTGCAAGGTAACAGCAACGTCGTGTTCGACTTCGGCAACCAGAGCGCTGATGACAGTCCGTACTACGTCGAAGTGACGGACAACCAGACCGGCGTCTCTGCACAGTCCGACCAGATCAACGTCTCCGAATCCGATGACGGTGACGCGAGCTTCGAAACCTCGACCGTTCAGGACGAGGTCGGTGACGTTGTCAACATCACAGTGCAGGTCGACAACACCGAAGACGCCGTCATCAACGTCGGCGACCAGAACGACGACAACTACTACATCCAGGGCCAGCTCGAGGACGACGACGGTGACGGCGAAGTCACTGTCCAGTTCAACAGCTACACCGCTGGCGACCACAGTAACAGTACGGTCCTCAGCGTCCCCGGTGACGACGACATTGACAACATCGAGGAGGGTGGCGACTACGCCCGAGGCGGCCTGAGCGGCGACACGCTCGAAGCCGGCTCCTACTCGATGAACGTGACCGCTGGAACCTCTCCGGACGTCACCAGTCCTGACTCGGTCGGGACGATGCGACTCAGCGACAACTCCGTTGAGAGCATGCAGACGTGGGCCGCACCGAGTGACGCTGATATCGACGACGATGATGTCGATGTCTACGACCGCATTGGTGTGAACCTCACGCAGTCAGACAGAATCGCGGCTGAGGACGTTGTCGTCCATCAGATTCAGGCATCCGGTATCGAAGGTGCCATCGAATATGAAGAGGAAGACGGTGGCGCCAGCGGAACGACAGAAGCGTTCGCACAGGCCGTTGACACTGATGGTGACTCCAGCAGCACCGGTACTGCCGATCTGACGCTCTACCTCAACCGGAGTGACGTCGGTGCTAACGCCGACCCTGACCCCGTCAACTTCAGCGCGGGTGACCCGCTCACTGTCGTTGACGACCCGGACAACAACACCTACTTCGTCGCTGTCGATACGAGCGACGTCGAATTCACCAACTCCGGTGATACGATCGTCGACGAAGAAGACACCCGGCTCAACGCCACCTTCTCCATTCGAGAGGGTCCGTTGACTGACGACCAGAGCAGTGTTAGTGCGCTGTACCGGACGTCCGAGCGCAACGCAGACCTGGACCTCGACGATGACGGATTCGTCACCGTTCAGGCTGCCGCAGGGCAGGAAGTGACTGGCGACACGAACGTCGCACCTGGCTCCGAGTTCGAAGTCGAGATGGAGTCCGAGAGCGAGGCGAACCCGTTCGTCCTCCGTCCCGAAGCGACTGTCGGGCCTAACGGCACGTACACTGCAACTGGAGACTTCAGCGACTACTCCGCTGGAACGAACTTCAGCGTCCAGACGCTAGATGTCGACGGTGACGAAGACTTCAGTGACGAGGAAGACGGTCGCATCGTCGAAGCTGCGACAGCCACTGTGAGCATCAGTGATCAGGAATCTGACGGTAGCGAAGTCACGGTCGACAGCGCGCAGCTGTCCGAGGGTGGGTTCGTTGTCATTCACGACAGCTCCCTCCTCGAAGGAGAAGTCGAAGGTAGCGTCGTCGGTAACTCCGACTACCTCGAAGCAGGTAGCCACGACGATATCACGGTCACGCTAGACGAGCCGATGGACGAGGACTTCACGGCCATCGCAATGCCGCACCTCGACACCAACGGCAACGAGGAGTACGACTTCCCGGACGCTGACGGTCCGTACACTGCCAACGGCTCCGCCGTGACGGACAGTGCGAACGTGACTGTCTCCGGCGAAGAGCCGACGGAGACCGAAACGGAGACCGAAACGGAGACCGAAACGGAGACCGAAACGGAACCGCCAGAAACCGAAACGGAACCGATGGATACCGAGACTGAAGCGCCCGAGACCACCGCAGAGGAAGGTCCCGGCTTCACGGCAGCCATCGCGCTCATTGCGCTCATCGCTGCTGCGCTCCTCGCTGTCCGACGCGACAACTAACCGGAGCAGTTCCGGTCCCTGAACACGGTTCTTTCTTTCGTGCGCTACGCCGGTAGTGCCGGCAGTCCGCAGAACGACATCCGACTCGTTGTCGGCTAGGGAGCTACTCCGGTCGCTTCTGCACGGCTAACTGCTGGTCATCAGTCGTGACTGGATCACAGTCGAACGCTGGCGCGACGCGGTAGTAATCCAGCACTTGCCGGACATCTCCCTCGATTGTCGTCGACGTGAGGTCCGCTTCGGCAATTGTGTGGCCCTGCTTGTCGTAGATTGCTCGGGGCGACGTCGTCGACGGGATACGAGCGGTTCCGGTCTCGTTTGTCGTATACCGTCGGTCCACCTGCGATTCGTAACGGTTGCGGTTGATGATCCACTGCGTCCCGCCGGCTCGCGTTTCCACGACAACGGTCGGGAACTTCGTGATGTCCCGGTCGCCTGCGGCATCGAGGAGCAGGTCGTACATCTCTCGCGATAGACTCGTCTGCAGGACGTTTCGAGCGGTAAAGTCGACCTGCTCCAGTAGCTCGGCGTTCACGTCGGCGAACGTCTCCGCGGCCGCCCGTTCGTCCCCTTCGAGGTAGAACACGTCGGTGAACTTCCCCGGATTGTTGGCCTGTGCCAACCCCGTGGTACCCGTAACTTGAATCGCCCGTACCTCGGCCCGCTCGTCGAAGTTCAACTCCGCCCGAGAGACGCCCGTCTGTGGCGACTCTTGGAGTTTATCATACAACTGCGTCATCTTCTCATCTTATCCTTCCAACTTCAGTTGTATATTATTTACTTACCAATTACTGCCAGTACGGACTACTCTCCGTTCCGGTGAGATCTCGTCTCGCAAAACCAATCCGAAACACTGACCGTGCGAATCAGCAGATAGAACGTTGTTTCAGCGGGGGTCTGCCTCCACTCTATGTCCAGTCAAGTCAAGAAAACATCCATTACAACAATACGTACATTTTGAAATACATTACTGAGTGATAGGTATTTGTAATATACTTACCACCTTCATTCCACAAAGCATTTACCACACTTCTGGTAATGTACCGATACCCCTACCCATGACGCCAGAAGTGAGTACGCCGGTTCGGTCTATGCGCGGTTGCGGTGACCGCGTTCCGACCACGCGGAAAACTGCTGGGGTCGCCCGATAGCAAACACAAACTATGACAGATACAAACGAAAAAATCAGAAGCCTGTTCCTCACGGCGCTGATGGTCTTCTCGGTATTCGCCGGGACCATCGCGTTCTCCGGTGGCGCAGCCGCCGCCGGCGCAAACGTGGGCATTGAGCAGGCAGTAGAGTATAGCGCGAATAATGGGGCAAACCCCGCACAGATCGAAATAGCACTGACCGATACGGGTTCCAACTCCGGCAGCAACTTCCAGCTTGACAACGCCACCATCTACATTGATGGTGACAAGAACCCCAGCAAGTACATAGTCAGTAACAACAGCGGCAAACAAGGCGGTGCCCTGCAGGGCACGAATGACCAGCGGGTCTTCATCCCCCTCGACAAGGATGTCGAACCTAGCCGCAACCTGACTGTCCAGATCGGTGTTACGAACAGCACCGGCGATGCTGTCCTCACTGCTGAAGATATCGATGTGACATCCAGTGAAGTCGTTGCAGACGGTTCAGGTGACGACCAGGACCAGAGTATCTTCCGCGGCGAGGTCATTGCCATCGAAGACACGACCGCAAACGCCGGGACCTCTCCCAGCGTTGAAGTCAAAGAACAGGGCGGTAGCGTTGAGTTCCGCGACAACTACGCCACGGATAGTCAGGTGTACACTGTCGATACCTCGAACCTCGACACTGGTCAGACGTACAACGTCTCAGTTGCTGGCCAGAACGAGGACACCTTCACCGTCAGCGACCTCAACCTCGAAGTGAACATTGACGACGATGTCGGCGACGGTGCCAACATCGACGACACGGATACTCTCGCAGTCAACGTTTCGACGAACCGCGGTGGCTCCACCGCCAACGCGACGCTGTTCAACGCGGATGACGACCCGGTCGCAGAAAGCGACCTGAACAACAGGGAGAATCCGCAGTTCAAGACGCTGAAAGGCAACAGCAACGTCGTGTTCGACTTCAACAACGTGAGCGCCGACGACAGTCCGTACTACGTTCGTGTGACGGACAACACGACCGGCGTCTCTGCGGAGTCCGACCAGATCAACGTCTCCGAGTCCGACGAGGGTGAGGCGAGCTTCGAAACCTCGACCGTCCAGGACGAGGTCGGTGACGTTGTCAACATCACAGTGCAGGTCGACAACACTGAAAACGCCGTCATCAACGTCGGCGACCAGAACGACGACAACTACTACATCCAGGGTCAGCTCGAGGATGACGACGGTGACGGCGAAGTCACTGTTCAGTTCAACAGCTACACCGCTGGTGACTACAGTAACAGTACGGTCCTCAGCGTCCCCGGTGACGACGACATTGATAACATCGAGGAGGGTGGCGACTACGCCCGAGGCGGCCTGAGCGGCGACACGCTCGAAGCCGGCTCCTACTCGATGAACGTGACCGCTGGAACCTCCCCGGACGTCACCAGCCCTGACACGGTTGGAACGGTCCGACTCAACGACAACTCCGTTGAGAGCATGCAGACGTGGGCCGCACCGAGTGACGCAGACATTAGCGACGATGATGTCGATGTCTACGACCGCATCGGTGTGAACCTCACGCAGTCCGACAACGTCGCGGCTGAGGACGTTGTTGTCCACCAGATTCAGGCCTCCGGCCTGGAAGGTGCACTCGAATACGAACAGGAAGATGGAAGCGCCTCTGACGCAACTGAGGCGTTCATCGCAGCTACCGACACCACGCCGGACCGCATCAACAGCGGTGACTCGACGGTTTCGGGTCTCCGACTCTACGTCAACCGGACTGACGTCGGTGCAAACGCTGACCCGCAGCCGATCGACTTCTCGAACAGCAGTGACGCGGTGACTGTTGTCGACGACCCGGACAACAACACCTACTTCGTCGCTGTTGATACGAGCGACGTTGCATTCGAAAACGGCAAGACGATCGCCAAGGAAGAGGACACGCGCCTCAACGCCACCTTCTCCGTCCGAGAAGGGCCGCTGACCGACGACCGGAACAGCGAAAGCGCACTCTACCGGACGTCCGAGCGCGACGCGCAGCTGGACCTTGACGACGACAACCTCGTCACGGTCTCGGCTGCCGCGGGTCAGGAAGTGACCGGCGAGACGAACGTCGCACCCGGCTCCGAGCTCGAAGTCGAGATGGAGTCCGAGAACGACGCGAACCCGTTCGTCCTCCGTCCCGAAACTGATGTCGCCACCGATGGTACATACACCGCCGTGGGTGACTTCAGCGACTACTCCGCTGGAACGAACTTCACCGTCCAGACGCTAGACGTCGACGGTGACGATGACTTCAGTGACGAGGAAGACGGTCGCATCGTCGAAGCTGACACGGCAACTGTCAGCATCAGCGACCAGGAATCCGATGGTAGCGAAGTCACTGTCGACAGCGCGCAGCTGTCCGAGGGTGGCTTCATCGCCGTCCACGCCGGTAACGCATCCGGCGACGTCATCGGGAACTCCGACTACCTCGAAGCAGGTAGCCACGACGACATCACGATCACGCTCGACGAGCCGCAGGACGAGGACTTCACCGCGGTCGCGATGCCGCACCTCGACACCAACGGCAACGAAGCGTACGACTTCCCCGGCGATGACGGTCCGTACACCTCGAACGGTACGGCTGTCACGGACAGTGCGAACGTGACCATCGTCGAGGAAACGGCAACGGAAACCGAGACGGAAACGGAAACCGAAACGGAAACCGAAACCGAAACGGAAACTGAAACCGAAACGGAAACCGACATGGACACCGAAGAGCCTGAGCCCGAGACCACCGCAGAGGAAGGTCCCGGCTTCACGGCAGCCATCGCGCTCATCGCGCTGGTCGCCGCTGCGCTCCTCGCTGTCCGACGCGACAACTAACCGGAGCAGTTCCGGTCCCTGAACACCGTTCTTTCTTTCGCGCGCTACGCCGATAGCGGTAGCACTATCGACAGACGGTCTGACGGCGACACCGCACAGTAGCGCAACGACAAAACATATACGCCGGTTTGGCTAACGTACGACCAATGAGTGAGACAGTCCTGCAAGCGGGCGTCGACATCGCTGGACTGTCGTTCGACCCGGTCACGGTCTCGGAGCCGCTGATGTGGCTCGTCCTCGCGACGTTTCTGGGGAGCGTGGCCGTCGCTCAGTACGACGAGCGGTTAGCCCGCCCTGTCGGGACGGTCGGCTGGGTGGTGTTCGCGGCGTACTGGCTCGTCCTGGCGCCGCATTTCATCCTGATACAGAAAAGCGTCGTCGAGGGGCTGGGAAGCGTCATCGCCGTCCCGCTGTCGCTGTACACCGGCTACCTGCTCTGGAACGGTCGGGAGTCGCTGCTGGTGTTGACCCGCGCCATCGGTATCATGGGCGTCATCTACGTCCCCTTTCTCACTATCGGCCCGTTGCGGCAGGCTATCATCGAGGTCGTCACCGATCAGGTGGCCTTCCTCATGACCCTCATCGGCTACGACCCGACGGTTGTCGGCGGGCTCTCGCACAACGGCATTGATATCGCATCGAAGCAGTACCCCTACGAGAACACGTTCTGGTTTGACGGCAACGAGCGGCCGATAACGTACACCATAATCCTCGCGTGTACGGGCATCGGCAGCATCTCCATATTCGCTGGCGGGATACTGGCGGTCGCGGCTCCGTGGCGGCGGAAGCTTCGCGTGCTAGTCGCGGCTGTCGGCATCATCTATGCCCTGAATCTGCTCCGGAACGTCGGAATCGCACTGGCCTTCGGCCTCCAGAAGGCCCAGTTGTTCCCGGAGACGGTCATGACCCTGTTCGGTCTCAGCGACGCACAGCTGGTGTCCTACTACATCGTCGACCGGATTCTGGCGCAGTTCGGCTCCGTTATCGTCCTCGTTGGGCTTACGTGGGTGCTGATGCGGGAGCTTCCGGAGCTCACCGTCATCGTCGAGGACCTCCTGTTTCTGGTGACCGGCACGGAGTACGACCTCGGGACGGCGTTCGAAAAAGACCAGACCGAGCCCGGTAGCCCAACGCCCGGCGACGACTGAACTGGGACGGCGCTATTCTAGGTCGGCTCCGGCAATCGACGCTAACGCGTCCGCTTCGAGCGGGTGGAGCGAACCGGGAATCACGAGCAGATGGAGCGGCTCGCCGAACGTCTGTCCGGCGAGGTCATCGAGCGTATCAGCGACGACTAACGGGTCCGGGCTGCCGGCCCTGGCGACGACGACGCCGAGCGTGTCCGGGAACGGCTCCGACAGCAGTTCGGCGGCGTGGCTGGCGGTCATGTACGTGTCGTCGCTCTCGTCCCAGTGGGGGTCGTCGACCTTGATGTCGAGATAGACGAGCGTATGCAGATCCCGATCCCGATTGTCCTCGATGGTCGCCACGACGCTGTCCGGAACGCCGTCGCCGCCGTGGGCGTCCTCGAAGGGCAGCGTCGTGGCCTTCCCGAAGCGGTAGTTCTGCAGGCCCGTCAGCGAGCCGGCGGCCGTCTGAGCGGTCGTCCCGTGGACGATCCGGGTCCCGATACCGCGGTCCGCAGCCCGAAGCCGGAGGTCGGTGTGTGTCGTCGACACCATCGTATCGCCGGCGGTACAAAAGACGACGTCCTCGTTCTCGGCGGCTGCGAGGATCGGTTCCGGGTTCTGCTCGATGCCGGCCCGGTCCCTGATTTCGATAGTCGTCTCCAGCGAGGCTTCCAGGGTTTCGAGGTCGGTGCCGACCAGCCGGCTCGTGTAGAACTCGGCGAACACGCGGTCGGCGTCCCGGATGGCGTCGCGGCCGGCGACCGTGACCGAGCGCTCGTCGTAGAGGCCCAGTCCGACGAATGTGAGCATATCCGGAGTGGGTCGCCGTCGGGGATAAAGGGCGCGAAGCGTCAGGCTTACCGCCCGCGGTCTGGGAGAGGGGGTATGGGCGTTCCCTGCGTTCGCGTTCCCCGCGAGGCCGGCGAAGAGACGCGCCAGCGCCTCGCCGAGGCAAACCTCGTCGACGACGGCTACGACATCACAGTCGTCGACGGACAGCTGTACGTCCCCGTCACCGACCCCACGGCGGTGCCGTCGGACCTCACCGTCGTGGAGGCAGACCCGCCGGTCCGCGAGGGCCAGACGATGCCAGCGGACGGTCTCGACTTCGAGCCGAGCTACGAACGCATCGGCGACGTGGCGATCGTCGATGAGGACGACGACGAGCGGGCGGGGCTGCTCGCCGATGCGATCATGGATTCGGACCTCCCCGTGCGAGCGGTGTTGAACCGTGCATCGAAGATCAAAGGCGAGCAGCGGGTCCGGGACTGGGAGATCCTCGCTGGCGAGGGGACAGAAGTCACTCACCGGGAGTACGGCTGTACGTTCGACCTCGACCTCGCCGAGGTGTACTTCTCGCCGCGGCTGGCGACGGAGCGCCATCGCGTCACCGAGCAGGTCAGCGAGGGCGAGCAGGCCTTCGACATGTTCGCGGGCGTCGGCCCGTTCGTGATTCCGTTCGCCAAGAGCGGGGCGACCTGCGTCGGAACCGACATCAACGAGACGGCAATCGAGTACCTGCGTGCGAATGCGGAACAGAACAGCGTCGCCGACCGTGTGACGGGTATCCACGGCGACGTCCGCGAGGTCGCCGTGGAGTACGAGGACTGGGCCGACCGCGTCGTGATGAACCTGCCCCACAGCGCCGACGACTTCCTGGAGACCGCTGTCCGGCTGGCGGGCGAAGAGTGTGTGCTTCACTACTACGACATCCAGCACGAGGACGACCTGTTCGGTCCCGGCGAGCGGGCGATCCGGTCGGCTGCGGAGCCGGTTTACGACGTGACGGTCGAAACGCGCCACACCGTTCGGTCGTATGCCCCGAAGGAACACAACGTCGTTCTCGACGTTCGATTGACACGCTGAAACGAACAGTTATATTCATTCGTCTGATGGTGGGGAATAGTAGCAGATGGAGGTGAGCGAGGATGACGACATCGACATCCACAACATCTCGCCGACAGCGTGGCGACTCCTCCGCGTCGCGGCGGGGTTCGGCCAGCGGGAGGTCGAGGTGGAAATCGACGACATCATGCAGGCTCACATCTCCATGCTGGAGAACAACAACCGGAGCCTCTCGGAGCAACGGCTCGAAGTGCTGTTCGAACTGTACCAGTCGGAACTGACCACCGAGCAGGTTCGCGCGCTGGTTTCGAACTTCTAACCATGACCGAACGGACATTCCACGGACGCCGAGACGCGGCGGCTGACCAGCGGGGCCGGCCATGACCTGGTCGGGCCGAACGCGACCGCGGCGAACGGCAGCGGCGATCGTCGTCGCGCTCGCCTCGACGGCCGCGATAGCCGCGGCCCCGACGCCGCCCGGACTCGGTATCGCCGCCCAGTACGCGCTGGCGACGATGGCCTTCGCGGCGATTCTCTGGGTGACGGACGCCTTGCCGCTCCCGGTGACGGCGCTGTTGATACCGGTGTTGCTGACGGTGTTCGGTATCTACACCGAGATGGAGGCCGCACTCTCGGGCTTTGCCGACCCACTGATCTACCTGTTCGTGGCAGGGTTCATGCTCGCGAAGGCGCTCCAGACCCACAACATCGACCGCCGAATCGCGCTGTACCTGATTAGCTGGATGGGGCGCTCACCGCGGCTGCTCATTCTGGCGATCATGATCGGGACGGCGTTTCTCTCGATGTGGGTGTCGAACACGGCGACGACGGCGATGATGACGCCGGTCGCACTGGGTGTGCTTGCCGAGGTCGTCGGTCGAGATGTCCCCGATGGCGAGGCCTCGAACATGCGTATCGCGACCTTGCTCGGCACGGCCTACGCGGCAAGCGTCGGCGGGGTCGGAACGCTCATCGGCACGCCGCCGAACGTCGTCGCCGTGGCGTTTCTCGACAGGCTCATCGGCGTCGAGATTTCGTTCGTGCAGTGGCTGGCCATCGGGCTTCCCATCGTCGTGTTGACCCTCCCGCTGACCTGGTACGTCCTGACGTTCTGGCTGTATCCCCCGGAGGTCGAGGACGTGAGCGGAGCGAAGGCGCAGGCGAAAGCGTACCTCGAAGAGGAAGGACCGCTGTCAGCGAGCGGTCGGCGCGCTGCGTACATCTTCGCGGCCACGGCGGGCCTGTGGATTCTCGGCGGGCTCGGGTTCCTGTTCGAAGGCATTCTTCCCGATCCCGTGTTCGTGACGCTGTTCGGCGGCGGGGGCGAAACAGTGTTCGGTCTGACTGGGCATCGCGGCATCCTGTACTTCGTGGTGGTCGGACTGCTCGCCATCCCAGCACTCGTCCTCTCGGGGGCTGACGACTGGGAGAACTTGGTCGACATCGACTGGGGAACCATCATTCTATTCGGCGGCGGCATCTCGCTGGCGGACGCGCTTGCCGAAACCGAGGCGACGACGTGGCTCGCACGCACTGTCTTCGACACGCTAATCGGCGCGCCGCTCGCCCTCGTTGTACTCGCCGTCATCGTTTTTACCGTGCTGGTGACCGAACTGTCATCGAACACGGCGACGACGACGATACTCGCCCCGGTCCTCATCGGCCTCGGGAGCGTGCTGGCCGGCACACTCGGCGTCGAACCGGTACAGGCGGCCGTCACGCTGACCGTTACCGGGGCTATAGCGGCGAGTTTCGCGTTCGCGCTCCCCGTCGCCACCCCGCCGAACGCTATCGTTTTCGGCAGCGGCCACCTGGAGCAACGAGACATGATTCGGGCCGGCGTCGTGCTGAACGTCCTGATGACGCTCGTGTTGACGGGGCTCGTCCTCGCTTCCTTCGCGGTCCTCTGGCCCCGCGTGCTCTGGTAGGCCACTCTTCAGTGTGGCTCGTTCTTGAGGAAGTGTATATAAGCATAACTACATTTTTTCCAGGTATCCTTAACATTTAATAGGGTATGTCACAACGGAACGTACAGGCCGTGTATCATTGATACACGGGCGCAAAACGACCTATGACTGGAAAACAAGACCGGCGTACGTTTCTGAAGGCGGCAGGAAGCACAGGTGTCCTCGGACTGACCGGCCTCGCTGGCTGTTCGGGTGATGGTGGCGATGGCAGTAGCGACGGGGGCGACGGCAGTGACGGCGGTAGCGACGGCGGTAGTGACGGCAGCGGCGGCAGCGATGGCGGGTCCACCGGAGAGAGCGGCAGTGGAACGAACGTCATCAAGCTCGGCGGCTCGATGAGTCTCACCGGGGACAACGCAGACCTCGGGCAGTTGTACAAGGACGCCTACGAACTGACGATACAGCGTATCAACGAGTCCGGCGGCGTCGAGGCCGGCGACGGCAACACCTACGAACTGGAGATGGTCCTCCGGGACGACGGGACCGACGCCTCCCAGTCGAAATCCATCTATCAGGAACTCATCGACCGCGAGGGGATCGACTATCTGCTCGGGCCGTACTCCAGCACGGTGACCCTGCCCGCGAGCGCCGTGGCTGCACAGAACCAGAAACCGATGGTCGAGGGGGGCGGTGCGAGCCCGGAGATCTTCGCGCAGGGCAACGAGTGGATTTTCGGCCTCCTGCCGACGGCGAACAAGTACGCACTCAGCGGCTTCGACATGGCACTGGCACAGGACTCGCCGCCTGAATCAGTCGCCATCCTCGCGGAAGACGACACCTTCAGCCAGTCTACGGCGGAGGGGGCCCGCTCGAAAATCGAAGATGCGGGCCTCGACCTTGTCGTCGATGAGACCTTCCCGTCGGACACGTCGGACCTCTCGACGAGCCTCGGGAAAGTTCGGGATGAGGATGCCGACGTTGTGCTTCTCTGTGCCCACCAGAAGCACAACATCATCCTGGCCAACCAGATGGAAAGCCAGAACGTCAACCCCGATATGGCGATGGGAACCGTCGGCAGCCTCAACGACTCGTTCAAAGACGAGGTCGGCGCCAACGGTGATTACATCTACGGCCCGACGTCCTGGGACATCAACGCTGACTTCGAGGACCCTGTGTTCGGCGGCACACAGGACTTCGTTTCGGCCATCAACGACAACTACGACAGCGCGCCGGACTACCACAGTGCGGCCGGGGAGGCCGTTATCATCACGTTCAAGGACGCCTTCGAGAGCGTTGACGAACTCGGTCCGACGGCAGTGCGGGACCACATCCGCCAGGCGTCGTTCTCGACGGTGTACGGCACAGTCGAGTTCGACGACTCCGGCGTCATCGACAAGAACATGCTCGTCAGACAGTGGCAGCCGGACCCGGGGCTCCAGACCGTCTATCCGGACAACGTGCGACAGTCCGAGCCCATCTATCCGATGCCGGACTGGAGCGAGCGCTGAGAGCGATGGCAGCAACGCAGTTCGTCGTCAACGGGCTGCTCGTCGGTGCGCTGTTCGCAGCCGTTGCTGTCGGCTTCGCGCTCATCTGGGGCGTGGTCGACATCATCAACCTTGCACACGGCGAGATGGTCATGCTTGGCGGGTACACGTCCTACTGGGTACTGAAAGTCGGGACTGGCACTGCGGAGAGTTCAGTGTTCCTGTTCCTGGCGTCGATACCGGTGGCAATCGGGCTGCTGTTCGTCGTCGGGTACTTCCTGCAGCGGACCCTCGTCTCGCGCGTCATCGGGACGGACGTGTTTCTGACCCTGCTGGTGACGTTCGGTGCGAGCATCGCTATCCAGCAACTGGCGATCCGGGCGTGGACGGCCAACCCCCGGTCTATCCAGGTTCGATTCGCCGAACAATCGATGTCACTCGGCGGCATTGTCGTGCCGAAAATGAAACTCATCGCCTTCGCCGGCGCGCTCGTCCTCACTGTCGCCATGTACGTCTTTCTCCAGAAGACCCGGACGGGTCGCGCTATCCGGGCTGTCTCACAGAACCCGGAGGCTGCGGCGCTGGTCGGCATCGACGTCGAGCACACCCGCGCAGTCACATTCGGCGTCTCATCGGCCATCGCCGGCGGGATCGGCGCGTTCATCGCCGTCATTCTGAACATCCAGCCACAGATGGGGCTCATCTACACGCTCAAGAGTTTCATTATCGTGGTGTTCGGCGGCGTCGGGAGCATTCCCGGAGCGCTCGTCGGCGGTCTCCTGCTTGGGTCCGTCGAGGAACTGGTTTCGGGGTTCATCTCCTCACAGTGGACGCTCGCGGTGAGTTTCTCGCTGCTCATCGTGTTGCTCGTCGTCAAACCGAAGGGCCTGTTTGGCGAGGGGGCTGAACAATGAGCACGACAGAAGAGGAGTCAGACGGCGCACTCCGGTCGATACTGCCGCCGAAGCAGGTCGACTGGTTCATCAATACGTGTGACCACTACGGCTGGGCGCTGCTCTTGGTCGGTGCGTTGGTCGGGGCCTCGTTCCCCGTTCTCGGCCTGGAGGGCGGCTACTACATGACTGTCCTCACGGAGATGTATCTGTTCGCCATTCTGGCGCTCTCCTGGGATATCGTCGGTGGACAGACCGGCTATCCGAGTTTCGGGAACATGGCCTTCTTCGGCATCGGTGCGTACGCGACAGCCATCCTGACGAAGGACTTCGCGCTCGCGTTCCCGACCGCGTTCCTGCTGGCCGGCTTGCTGGCCGTCAGCTTCGCGGGGTTCATCGGCATCATCGTGCTCCGACTCCGCGGGCACTACTTCGCAATCGCAACGTTAGGTGTCTTGCTGGTTGCCCAGCAGGTGTCACGGATTCTCGACATTACCGGCGGATCAAGTGGGAAGATACTACTGGAGACACCGACTGCCGAGACGTTCTACTACCTGTTTCTCGGGTTGCTCGTCGTCGAAGTCGGACTGGTGTACTACATTTCGGGGACGCGCTTTGGCTTCGTTCTGAACGCCATCCGCGACGACGAGGAGAAGGCCACGGCGATGGGGTTCAACACCACCTACTACAAGACGGCCGCGTGGATGCTGGCCGGCCTGTTCACGGGCTTTGCCGGCGCCGCGTACAGCCTGTTCAACACGTTCATCGACCCCCAGACGGCCTACAACGGCGCGTGGAACGTAGAACTCATCGCGATGGCGTTGCTGGGCGGGTCCGGCACCGTCGCCGGCCCCGTCATCGGCGCGTTCGGCCTCCACACGATCATCGAACTCGTGGAGACGTTCGCGGTCGGGTGGCAGCTCGTCCTGCTCGGTGGAGCCGTCATCGTCACGGTCATCGGCTTCCCAAAGGGTGTCGTCGGAACGCTCAGCGAATACGCCAGCCAGATGGACTACTACAAACACGGCGGCATGGCCGCCACGGGCACCGATGACGGATCGGAGGTGAGTGCCGATGAGTAAAGCGACGAGCGGCCCGACGGCCGACACGGACAGCGACCGTGCGGTGCTGCGGACGGACGGTGTCACGAAGCGCTTCGGCGGCCTGACCGCCGTCGACGACGTGGACATCGAGATCCACAGTGGCGAAATCGTCGGCCTCATCGGGCCGAACGGGGCCGGCAAGTCCACGCTGTTCAACTGCATCACCGGGACGCTGACGCCCGACGAGGGCCGTGTCTACCTCCAGGGCGAGGACGTGACGGACTGGCCCGAACACAAGATCGCGCGGGCCGGCCTGGGGCGGATGTTCCAGGAGACCCGCATCTTCGGAGACATGACCGTTCGGGAGAACTTGCTGCTGGCGGCCCAGGAGGGCGGCGCTGATATCAGCAGCCTCCTGCGTCGCCCCGACAGCTCGCTGCTTGCTCGAACGGATGAGCTACTCGATTACGTCGATCTCGGTGGGTTAGCGGAGACCCGCGCCGGGCGGATGAGCTTCGGCCAGCAAAAGCTGCTCGAGTTCGCGATGGAGCTGATGTCGGAACCCGAAATCCTGCTGATGGACGAACCCGCCGGCGGCATCAACCCCTCGATGCTCGGGAACCTCATCGAGTACATCCGCAGCGCAAACGAGGAACAGGAGTCGACCATCTTCCTCATCGAACACAACATGGACTTCGTCATGGACATCGCCGACCGTATCTACGTCCTGGCACACGGCGAGCGCATCGCCGAGGGGACGCCCGAAGAGATACAGAACGACCAGCGCGTGCTCGACGCGTACCTCGGGAGGGAGTGAGTATGGCATCCACACCAGACGCCACGGGCGAACCGACCGAGGACACGGTGCTTCGGATGGAGAACGTCACGGCCGGCTACGGCAACACAACCGTCCTGCACGACGTGAGCATCGCCGTCGAGGACCAACAGGTCGCCTGTCTCATCGGCCCGAACGGCTCGGGTAAGTCCACACTGATGAAGAGCATCTACGGCTTTGCGGACGTCCAGTCCGGGACGGTATCGTTCCGCGGCGAGGAGATCACTGGCCGGTCGCCCCAGCAGAACCTCGCCAACGGGATGAGCTACGTGTTGCAGGACGCCAGCGTCTTCCCGGGGATGAGCGTCCACGAGAACATGCTGATGGGCGGCTACGTGTTCAACGACGACGACCGCGCCGCCGCCCGCGCCGAGGAACTGTACGAGGAGTTCCCGGTGCTGGCCGACCTCCGGAGCCAGTCGGCCGGCACCCTCTCGGGCGGCCAGCGCCGCCTGCTGGAACTGGCCCGCGCACTGATGGTCGAACCGGACGTGATGATGCTCGACGAGCCGTCTATCGGGCTCGAACCCCGGTTCATCGACGACGTGTTCGAGCGCATCGAGCAACTCAACGACCTGGGGACGACCATCCTGCTCGTCGAACAGAACGCCGAGAAGGGACTGTCTATCGCCGACCGGGGTTTCGTCCTCGCCAGCGGCGAAATCAAGTTCACCGGCACGGGGACCGAACTGCTTAACGACGAGGAAGTCGGACGCTTGTATCTAGGAGGCTGACAGATGTACACGATACTTGTACCCGTCGATGCCGACGAGGACCGCGCCCGCGGCCAGGCCGCCTTCGTCGCGGAGCTACCGGCTGCTGATACCGATATCACGGCCGTCATCACGCACGCACTGACCAAGGAAGAGGCGGAAGCGCCCGAGGAGATACGCAACGTCGAGCGCATTTCGACAGTCAGGCTCGTGCGCGACTACCTCGAAGACCACGGCGTCGATGTCCAGTTGGCCGAGGGGCAGCAACCGCCCGCGGAGGGCATCATCGATCTGGCCGAGGAGTTCGATGCCGACCAGATCGTCATGGGATCCAGAAAGCGGTCGCCGACCGGGAAAGCGGTGTTCGGGAGCGTCTCCCAGCAGGTCCTGCTTGAGGCGGACGACCCGGTCACCGTCGTCGGTGCTCGCGAGGAGTGAGAGCGACTCCCTCGCCGGGTCCGATTCGCAATCCTTATTGCGGTTATGCGTCCAAGGACTGATGTACGCGAGCGCGGCGCCGGTGTAGCTCAGACTGGCAGAGCGAATCCTTCGTAAGGATTAGGCCGAGGGTTCAAATCCCTCCACCGGCTCTCTGCGAGGAACGAACGTGACGAGCGAAAGCTGACGAGGGATTTGGATCAGGGAGGAGCGTTGCTCCGACCGTGGTTCACTACTCCCTCTACCGGCTTCCTCCTTCGAGCGTCGTTTTGCCAAGTACGTTTCCTACCGAAGACGACCTATCAGCAGCCGTGGGCACCGTGTGGCTGGCCTGACCGAACCCCGCGAGCCGTATAAAAACGACCCTCATCAGTGAAGCGATACGGCAACGGGCTGCTGGACGGAACTTTTGGCTGTAAACGATGGTCACACAGTGCGAACTACCGGTGGGTACTGCAGCGAACCCGCAGCGGCACAACGGACGCACTCGCGGACAGTCGGATGGAGTGTGGTTCTGATGGATTTCAGAAACGCCTGGCACCGGGGTACCGACGAAGCGGTCCGTTGCATCGCCTGCGGTGAAACGGTCGCCCGGTCGGACGCCCGGGAGTACGACAAGTACGGCGACCGCTGGAACCGCGACGGCAAGTCCTTCGAGTATCTGTGCAAGCCCTGCTACAAGGAGTGCTGGCACGTCGACCGGACCGGGCTGGAAGACCGCCTCGAAGCGGCGGGGGCCGGGACGGTGGACAGAAGCGAGTTTCTCAGACGCTACCGCGACCAGGCGGAACAGACCCACGCCGACGGTCGCTGAGCCGCTGGATTGCTGGCCAGTCCGGCGATGCGACGCCGTACCGCAGGCGACTCAGGGCGTGATGACCGCCCGGCCGTCGATCTCCCGGTCTTCGAGTTTCTGTGCGACGGTGTTCACGTCGTCGAGGCCGTACTGGGTCGTGTGCAGGTCGACCGCACCCCGCTCGACGAGCGCGACCAGTTCCTGGAGTTCGGTGTACTGGCCGACGATGTTGCCCTGATAGGCGAACTCGCCGTTGACGAGCGCCTGCGAGGGCTCGTGGATGTGGCCACCGTAGCCGATGATGTGGTGGTCGCCGCCGGCGGCACAGATGTCGGGCGCGAGCGCCGTGGTCTCGTCGGCCCCGACGAAATCGAGCACCTGTGCGGCACCGACGCCGTCGCTGATAGCCTCCACTTTGCTGGCGACGTCCTCGCTCTCCGGGTCGATGGTGTAGTGTGCGCCGAGGTCGGTGGCGAGGTCGCGGGCGGACTGCTTGATGTCGACGGCGACGAGGTCGGCGGCACACATCGCGTCGAGACACTGGAGACCGATGTGGCCGAGCCCGCCGATACCGATGACGACCGCGGTGTCGCCCGGATTGAGGCCGTCGACGGCCTTCTTCGCCGCGTGGTAGGCCGTGATGCCGGCGTCGGCGTGGGGCGCGATCTCGGCCGGGTCGACACCTTCGGGCAGCGGGATGACAGACCGGTCGCTGGTCAGCAACTGGTCGGCGAAGCCGCCGTCGGTCGTCAGGCCGTTGAAGGCGTCGTTCTCGCAGTACATCGTCTCGCCCTGGCGGCACGGCCGGCAGGTCCCACAGGTCTGGACCGGGTGACAGATGACCTGATCCCCCTCGGAAACGATGTCCACGTCGTCGCCGGTCTCGACGACTGTTCCGGCGTTTTCGTGGCCCAGTGTCAACGGGAGGTCCTGCGGGACGTACTGCTCCCACATCCCTTCGATGATGTGGTTGTCCGTCTGACACCAGCCGGCCCCTTCGACCTCGACGATAACGTCGTCCCCGGATGCGACCTGTGGCGCATCCACCTCGTCTATCGAGAGGCCGTTCGACATGTCGTGCGTGTACTCGTGGAGTCTGGCTGCGCGCATCGTTCCATGTCAGCGCGAAACAGCAATAAACGTACAGTATAAAATATCGAATAGATCCCGGACGGTGCGCTTACCGTCGTCAGTAGAGAGCAACAGCGACCAGACTGGGGCCGGTAGTCCCTGCATCCAAAATCCGAGAGCTACTGCGTTCGGTGACGGTTCCAGTCGCTCAGTCTCGACTACGACTGGCCAGCAGTGCGGCCCCGAGCAGCGCCACGATAGCGACTGGAATCCCCATGCCCGGCCCGAAGGCCGACGACGGCGCGGGGCTGGTCGCGCGGATCGGTTCGTCGACCGGTTCGTCAGCCGCGTACTCCCAGACGGCGGTCTCGTTCTGGACGAGGTCGGCGTTCGAGGACGTGATGTCGGCGGGCATCGTCAGGCGGTACTCGACCGCGACGCCGTCGCCGAAGGCCACGTCGGTATCCTCGTTCGCAGTGACGAACGTTCGGTCCTCGTACGTGACATTGCTCCCGCTGACGTTGGTCGACACGTCACTTTCGGGGCCGGGGTTCCAGTCCGTGAACGTCATCGAGAGGGTGACGTTCTCACCCTCCAGCTCCTGTTCGTACGTGTGGTTCTCCATCCGGGTGGTGTTCACGTCGGCCAGGAGATACTCCTCGACCGAATCGTACCCTTCTTGCTGGGCCTGGCTCTGGAGGCCGTCGTACGCCGACGGGGACATCTCGAGCGTCAGGTCGTACTCCGAGACCGTGCCGTCGGCAGCGACCGTCGAGTCGACGGTGGCTGTCACACAGCCAGAGAGGACAACGAGGACAGCGAGGCCGATTGCGGGGATAATCCGATGCATACCTCACCGAATCGGATGCGGTGGAATAAGCCTTGTTACCGATGCCGGTCCGGCTCAATGTGTCAGGACCAGCAGCTGGTCGTCGGTCCGGACCAGACAGAAGGGCGAATCAGGCTTTCCGAACGTGTTCGTCCGTTTCTCGCTGATGAAGAGTGTCTCGAACTCGGTACCACAGGCCGGACAGTCGAACCCGTTCCGGTTCGACAGCGTCATCGTCCCGCGGTCGTCTTTCAGCAGTTTGAGCCCATGACGGTACTCGTGTACGTCGAAGCTCCCGCTGACATCTAGCTGGGCCATGCGTGTGAAACGAGTGGCGGCCGTCTAAAACTCGTCGGCGGCTTACACCAGATTCGCGCCCATGTAGAGCACGACGACGAGGAAGATCCAGACGACGTCGACGAAGTGCCAGTACATCGACGCCGTCGAGACGGAGGTGTGCCGTTCAGCCGAGTACTGCCCGTAGTACGCGCGGACGAAGACGATACCCAGGAGCACGGCGCCCATCGTGACGTGCAGGCCGTGGAGCCCCGTGAGCCCGTAGAAGGCGGAGCCGTAGATGCCGCCACCGACCGTGAAGCCCTCGTGGACGATGAACTCGTAGTACTCGTACACCTGTCCGCCGATGAAGACGATTCCCAGCAACAGCGTCGCACCGAGGAGCTTCAGGAACCGGCTCCGGTTGCCGTTCCGGAGCGCGAGGTGGCTGAAGTGAAGCGTCACCGAACTGGCGATCAGGATCAGCGTGTTGATGATCACCAGCGATCCGAACACCTCGGGCACTACCGCCCGCGTCCAGACCTCGCCGCCGCGAACGATGAAGTAGTAGACGAAGCCAGCGCCGAAGGTGGCGAGCTCGGTCCCGAGGAACAGCAACATCGCGAACTTCAGCGTCTTGTCCGAGTGGTAGTCCGTCCCCCGCTCCCAGAAGTCCGAGACGAAGGCGTGATACAGCCAGCCGTAGAGGCCGACGAGGAAGATGCCGACGCTCCCGGCCGTCGCGGCCGCCCCAATAGTCTGGCTGACAAGTGCGTTCTCGCCCATCGAGAGTACGAGCAGGGCCGCGCCGACGTAGATCCCTGAGCCACCTATCGCCGTCACGAAGGGCCACCAGCTGGCCTCGCCGAACCCGTGGGGCCAGTCCTCCGTCGCCGGGAGGTGGTGCTCCCCGTGCCCGTCGTCCGCGTGTTCATCGGAGACACTCATACTATGGCCCTTGCGAACGGAATACTAAAAGCCCATCCAATTCCCTGCGGCGTGTGCCGCCGCCACCCCGCTATCGAACGGGTGGCCCGCCGGCGTCCCGGAAGCTACACGGGGACGAAGACCCAACTGTCGACGATGACATCTGGGAGGCGTCGTACGGTCGCGCTGGTGGTGTGTGGGCTGGGCTGGCTGGCCGCGACGGGGACGGCGAGCGCACACGGCGGCAGTCTCGCCGGCGGCGGCCGCGAGTCGCTGACGATACCGACGTGGCTCTTCCTGAGTACTGGCGGCGCGGCCGTTGGAGCGTCGTTCCTGCTGGCTTCGTTCGTCACCGACCGGGCGTTCATCGAGCGCATCCACGACTGGGGACGCCCGCTGTCGGGCGAGTACGAGCGCGTTCTGGGGCTCGCCGGCCAGCTCATCGGACTTGCCGGCCTCGCCGCGGTGTTGATCGTCGGCTTCCTCGGCCCGACGAACGCGCAGACGAACCTCGGGATACTGCTCGTCTGGGTCGGCTGGTGGGCCGGGCTGGCGATGACGACGTACCTCCTGGGCAACGCCTGGGCGACGCTCAATCCGTTCAAGACGCTCGCCGGGCTCCTCCCGACGCTTGACCGGACCTACCCGGCCCGCATCGGGTCCTGGCCCGCCGTCGGCGGCCTGCTCGTACTGGTGTGGCTGGAGGTCGTCAGCCCGCTGGCCGACCAGCCGCGACTGCTCGCATCGGTCGTCGCGGGCTACGCCGTCCTGACTCTCGCGGGCGCATTCGTCTTTGGTCCCGACGACTGGTTCGCCCACGCCGACCCCGTCGAGCGGGTGTTTCGCTACTACGGCCGCTTTGCGCCCATCGGCCGCGACGAGAACGGGATCAGACTTCGGCTCCCCGGCATGGACCTCTCGACGCCGCGGCTGGTCGACGGCCCGGACGAGGTCGCCTTCGTGGTCGCCCTGCTGTGGGTCACGACTTACGACGGGCTGGTCACGACGCCCGCCTGGCGGGACCTGACGACGCCACTCGTCGCGGCCGGCGTCCCGCCGCACCTCCTGTATCCGGTCGCGCTGGGGGTCGGCTTTGCCGGCTTCCTCGGCGTGTACCGGCTCGCGGTCCGGCTCTCCCGCGACATGTCGGACACGTACCTGGCTCCGGCGGTGCTCGCACGGCGGTTCGCGCCGCCGCTCGTCGCCATCGCCGTCGGCTACCACTTCGCACACTACCTCGGATACTTCCTCGTGCTCGCGCCCTCACTTGCCGTCGCGCTCACGTCGCCGTTTGCGAACCCGGCGACGGTACCGACCGTCGACCTGCCGGAGTGGTTCGGCGCGATTGCGCTGGCGTCGGTCATCGTCGGTCACCTGGTCGCCATCTGGGTGGCCCACGCCGCCGCGTACGACCTGTTTCCCGCGCGACTGCAGGCGATCCGGTCGCAGTACCCCTTCATCGCGGTCATGGTGTTCTACACGATGACGAGCCTCTGGGTCGTCAGCCAGCCGGAGGTGGCACTCCCCCATCTATGACTGACACAGTAGCAACCACGGACGAGCAGTCAGTATCGACAACCGCCGCGGACGAGACGTACGACGTTCCGGCCGACACCACGGCCTTCACCTGTGCGTACTGCGGCCGGCCGTTCGCCCGCGAGTCCTGGCTCGCGCTCCACCGCGGGCTGGCTCACCCCAACGAACTCGACGACGCGGAGGTCGAGGCCTTCCGGACGGCCCACGAGGAGGAGGAGGAGTCGCTCGCGACGTTCCGACTCCAGGCACTCGGCGCGCTCGTGCTCATCTACTTCGGCCTGCTGATGATTTACGCCCTCGTGTAGCCTGCGGTTCGCGCTCACGCCACACCGCCAGAAGCGGGCGGGAAGCGAAGCGTTGATGGGTCGGAGGCGACCAAACAGTGGGTATGGACCTTCGCGTTATCGATAAATCCGACACGGAACTCTCTATTGAGATCGCCGGTGAGGACCACACGTTCATGAACGTCATCAAGGGAGCGCTGCTGGAGACCGACGGCGTCACCGCGGCGACCTACGACGTGAACCCGGAGCAGTCCGGGGGCCAGACGGACCCGGTTCTGACCATCAAGACCGAGGAGGGTGTTGACGCACTGGAGGCTCTCGAAGACGGGACCGACGCCGTCATCGAGAAGGCAGACAGTTTCACCGACGCGTTCGAAGCGGCTGCGTAACTAGCAGAGCACGTACGTGACGAACACGCGTTCGTCTGGGCCGACGTGGATGTCGAGACCGACCAGCCCGGCCTCCGCCCGCTGAATCCTGTTGCCCCGTTCGAAGTAGCTATCGACGAGGGCAGTCGCCAGCGCCGTCTCGTTCCCGAACTGATCGAGTGACCGCGGTGTCCGGTCGTAGGCCACCTCGTAGCTGACCACTGCCGGGCGGTCACACGGGATCGGGAACCGAGAGACGCCCTCCCGCGTCGGCGGTTCCGCGTTGTCGTATCGCGCATCGACGCGGCCCTTGTTGTAGTAGGCCGCGGCATCGTCTAAAGTCGCGTTCCGCGAGACCGTCCCGCCGCCGACGCCCGACCGCCGGACGTTGTACACGTCGAGGTAGGTGTCCTCGACTCCGGCGAGCGAGAGCGAGTTGACGGTGTCGCCGCTCCCGGCCGGGGACGCAGTCTCCGGTGGGCCGGCGGGAGTGTCGGCGGCAAAGCCCGGCAGCGTGATGCCACCCACGGCAGCGAGCACGATGAGTCCGAGCAACACCGCTACGGCGGCGTAGCCGATCACGTACTTCGTTTCCATCACATCCAGCCAGCCGGTTTGGATCTCATCGAGCGGGTCGTCCTCCGGCGGTCCGGTCCGTCGCTCGAAGTTACTCCCGCCACAGCGCTTGCACGGCGGGGAGTTCTTCTGGTGTTGGCGACCGCAGTCCAGACAGACCCATCGGGGCCCACCCTCGACAACCCCCTCGTTGACCTGCGTCACGGCCTCCTCGAAGGTTCCGTGCCCGCAGTTGTCACACGGCGGGTCGTCCTCCTCGTGAGGTTTCCCACACCATTCACACCGCCATTTCATTGTCGAATCTCCGTGTTGGCCGGATAAAACCTGCCCGGTGTTGAACCGCGGTGTTGCGGTTCTGTGGCGATGTTCCCCCACAGTCGCTCGGCCACTGGGTAACTCATCGGGGCTGTTCGACCCCATTGACAGTTGCTAGCAGTGACTGTAAGAGACATGTCGGCTGACATACAGAACCGATATCGAACGCCGGGACACGGGGAAAACCGAGGTATCCGAGGCGACAGAAGAACTGCGTCATACAGAGATAATGACAGGTGTGGGTATTTAATAATGCTATCCTAAATCGGAGACGGCGTTACGGCCGGCCCGGAATCCCCATTGCTGTCCAGATACCCCGTTTCCACCGTGTTTCGCCTCGGGTGTCCTCGCTCACTCCGTTCGCTGCGGGCACCACTCGTTGAAAACCGTGGGCGAAAAAACCGGCCCTCACTCCGTTCGGTCCGGGACTACAACCGAACGGGGATTCCCTTGCTGTCCAAATATTCTTTCGTCTCGGCGATGGAGTACTCGCCAAAGTGGAAGATGGAAGCGGCGAGGCCGGCGTCCGCGCCGGCGTCGACGAACACCTCCTCCATGTCCTCCGGGCCACCACAGCCCGACGAGGCGATGACCGGCGTCGAGACGGTGTCACAGACGGCTTTCATCAGCGGGATGTCGTAGCCGTCCTTGGTCCCGTCGGCGTCGATGGAGTTGACGAACAGTTCGCCAGCGCCGCGCTCCTCCGCCTCGGTGGCCCACTCGACGACATCCAGTCCGGTCCCCTCGCGGCCGCCCTTGACCGTACATTCGAACCAGCAGGATTCGCCGTCGACTTCGGTGTAGTACTCGCCCTCCTCGTCGAAGCGACGGCGGGCGTCGACCGAGATGACGATGCACTGGCTCCCGAACGCCGACGCGCCCTCGTCGATAAGGTCGGGTTCGGCGATAGCGCCGGAGTTGATCGACACCTTGTCCGCGCCGGCCCGCAGCGTCTCCTTGATGTCGTCGCGGGTGCGGATGCCGCCACCGACGGTCAGCGGGATGAACACCTCGTCGGCGACTGCCGAGACCGTATCGAGCATCGTCTCCCGGCCCTCGGCGGAGGCGGTGATGTCGAGAAAGACGAACTCGTCGGCCCCGGACTCGTTGTAGGCCTTTGCCATCTCCACCGGGTCGCCGGTGTACTCCAGGTCCTCGAAGTTGACTCCCGTGTACACCGCCGCGTCCCCGTTCTCGTCTACGTCGACGTCGATACAGGGGATGATCCGTTTCGTGAGCGTCATCAGATACACGTGAGTTCGCCACAGCGCCGTTTGACCGTTTCGACTGGTGCAAGCGTGCGGTCAATTGCCCGGCAGCAATCCGACAGCTACACGTAGCCCGCCCCAGAACCAACGCTCATGGCAGACGACCACCACGAGGAGGACCGTCCGGACTACGACCCCGAACACGTCGAACTCCCCGCGCGGGAACCGCCGCTTCGGTCGACGGCACCACAGAGCGCGTTCACGATGTCCCAGGTCGGCACGGGGCTCGGCGTGCTGCTGGTCGGACTGGTGCTTACGTTCGGAATCGCGCTGGCGCTGGCCTGACTCTCGACTCGCTTTTTTCGCCGAGTAATCGTACTTCAAGATAGTCCGTCGCCGCGTCTATGCCAGTTCGTCCTCGATGACCGACCGCAGGTCGGCGATGTCGGCGGCGTCGTACTGCAGCGTCTCGTCGTTGACGGTGATATCGAGCCGGTTCGAGCCATTCGTCTCGCCCAGTTCCGTCACCGGCGCGACGCCGTCGAAGGCCTCCCGGACAGCCGCCGGGTCAGTCGTCTCGAACACGACGCGACCGGGTCGCTCGTTGAACAGGAGGCGTTTCCGGGTGCCGCGCTCGACCGTCTCGATCTCGACCGACGCGCCGGCGTCCTCGTGGACCATCTCCGCGAGCGCCACCGCGAGGCCGCCGTGGCTCACGTCGTGGCTCGCCAGCACGTGGTCGGCGTCGGCGACCTCGGCAATCGTCTCGATGAGTCCCGTCGAGTCCGCCGGAAGTTCGGGGAAGCGGTCCGTGCCGCCGAACTGGGCGGTGTACTCGGAGCCGCCGAGTCGCGGGTCGGCCTCGCCCTCCAGCGCGCTGTCGCCGACGACGACGACCGTGCCCTCACCCGAGAGCGACAGCGGCGGCGCGTCGTAGCCCTCCTTGACGCCAACCAGCGCGAGCGTCGGCGTGGGCGGAATCGGTCCGTCCTGGGAGTCGTTGTACAGCGAGACGTTCCCGCCGACGACCGGCACGTCGAGGTCGCTGCACATATCCGCCAGCCCGTCGACGATGCCCTTGAAGCCGCCGTACACGTCGGGCTTCTCGGGGTTGCCACCGTTGAGGCAGTCCACGGCCGCGTGGGGCGTCGCGCCCTTCGCGGCGACGTTGGTCGCGTTCTCCAGCGCCACGGCACGGGCCCCCTCGTAGGGCGCGGCGTCGGTCCAGTTGGGGTCTGCCCCGGCGGAAAAGGCCAGCCCGGTGCCGGCTTCGCGGATGGCAAGCAGTGCGGCGTCGTCGCCGGGCAGGACGCTCGTCCGGACCTGCACCTCGTGGTCGTACTGGCGGTACACCCACCGTTTCGAAGCGCAGTTCGGGCTCCCGACGATCTGCTCGAAGGCTGCGTCCAGCGACACTGTCGGCAGGTCCCGCTCCTGTTCCGGCGGCTCGGTGCTGGGCAGGTCGTTCATCGGTGCGCCGTCGCCGAGGAACTCGGCCCCGACGTCAACCACGGTCTCGCCCTCGAACGTGCAGACGTAGTTCGTACCCGGTTCGGTGAGTTCGCCGATGACAGAACAGCCGAGGTCGTAGCGCTCGGCGAGTTCGGCCACGCGGTCCACGTTCTCCGGTGCGACCTCGTACACCATCCGCTCCTGGCTCTCGGCGAGCAGGTACTCCATGGCATTCATGCTCGGCTCGCGTTCGTGGACGCGGTCGAGTTCGATGCGCGCGCCGAGGCCGCCCTTCGCGACGAGTTCGGAGGAGGCTCCGCCCAGCCCCGCCGCTCCGAGGTCGCGGGCCGACTCGACGAGGTCCTCGTCAAGCAGCGCCTCGTTGCACTCGATGAGAAGCTTCTCCGAGTACGGGTCGCCGACCTGGACGGCCGGCCGGTCCTCCGTTTCGGCGTCCTCCGCGAGGTCCTCGCTGGCGAAGGACGCGCCGCCCAGGCCGTCCCGCCCCGTCGCGTTGCCGACGAGGACCAGCTTGTTGCCCGGCTCCTGTGCCTCGGCGGTGATGGTCCGCTCGGGCTCTAACAGGCCGATACAGGAGACGTTCACGAGCGGGTTCCCCTCGTAGTCGTCGTGGAAGGCGACGCTGCCAGCGACGGTCGGGACGCCGATGCAGTTCCCGTAGTGGGAGATGCCTTCGACGACGCCCTCGAAGAGATAGCGGGAGTGTTCCCGGTCGAAGTCGCCGAAGTACAGAGAGTCGGCCAGCGCGATGGGGTAGGCGCCCATCGACAGCGTGTCGCGGACGATGCCGCCCACGCCCGTCGCCGCCCCGTCGAACGGGTCGACGTACGACGGGTGGTTGTGGGACTCGACGCCCATCGTGATGTACATCTCCTCGCCGTCACCGTGGGTCGGCAGGGAGACGACGGCCGCGTCGTCGCCGGGGCCGATGACGACCTGATCGCCCTCGGAGTCGAACGCCGATAGCAGGGGGCGAGAGGAGCGGTACGCGCAGTGCTCGCTCCAGAGGTTCTCGAAGAGAGCGGCCTCCGCCCGTGTCGGCTCCCGACCGATCTCCTCGACCACGAGTTCGTGGTCCGCGTCGGACAGGCTCATTACCTCTCCGTGGCCGCCCGCCGGATAAGTCCCTTTCCATGCACCCGCGCCGGCAGTGTGGGACCGATAGCTGCTGGAGCGGGTGCCTGCTGCGGGACCCCTCACTCGACTTCAATGATAGAATCACAAATGAATACGAGCGGGTACTGGCCTCGGCTATGGCGTTTCAAGAGCTACGATATGGCCCCTCTGTGGCCAAACCGAGGAATGTGGATCAACAATGAGATGCGCATCACGTCGATCCCCTTTTCAAATCAGATAACTGGTCCTCGGAGTATATATGGCCGCTAGCCATACCCGAAGACAGTATGGGTGCTGCCGATAGTGACTGGCTGACGCTGGATGGGAGTTCCTTCTCCGGACGGTCCTTCTCCAGCGTGTGGGCGGTGGCGCTGGCGACGTACGGTGTCGGCGACGTAGTTACCACGATCGCTATCGTCTATTTCGTCCCGACGTTTACGGAGGCAAACCCGGCGATCCGGTGGGCGATCCAGTCCTTTGGCGGCGGCGGCTTCCTCGGGCTCAAACTCCTCGTCATTTACGCCTGTCTCGGTGTGAGTATCTGGGGCGGCATCCTCGAGGAGGACCCGCTGCTGTACTACGGCCCGCCGGCACTCCTGACAGTGATGGGACTCGGTGTGACTGCGTTCAATCTCAATCTGCTGTTTTCCTGAGGAGCCGTCGTCCCGCTTCCGGACTATCCATCCGTCGCGTTGCTGGTAGTACGCCCATCTGACTGACTGCCAGACGGGGTTTCAGTCGGGGTTTCGGTCAGCAGCGCACTCGGCGGCGGCGAGCCACTGCCGCCGCTCTCGGTCGGAGCGGCGACAGTTCCGTCCGGCGTCGATTCTGTCGGGCTCGGCGTCATCCCGGCATCGGGTGCCGAGCCGCTGGTATCCGTGAGGCCGAGGGTCCCGACGCCAGCCCCGATGACGGCAAGTACCACGAGAAGTACCAGTCCGAGAAGCCGCTTGTTGTACCTGCCGTCCGCGTCCCGGAAGACGCCGCTGCCCATCTCAGCCCCTCCTCCGGCCAGCCCCGTTGCCGCGCTGGAAGTAATCCATTCTCATCGTGTATGACACCTTGCTGCTTGCTGTTGTGGAGAGTAGCTCCACTAGCCCACCAGGCCACTGCTGCCCCATCCAGGAGGGTCAGTCTACGATATGTCGCTCAGCAAACGGTATAACTTTTTCCATGTCTTTAGCCGTCAAAACAAGCGATCTGTCCCCACAATAATGCAGCTGTGTGATCGCCAGACCGGCTACGTATTCCAGCGATTGGAGCTGTATTCACGGAGAGCGCTACGCTGATGACCGTCTACGGTCAGAACGGCACGCTCTCGTCGGACGGTTCGTCTTCCTCGTCCGTCCGGAGTTCGCCGGTTCGCTGGTACTGCGTTTCGAGTTTCTGGAGTTTGTCGTTGATCCTCGTGCTCTGGTGGTGTTCCGGGCTCACGCGGACACGGACGATGTCGTACTCGTGGCGGTCCGACAGCCCGTTCCAGGCACGGAACGCGCCGACAGTCAGGGTGTCGCTCTGCGGGCAGAACTCCGTCGTCGGGGTGAACTCGGCACGCAACACGCCACTGTCGTCCGTTTCACGGCCGTAGCGGAATCCGGCGTCCGGATGTCGATGGTCGAGGTTCAGCCGTGCGAGGTTGTACCCGAAGGTCATGTCGTACACGCCGCGCTCGTCGAACAGATCCATCGTGAGTCGGTGGAACGCGGCGTGGTCGGTGCCGGTCAGTACTGCCGTCTCAGACAGGAACGGGCCGGGGTCAGGGTTGTGTTCGGGAACGAACGTCCCGTAGCTATCGAACCCGACGTCTGAGCCGCCGCGGAGGCCGGAGAGAAGGCTCATACTGAAACGAACGGGCGGCACGCATCAGGTCCTATTCCCGAACGTGTTCGGGGGAACCCCCTCCCCGACGCCCGGCGAACTGCAAGTGATGCCAGCAACCACACTTGATCTGCGTGAGATGCCGCCGCCGGAACGCCATCCGAAGATACACGACTCCTTCGAAGCGCTGTCCTCCGGGGAGACGCTTCGGATCATCAACGACCACGAGCCCAAGCCGCTGTTCTACGAGCTGCAAGCCGAAGTCGACGCGTTCGACGCGGCGAACTACCGGTGCGAGCAGGAAGGACCACAGAAGTACGTCGCCGATCTCCCGAAACAATGAGCGAATCCACTGCCGCAGAAACGGAGCGGGTCTCACTCGATGACGGTGACGCGGCCGGCAGGACGAGACTGTTCGAGGGCGAACCGAAGACGATCCGGTTGACCCTCGATGCGGGCGAGTCGATTCCGGCCCACACGCATCCCGGCCGGGATATCGTGTTCCACCTCCGGTCGGGCGCCGTGGATCTGACCCTTGGCGACGAGACGCTGTCGCTCGCGCCCGGAGATATCGTTCGGTTCGACGGGGACCAGGACATCTCACCCGCCGCAACGGCGGACAGCGAGGCATTGCTCGTCCTCGCAGCGTCGTCGGAGTAGGTCACTCGAACAGGGAGATCGCCGTTTCGATCCGCTCTTCGTCCGCGCTCCTCGCTGCGTCCTGGAGACTCGCCCGGGGGACGGCGAGCAGTCGCTCGACGAGCCGTTCGCTCAGTTTTTCGACCGCTACCCGCTGAGAAGCCGTGAGCTCACCGTCCTGACGGAGCTGTGACAGCGTCTCTTCGAGTTGCTCCCGCTGAATCTTTGCGCCGCGGCTGTCGATACGAGCGATCGCTTCGTCGACGTCGACAGGCGACTCCGTGTCCCGACTCATCTGCGCCAGATGACAGTCACTGTGGCGTCGTCGGTTTCAATACTTTCGAAGTCGTAGCCCCTGTCTTCGAGTTTCGGGTAGAGGTGCTGTGGGGCGCGGTCGTTGACCTGGACGAGGACGGTGTCGTCGTCCAGATCCGCAAGCCGCTCCAGCGTCTGCTTGAGCGGCTTCGGCGGCCCGAGCGACTGCACATTGAGGCGTTCCGTCGGCGCGCCAGCGGGTGCATCCGTCTCGGCAACCAGGGCCGCGACTTGCTCTGTGGACTGATGATCCGGGGCCATGTGTATTGGTTCGGTTGTGAGCGGGCCGACCCTTTCCCCGAACATATTCGGCCACATTGCCAGCAGGGACAGGCTCGTACTAGACGGTAATGAGCGGGATACCTGCCGACGTGGACGCGAACGCCGCACCGCCGATGACGATTCCGCTGCGTCATTTCGTCGTCGCGCTGGCGTTTCTGATCGCCGGCGTCACCGTCGGCATCGTCGAGGGACGGGCCGGGCATCTCGCACAGGTCCACCTCCTGCTCGCGGGATGGGTCTGTCTCACCATCATGGGCGCGCTGACGCAGTTCGTCCCGGTCTGGTGCGGGGTCGAACTCCATTCGCGTCGCCTCGCTGCGGCGCAGCTACCACTCGCCTCGGCCGGGTTCGCGGGCCTGGCAGCCGGCTTCTTGACGGCGACTCCTGCCCTATTACCGGTCGCCGGAGCGCTCGCGCTGGTCGGCGTCTGGACCCTCTGTTACAACATCGGGCGGACGCTTCTCGCCGCAGAGCCCGACGTCACGGCTATCCATTTCGGCTGGGCGCTGGTGTTTTTCGCCCTCGTGACGGGGGCCGGGCTCGTGCTAGCGCTGGACCATGCCGCCGGCATTCTCCCGATTCTGGGCATCGGGCGACAGGGACTCTTGCTTGCCCACGGAACACTCGCCGTGTTCGGTGCGGTCCTGACGACTGTCGCGGGCGCACTGGCCCAACTCGCTCCGATGTTCACGCAGGCCGATACGGGCAGAATCGCTGCAGCGGCCCAGCGGGCAGAGACGGGCGTCTATCCGTTCGGTGTTCTTGCGCTCGCCGGCGGTCGGCTGGTCGGGTCGCCCATGCTGGCCCGACTCGGTGCGGTTCTGGTCGCCGTCAGTCTCGGTGTGGTGGCGGCGCTGCTGGCGCGACAGCTCGTCGGTGCGCGCGTCGAGTGGTCCCCGATGCTGACCCGCTACAGCGTCGCAGCGCTGTCGCTGTTCCTCTGGGCAGGGCTGACAGTGGTCGCCTGGTGGGACGACCCGCTGGCGTACGCCGGGCTGCTCGGTCAGCCATCGACAGTGCTACTCGTCGGCGGCGTCGGGTTCGTCGTTCTCGGGACGCTGTATCACGTCGTCCCGTTCATCGTCTGGGTCCACCGGTACAGCGACCGCCTCGGCTTCGAAGACGTGCCCATGGTCGATGACCTGTACGACCACCGCATCGCCGCCGTGGACGGCGTGGCGCTGACGCTCGCGTACGGTCTCCTCGTGAGCACGCAGTGGCTTGAGACGCCGGACGGCACGGCGCTGGTCGCCGGGGCGCTCGCGTTTTTCGGGACCGCCCTGTTCGCAGGCAACCTCGTCGCTGTGCTCGTCGAACACAGCCCGCAATCGCTGCCGACACTGCTGACCGGACGCGAGCCCACGCCCGCTGAGGACTCGTAACTCACCCCGCCGTCGCCGGCTGGTCCGTGTACAGCGAGTAAGTCAGCACGAAGAACCCGGTAGCCGTGAACAGCTCTTCGACGGTGACGCTCTGTGCGACCGGCATGCCGATGAGTTGATGGAGGCTACCCCCGAGTATTGCGCCCAGTGTGACGAACCCGATACCGAGACAGAGCGCTCGCATCGCCGGGGCCTCAGTACGGCGATACGCGCGGTAGGTCAGCGTCGTCAGTATCACACCGCAAAACAGCGTGACCGTCTTCATCCCGATTAACAACACGGCGTTCGCTCCAAGCATGCCTCTGTTTGATACGTCCTCGTAAATATACCGTCAGTCGCGTTTCCACCCGGTGAGAATACCAGTCCTTCGGCACGATACGGAACCGTCGTCGACCCACTCGATACCGAGCGCAAAAAAGCTGCAGACACTATCCCGAGGCCGCTCGAAGCCGTCCTAGCGAACGTACAGTGAGTACAGGATGATGCCCAGACCGATGGCCGTCAGTGAACTCGACGTGAAGACGCTCACGGGCAGCAGTTGCTGCCCGAGATACCGGCCGACAACGATGTCGATGACACCGCCGGTAAACGCACCGAGGGTCACTACCCCAAACCCGTATGTGAGCCACTTGTGCTGGGGGCTTTTCGTCCGGCTGTAGGCCTGATACGAGTAGTACGTTATCAGTCCGCCAAGAATGAGGATCAGTGTCTTCGAGACGACGATGCCGACCTGTGAACTTGGGATGTGTACCATGGTTATGTCTCCTTTCGTACCTCGGACCAGAGGTTTTCGAGCCGTTGGTCCGGCGTCCGAGCGCGGTGTGAGATGTCGACGGTGAGCGACAGTTCCTCGTCGAGACTGATGACGACTTCCTCGAAGTCGATAGCGTAGCGGCTCGCGTGTTGGCCGTCCGATCTGACCTCGACGCCCTCGTACAGCAATGAGGACTCCGTCAGTAGTTCGAGCTTTCGATAGGTTGTCGATAGCGGTACGCCGCTCCGGTCGGATATCTCACTTGCCGTCAACGGTTCCTCCAGTACGCTGACAATGGCACGACAGTCCTCGTCGTCGAGTGCGTCGAGGACCGCCTGTAACTCCGGCGTCTCCTCGTCAGCGAAGGGGTCCCGGACCATCCTTGCCCGACACTGCCCGCCCAAGACGTTTAATCTAACCGACTTAGGAGCGCTTACCGCCCGACAGGGCCGACGTTTCCGTCCCACAGCACGCAATATATGGGGGATTTATCAGTATCCGATGGCCCGTTCCCAAAAACTGAGAACGGTTCTGTCGGCCTGGGAACTCCCTTCAGGGGGTTTATACTGTGGGATATTATCCTCAAGTGCTTATGGAAGACCAGATCGGCGCACCCGGATCGGGCATCTCCCGTCGCGACTTCGTGAAAGCGTCCGGCCTCGGCGGCACGGTCGCCCTCGCGGGCTGTACCGCTCCGGGTGAGGTCCCAACCGAAGAGTCAGTCGACACCAGCACAACCCCGGCACAATCCGACAGCGACCTCCCGACCACGTCGCCGCCGGAGATCGTCAACGTCGACGAACAGGGTGGCGAAGTGACGCTGTCCTCTGTCCCGGCCAAACACGAGGCCCACCCCGGCGAGTCGATGGGTGGCCCCGTCGAGCTACCGCAGGTGTGGGCGTTCAAAGCTGACGACGGCGAGCCGAGCGTCCCCGGACCGATCCTCCGGACGACTGAGGGCGAAGATATGGAGGTCACGTTCGACAACACGGACGGTATGCGCCCGCACACGGTCCACTTCCACGCCGTCCAGAAGCAGTGGGAGGACGACGGCGTCCCGACCACGACGGGCATCCGCATCGACCCCGGCGAGAAACACACCTACACCATCCCCGCCAACGTCCCCGGCACGCACCTCTACCACTGCCACTACCAGACTCACCGCCACATCGACATGGGGATGTACGGCATCTTCCGTGTCGATCCGAAGGGCTACGAGCCGGCCGACAAGGAGTACTTCATGACGCTGAAGGAGTGGGACTCCCGGCTCAACCGCCAGATGGCGGGCATGGACGCCAGTTACGACGTCCGGAACCGCCGTCCGGACACGTTCACCATCAACGGCAAGGCCGCTCCCCGAACGCTCCACCCGGAGGACGGCTCGCCGATCATCGTTGAGCAGGGCGACACGGTCCGGCTTCACCTGTGTAACAACGGGTACATGGACCACCCGATGCACATCCACAACCACCGCTTCCAGGTGACCCACAAAGACGGCGGGAAGATACCGGAAGCCGCCCGCCACGACCAGGACATCACCAGTATCCCACCCGCCGGACGGCACACCATCGAGTTCGAGGCCGACGCAGATCCCGGGATCTATCTCGCCCACTGTCACAAGGTCAGCCACGCGATGAACGGGAACTCCTACCCCGGTGGGATGGTTACCGGCGTCGTCTACAAGGAGGCGATGGACACCGACATCTTCAAACAGCTGATGGAGTACGCGGGTTACGAAGCGTAATCCGGCGTTCGATTTGCAGTAACCACGACACAGACGCTGTTTCTCGGACGATTTCAAAGGGCAGACTCGATACGGGTAGTTCTCGCACGAACGTCGTAGTAAATACCATACCGCTATATCGAATTTAGCTATGGTTCCCAGTAGCTGAGAACGCGCTAGCCCCGTTTTTTTGAGGGAGTCTAACAGAGGGGTATGGAAGAGTTCGACCACGAGGTAGACGCCCCGCGCGGCGCAACGAGTCGCGAGTGGGAAGTGTTCGTCCGCGAGGACACGGCGGACCCGCTGACCCACGTCGGAAGCGTCAGCGCGCCGTCCGCCGACATTGCCAGGGAGCAGGCAGCGTCACTGTTCGCGCGGACTGCCGTCACACTGTGGTTGTGTCCCGCCGACGAGACGCACCGCTATCAGACGGATGCTGCGACGCTCGGAGCGGGGCAACCGGGCGAAGACGCCACCATGAGCGTCGACGAGATGGAGTCGGAGACGCTCCGGGGAGAGAACCGATGATATCGGTCTCGAAACTGCTCTGTGACCTCGACGCCGAGGGGGACGGCCTCCGGTACGACGCGGCCAACGAATCGACCAAACGCCAGATCCGGAACGAGAAGCAGCGCCGGCCGGTCGTCGTCTGGAACGTCACCAAGCAGTGTAATCTCTACTGTGACCACTGTTACGCCGCCGCCGACACCGAAATCGCCGACGGGGAACTCTCGACCACCGAGGGGAAAGCGCTGCTCGACGACCTGGCCGACTACGGTGCGCCAGTGGTGCTGTTCTCCGGCGGCGAGCCACTCGTCCGGCAGGACCTCGAAGAGCTGGTCGCCTACGCGAACGAGGTCGGCGTCCGGCCGGTGCTGTCGACCAACGGGACGCTCATCACCGAGGAGCGCGCCCGGTCGCTCAAGGACGCCGGGCTGAAATACGCCGGCGTCTCCGTCGACGGCCTGCCGGAGCGAAACGACGACTTCCGCGGGGTCGACGGCGCGTTCGAGGGCGCGGTCCAGGGGATCGAGAACTGCCTGGACGCGGGGCTGAAGACCGGCCTCCGGTACACAATCACCGAGCGCAACGCCGCGGACCTGGAGGGCGTCGTCGACCTGCTGACCGACGTGGGCGTGGACCGCTTCTGTTTCTACCACCTCGACTACGGCGGCCGCGGGACCGAGATCGTCGACGCCGACCTCACACCCGACGACCGCCGGCAGGCAGTAAAGCGGGTCTGTGACATGACCCGCGAGTACCACGACCGCGGCGAGGAGATCGAGACGCTGCTGGTCGGCAACTACGCCGACGCGGCCTACCTCGTCGAGTACGCCCGCGAACACATGGGCGACGCGCAGGCCCAGCGGGTGTACGAGTACCTGCGGGTCAACGGCGGCGACCCGACCGGCGAACGCGTCGCGGATGTGGACTACCAGGGTAACGTCCACCTCACGCAGTTCTGGCAGGGGTACTCGCTGGGGAACGTCCGCGACCGCTCGTTCGGCGCTATCTGGGAAGACGAGTCGAACCCGCTTCTGACGGCGCTGCGTAACCGCGAAGAGCACCTCACGGGGAAATGCGCCGACTGCCGCTACGCCGAGATCTGCCGCGGAGCCTCCCGGCTCCGGGCCCTCACCGTCGAAGACGACCTGTTCGCCCCGGACCCGCAGTGTTACCTGGAGGACGAGGAGATCCGCGGATCGCCGCCCGTTGACACCGGGGAGAACTCGGTAGCGAGCGGGAGTTCAGCCGACTGAGTCGCCAGCTCTCCGTCCCATTTTAAACCCCGCCAAGCTGAGGGCGACGACTCATTCATGCGTATCGGTAACTGTCACATGCGACCGTCGATTGACGGTCGTGTCGTCGGGAAACACACGCTCAGTCTCGTGGGACAGATGGGCGTTCCTTCGGGCATTCGGCCGCCATCGACACGGCGGCCGGTTTGTTCTCTGTGAGCACCGGGGCGGATCGGGGCGTTTTTGCCCTGCCCCCCGTTATCGACACCTGTGCAGTCGGTTGAGCTACACGCGCATTCGTCGCTGTCGTACGACGGCCGGGACCCAGTCGAGCTCCTCTTAGAGCAAGCCAGCGCCGTCGGCCTGGACGCGCTGGCCGTGACTGACCACGACGAAATCGACGCCAGCCTCCGGGCGGCCGAACTCGCCCCGGAGTACGGCCTCGTCGGTATTCCCGGGATGGAGGTCACGTGTGCCGCCGGACACGTCCTCGCCCTGGGGATTCAGGAGGCCATCCCGCCCCATCTCCCGTTCGATGAGACCCTCGACCGGATACGCAACCAGGGCGGGCTCGCGGTCGTCCCGCATCCGTTCCAGGAGTCCCGCCACGGCGTGTTAGAACACATCTCGAAGGCCGAACTCGCGACTGCCGACGCCATCGAAGTGTACAACTCGCGGCTGTTGACGGGGCGGTCGAACCGGCAGGCCGAGCGGTTCGCCCGTCGGGAGGGGCTGCCGATGACCGCCGGCAGCGACGCCCATATCGCGGAGATGGTCGGGCAGGCGGTCACCAACGTCGGCACGGACGAGCGAACGGTCGAGGCGATCCTCGACGCCGTCCGCGATGGCAAGACCACCGTCGAGGGCAAACGGACACCGTGGCGCATCAGCTTCCGGCAGGCCGCCGGCGGGGCGAAGCGACGCGTCAAGAACGGCATCGCCGAACTCCTCCAGTGATGCAGGGAGCCGATCCGGACACCGTCGCCGACGCCCTCGAAAGCGGCGCCCCACTCCCGAGCACCGGCGGGTTCGCGGGTGAACTGGACGGGACGCTCGTCCGCGACGTTCTCGGGCGATACCCGCTGTTCGTGGAGCGTGCTGTTTCTGACGAGGAGCGACTCGACCCCGAGCAGTGGAGCCACGACCCGACGGCGCTGGCCGACCCGCGGTCGTTCCCCGCCGGGTACGTCCGCGACGAGGAGGGGCGCAGACGCCGTTTTACGCTGCCGTCGCCCGAGCCGTTCGGCGACCGCGATATGGCTATCGAGCGGGTCCGTGAAGCCGTCGAGACGAGCATCGACGCCGTCGACACCGATGCCCTCGCCATCGCGTTCTCCGGCGGCGTCGACTCGGCGCTGCTTGCGGCCCGGCTCGACGTGCCGCTGTACGTCGCCGGCTTCCCCGACAGCCACGACGTCGAGGCGGCGCGGTCGGCCGCCGACCTGCTTGGAACCGAGGTCCGCGTCGTCGAACTCACACACGACGCCATCGAGCGGGCGGTCCCCGAAATCGCCCGGGCGACCGCACGCACGAACGCGATGGCGGTCCAGATCGCGCTCCCGCTGTACCTCGTTGCTGAACAGGTCGCCGCAGACGGCTTTGACCGGCTGGCACTCGGCCAGGGGGCCGACGAACTGTTCGGCGGCTACGCGAAAGTCGCAAAGGCCCCCGATGACCCCCGTGTCGAGGCCGACACCGTTCGCGGGGCCCAACGAGAAGTGATCGCTTCGCTCCCGGACCAGTTGGAGCGGGACGTGCTCGCACTGCGGGCCGCCGGCGTCGAACCGGTGACGCCGCTGTTACACGACCGCGTCGTCGCCGCCGCGCTCCGACTGGACGGCGACCTGCTCGTCGACGGCGAGACGCGGAAGGTCGCGCTTCGGGCGGCAGCCCGCGGATCGCTCCCCGATGAAATCGCGTCCAGAGATAAGAAGGCCGCACAGTACGGCTCGCTCGCCGCCCGGGAACTCGACCGTCTGGCCCGGCAGGCCGGCTACAAGCGCCGGATGGACGACCACGTCACGCAGTACGTCGAATCGCTCGTGGAGTGAATCACTTGGCGCTGCCGGTCACAGCGACCGGCCGTTCGGCGTCCAGAATCACGCTCTGGCTGACGCTTCCGAACACGAGCGCGCCCAGCGGCGAGCGCTTTCGGCCGCCGAGGATAATCATGTCCGCGTCGCGCTCCTCGGCAACGTTGACGATCTGGACTTCCGGGTCCCCGTGTCGGGTCTCCGTCTCGATGTCGACCCCCGTTTCCTGCAACGTTTCGACGAGCACCTTCCCTGCCGGCGTCTGCTCGACCGACGTTTTCTCGGCCGTCCCCTCGTCGTCGAACACGCGCAGGACCGTCGCCGTGACTGAATCCTCGGCGTGGGGGAGCCCCGTTGTGGCACTGGCCTGTGCAGTCGCCCGCTCCTCGCTGTCATCGACCGGGAGTACCACCTGGTACATGCTGACTACTACGCCGTCAATGCGGTTAGTTATCACCTACCTAACAGCTGGCGATAACGGACCGGTCTGCGTACGCGGAACGGCCTCGCGACGGACACCACGCGACGCGGGGCGGGGCGTTCGACGCGCCCCGTGGACTGTGTGTCAGACTTGGTCCACCGCTTCGATTGCCTGCTGACCGACCTCGACGACATCCGCCGGGAGTTCCTCGCGCCGGTCCTGCAGATCGGCGACGGAGAACCATTCCCAGTCGTCGGCCGGCTGTTCGCCCGGCTCTGGCGCGATGGCGCGGCTGTCAGCGCGGCCGTAGAAGATGAAGTCGATGTGCTGGTGGCCGACTTCGCCATCGGCAGTGACGTTGATGTCTTCGAGCAGGAAGTGCTGAGGCTGGGGTATCGACTGGACCGTCTCGCTCTCGATGTCCTGCTGCGGTGCGATGAGGTCCACGTCGAGGCCCAGTTCCTCGCGCGTCTCGCGCAACGCGGCCTCGTGGGGGAGTTCGTCGCGGTCGATGTGGCCGCCGGCGGGCAGCCACATGTCGAGTTTACTGTGTTCGTGGAGCGCGACGCAGCCCTCGCTGACGACGTAGACGGTCGCGACAAGATGACGCGTGGTCTCCATACCGACTGAAGGGCACAGTCGGTGGTTTAGGTTACGATACCGATCAGGGGTGGATGTTGTCTTCCGCTTCCAGCAGTTCGTGGTAGCGGTTGCGGATGGTGACTTCCGAGATGTTGGCGACCTCGCTGACTTCGCTCTGTGTCACTTTCTCGTTGGTGAGCAGGGAGGCGGCGTAGACGGCAGCGGCGGCGAGGCCGACCGGCGACTTGCCCGAGTGGACGCCCTCCTGCTTTGCGTTCTGGAGGAGCTGGCGTGCGCGGCGCTCGACCTCCTCGGAGAGGTCCAGATCCGACGCGAACCGCGGGACGTAGCTCTCGGGGTCGGCCGGCTGGATTTCGAGGCTGAGTTCGCGGACGACGTAGCGGTAGGTCCGGGCGATCTCGTCTTTCTCGACGCGGGAAACACCGGCGATCTCGTCGAGGCTCCGCGGCGTGCCGGCCTGTCGCGCGGCGGCGTACAGCGACGCCGTCGAGACGCCCTCGATGGAGCGGCCCGGCAGCAGGTCCTCATCGAGCGCGCGGCGGTAGATGACGCTGGCCGTCTCGCGGACGTTCTCCGGCAGTCCGAGCGCCGAGGCCATCCGGTCGATCTCGCCGAGTGCCTGCTTGAGGTTGCGCTCCTTGGAGTCCCGGGTTCGAAAGCGCTCGTTCCAGGTGCGCAGTCGCTGCATCTTCTCGCGCTGGCGCGAGGACAGGGAGTTGCCGTAGGCGTCCTTGTCCTGCCAGCCGATGTTCGTCGAGAGGCCCTTGTCGTGCATCATGTTCGTCGTCGGCGCGCCGACGCGGGATTTCTCGTCTTTCTCCTTCGAATCGAACGCGCGCCACTCGGGACCGGGATCGATCTCGTCCTCCTCGACGACCAGCCCACAGTCTTCACACACCGTTTCACCGCGCTCGCTGTCGGAGAGTAGGGCTCCGCTACACTCCGGACAGACGAGTGACTCAGACTCCTCTTCTTCCGTCTGCTCTGTCTCCGTTTCGCGCTCGTTCGAGTATCGGCGGATGCTGGTATCGGTCATTTGTTGGATGGGGGCAACCGGGTATCGAACCCGAAAAACGTGTTGTAACCTACTGTTGTATCTACGGCGACTTAAAACTTTTGTCCGTTTCTGAAGCGCAATTTTCCGAAGGGGAAACAAGAGTTCGCAATTCTTGTGTATTCCCTTCATTACTTGTTAATGGTTCTAGAGTTCGCCCCGGTGTTTCGAAACGCTTACCGCGCGTCCAGCACTCCGGCCCGACATGAGCGACCCCGCCGTCGATCCCGAGGAGGTCCGGCACGTCGCCGACCTCGCCCGTGTCGACCTCGCAGACGACGAGATCGAGCGGTTCACCGAGCAGTTGGGCGACATCCTCGACGCGTTCGAAGCGCTCGACGACGTGCCCGAGACAGAACGGGACACCGAACTCTCGAACGTGATGCGCCCCGACGAGACGCGCGAAAGCCTCTCGCAAGAGGAAGCGCTCCGGAACGCCAGCGACACCGAGGAAGGACAGTTCAAAGGGCCGAAGGTGTCGTAGATGACGGCGTACAACGGTTACGTCACCGAGGAGACCATCGAGGGGGCCGAGGACGGCCCGCTCGCGGGCCGGACTGTCGCGGTCAAAGACAACATCTCCACCGAGGGCGTCCGGACGACCTGTGGCTCGGCGATGCTCGAAGAGTACGTCCCGCCGTACGACGCGACGGTCGTCGAGCGCCTGAAAGACGCCGGCGCGACCATCCCCGGGAAGACGAACATGGACGAGTTCGGGATGGGAACGACCACCGAAACGTCGGCGTTCGGTCCCGTCGAGAACCCCGTCGCCGAGGGCCGCGTGCCGGGCGGTTCCTCCGGCGGGTCGGCCGCCGTCGTCGCTGCTGGCGATGCCGACCTTGCGCTGGGGAGCGACACCGGCGGCTCCATCCGCTGCCCGGCCGCGTTCTGTGGCGTCGTCGGCATCAAGCCCACCTACGGGCTGGTCTCACGGTACGGCCTCGTCGCCTACGCCAACAGCCTCGAACAGATCGGCCCCATTGCGCCAACCGTCGAAGACGCCGCGGAACTGCTTGACGTCATCGCTGGGCCGGACGAACACGACGCGACGACGCAGGAAGCGCCCGAAGCCGACGGCTCCTACGCGGACGCGGCCGACGGCGACGTCGACGGACTCTCAATCGGTGTCCCGACGGAACTGCTGGACGGAGCCGACGAGGACGTCGTCGAGACGTTCTGGGCGGCGTTGGACGACCTCGAAGCGAAGGGCGCGAGCTATCACGAGGTCGACCTCCCGAGCGTCGAACACGCCGTCGAGGCCTATTACGTCATCGCGATGTCAGAGGCCTCCTCGAACCTCGCACGGTTCGACGGCGTCCGCTACGGGCAATCGGGCGGCTACGACGGCAACTGGAACGAATCCTTCGCCAACGCCCGCGAGGAGGGGTTCGGTGAGGAGGTCAAGCGCCGGATTCTGCTCGGGACCTACGCCCTGTCGGCGGGCTACCACGACAAGTACTACAAGAAGGCCCAGGACGCCCGCGCGTGGGTCAAACAGGACTTTGATGAGGCACTTGAGGACGCCGACGTGCTCGCGTCGCCGACGATGCCCGTGCCGCCGATGCAACGCGGCGAGAGCCTCGACGACCCGCTCACGATGTATCTGGCCGACGCCAACACGACACCCGTTAACCTCGCGAACCTCCCGGCTATCTCGGTTCCGGCCGGCGAGACGGACGACGGGCTGCCCGTGGGGCTGCAGCTGGTCGGGCCGGCGTTCGGCGAACGAGAGATTATCCGGGCTGGCAGCGCGCTGGCCTGAAGCCGCAGCCGAGAAACCGGCATTGCACCGGCCGGTACCGCACCCCGTCAACCTTTTTCTCCAGCGTAATGAAATACGAACGATAGTGCCCGCCACCCACTCCACCCTCCGCCTGCGCCTGGCTGCCCTCCTCATCGGACTGGTCGCCTTCGACGTGCTCGCCGTGGTCACAGCGTACGTCCTGGCTCACGTCGCCTACGGCCTGCTCCCGATGTTTGGCCTCCCGGTCGGGGCGTCGTTCTGGACCCGCGGGTTCCATCTGGCCCCGCTCCGGCCCGTGGTCCTGGCCGGAACGCCGCTCGTGCTGGGCCTCCAGTTCCTGTTCGGCTACCGGGTCACGCTACGCGAGGCCGCCGGCGGGCCGGACCTGCCCGAAGCGTCCGAACCGGAAACCACCAGGGAGCGGTTCACTGCGATCAAACACGAGCGGACGGCAACACAGCTCCGCAAGCGGATCGGGCGGCTCGCTCGAACAGCAGACATAACGACGCCCGACGTGACCGTCATCGACTCGATGACGCCGAACAGCTACGCCGCGAGCCGGCCCGGCGAGCGAACGCTGTTCGTCACGACGGCGCTCGTCGACCAGCTTGACGGTGATGAATTGGACGCCGTCCTCGCCCACGAACTCGCCCATCTGAAAAACGGCGATTCGTTCGTGATGACGGCCGCGGCGTTCCTGCCAATCGTAAGCGCACGCGCTACAAGGGCGCTTAGAACGATACTCGAAACGTCGCTGTTCACCCACTGGCTCCTCGACGGCGAGCCCAGCAGAAATGCCGTTGGCGCCGGCTATTTTCACATCCCCCTGACCGCGTTCGCACTCGTCGCGATACCGTTCACCGCGGCGCTGTATCTCGCCAGCACGGCCTGCTACCGACTGTTGTCCAGAATCCGTGAGTACGCAGCAGACGCCGGCGGCGCCGCCATCTGTGGCTCCCCGGCAGCCCTTGCCAGCGCGCTTGAAGTGCTGACCGAGAACCCCCGTCCGACCGACGACATCCGGACCGCCGAGACCGGCGTCCGCGAACTCTGCGTGGTCCCGTACGCGATTGCAGATGAGACGCCCGACCCGCCGGCGGGGCGGGCCGAGCGGATCGCCCATCGCTGGCACACCGTCACCGAGCGACTGCTGCCCGGATCGCACCCGGATATCGACGACCGTCTCGCTGCTCTGGAAGAACGGCAGTCCGCCCTCGACCAGCGCGGACAGCCGTGACGAAGGGGTACAGTTTACTCGACGGCGACCAGAGAGAGCGTATGAGCGACGACGACGGGCGCTTGAGCTGGCTCCACTGGCCGACGGTCCTGAAGGGCCTGGCGCTGGGAATCGGAGCCGGCCTGATACTGGCCGTTTCGCTGGGCGATTTTTATCTCGGGATACTGCTTGGAACACTCAACGGATTGGCCTTCGGTATCGGCTGGTCGCATTCGCGGAACTGAGTCGCGCGAACCGAGCGTTGCGCCGGCGACAGCTACCGCACGCTGTCGTACACGTCGACCAGCTTGTCGATGGCGTGCTCGACGCTGATGACGTCCCGCCGGGCAAGACAGCGCTCTCGAAGACGCTCTCTTTCATCGAGGACGCGCTCGATAGCCCGACGGAAACCGTCGATGTCGCCTTCGTCGTAGGTGTAGCCGGTTTCGCCGTCGTCGATGGTGTCGCTGAGCGCGCCGGCGTCGACGCCAGCGACGGGCGTCCCACAGCAGTTGGCCTCCAGGGCGACCAGGCCCTGTGTCTCGACGGGGCTGGGAAACGCGAACACGTCCAGCGTCGAGTACAGTTCGGGCAGCTCCGCGCGGTCGAGAAAGCCGAGGAAGCGCACGTCGACATCGCTGCCTTCGGCTGTTTCTTCGAGCGACTCGCGGGCCGGCCCGTCGCCGCCGAACACCACGGTCACGTCCAGCCCCTCGCAGGCGGTGATGATGTCCTCCAGGCACTTCTCGTAGCCGTGGCGGCCGGTGTAGCCGACGATATGGCCGTCAGGGAGGTCGTACCGCTCGCGGAACGCCACCGTGTCGACCGGTTCGAACACGGTCGTGTCGACGCCGTTCGGGACGACCGTGACCGTCGTATCCAGGCCGATAGCCTCGCGGAGGTGGGTGGCCGCGCGCTCGCTCGGCGCGATGACGGTGTCGGCACGGCCCAGGAACCAGCGTTCGTAGCTCTCGGCGCTTGAGCGGACCGCCGACTCGACAGCGCCGTTGAAGGAGACGTACTCGGCGTACTCGCTCGTCGGCGTGTGATACGACGCGACGAAGGGGATGTCGAGTTTGCCGGCGAGTCGCTGGCCGGCCATTCCGAGGCTGAAGGGGGTGTGTGCGTGGACGAGTTCGGCGTCCCTGACACCGTTCGGAATCTCTGGCATTCCGAGACGAAAGCCCTCGTAGAACGGGAACGGGAGGCTCCGGACGGGATACTCGTTTTCGGAGGGGTCGTGGTCGCTCTCCGGATAGACCACGTCCATGCGACCGCCGCGGTCGCGCCAGCGGTCCCGCCACGTCTCGACCGTGTAGGTCACCCCATTGACGGTCGGTAGGTACGTGTCGGTGAACGTCGCGACGTGCGGCAGTGCCATCGCCGCGGCGTAGCAGGACCAGGGCTTAAACCGTTGCCATTGGCAAGCCACCCGTCAGACGGCTGTCACCCCTGTGTGGGTGCCAGAGTTCTTTTCAGGGACCGTGGCAGATTGGGGATAATGGATCGGGATGGCTGGCTGTACGCCTGGGCAATCGCATCGGTCGCACTCGGCGCGGGATCGCTGCTCGTCCCGCTGTATTTCGTCGCCATCGGCGGCGAGACGTTCATGCTGGGCGTTCTCGCCGGGGTGGCCGCCGCCGCGGGTGCGCCGGGCGCGCTCATCTTCGGACGCATCGCCGACAAAACGGGGAAGCGACGGTCGCTTGTCCTCCTTGCGCTGGGGCTGGCGACCCTGGCGCTTTTGCTCGTCTCGCTCACCGAGCAGCCGTGGCTGGTCATCGTCGGCAACGGCCTGCTGTGGTTCGCGGCGGGCGCTGTCGCGCCGGTGCTGACGCTGCTTGTCACCGTCGGAACCGTAGAGCGGGACTGGCCGGCGCGATTCGCCGTCCTGAACCGCTATCAGGGCTGGGGCTGGGCCGGCGGTCTCGTCCTCGGGCTGGTGTGGACGGCGCTGTTGTCGGTCCCGCTCGGTCCCCTCCTCGCCCAGCAGTCGCTACTGTGGGTGTGTGCGGCCGCCGTCGGCCTGTCGGCGTTTCTCGCAGCGAAGTGGCTGCCGCCCGATCCCGACAAACTCGACCGGCCGCGGGCCAGTCGGATGGCGCGGGCCATCGCCCGGTCGCGTCGGCTTCCGGTCAGGAGCGCGACGTTCCCCGTCGGTCCGGGTCGGCTGTACTGGCTCACGCGGTCGATACACCCCCGAGAAGTCGCGGCCCGTTTCTCCCCCTCGCTGACCATCTACTTCGGGGCAGTCGTCGCCTTCTTCGTCGGTTTCGGCGTGTTCTGGGGGCCGCTGCCGCTGTATCTCTCGCGGACGCTCGGCTACGAATCGGGGCTCGTCTTCGCACTGTATCTCGTCTCCAGCGTCGGCTCGGCGCTGTGGTACGACCGCGCCGGCTCGCTCGCCGAGCGGTACGCCCCGAGCGGGCTTCAGGTGGGGGGCCTGCTCGCCCGCGCGGCGCTCCATCCGGCTGTTGCCGTCGTGGGACTCCTGCTGTCGGCGACGCTCCTGGGGACGATTATCAACGGCGTCGTGTTCGCCCTCATCGGTGTCGCCTGGGCCGTCATCGCCGTCACCGCGGCCAGCGTCGTCACGCAGCTCGCACCGTCGGCGATCCGCGGCGAAGCCCTCGGGCTGTACACTGCTATCTCCGGGCTGGCAAGCGGCGTCGGGTCGATACTCGGCGGCTGGCTCGGCGGCTACGACTTCCTGCTTGCGTTCGCCGTCGCCGGCGCGCTGGTGCTGGTCGGCGCAGTGCTGGTCGCGGTCGTCTGGCGGCGCTCGCCGACGATATCCGTCGACAGCGAACCGCTCTCTGCCTAACAATCGCGCTGTTTCGACCGTCTCAGACCAGTTCGTCGTACGTCTCGACCAGCCGCCGGCCGACCCGGTCCAGGCTGTGCTCTCTGGCCGTCTCCTTGGCGTTCTCGCCCAGTCGCTCCCGCAGGTCGGGGTTCTCGGCGAGTCGTTCCAGCGCCTCGCGGAACTCCGCCTCGTCCTCGCAGATGAGGCAGTCGTGGCCGTCCTCGTAGTACTCCCGGAACACCGGAATGTCTGAGAGGACGACCGCCTTCCCGCAGGCCATCGCTTCCAGCACGGCGATGCCCTGGTTCTCGGCCTTCGTCGGGAACAGGTACACGTCGCCGGCCCCGAACGCGCCGCGGATGTCCTCGATCCACCCGGTAAAGGTCGCGTTTTCGGGCGGGTCGTTCACCCACCGCTTGACGGTCTTGGAGGCCTGTGGCCCGGCGTCGTAGGGACCGAACCACGCGAAGTCGTACTCGGTCTGCTGGGCGAGTTCACAGAATGTCGTCAGCCCCTTGCGCTCGAAGACGTTGCCGACAGCGAAGACGACCATCCCGTCGAGGTCGTACCGGTTCCGGTAGTCCTCGCGCAAGTCCTCGTGGCCCGCCAGCGCGTCGATGTCGACGCCGTTTGTCATCGGCCGTATCGGCGCGTCGACGGGGTAGGATTCGAGGATCCCCTTCGTGTACTCGGAGGGGCAGAGAACGAGGTCGGCCTGCGAGTAGAACCACTTCAGATAGCGGCCCAGCGCCGGCGCAACTAGGTTCGACCCTCGGAAACTGTCCCGGAAATCCTCGCGGGTGACGTGAGCGTGCAGGACCAGCGGGATATCCGCTTGCGTCGCGTGCTGCGCCACGGCGACGGAGCCGGGTCCGATCATGTTGCAGTGGGCGATGTCGAACTCGCGGAACATCGGGTCGTTGAAGGCGACGTTCCCCCCCAGCGCCCACGCTGGATGGCCATCCCGCAGGGGCGTCGTCTCCACCTCGATGTCGGTTTCGGATAGCGCCGCCCGCTGGTGGTCCACGGCGGTGCCGATGCCCGACCGGTCGAGGTGATCGGCCAGTTCGAGATAGTTCAGGACACGCACGTCTCGGGGCTCTCTGGCCGGGCCGAAAATCCTATCGAATTGGTCTGTGGGGATGGGATTGGAAGTCTTTACTTTCCAAACAATAGTCTATAACAGCCAGAAAGTCCGGCCGGGTCGCCTGATTTCCCAACCACAGGGTGGGACTGAAAGGGGCGAGACGCTGGGCGTTCGAGACGACGTAAGCACTGGAGCGAACAGAGTGAGCGAAGCGCGCAGCGAGTCGCAGTAGCCCAGCGTCTCGGGGCTTTCTGGCTGTTCACAAAGCGACCAAATCGCGCGTCGACAATTGCTAGCTCGTTCGGAAGGCATTTTCCCGCCGCCGACCGAGTACCGTCAATGACGGACGAGGCGACTATCGCCCGCGAGCGGATCGAGCGCCTCCAGTCGCTCGCCCGCGAGGCCGTTCAGGCCGGCGGCGAGGAACGCGCCCGGTCGTACGTCCGGCGCGCTCGGCGCATCGCCGAACGCCACCGCCTGCGCCTGCCGCGGTCCTTCGAGCGGTCGACGTGTGACGCCTGCGATACGTACCTGCTGCACGGACACAACGCCCGGTCCCGGACCCAGTCCGGCCACGTCGTCATCACGTGTGACTGTGGGGCACAGTCCCGCTACCCGTACGACTGAGGTTTCTTTACGACTACTGGTTTTAAGGGGCTGTCCTCGCTAAACGGTTTACATGAGTGACTCTTCTCGACAGTCGCGGATACACGACCTCGACGCGACGCTCCGCGTCGGCAAACACGGTATCGAATCGGTGGCGGACGAACTCGACGATCAACTGGAAAACACGGACCTCGTGAAGGTGAAGTTCCTCCGGTCGTCCCGGGGCGGGACGACGGCCGATGAACTCGCTGACGACCTAGCCGAGATGGTCAACGCAGAGGTGATTCAGGTCCGGGGCCACACCGCGGTGTTCGAGAAATGATGCAGGTTCAACCACTTGCCGACCTGCTCGCAGGGCTCGGCGTGCCGGCGGCTGGATCCATCGCCTCTGCGGTGGTCTTCCTCGTCGTCTTCATCCTCGTCTACGTCCTTGGGAAAGCGATTGTGCTGCCCATCGTCGACCGCTCGCTCAAGTCCCGGGACCTCGACGCCCACGCTCGGCGACCGCTAAAAAAAGTCGTCAGTATCGGCATCGTCTTCGTCGCCATCTCCGTTGCCTTTGGCATGGCCGAGTACGGGAATTTCCTGCAGTCGCTGGCGACCATTGCCGCCGCGGCGACGCTGGCTATCGGCTTCGCGATGCAGGACGTCATCAAAAACTTCGTCGCCGGCGTGTTCATCTACACCGACAAGCCGTTCCGGATCGGCGACTGGATCGAGTGGAACGACCACTCCGGCGTCGTCGAGGACATCAGCCTCCGTGTTACCCGCGTCCGGACCTTCGACAACGAGCTGCTGACCGTGCCGAACTCGAACCTGACCGACGGCGTCATCAAGAATCCCGTCGCTAAGGAACAGCTTCGACTGAAGTTCATGTTCGGCATCGGATACGACGACGACATCGACAAGGCGACCGAGATAATTCTGGAAGAGGCCAGAGACCATCCGGAGATCATGGACGACCCCGAGCCGTCCGTTCGACTGACCGAACTCGGCGACTCCTCGGTCGGACTCCAGTCCCGCATCTGGATCGATAACCCGAGTCGCGCCGACTTCGTCAAGATCCGCGGCGAGTACGTGACCTCGGTCAAAGAGCGGTTCGACGCCGAGGACATCAACATCCCGTACCCGAACCGCACAATCGGCGGGGGCCTGGAGATGACCGGACTCGACAGCGTCGTGGAACCGGCCGACGACTGAGCACACGTCGGCGTCTGTTCACTGTGAGCGAGCGCGGAACTGGCTATGCAGCCACACCACCCGCTGGCTGGTCATCACCACGCACTCAAGATTCTTTGTGCTTCGACCAGGATGGAGTCGCATGGTACTTGTTCAGGCGTTGTCATACACAGCACTCGCGGTCGTAGCCGCCTTGGTCGGCGGAGTGATCGCCGTTTACCGCCCTCCGGCTCCACAGATGGAAAGCAACATCCAACACTTCGCGGCCGGGGTCGTTACCGCTGCGGTTGCTGCCGAGCTACTGCCGGACGTTCACGGTCGGGCTCCCCAGGTCGTCGTTCTCGGGTTCGCCATCGGGGTCGTGACGATGCTTGGTATCCACCGGCTGAGCAAGACTATCGAGAAGCGCAATATCGGCGGGCAGTTCGCGGGGGCGGCCGGACTGCTCATCACTGTCGGCATCGATATGCTCATTGACGGGGTTCTTATCGGGGTTACTTTTCTCGACAATCCCGACACCGGCGTCATCATTGCCGTTGCGCTGGCCATCGAGGTGCTCTTTCTCGGCGTTGCCGCCGTCGTCGCGTTGCCACGGGATCTGGGCATGATGCGGAAACTCGCAGTTCCGACAGCCTTCGGGCTGTTGCTCGTGACGGGGGTTACCGGTGGCGTGTTTGCATTGGAAGGGGTGACCGGCGCGCCGATCGCGATTATCCTCGCTTTCGGCTCTGCTGCCCTGTTATATCTCGTCACCGAGGAACTGCTCGTGAAGGCCGGGAAGGTTCCCGAGACACCGGTGTCGACGACGCTCTTTTTCGTCGGGTTTCTCTCTATATTCCTCCTCGATATGCTCCACTGATACGGATTAGTGTAGATTATTTTCAGATGACGCCGACGCCGGGGTCGGCAGACACCGGTACATTGCTATACTAATCCGTATGAGAGGGTGAGAAGGCGGTCGGATAGGCGCTGGAGTCGCTTCGCTACATCCCATACTGCTGGCTGTGCCTATTGTGAGACGGTCCCCGCCCTAGGATGGCGAAATCCCAGAACAGCTTCCGTCTGGCAGTATCAGATGGCACCTTGCTGCTCGCGGTTTGCTCGCAGCCAAACGCTACGGGCACTGAGGGATTTGAACTACGCCCACTCACTCCCTGTGGTCGTTCGTGGTCTACTGCAAATCCCTCAGCCGACGCTCCTCAGCGCTCACTGTCGTTCGCGTAGAAATTACGGGCGCTGAGGGCGCTCGTTCGAGGTGTGAACGATTCTGCTTGTTGGGCCTGAGACTGTGAAATCGGGCAGTTCAATTTACCCATGGTCCGGGTTTCAGTGAGGCGGATCACTCACAGACACACTCGTGCTGCACGCCGTCGAGATTGACGATAAGCGAATGGATCCGATCTGCGAGTGCGATCATTGCCTCGGCACGCTCTCGCGTCGCCTTCCCATCTTGATAGTACGTCTGTGCTCGGTTCTCCGCCCAGAGGTCGACGAGTCGGTCGGCCGTTTCGGTGGACATGAACCCGACAGTCGCACTCCGCTTGATGGCTGTTGTATGTGACTGGGGCGGATTCGCTGGATCCTGGTGTCCCTCAGCGATGAGCCAGAACATGAACGTCTTCTCTATTGAGGTAAACGCAGATTCGATAGCGAGCGTGTAGAAGCCATCAGCGAGAAGCTCGGCCCCACCCGAGAGGGAGCGACACGCCTTCCGTAGCTGGACGAACCCGGCATCGGAAACATCCAGCCCGTTCTCTGTCTCCTGCCCGCCCCGTCGGAATGCGGCTTCCGCATCGGACAGGAGTGGCTCGATATCGTCGAGGTCGATAGGCATCCCTATGTACCCTCCTCAGCGGACCGGTATGCTGCGTCCCAAATCTCGCTCAAACAGTCCGTCTGGAGCAAGACGATCCCCTCGTCGAATATCTCTTTCAGACGCTCACCACGCGACTTCGCACTCTCGGGCGTTTCGACCAGCACTTCGAACTGATAGCGATCGCCATTGAACGATTGTTCTTCCAGCTCTCGGGCAATTTTGGTCCCGAGACGGCGACCATGCGTGCCGTCACCATTGACGATGACGAAGAGGTCAATGTCGCTACTGCGGTCGGCATCGCCACGGGCGACACTCCCAAAGAGAACGACGCCGACGATGTCAGTCACTGCATCTTTCGTATCGACACGGTCACGAAGCTCGCCGAGAAATTCGTTGACAGGTGCTCTGAACTCTGCTTGTGGTATGGAAAACAGGGGGTCTCCGCGTTCGAAATGGTCTTGATCGATGTGAATCTGCGACGGAACCCCGTCCTCGACGGTGACGACGCCGACCGTCTCGAGTAGGTCGACTGCTCGTGAGACAGAAGAGACGTCCGCGCCGGTCATCGAGGCCAGTTCCTGCTGTGTGAAGCCTTCGAACGGGTTGTTGACGAGATGATGGAGAATATCTTGCATCGCCTGATACCGGAAGATACGCTCCTCTGGGAGCGGAAAATCGAGACAGACTCGCGTACGCTCTTGCATAATACGAAATAGCTTGCGTAATATGCAAAAAGATTGCGCCGTTCTGTGACGTAGAGAGCTGCCTGACTCACGCCAAACCGAACTATGCCGGTAATATCTGACCGACGCATTCTCTCCAGAGTTACCACCGTTCGTTTAGCGAACGAAAGCAACAACACTGCGTTCGTGGGCAATACCGGCGCGTCGCTTTCTGGTGATTTGTACCGTCAAAATCCGCGACGGGCGCTGAGGGATTTGGACCGGAGCCAGACGTGCTCGCTTTGCTGCGCGCGACTGGCAGGGTTCAAATCCGCAGTGCCGGTTCACGTCACCGACTCGCAGTGCTCGTCGGTTCGTTGCACGGGCGCTGAGGGATTTGAACCCCCGACGGTTTGGTCCGAAGCCAAGCACTCTGTCCAAGCTGAGCTAAGCGCCCTACGTACAATGGTATGATGACGTTATGGTTTAAACCAACCGGTTCCGCCGCGCGACGGGACCGCAGTCACGGGATTACTCCGACGCCACTTCAGCCGTGTCGGGATCAGTGTCAACGGAGACCTCAGCCACGACGGCCTCTGTGTCGACGCCCCGTTCTTCGGCGAGTGCCTCGATGAGCGCGCGCTGTTCAGCCAGTTCCCGCTCCATCCCGTCGACGCGAGTGTTCGTCTCGTCGACAGTGCTTCGCAAGTCTTCGAGCTGTGTCTTCAGCTCGTTGACTTTCTTGTAGAGGTCCTCGGCGATGTCGGCGACCTTCTGTATCTTTTTCGCGGTGGAACCCAGTCCCATAGCCACAGGTACGGAGAGGGAACATTTCCTCGTTTCGCTCGAACGTCGCTGTTAAGACGCCGCCGGACCGAGCGACGATATGGACGATCTGCGGCTCGCTCCGGCTGTTGGTATCGTCGGTTGCGTTCTGTATCTCCTTGCGCTCGTGGTCCCGTACGCGCTCGTCGAGACAACGAGTGCCGTGGGGGCGTACTACAGTTCGGGGGCGCTCTCACCGCTGTTGCCGGGCGTCTTCGCGATGGTCTGCATCATCGTGCTGGCGGCGGGCCGTGAAGGGCGCTCGGACCCGAGTATCGCGGCGGGCGCGAGCATCGGGATGGGCGTGTTCATCGTCGCGCTCAGTGTCCTCTGGGCGATCACCGTCCCCGAGAGCCTCGTACTGGGGCTGACCGAGTCGACGCTGATGGAACACCACCGCTGGGCCGTCGTCCTCGCTGGCCTGCTCATACCGCTCGGTGGCGCGTGGTTCGCGCGGGCGCTGGACCTGCTGTAGGTCCGTCTTGCCACCGGGGCGTCGTCCAGCGGTCTGTGGCGCATCCGAAAGGCCCTTATGGGGTGGCGGCGGAGTTTCGAACGGACTAGGTCGGGGGGCTAGGCCCCCCTCCTCGCCCGCACTGTGGTCTTGAGCGGGGACCGAACACCGGGGGCGTCCGGTCTGACGGACGTGGACCCCGTGAGCTAACATGGAAGCCTCGTCCCACGGGGACGGCGGTCCACGTGGCCGCACCTGCAGGGGTGCGCCCACGTGGTTAAACGATGGCACTCCGCCAGGCACGGAAGTGAGCAGCGGACCATCGAACACCCGTCGCTCGTGGGGTCGCGGGGTGGAGGAGGCAAACGGGATTACCCGCGTCCGAACGCCGGGCCATCCTGGCTGTCCGTTCCATTCATACCTTTGTTTTCGAGACCAGAGAGCGATGGTTCCGGATGGCTTTCGACCCATCCGTTTCTAAATAGCCAGTTATTTTATGCATGATCGCTTTACAATGCTTCCGCTCGGGGTGTTTTCGACTGTTCGAAGCCAGGTGTGTGTCAGTAGCACCAATATAAAATTATAAAGCTGCAATTTAATAGTATTTAGGAAGGATATAAGGACAGGTACAAATCAGACACATATACTCCGTCAGCAGTTCTGCGGCCGATAGTGAAACTCATATTTAGAGATCGCTTCTGTCGTAATTTTTACCATGGCCTACAGTTCTCGGCGGTTGCAGAACTCGATACCCCTACGATGACCCCTCGTCGGAACTCCCTTCGGCGTCCCACTCCTGCAGTTCCTTCCGCCGGATTTTCCCACTCGTCGTTTGTGGCAACGACTCGGCGAACTCGATCTCGCGGGGGTACTCGTACTCGGCGAGGTGTTTTCTGACGACGGATTTGATCTCCGAACGGAGCGTCCCGTGAGACGGTCCGTCCTCGGCCGTCTCGACGTAGGCTTTGATGATTTCGCCGCGTGTGTCGTCAGGCACGCCGATGACGCCGGCCTGGACCGCGTCGGGATGTTCGAGAATCGCGCTCTCGACTTCCATCGGGCCGACGCGGTAGCCGCTGGTGATGATAACGTCGTCCTTGCGCGATTTGAACCAGACGTAGCCGTCGTCGTCCTGCCGGGCCAGGTCGCCGGTCACGAACCACCCCTCGACCTCCTTGGCTGCCGTCTTCTCGGGCATGTGCCAGTACTCGTCGAAGAACACCGAGCGGTCGTGGGGTCGCACCGCTATCTCGCCGAGTTCGCCGGTCGAAAGGGGCTCAGCAACGCCACGGTCGGCGGCGTCGGGGTCCAGAATCGCCAGGTCATACCCCGGCAGCGGCTTGCCCATGCTGCCGGGCTGGGTGTCGAACCAGTTGGAGTTGTTAGCGACGACGAGGTTCAGCTCCGTCTGGCCGTAGAACTCGTTGATCGTGACCGAATCGAAGGTGTCCGCGACCCAATCGACGATTTCGGGCGTCAGCGACTCGCCGCCGACAGCGAACGTCTCGATGGCGAGATCGTGCGCCGCGGTCGGGTCCTCGATCTCCATCAGCAGTCGCAGGGCCGTCGCCGGCATGAACGACCGGGTGACATCGAACTCCGAGAGCAGGCTGAACGCCGCTTCGGCATCGAACCCCGAGGCGGGGTAGCCGACGACAGTTCCGCCGTGGTGCCACGTCGCAAAGAGCGTCCCCCCGAGCGCCGCGCCCCAGGCCCAGTCCGCGGGCGTCCAGACGGTTGCCTCCGGTCCCAGTCCCTGATCGAAGAAGTTGTAGGCGGCTGCGGCCCGCCCGAGCCAGAGTGCGTGGGAGTGCCGGACGCCTTTCGGCGGTCCCGTCGAGCCACTCGTGTACAGTATTGCCGTGTCAGTGTCCGGCGTCGAGTCGTATGGATCGATAGCCGCATCCTCCGGCGCGGCGAGTACGTCTTCGAAGGCGTGAGCGTCACCCGCGGGCGCGGCGGTTTCGATTTCGACGACGTGTTCCAGCGCCGGGCAGTCGTCCCTGACCGCGTCGATGTCGTCGCGTACGGCGGGGTCGATAACGGCGGCGGTTGCGCCGGCGTCGTCCAGCCGATACCGGAGCGCGTCCGTCCCGAACAGGACGGTCAGCGGAACCGAGACGGCCCCCAGTTTCCAGTTCGCTAAGTGTGTGATCGGGTTCTGTGGCTTTTGCGGGACGACGACACCGACGCGGTCGCCGGCCTCGACACCGAGATCGGCCAACCCCGCCGCGAGCCTGTCCGATAGCCTGTCTAGCTCGCGGAAGGTGTACTGTTCGCGCCGCCCGTCCGGGTACGCCTGTTCGAGCGCCACCCTGTCGGGGTCGTCGTGTTTCCGCAGAAAATCGACGGCCGGATTGTACGACGCCGGCAGGTCCCAGGTGAACCGGTCGCGTGCCTCGTCGTACCCCTCGAAGTCCGGCATCACTGTCCAGACCATGGCGTACCGGTCAACTGCGTCGGTGTTGCGTTTTTCGGTCGGGACGCCAACAGCACGGTGAGCCGGCAGAGCTTTCCGTCCCCACCTCCGGAGTTGACCGTGGACTCTAACGACATCCGCGAGGAGTGGGCCGACCGGTCCGGCGAATACTCTCCCGCGTATTATGCGTACTACGGGGCGGACGAGACGAGTGAGCTGGTGCGGTCGATACTCGCAGAGCACGTCGAGCAGGACGCGGCTATTCTTGAGGTTGGGTGTAGCTCCGGGCGTCACCTCGCTGCGCTGTCCGATGCCGGCTACTCGGATCTGACCGGCGTCGACATCAACGCCGACGCGTTAGACGTCCTCGCGGAGACGTATCCCGATCTTGCGGCTAGCGGCTCGTTCCACGCGATGGCTATCGAGGAGTTCGTCACGGATGTCGCGGACGATGCGTACGATGTCGTCTTCTCCGTCGAGACGCTGCAACACCTCCATCCGGACGTTGACTGGGCGTTCGGGGAACTGGCACGGATTGTCGACGACCTGCTGATCACCGTCGAGAACGAAGGTGGCGATGCAGGGACCGTAAACTACGTCGATGACAACGTTCCGCTGTACTATCGAGACTGGAACGCAGTTTTCACAGCCCATGGGCTTACTGAACTCGATTCGATGGACGGAAACCGGGATACTATCCGCGTATTCCGCTCCCCTGAGTGAGGACCATCGCACAGATACCCCTATCTGAGAGTATCCGGCGACAAGATTTGGGATTCGAGGAGTAATCCTAACAGCGATAGGTGTGCCCAATATGTTGTACGCAGGTAGAGGGCGCGTACCGTTGTGAAGATACGTTCGAACCTCGAAATATAACATAGGTATTTGGATGTCTATAGTGGCTTTTTACAGAGAGATCTAAAATATACATATGGATTGGTTCGTCAACCTATTCTGAGTGAACGCCTGTGGAGAGGACTGTACTACCGGGCAGTTTTCCAACGTGGAACGGACTGACCGGATTGTGTGCGATACCACAATCCGCTTGGCCGCTACGAGATGTTGTTTGGTCCGGTAGATTAAAATATGGGAAGTCGGCGGCAGCCTGTAGTTCCCCTCACACAGCGGCTTCGTCTGCTCAGACAATTTTATATAGTACTTTTCATTGGTACAGCCATTCCGTAGAATGGGGAACCCAGTCATAGATAACGAAAGAATGTTCAGTCATTTGGGACAGTTGGTGCCACCAATCAGACGGTGGTATTGTCTTTCCGCACCTCCGTACCTCCACAGAACCGGTTTCTGGGCACGGTAACGGTATGTTTTACCACACGATTACAGGGGTAACAGAATAACGTATGTACGTCTGTCATTCGAGCTGTTTGGTATTGCTGAACAGCGGTTCGGGCGGAGGAACACGGCCACCGACAGCAAAGTAGCTCACGCTGGACGCTCCCGGGAAGGTGCCACAGCCTACGTGAAACCCATACGAACTCATGAAAGCTTGGTCTCCCGGAAGGGGTGTCGGTGTCCGCACCACCCGACAAGTACGACGTTGTCAGCACAAGATTCATATATTGTTGTAGTTTGCTACTCTGTATGAGGTACTACCAGCTACGCGACGGTAACTCACGGCGGTTAGCAGTCGGGACCGACGACGGAGCGTACGATTTGACCAGCGTCAAGCCGCAGCTCCGGACGTTCCGCGACCTGCTCAAGGCTGCCTCGATTGCGGATACGACGCCGGACGAACTCAGTGCCCGCCACCTCGATGCCGCTGAGGCGGTGTCGGAAAAGCGCCTCGAAACGGACGGTATCGATCCCGTCAGCGCGGACGAGGTCTGGGCCGCCGGTGTCACATACCAGATCAGCGAAGAGGCACGGAAAGAAGAGAGCAACACGCCGGAGATGTATCTGTACGTGCATGACGCCGAGCGGCCGGAGATCTTCTTCAAGTCGACGCCCAACCGCACCGTCGGCCCCGGCGAAAAAGTCGGGATCCGTGCTGACTCGGACTGGGACGTGCCCGAGCCCGAACTCGCGGTCGTCCTCTACGAAGGGGAGATCGTCGGCTACACCATCGGCAACGACATGAGCAGCCGGTCAATCGAGGGGGAGAACCCGCTGTACCTGCCACAGGCCAAGGTGTACGACCGTTGTTGCTCGGTCGGCCCGAACGTGGTCACGGACATCGAAGACCCGCACTCGCTGTCACTTTCGATGTCGATCTATCGCGACGGTGAGTGTGTCTATCGCGGGGAAACAAACACCAGCGAGATGAAACGCACCTGTGAGGACCTCGTCTCGTATTACACCGCGCACAACGCGGTCCCCGAACTGTCAGTGTTGCTGACCGGGACCTCGCTCGTGCCCGACGAAAATTTCACACTGCAGGAAGGGGACGAGGTCGTCATCGATATCGAATCCATCGGGACGCTCAAAAATCCCGTTACCGTCGTCTGATTCGGTAGCGAACAGGGGTGTGGCCGCGGGATCACTGGTAGCCGCCACTCTCTGGAACGGAAAGCGTGATAACACATCGCAACCCGGAACTGTTTTTATTGTGGGCCTGAATGTCCGTCTGTCGCATGAGCTACGCAGATCTACGAGACCCGAATGCAGAGTACACCATGCGCGACCTCTCGGCGGAGACGATGGGACTTACCAACTCCCGCGGCGAGAGGCGCGACGTGGAGATCACCGACGTTCAGACCGTAATTGTCGACGGGAACTACCCGTGGACGCTCGTCCGAGTGTATACGGACGCCGGCGTCGCCGGCAACGGCGAGGCCTACTGGGGCGGCGCGATCCCGGAGATCGTCGAGCGACTGAAGCCGTTCGTCGTCGGCGAGAACCCGCTGGACATCGACCGCCTCTACGAGCACATGGTCCAGAAGATGTCCGGCGAGGGCTCCATCGCCGGGAAGGACATCGCCGCTATCTCCGGCATCGAGCTGGCCCTGCACGACGTGGCCGGGAAGATCCTCGACGTGCCGGCCTACCAGCTGCTCGGCGGGAAGTACCGCGACGAAGTCCGGACCTACTGTGACTGTCACACCGAGGAGGAGGCAGACCCCGACGCCTGTGCCGACGAGGCCGAGCGGGTCGTTCACGAACTGGGCTACGACGCCCTGAAGTTCGACCTTGACGTGCCCTCCGGCCACGAGAAAGACCGCGCGAACCGGCACCTCCGCCAGCCCGAAATCGAACACAAGGCCGAGATCGTCGAGAAGGTCACCGAGCGGATCGGGGATGCCGCCGACGTGGCCTTCGACTGCCACTGGGCCTTTGCGAGCGGGAGCGCCAAGCGCCTCGCGCGCCGGCTCGAACAGTACGACGTCTGGTGGCTCGAAGACCCCGTCCCGCCGGAGAACCACGATGTCCAGCGCGAGGTGACCCAGTCGACCGGGACACCCATCGCCGTCGGCGAAAACGTCTACCGGACCCACGGCCAGCGCCAACTCATCACCGACCAGGCCGTCGACATCATCGCGCCCGACTGCCCGAAGGTCGGCGGGATGCGCGAGACAGCCAAGATCGCCACGCTCGCGGATATGTTCTACGTGCCGGTGGCGATGCACAACGTCTCCTCACCCATCGGAACGATGGCCTCCGCACAGGTCGGTGCGGCGATCCCGAACGCGCTCGCCGTCGAGTACCACTCCTACGAGCTGGGCTGGTGGGAGGACCTCGTCGAGGAGGAGAACCTCATCGAGGACGGCTACATGGGAATCCCGGAAGAGCCCGGGCTCGGCCTGACGCTCGATTTCGACGCCGTCGAGGAACACCTCGCAGACGGACAGGAACTCTTCGACGAGTAACCGACCGTCGGCTTCGGGAGGTACTACAGCGGACCTGACCGGACGGTAACAGTAGTTTGTGGGCGTTTTCGGCCGTCGTCCGCAGCCGACGATAGCACTGTGTCGGCTCGCGCTGATGGCTGGTGGATGGTGTCTCGATGGTTTGGACCGAGCCGTCGCATGTGTAGCGCGCGTCTGCGCCGTCAGACAAGAAATGCTTGGCAAGGCTCGGACTTCGGTTCCTCTCGCCCAGGGGTGTAGATGTTTCACCCGCTGTTTTACAGGATTAACTATGATTGTCGTATAATGATCCGGTAGATTTATCTGTATTACCCGCACTGTACGATAGTGTATGACTGATAATGACAGACTCGAAGTGAGTACGGACAGACGAAAGTACATGGCGGCGCTCGGTGCTGGGATCGCCGCAGGCGTCGCGGGCTGTTCGGGTGACGGTGGCGACGGCAGTAGCGATGACGGCGGTGACGGCGGTGACGGCAGTAGCGGTGACGGCAGCGACGGCGGCAGCACAAGCGGTGACGGAAGCAGTGGCAGCCAATGGTCGAACACGCTTGAAGTCCTCCACGGCTGGGCTGGCGGTGACGGCGAAGCGGCGATCAACGCCCTCATCGAGGTGTTCCAGGAGGAATACCCCGAGATGGATACGGACTTCCAGGCGGTCGGGGCGAGCGCGAACGTCAACCTCAACGCGACGATCCTTCGACGCATGGTCAACGGGAACCCGATGAGTTCCTTCGCCAACTGGCCGGGCAAAAACCTCGAACGCTACCGCGGGAACCTCAGAGATCTCGAAGCGGATGTCTGGGACGCCGAAGGGTACAAAGACAACATGCAGAGCCGGGCAATCGAGCTGTGTACGTTCAACGATCAGATGCCCGCGGTCCCGCTGGGCTCACACCGGATGAACAACCTGTTCTACAATATCTCGGCGTTTGAGGACGCCGGAGTTGATCCGGACAGCCTCGACAGCATGGATGCGCTGATGGACGCCCTGGAAGCGGTCGATCAGGAGACCGACATCGCGCCGATGGGACAGGCCATGGTCGCCCCCTGGACTGTCCTGCAGCTGTGGGTGCAGGTCCTGCAGAGCCAGGCCGGCGTCGACGCGTACATGGACTTCATCGAAGGCAACGGCGACCGACAGGCGATCATCGACTCGCTGGAACTCGTCCAAGAGATCCAGGAGAACTACATCACGAACGACGCATCGACTTCCAGCTTCACCGATATGGGCGGCAAGATGATCGCCGGCGAAGTCGCCTGTATGCACCAGGGGAACTGGCTCGCCGGCCAGTTCCGCGTCGACGACTCGTTCAACTTCGAGGAGCACTGGGACTGGATCCCGTTCCCCGGTACCGAAGGCACGTACACGTACCACATCGACGCTATCGTCGCACCGGCCAACAACCCGAGCGAGGAAGAAACCATCGCGTGGCAGAAGTTCGTCGGCACCAAGGAGGCACAGATCGCGTTCAACAACCTCAAGGGCTCCGTGCCGCTCCGGACCGACATCGACCCGAGCGAACTCGGGGACTTCATCGGGCTGACCTACGAGGACCTCACCAGTTCCGACGCGTATCCGCCGACGCTCGCCCACGGGCTCGCCGTGACGCCCGAACAGATGGGCGACTGCAAGACGGCGATGAGCGAACACATGATGGGGCCGTACGACGTCGAAGCCGCCGCTGACGGACTCCTCGACGCCGTGTCGGAGTGAGTGGTAACGAACCGAACGATTTACTTCGGAAACATGGATTATCCAATTTATGGGTACTACTGACACAACAGAATCAACGAAACCGCGAACCGAGGAGGTCGGATGGGAAACGAAGGTCCGGTACTTTCTGAACAGCGACCTCGTTCGGTCGTCACCGTACTGGGGGATCCCGTTCCTCCTGATGGGGATCGCCGTGTACGGCGGCATTGGCTTCAACACCGCCATTTCGTTGACAGACGCTCGTGGGTTGGGGGCACCGGATTACAGCCCAGCTAACCTGGATTTCGAGATGTACACGGAAGCACTGGGGAGTAGTGCGTTCCTGAGTGCGGCCCAGAACAACCTCGTGTTGTTGATCGTATTCACGACGATCTGTCTACTGCTGGGGCTGTTTCTCGCTATCCTACTCGATCAGGGCATCAGGTACAACAACACGGTGCAGACGATCTACCTGCTGCCGATGGCGCTGTCGTTCGTTATCACGGCACAGGTCTGGCTCTGGATTTACAACTACGACTTCGGGCTGATGAACATCATCACGAGAGCCGTCGGTATCGGCCCCGTCGACTGGATCGGGAACCCGTCTATCGCCCTCGGATCGGTGATCTTCGCCCTCATCTGGCAGTTCAGCGGCTACACGATGGTCGTCTACCTGGCCGGGCTCCGGTCCCTGCCCGACGACCAGTTCGAAGCGGCACACGTCGACGGCGCGAGCACGCTCAAGACGTACATCCGGATCATCATCCCACAGATGAAGGAGGCGTCGGTCAGCGCGGCCGTCGTGTTGATGGTGTTCGCCCTGAAGGCGTTCACCTTCCTGTATGCCCTGACCGGCCGCTACCGGCCGCCCAACGGGACTGACATCCTGGCGACGCTGATGGTCCGCCAGGCGTTCAAGCTCGGGAAGTGGGCGTATTCGGCCGCCATCGCCACGTACCTCCTGATCCTGGCGCTCGGTGTCATCGCACCGTACCTCTACTACCAGTACAGACAGGGGAGTCTCTAACAATGGCGGGTTCATCATCAGATCAGACGTTCGACGTGGCATCGCTCGTCGAGGATTACAGCCTCTATCGCATCAGCCAGTACGTCCTTGTCATCGTCTTCATCGGGTTCTTCCTCGCGCCGCTCGAGACGGGTATCCTGACGGCGTTCAAGACGAACCGCGCCGTCGCGGAGACGATTCCGCTCATGCCGCCGCTGGGCGAGGGGTTCACGCTCGATAACATGGCGTTCGCGCTGGACGCGCTCTCCGGTGCGTTCTTCAACTCACTGTTCATGGCGATCCCGGCGACCATCGGGAGCGTCCTCTTCGGGAGCATGGCCGCCTACGGCCTCACGATGGTCGACTGGCGCGGTCAACTGGGCGTACTCGTGTTGTTCCTCATCGGCATTTTCCTGCCGTACCAGGCAGTGCTGGTTCCGCTCGCGCGGTTCTGGAACAACATCTTCCCGCTCGCGTCGATGGTGGAGCCGGCGTTCGTCGCGCTCCCGATCCTGCAGGACTATCACGCGAACCTCGTGCCGCTGATCATCACGCACATCGCGTACGGGATCCCGATCTGTACGATCCTCTTCCGGTCGTACTACCAGGGACTCCCAACGTCGTACGTCGAAGCAGCGAAGATCGACGGCGCGTCGATCACGAAGATCTACCGCCGAATCATCCTGCCGATCTCGAAGCCGATGTTCGGCGTGGTGTTCATCTACCAGTTCACCCAGATCTACAACGAGTTCCTTTTCGCGTTTACGCTCATCTCCGGGTCGGACACGCCAGAGGCCGTCGTGACGCTGCTGCTGCCGGCCGTCGGGGCGTCGACCTCCGGCGTCGACTTCGGCATCCGGATGTCGGCGGCGTTCCTCGCGGCACTCCCGACGATTATCATCTACGTCGCGTTCGCAGAACAGTTCGCTGAAGGGCTCAAGACAGGAGGCTAACAATGGGACGAATAGAAATCTCACACATGACGAAACGGTTCGGCGACACGACGGCAGTCGAGGACCTCTCCCTCGACATCCCCGACAGCGAGTTCCTCGTGCTCGTCGGGCCGTCCGGGTGTGGCAAGTCGACGACACTGCGCTGTATCGCGGGTCTGGAATCCCCGACCGAGGGCAGCATCTACATCGGCGGTGAGCACATGAACTACCGGGTGCCACAGAACCGGGACATCGCGATGGTGTTCCAGGACTACGCACTGTACCCCCACATGACCGTCCGGGAGAACATCCGGTTCGGCCTGGAGGAGGAATCTGGGTACACGTCCGAAGAGCGCGACGCTCGCGTCGAGGAGATCGCGGATCTACTCGGTATCTCGTCGATGCTCGACCGGAACCCGGACGAACTCTCGGGCGGGCAGCAACAGCGTGTCGCCCTCGGTCGGGCTATCGTCCGGGACCCCGAAGTGTTCCTGATGGACGAGCCGCTGTCGAATCTGGACGCGGAGCTCCGGGCGGAGATGCGCACCGAACTCCAGCAGTTACAGAACCGCTTCGACGTGACGACGGTGTACGTCACGCACAACCAGACGGAGGCGATGACGATGAGCGACCGCATCGCCGTGCTGAACGAGGGGACGCTCCAGCAGGTCGGCGAACCGCTGGAGCTGTACCACGCCCCTGCGAACCGCTTCGTGGCCGGCTTCATCGGCGAACCGGCGATGAACTTCGTCGAGGGAACCCACCGGAACGGCACGTTCACCAGCGAGTTCTTCGAGTACCCCTTCGACAGCGGGATCCGCGACGACGTCGGCGACACCAGCGACGTGGTGCTGGGCGTCAGGCCGGAGGACATCGAGCTGAAGCGACTTCCCGAGAGTGGTTCTAGCGGCCTCGCGGACCACGAGTTCCGGATGATCGTCTCCGTCGTCGAACCCCACGGCGACCGCAACGTCGTTCACCTCCGACACCCGGCGGACGCCTCGGAGACCGAGGCGATAGACGCGCTCATCGCCGGGACGACCGTCGTAGACGCGGGAACCGAGGTGGTCGTGTCTGTCGATCCGGACACCGTCCACGTCTTCGATATGGCCACCGGCGAGGCGTTACACAACCGCCGTCTCGAATCCGAAGTGGAGGTGCGCAATGTCTGATCTGTCTCTCGACCGCGTGACGAAGGTGTACCAGGACGACGACGAGGAAATCGTCGCCGTCGACGACATTTCGGTCGACATCGAAGACGAGGAGTTCCTGGTGCTGGTCGGGCCGTCGGGCTGTGGCAAGTCGACGACGCTGCGGATGATCGCCGGCCTCGAAACCATCACCGAGGGCGAAATCAGGCTCGGCGGAACCGTCATCAACGACGTGGACACCCAGGACCGCGACATCGCGATGGTGTTCCAGTCCTACGCGCTGTACCCGCACCTGACGGCACGGGGGAACATGTCCTTCGGGCTCGAAGAGTCGACGGATCTCCCGGATTCCGACATCAAGGAGCGCGTCGAGGAGGTAGCGGCGATGATGGGCATCGACGATCTGCTGGATCGGAAACCGGGTGAACTTTCCGGGGGCCAGCAACAGCGGATCGCCCTCGGACGCGCCATCGTCCGGGACCCGGAGCTGTTCCTGATGGACGAGCCGCTGTCGAACCTGGACGCGAAGCTCCGAGCGGAGATGCGCACCGAGCTCCAGCAGCTCCAGCGCCAACTGGGCGTGACGACGATCTACGTCACCCACGACCAGACAGAGGCGATGACGATGAGCGACCGCATCGCCGTCATGGACCAGGGCGAACTCCAGCAGGTCGGCGAACCGCTGGAGCTGTACCACGACCCGAACAACATGTTCGTGGCCGGCTTCATCGGGGAGCCCTCGATGAACTTCCTCTACGGGGAGTACAGCGACGGAGCGTTCGTCAGCGAACTGTTCGAGTTCCCGCTGGGCCGTGAGATAGAGGACGCCGTCGCCGGAACCTCGGAACTGGTTCTTGGCATCCGACCGGAGGAGATCGAGATCCTCGACGAGACGGCTGTCGGCGGCGATCCGGAACACGAGTACGAAATGCACGTGACCGTCGTCGAGCCGATGGGCGACCAGAACGTCGTCCACCTCACACGACCGGGAACGGACGCCATGTCCGACAACCTCGTCGCCGTTACCGAAGGGCTCCGTGACGTAGCCGAAGACAGCGACACCACGGTCCGGCTTCCGGCGGATGCGGTCCACTTCTTCGACGGGAGCTCCGGCGCATCGCTGCACAACCGGCAGCTCGACCTCACCGAAGAGACGCTTCGACTCTGAGGGCTTGTCCGGGGACTCGATTCTACGTGTAAAAACAGTCCTGCGGACTTACAGCGCGCTGTCAGCGAAGCCGCCGTCGACGGTCAACACGTCACCCGTCACGTACGACGAGGCGTCGCTGCCCAGATACACCGCGGCGCCGACGATTTCCTCGCGTTCGGCGACGCGCCCGGCGAGCGCTCGCTCGTCGATCTTGGCCCGCTTCTCCGTACCTTCGGCGTAGGTCTCCTCGTTCTGGGGCGTGATGACGAAACCCGGCGCGATGGCGTTGACGCGGATACCCGGCGCTAGCTCCTTCGCGGACGCACGGGTGAACGCCTCGACGCCGCCCTTGGCGGCTGCGTAGGCCGGCAGGTCGGCCATCGACAGGCGAGCGGCGAGCGAGGAAATGTTGATGATCGAGCCGTCTCCGTCCATCGCCGGGGCCAGTTCCTGCGTGACGCGGCGGACGCCGTCGAGTGCCACGTCGGTGACGAAGTCCCAGTCGTCGTCGCCGATGTCGAGGATTCGCTCGCGGGAGATCGCGCCCTGCGAGGCGACCACTATGTCGATCCCACCGAACTCGTCGACGGCTGTTTCGCGGAGCCGTTCCAGCGAGTCGGCATCGGTCACGTCACAGGTGACGCGGGCGGTGTTCCCACCCCGCTCCTCGATGGCGTCGGCGGTCTCAGTGACCGCGTCCTCGCTCCGACTCGTGGCGATAACGTCCGCGCCCTCAGTGGCGAAGCCCAGTGCGATGGCCTGTCCGATCCCGCTCGTCCCGCCGACGACGACGGCCCGCTTGTCACTGACCGTTACTGGCGTGTGTTCGTAGGCAACCATACCCGTGTACTCGACGCTCGCCCACATTACGCTTTTGGGATCGTGCGGGCAAATCCCATAGAATTATACGGACCGGCGGTCTTCTCTCGTACATGCGAGGATTAGCTAAAGTTAGTCGTACCAGCGGCGCGATGGAGTTTATCGACCGAAACCGGCCGGAGCCGGCAGCCGACGAGGCGCTCGTCGAGATCGACTACGCCGGGCTGTGTGGCAGTGATGCGGGGATCTACGAGTTCGAGTCCGCGTTCGAGCGCATGGACCTCCCGACGGTCATCGGCCACGAGTACGCGGGCCGTGTCGTCGAGATCGGCGACAACGTCACGAAGTTCGCCGTCGGCGACCGCGTCGTCGAGCGGCCGATCCGCGGCTGTGACGACTGTTATCAGTGCGAGATCGGCTCGGCGAACGTCTGCCAGGATGCGGTCATCACCGGCGTCGACCACGACGGCGCGTACAAGCAGTTCATCACCGTCCCGGAGCGGGCACTGCATCCGGTTCCGGACTCCGTGCCCCAGCAACACGCCGCCGTCGTGGAGCCAACGAGCATCGGCGCGCGGGCGGTCATCGAGAACTCACACGTCTCCCCGGGCGACCGCGTGCTGGTCGAGGGCCCCGGACCGATTGGGCAACTGACCGCACAGATCGCCGCCGCACAGGGTGGCACAGTGACGGTTTCGGGCGTCGGACCGGACGCGAACTATCGGCTACCACTGGCCGGAGATCTGGGATTTGACACCATCAACGTCGCCGAGGACGACTTCGAGACCCGCCGCGACGAACAGACGGACGGCATCGGCTACGACGTCGTCTTCGACACGACCGGCCATCCGTCCGGGCTGCCGTCGGCGGTCGACGCAGTCCGGAAGGGCGGACAGATCGTTCTCGTCGGCCAGACCGGCGAGACGACGATGGAGTACTCCCCGCTGGTCCGCTCCGAGATCGACCTCCAGTGTTCCTACGCGTCGATGTACGAGGACTTCGAGCGCGCGCTCAGACTCATCGACAGCGGCGACGTGGACTGTGAGACCTTCATCGACGACCGGTTCTCCCTTGAAGACGCCGACGAAGCCTTCGAGTCGTTCATCGGCGGCGAGACGTGCAAGCCGGTGTTCGACGTGTCTCAGGTGTGGGAGTAACCCGCGGAAAGTCGGATTTCGGGGCGGCGCTGCCGCGACGATCCACTGACCGTATGTTCCATATTACTGAACAGGTGTTCTAGTGAGAGATTCGATAAACGGCACTCAATAATCACACGACAGGACCGTGAGTACGAGGGTTAGTTCGATTGGTGTCCCATCTGTTGCTGTTTATGAACAGTTTCATCCTGGATGCCCGCCTACGTGTTCAACATTTATGAACAGCTGTAGCGCGATGGAGAGAATCCGCTTGATCACATCTACCGGAGTTATAACCGCCCGCAACCATCGGCCGACTCTCCAGTGGCACACTGCTATGGCGATAGCCCAAATACATATTGATATATAGATATATGTAGAGATCGGCTTAGTACTCCCTGTTCTGTCCCAGATGATTGAACAACTGTTTAATAGGAGGGCGTGCCATGTCGGGGTATGGCAAAGACGGCGCAAAACCCAGTCAAATCCGTTGAGACGACGTTCAAGGTCCTCGACGCGTTGAAAGACCTCGACGGTGCCGGTGTCACCGAACTGGCCCAGCATCTCGATATTCCCAAGAGTACGGTTCATAACTATCTGAGCACGCTGGAACAGGAAGAGTACATCGTCAACAGGGACGGCGTGTACAAGGTAGGCCTCCGCTTTCTGGAACTGGGAGCGTACGCCCGCCATCGGGAGAAGTTGTTCAAGATCGCGAAGCCGGAAGTCGACCGACTGGCCTCGGAAACCGGCGAACTCGCGAACATTCTGGTCGAAGAACACGGCCGCGGATCGTACCTGTACCGGGCTCGGGGAGACAAAGCCGTCCAGGTCAAGGCCCACGTCGGAACGCGTGTCCCCCTTCACACGACTGCGCTGGGAAAGACCATTCTCGCACATATGTCGACCGAGGAGGTCGATGCGATCGTCGACCGGCACGGGCTTGGCGGCGAGGCCAGCAAGTCGATCAGTACCCGCGAGGAACTGGAGGCGGAACTGGCCGACGTTCGGGAACGCGGCGTGGCCTTCGACGACGAGGAGCGCCTCGAAGGGCTTCGGTGTGTCGCTGCGCCGGTGCTCAACCACGACAACGAGGTCATCGGTGCGATCAGCGTTTCGGGGCCGACGAATCGGTTCCGCGGCGACCGGTTCCGCGAGGAACTGCCACAGAAAGTGCTCGAAGTCGCAAACGTCATCGAACTCAACGTCACCTATTCGTGACGACGGCGTTCAAAAACAGTGAACGACAGTGCAGCCTTGTGGCAAAGATAACCGAACAGCCGAATTTTCGACAGTAACGCCCGTGTTCGGCCAGTGGTACGGACAGCGGCTGGAGACCAGCACCAGTCCAGTAGTTACCGTACTGGTATATCGAACGGGTTTCCAACCGCGTCCAATCACCCTGAGTCCGCACGAACGGATCCGAGTTTCCGAGTCAGCTCCAGGAATACTGTCAACACATCCCGTTCATTATTACTGAACGGGTTTCGATTGTCATCTAGGAGGACTGATACTATTGCGGCGCTGGTGCAGTCCACAGGTGAATAATGCATGTACTACTGTTACGCTAACTCGGCCGCAGTGATCACGGCGTTCTTATCACTGTATACCCTCTAAATAGCTGCCGAAGTCACCGGTTTTCGGAGTAGTATAGCTAAATATCGCGGTTATATCTAAGCATTCGAGATATAGATATAGTTTGGCACTCGAAAAATAGATAGGGCAAAATACGTTCATAATTTTGGGTGTAGACAACTATAGTTGGCTAGTGCCGGAACTAATCGGTCCATAGCTATCTCCCGTTTGGAGACACAGCAGTAGCTATCGCTACGATACTATCCTGTTAGGTCCTGTAAAATCAGGGCGACAGGGTTACGCGAGGAACTGGACACCGAGTGCCAGCAGGAACAGTACCACGACCCCGATTGACGACAGCTCGAGCCACCGGGACCGGACATCGGCGGATCTGATGCTTGCGACGAACAGCGTCCCGACGACGCCGACGATTACGACCAGTGCCAGATACACCGCGTTGAGTGCTGATGCCATGTAGTACCATTGCACGGCGGGCCAGTAAACATTAGTGGTTGAGCGAGTCCGCTCCACAACGGTAATGAGACCCTATCACATAGACAGGGGCATGCGTCTCGAACTGCGAATCTGTAAACACTGCTACGAGGGCGATCACGGTAACGCTGAGAAGACGGCTGTGACACAGGATATGGTCGCCTGCGCCGAACAGGTGCGCGAGTACAAAGACCTCATCGGGCTGGATGCGCTCTATATCACGAGGGTAACAGAGGGCGACCCCGGCGGCGCGGAGGCGCTGGACGTCATCGTCGCCAGCATCGAGGGCGATCAAGTCGCGCTCTCCGATACGCAACTAGTCATGGAAGACGGCGATGGCAACATGCTCGTCTACCCGGAACCGAAAGACATCCTTCAGGTCCTGACTCGGAACCTCAACCAGATCCAGGAACAGACCCGACAGGACGTCGACGTCGAGCTCTCGCCTGAAGGCCAGGCACTGATCGCGTAGTTACCGAAAAAACGGCGCTCGGGCGGTTTAGTTCTCGGACTCGGCGTCGTCAGCGTTCGGTCGACCGCCGTCCGTCTGGGGTTCGCCCCCGTCGGCCGCGGTCGTCGGCTCCCGCTCCTGCTCTAGCTGCTGTTCCCAGCGGATGCGCAGGACGTTCCCGTACATCGACAGCACGAGACCGACGCCCAGCACGACCATGCCGAGGTTGATGCCGATGGTCAGCAGGATGCTCGACGGGCCGCCGCCGATAGCCAGTTCCCGTGGCACCGGATACCCCTCGTCGAAGATGCTCCCGATGAGCACCGAGACGATGCCGATGACGGTCATCGCACCGAAGACCGTCGAGACAGTGCGCCAGGACGGCGACAGCGAGAGCCGCTCGATGCCCGTGGTGTCGGGCTCCTCGTCCTCGTCGCCGTGGTGTTCGGGCACCATGCTCCGCGGGATGAACGCCTTCGTCTCGACGGGGTAGAAGGCAGGATGCATCCCGTGCTCGAAGATGTGGAACATGACCCCCATCAGCATGATGACGCCCAGCAGGCCGTGGAACGTGACGAAGGCCATCGCGGCCGCCTTGGTCTGGAACATCGCGGCGAGGCCGGTCTTGCTCCAGATGAGCAGCCCCGAGATCGCGAGCAGCGTCAGCTCGATGGAGAATATCGCCACGACGCCCTTGCCGATGTAGGACAGCAGCGGGACCTCGTCGGCCTTGTAGCCGGCGAACTGCCGTGCGCTCGGGTGGCGCTCGTCGGCCCGGCCCAGAACGAACCGGATGTCCTGGATGAACGCGTCGATGTCCTCCTTTCCGGGGAGTATCTTCGAGAAGTTGCTCCGGCCGGTCGGGGAGATAATCTGGAGCGTAATCCAGAAGACGACGAGCGCGATCAGCCCGATACCGGTGATGCGGTGGATCGCTGTCACACCGGATGCCCCGCCCATCAGTGTCAGCATCCACCACAGTTCGTCGTTGAACATGATGGCGTAGCCGGTGAAAAACAGCAGGAACACGTCGAGGCCCAGCAGCGAGTGGAACAGGGTCGTCACGCGCGTGAACTTCCCGTGGTCGAGGTTGCTCACACGCCGTCACCTCCCTGTCCGTCGCCGCCGGTCGGCGAGCCACCGTCGGCCGCGACGGCCTCGCTGACGTCCTCGCCCGGCTCGCGCATCTGGTCGGCCAGTCGCTGGAACGCCGCCCAGTGGATGAACACCATCACGAGGATGAACGCGCCCATGATGACGTCGGCCGCGTGGATGAGCGCGATGAGGAAATCGAGCGCGGGGATGGTGTTGCCGAACACCCAGTCCGCGCCGATACCGCCGCCCTCGACGCTCGGGTTGACCCGGTACAGCGATTCGTAGCCGATCCTGAATCCCTGTGCCCAGAACAGCGACAGCGCCGCGACGACGAGTCCGACAGCGGCGCTGATGAGCACCGAAGCGCGACTGTAGCCGTTTACGTCCGGAAGGTCCTCTTCCCTCGTCATTGGAACTCACTGGCGTCCTCGCCAAAGATGATGTCCATAGCCACGTCGTTGAAGAACGTGCCGCTGTCCCTGTTGTCCAGTTCGTCGGAAATCTGGGCGGGTGTCCCGACCAGGATCGCGTCGGTGGCACACTCCTCGGCACAGGCCGGCCCCTTGCCGACGTCCTGGCGCTCCTCGCACATGGTACACTTGTCCATGTTGCCGCCGCTGCCGACGAGGTTGGCGACGCCGCTGTCCTCGTTGGGGAACTGCGGCGCGCCGAAGGGACAGGCCGAGAGGCAGTACTGACAGCCGATACAGAGGTCGTCCCGGACCCGCACGAAGCCGTTCTCCTTCGAGATCAGCGAGTCGGTCGGACACACCGAGACACACGGTGCGTTCGAGCAGTGGTAACACTGCATCGGTACCGCGGTTTCGCCGGGCGACTCGCCCTGCTCCATTGCCCGGCCGCTTTTGGTGTTGAGTCCCGACGCAGCCTCCTGGCCTTCGAGCATCGTCGCGATACTGATTCGCTGTTCGTCGCGTGGGACGTCCCACGTTCGTTTACAGGAGACGACACAACCGCCACAGTCGATGCACGCTTCGACGTCCGGGAAGATACGCGCGTCCTCGCCGGTACTCATTACGCCGTCGTGCATCACTTCATTGCCTGTTGACATACTAGCTCACCTCATTGCACCGTCGAGTTGTCGCGGACGTCGAAGTCCTTCTGTGTCCCGACGTCGTTCTCGTCCTGCGGGAACGTGAGGTCGAGGTCGACATCCATGTTGAATTCGTTGATAACCTCCTCGGTCGCCGGGTAGACGCCGACCATCGACACCTTCGTCTCCTGCATCTGGGTCTCGACGTCGTACCCGCGTGACGTGATCGCGTTCGCGGAATCCCCGATCGCGTAGGGCACGTGCCCGTCGGGGTACTTGTCCTCTAGGCTCTGGCCTTTGAACACGCCGCCCCAGTGGTACGGCAGGAACACTTCCTGTGGGTTCGGTCGGTTCGTTACCCGCGCCTTCACCAGGACGGACCCGCGGTCCGTCGAGGCGATGACGATCAGGTCGCCGCCGTCGATGCCCAGGTCCTCCGCCATATCCGGGTGGACTTCGGCGTACATGTGCGGCTGGAGGTCGGCGGTGTGGATGTTGTTTCGCGTCTCCGCACCACCGCCCTGGTGTTCGACCTGTCGACCGCTGGTCATGATGGTGTCCAGGTCGGGCCCGTCGTCCTGGTTGTGGATGATGTCCGTGGCCCGTTCCTGCTCGACGAGGTTGTTCTGGTCGAGCCGGTAGAAGTTCCGCTGCTGGCCGTTTGCCGGCCACTCGTTCAGCAGTTCCGTGTCCGGCCCCTCGATAGGCTCGCGGTGGATCGGCACCTTATCGAGGAAGCTCCAGACGACGGCCCGTGCCCGTCCGCGCCCGGTCGGCGCGTCGGGCTGTTTGAAGTCGTACTGCTCGTAGAACTCGGGGTCGACCCCCTCGCCGATCATCGTTTCGAGGTACTCGTCGAACACCGCGCTCCCCGTGTCGGGATTATTGAGCGCCTGCGCGGCGGTGTACACCGACTCCTGGTTGTCGAGCGCGTACTGCTGTGGGATGGTGAGTTCGTCCGGCTGAACCTCCTGCGTGGGGTCGACGAGGCTCTGTGGCGGGGTCACTTTCCAGCCCGGATACTCCGGAATACCGTGGATCATCCCGTCCGCGGCCGTGTCGTCGTCGTCAGCCCATTCGGGGTTGTACGGCGCACGGGTCAGGTCCAGGGCCTCTTCCTGGCTCTCGTAGCGGTCCCCGACGGCATCGAGCGTCTCCTGCATCGGGTACTCGTCGTCCGTCGGCATCGCGTCCCAGTCGTCCGGCGTCGGTGCCGAGACGCCCCAGCGGGTCCGGAAGTCCTGTCCCCCGTTGTTGGGGTCGAGGTCGTCGTTCCAGATAATCGGGGTGCCCGGATGGTCCTCGCCCCAGCAGGGCCAGGGGAGCATCCAGTACTCGCCCGCGACCGGTGTCCCCTCGGCCCCTTTGAGGTCCTCGTTGGAGAACGCCCAGTCGTACTCCAGGTGCTGCTGGAGCCGTTCGGGTGTCTGTCGATACCCGATAGTGTTGGTCCCGAGGTTGAACTCGCGGATCACGCCCTCGTACGAGGACTTGCCGTTGTAGAGATCCGAGCCCGCGCCCCAGTCGAAGTGCTCGCCGAAGCCGAGGTAGCCGGCGAGTTCCTGCATGATCTGGAGGTCCGGCTTGGAGTTGTGTGCCGGCGAGCGGACCGGTTCGGACCACTGCACCGACCGGTTCGTGTTGGTCAGCGAGCGGTGGTGTTCGTACTGGCTGGACGCCGGCAACAGCAGCACCGGCGGTCCGTCCTCGTAATCCGGGAGGACGCTCGCGACCGAGGGGAACACGTCGATGACCACCAGCAGATCGAGGTTCTCCATGCCCTCTTTCATCTGCTCCATCTCGCTGATGGAGTTGGCCGAGTGCCCCCAGAAGAACGCGATTTTCGTCTGGTCGGGCTGGTAGATCGGCGTTTCCTGGTACCGGTCTTCCTGATCGAGCGCCGACTCGAACCAGCGGGCCACCGTCAGCCCGTTCTGGAACATCATCGAGTTCTCCGCCGGGTTATCCGGGCCGTGGTCCGAGTTCGGCGGCAGCGAATTCGCGTCCTCGTTGCCCTCGTACACCGGGCTCTGCCGGACGTACTTGTCCGGCGGCATCAGCTCGAACCGGTTGTACATGTCCGCGAAGGACGTGTCGCCGCTGGTCTCCGGCGTCCGGTCCCATATCTCGGCCCACCACGACCAGCCGCCGGGTGACAGGCCGTAATACCCCGGAAGGATGTGGCTCGCGACCGCGAGGTCGGTCGCCCCCTGGACGTTCGCGTGGCCACGCATGACCTGGAGTCCGCCGCCGCTCCGGGCCGCACTCCCGGAGGCCAGACTGGCCATCGCGTACGAGCGGATGTTCTGGGTCCCGTTGTTGTGCTGGGTCCCGCCCATCGCCCACTCGATCTGGACGTGGGGGCGGGCCTCGTCGATCATGTCGGCGATGCGCTCGATGTCCTCGGCAGACACCCACGTGATCTCTTCGACGGTTTCCTTGTCGTATTCGTCGAGTTCCGCATCGACGTCTTCCCAGCCCTGCACACGGTCGGTGAGCATGTTCTGCCCGCTTTCGTCCGCGTCGGGGTCCATCGCGAGCCCGTGCTTGTCGCGGAGCTCTTTGATGATCCCCATCATCAGGGCCACGTCGGTGCCCGGTCGGAACCGCATGAACTCGTCGGCATGTGCCGACGTCTTGGTGAAGCGCGGGTCCAGATTGAGGATGGTCCCGCCGCGTTTCTGCCCCTCGAGGATGTGCTGCATCGCGATGGGGTGTGCCTCGGCCGGGTTCTGCCCGATGATGATGTTCAGGTCGAAGTTCCGGTAGTCCTGAACGGTGTTTGTCATCGCGCCGTAGCCCCAGGTGTTCGCCAGCCCCGTCACCGTCGTGGAGTGGCAGATACGCGCCTGGTGGTCGATGTTGTTCGTGCCCATGAACGCCGCCAGTTTCCTGATGGCGTAGGCCTCCTCGTTGGAGTGGTGGGCGCTGCCGAGCAGCATCACGCTCTCGCGGCTGTGCTCCGCGTCGACGTCGACGGCCTCAGCCGGCGAAGTATCGTCATCCGGCCACAGCGCCCGGATGTCGGTCGCCAGGCGGTCGTAGGCCTCGTTCCAGCCGAGCTTGCGCCACTCGCCGTCCTCCTGAACCATCGGATGCTTCAGGCGCTTCTCGGAGTGTTCGGTCTCGTAGATGCCGGCCCCCTTCGAGCACAGCGACCCGGCATTTATCGGGTGTTCATGCCATGGTTCCATGCCGACGAAGGAATTACCCTCCTTTTCACCACGGAAGCCACAGCCCACCGAACAGTAGTTACAGATCGTCTTCGTCAGTTCTGTGTCAGTGTCTGTTCCATCCGTTTCCTCGCCGTTCTCCTGAAGTGCCCGACCAGCGCCGCTGACGCCGAGGGCGACCCCGCCCGCGAGGGCGCTCGCCTTCATGAACGAGCGCCGGTCGAGATCCAGTGAGACTGGTTCCTGTTGTGTACTCATGGTGAATGGTGCCCACCCATTACCGATGCTGTCCGCGTTTGCCACGCAGTTTGGTCTATCATTGTCTGTCTAGACGTACCCAACATTCTATGTCATCCATGATAAAAGGTGTCATATTTTACCATGATTAGTCCTGGAATTTTTTGACCGGCCAAAAATTTGGGGTTATATTCACGAATAGATGTGTGAACTCTCCGCAAGGTCTATAACTGGGACAGGGTTTTGGATGATTAATGAACACGGGTGCCTTTGTGTGTTCCTGTGGGGGATCGTGTGACATCGACCTCGAAGCGGTTCGGGACGGCGTCGACGACGTCGACGTCGTGGCCAGTTCCGAACTGCTCTGCCAGGACGGCCTGGCCGGGATGTCACAGGTCATCGAGGAGTACGATCTCGATCAGGTCATCGCGACGACGCCGGAACCGTCGTGCCAGGACCGCATCCGCGGGTTAGCCGACGAACACGGCCTTCACCCCGAGGCGTCGGTGTTTGTCGACCACCGGGAAACCAACGCCTGGGTCCACGACGAGGCAGCGGCCACCGACAAGACGGCCCGGCTCATCAACGCGAAACAGGCCGGCCTGCGCGAGGAAGCGCCGTCCCGAACGGTGTCGAAAGACGCCGGGAACCGCGTCGCCGTCGTCGGCGACCCCGGCGCGGCTCGCTCACTGACCGAGGACGCCGACGTGACGTTCATCGCGGACGGCCGGGACTTCGCCGACGTGGAAGGCCTCGGTGACGTGACGATGGAACGCGGCCGCGTCGTCGACATCGAGGGTTCCTACGGCGAGTACGAACTCACCTTGGAGGCCCGCGTCACCGACGACTGCATCGACTGCATGGACTGCGTTCGGGAAGGGCCGGACGGAATGGTGACGGAGTTCCCCGTCGACATCCACCCGGACGCGCCCGACGGTGAGTGGACGAACACCTGTCCGACTGACGCTATCGACTTAGACGGCGTCACCCACACCGTCGAAGTCGACCAGGTCATCTATCCCGGCGGCCGCGACGACGCCCGCGGCGGTCGACTGGGTTTCTACACCGGGCCTGTCGATGCCGGAACCATCGCCGCCGTCGAATCGCAACTGGGCGGGATCGAGAAACCGCAGTTCCTCGACCTCGACATGGACGTCTGTGCCGCCGGCGAGTCAAGCCAGGAGGGGTGTACGGCCTGCGTAGACGCCTGTCCCCATGGTGCGGTCGACCGGCCGACCATCGACTCCGTCGAGTTCGACGAAACCGCCTGTGAGAACTGTGGTGCCTGTACGAGTGCCTGTCCGACCGGCGCGACACAGCTCCGTGAGCCCTCGAACCGGCGGCTCGCCCGCGAGGTCGAGGCGCTGCTGGAAGACGACGCGGACGAGGGGCTGCTCTCGCGGGGTGACAGCAGGGGTATCGAGACGCAGGTCGTCGCGTTCGTCTGCTCGGAGTACGCTGCCGAACGGCTCCGGGCACACGGGCGCAAAGCCGTTCGGTCGGGCGACCTCGACTACCCGCCCATCCTCCCGGTGCAAGTCAACTGCACGGACACCGTCGGCGAGGCTCACGTCATGCACGCGCTCGCCGCTGGCGCGGACGGCGTGGCAATCGTCGGCTGTGGCGGCTCCTGCCTGCACTCCGGCCCCGACCCCAAGCAGGAGCTAGTCGACCGGCTCAATCAGGCAACGACCGACCTCGGGCTGGGCGACCGCGTTGGCTTCTTCGCGCCGGAGGCCGGCAACCCACAGGCCTTCGTCGAGTCGCTGTCCGGCTTCGTCGAGTTCGGGTTAGACGAGACACCGATCCCGGCCGGCGACTACGAGGCGACCGGCCGCAGCGACACGGACCGCGGAGAACCCCGCCCCAACCCCGACTTCGACTCCCACGGCTGGACCCTGGAGAGCGTCCGGACCATCCTCGATCACGTCGAGCCCGAACGCGAGGTGATCCGCGGGCTGAAGGACTTCGGCGTCATGGACGTCAACGACTCGTGTACGCTGACGCCGACCTGTACGAACCTCTGTCCGACCGACGCCATCAAGCGGACCGGGCAGGGCGAACTGGCGTTCAACCACGCGGACTGTGTCAACTGCGGTCTCTGTGAGGAGGGCTGTCCGGAGACGGCGATCACGATGCACGACGGGCTCGACCTCTCCCTGCTCCCCGAGAACCGCGACGGCGAGGCCTGGACGACGGTTCACGAGGGCGACATGCTGGAATGTGTCCGCTGTGGCAAACCCTTCACCAGCGTCGCCTCCGCCGACAAGATCGAGGACGAAGTGGGTGACCAGGTCGAGGGACTGGCCCCCGACGCCGAACACAGCGTCTTCGAGTACTGTAGCGACTGTCGGAGTCGCCTGCTGTTCGACCAGGGGGAGAAACGATGAACGACGCGGCCGTCTACGAGGCTCGCCTCGAACTGGTGGATTTCGTCATCGACGTGTTCTGGGACGTGCCCGACGAAGCGTTCATCGAGCGGCTGTTGACCGGCGAGGTACAACTGCCGGAAGACTCCATCAACGACCAGCTCGACGAGGGCTTCGAGATGCTTGCGGCGTGGATCGACGAGAACGCCGATCAGTCGGTTTCGGCGGTGCAGGACGACCTCGAACGGGAGTACACGAACCTGCTGGTCGGCCCGCGGCCGCCGGTGTTGCCCCACGAGACCAACTACCGGGAGGACACGGAGTTCATCGGCGAGGGCCTTGCCGAGGTCGATGCCAGCTACGCCGCGGCAGGGTGGTCACCACCCGAGGACTACCCCGAGGAGGACGACTTCGTCGCCGTCGAGATGGCGTTCCTGCGGTATCTCATCGAGCGCCAGCGCGAGGGGGACGAGGAGACCGTCGGCTACGAACGGGTGTTCATCGAGCAACACCTCAGCGAGTGGGTCGTCGACTTCGCCGACGAGATGCGCGAAGAGGCCGACGACGGCCTCTTCCTCGCGGCGGCGCTCATCTGCGAGGGGCTGGTCCGCTTCGAGGACGAGATCGTCGCCCAGATCGGCTAAGCGAACGGCTACCGGATTCGGAGCACGAGCCCCATGCTGGCGACGAGGCCGACGACCATCAGGACCTTCACCGCCGGCAGCAGGAACGCCATCGCCTGTTCCATGAGAAAGAGCGACCGCCAGGTGTTGACCGACCGGGCGATGACCGCGACCGCGCCCGCGCCCGCGACCAGCACGCAGAGGAGCGTGACCGACGCCGCCGCGAGCACGCCGAAGGGGTCCGCGCGCAGTCGCTCACGCATCGGGGACCACCCGCCGACCGACGACGAGGACCAGGAACAGCGGGATGAGGACAACGAGCAGTCGGCTGACGAACAGGCCGACGTAGCTGATCGTCGATTCGAGGTGGATCGCCCAGTGCCAACTCCCCTTGAGTTCGGCGATGAGGCCGATCGTCCCGACGACAAGCAGCGACAGCGCCAGAAGCGTGGCGAGGGTGTAGACGAGCGTCCGCAGGTATCCGAGTAGCGTCGCGGCGTCGATCCGCGAGGTCGACTGTTCGGTCGCCATCAGCTTTCCTCCCCGGCGTAGTGCTGCTGATAGATATCGTACGTGATGACGACGAGGACGACCAGCCCGACACCGAGGACCGCCGCGCCCATGTCGGGTGGAAACGGGAGGTCAAGTCCCGATTCCGTATGCATGAGGGTAGTTAGCATGGGCAATGATACGGACTGACGAGTAAAAAACCGTTGCGACCTGTTCTTCTGAGACAAAGTTTTTCTCTGCGTAGCCCATCCCTGTGATATACTACCATGACTTCCCGCCGTGGGCTGTTGCTTCGGCTCTCCGCGCTCACCGGAGCGGCCGGTCTCAGCGGCTGTTCGTCCCTGCTGGCCAGACAAGCGGAGTCGCCGACGGGCGACCTCGACCCGAATCCACGGGCCGACGAACTCCCGATACGGCAACACGCCTGGAACGCGCGCCTCCGGAGCGACGCCGCCGGCAACGACCTCTTGCCGCGGCATTTCCGGCTGTTCATGCTCGATCTCGACGCCGCCCCGTCGGACGCGGCCGCGGAGACTGTCGAGCTAGCCATGCGAACGCTGGAAGACGCCTACGAGTTCAACAGTGATGGGCTCCTGCACATGCTGGGCTGGGGGACGAACTACTTCGACACGTACGGGTCGCTCGATTCGTCCCCGATACGCAGCCCGCGGGTCCTCTCCCGGACGGACGACCCCGACTTGCAGTCCTTCGACGCGATACTCGTCCTCGCGAGCGACGTTCCCTCACACCTCTCGGCCGCCGAGTCGGCGATGTTCGACACGCGGCCGACGCTCGCGGACGCGGAGATTCAGGGCCGGCTCGGCGACGTGTTCTCCGTCGCCGACCGCCGCGGCGGGTTCGTCGGGGAGGGGCTCCCGGCGGCCCACGCCGACGCGGAGGGCGTCCCCGACGATATCCCCGAGGAGTCCCATATGTTCTCGGGCTTTTTCGCCGGCCGGAAGGGGACACAGGCCAGCGAGGACCGCGTCACCATCGACGACGGCCCCTACGCCGGCGGGACGACGATCCACCTCTCGCGGATCAACGAGGCCTTCGACAACTGGTGGGAGCTCGCCCAGTCCGATCAGGTCAAGCGGCTGTTTTCGGCGGAGTTCTCCCCGGAAGACATCGGTAGGGGTGGCCTCCCCTTCGCCGACATGGTCCGCGAACACGCGAGCGAGGACGGCGAAGTCGGGCACTTCGAGAAGGTCGCCCGCGCCCGCAAGGACGGGGAGCCGATCATCCTCCGACGGGATTTCAACACGGTCGATGGCGGCCAGGCTGGGCTTCACTTCCTGTCGCTACAGGAACGTCTGCGGGACTTCGAGGAGGTCCGGGACGCGATGAACGGCTGGTGGCTCCGGGAGGAACACGACGACCTCCGGGACCGACAGAACAACGGCCTGCTGGAGTTCATCGAGGTCGCGTCGCGCTCGAACTTCTACGTCCCGCCGCGCGACAAACGGGCCTTCCCGGCCCCGTAGCTGTCGCTCTTGAGGTGACTGCGGTCGCAAAAACGGCGTGAGACTGGACCGGACGCCGGCGGTGGGTTACTCCTCGTCGTCGGCTTCAGCGGTCGTGTCGTTCTGGTTCACGTCGTTGGGCCACACGCCGTGGTCCCAGACCTCGAAGTCGTTGAACGTCTCTGTCGCGCCCTTCGGTTTCCATTCTGTTTCTTCGTGTGCCATTGTATGTCACCAGTCGTAGTGACCGGGCTTAAGTTTTGATGCCGTCACTCCGACGGCGTCCCCGGCGGTTTCTGCTCGTCAGTCACTTCATCGAGGAACGCGTTGGCGTAGAGATCGACGTGCATCTTCAGGACCGCGCTCTCGTCGATCCCGCTCTCCTCGGCCTGCCGACGGAGCAACGCGGTCAGTTCCTCGGTCGGTTCGTACCGTATCTCGCGGCCGTCGACCGCGAACTCCACGTCGTGGGACTGTGAGACGAGGTGTTCGATCTCCAGCAGCGCCTGCTCGACCTTGGTCTCCATCGCCTCGTCGATCTCCTCTAGCCGCCGGTCGGCCCACTCTTCGGCCGCCTCGTACAGGCGGTCGCTCACCTCGAAGGCGAGCGTCAAAACGACACCCCCTCGCCCTCGAACTCGGGCGTCCAGAGCGTCGTCTCCTCACACACCGGACAGTTCTGTCGGCGCGGTTGCCCCTCGAACGCCGAGAGGTCGATCATCTGGCCGCATTCCTCGCAACTGTAGTACGTCATTCTTCGGATGGGGGCCAGGACTGTGGAGCCGGGTCTGCCTCGGTGATCTCGGAGTACAGGACCACGAGCGCCCCGAGAACGATGGCTAACACCATCACTCCGGCGATGCCACCCAGCGCGTTCTGGCCGACGAACGATGCCGTGCCGGTCGTGAAGTCGAGGGTCGACAGTACTTCGAACAGTGTCAGTAACAGCCAGACGAAGGCACCCAGTACCACGAACGTGAGTATCTTCGACTGTTGGACCGCGGTTCGGAGTGTCATTGTCGTTCGTGTATGACATTGACGATCATGTGTTATAAACGTACGGCGTTGTGCGTCGGTCACCCTGGGGTCGAGCGACCGTGGACATAGAGGTACGCGACGCCGATGAGGGCATACGTTCCGCCGAGACCGGCAAAGACTGTGTCGCCCTGTCTGGTCCCGAGTATCGCCTGAACGAGGCCGACGAGAACCATCGCCCCGCCGATCAGTCGCGCCCGGGTAGATTCGTTCATGCGATCCGTTGGTCTGGCAGAACGGATAACTATTGAGGACGAGCGTATCCAGCGGTCTGTACACTCACTCCGTCGCGAGTTCCCAGTCCGCCTTCTCGGCGGCGTCGGCGAGCGGGATGAACTCCCAGCCCGTCCGCTCGGCGATGGGTTCGTCGTCCGGCCGGCCGACCAGCACCATCCGCTCGGCGTAGAACATCGAGTGCTCGTCGATGTCGGCGAGGCGTTCGGCCGGCTCCTGGCCCGCGCCGCTGAAGAAGTCGGCGTCGATGCCGTTGTCGCGCTGGAACTTGTTGATGACGAAGGCGTCGACGTCGCCGACGATGCCGACCCAGTCGGCCCACGCTCGCGCCTCCTGAAAGACCCGCTGAGGGTCCGCGAACTGCCGGGCCGCGTCGTAGGTCACGGCCATCGTCATGTCGTCGATGCCGCCGCCGTGAGGCCCGCTCGCTTCGACGGACTCCCCGCCGGCGGCTGGGTCCTCCGCGACGTTTGAGGCCGGGTCGGTATTTGTCGCGGCCGCGCCGCCCGCGCCGCCGCTGTCGGTCGGGATGCCGACCGGCTTGTCCTTGTTCTCCCGCGGGACGTGAGGGACCGCCTGGCCGACGGGGTCCGCACTGGCAGTGTCTCCTCCGTTCACCTCGACACCAGTGTCCGCATCAGTATCCGCACTTGCGGCTGCATCGGGACTCTCGGTCTCGGCGTCGCTGTCTGGTCGAACCGACGCGGTCCCGGAATCCGGTTCGTCTTCGGGGTCGCCCTCGCCGCTCCAGAACCAGTCGCCCCGGTTCGGCGTCTCTTCGTCGTCCTGTACGTTGAGTTCGTCGAGATCGATTTCGTCTGTCATTCTCCGAGTGTCGTGTCCGCTGGTAGTGTCGATTGATCGACGGCGTCCACGAGGCCGAGCCGCTCGATTGTCTCGGCGGTGGGCCGGCCGTCGGCGTCCCAGCCGCGCTGGCTGTAGTACTCGTCGAGCATCGCGTCGAAGGACTCGGTGTCGATTGCCGCGCCCGCGTTCGGTCCCGAGTCGAGCGGTTCCTGCAGTTTCGCCGGGAGTTCGTCGTCGGCCCGCGAGACGCCCTCGCGGACGTTGAACAGCCGTGTCAGCGTCCACACCCGCTCGCCGACCGTCGCGAGGTCGCCGTCCGCGTCCAGACCGACGGCGTCGAGCCACTCCGCGCCGAGGTCGTCGAAGACATCACCGACGAAGTCGTCAACGACGAGACACCACAGCACCGACCGCTGGTCCTGTTCGCGGATGACAGCGGCGGCCGCCCGCTCGGGGCTCCAGTCGCCGTCGAAGGCCTCCCGCTCGATGGGGAGCGCACGCCGGTGACAGGCCCCGCGGTCGCTGGTCGCATACGCCAGCGCCATGCTCCGCGCGCCGCGGGGGTCGTACGCGGGCAGTTCCATGGCCTTGACCGTCGGCAGGAGGTCGTCCCCGCCCAGACGGGCCGAGGCCGCGTCGACGCCGTCAGCCAGGGCGTCCCCGAGCGTCGTCTCCCGCGCGACGATTTCGTTCAGCAGCGCCCGCGCGTCGTCGGGACGTCCGTAATCGAGCGATTCCTCCAGCAGACCGGCGTTGCCGGCTTTGATGGCCCACGCGACGGCGCTCCCGGCGCTGATGAGGTCGAGGCCGAGTCGGTTGCACGTCTCGCCCAGCGCCGCCACGGCGTCGAAGTCGTCGATGCCGAGGCCGGCCCCGAGACTCATCGCCGTCGCGCCCCGCGGGACGGTTTCGCCGTCCTCCGTCTCGACGCGGAAGCCGCCGGGGCTGCCCTCGTCGTCGTACTCCCGGCCCGCGGCGAGTTCCTGGACGGCCTCGATGCCGACCCCGTCGGCCCCCTCGAACTGGCCGTCCTCCCAGCCCCGCGTCGAGAGCGCGCCGACCTCGTTGGCGAAATCCACCGTCTCGACGGTCCCGCTGGCGTGGAGCCACTGTCCGGTGTCGCCCTCGCGGTACCGCTTTGCGTACTGTTCCCGTAGCTCCGCGAGGTCCGTCGGCGGGTCGCCGCGGACGACGACGGCCTTCAGCCGCTTTGCGCCCATCACTGCCCCGGCACCGCCCCGGCCGGCGTGGTGTTCGCCGCCGTCGGAGGCGATTGTCGCGAACGCGACGCCTTGCTCGCCCGCTGGGCCGATACACGCCACCGCAGCGTCGGGAAACGCCGCGTCGGTTTCGGCTGTGTCCTGGCCCCACGTCTCGGCGGGTTCGACCGTCGCGCCGTCGTCCTCGACGACGAGTTCGACCGGCTCCGCGGCGCGCCCGGTGACCAGAATCCCGATGTGGTCCTGTAGCGCACCGGCCAGCGTGTCCGGGAACGTCCCGCCCGCGTAGGAGTCGAGGAAGCCGCCGGTCAAGGGCGATTTCGTGACCGCCGCGTAGCGTGTTTCGCCGGGGAGTAACCCGGAAACCGGCCCGAGCATGAACAACAGGACGTTCTCGGGGCCTAGTGGGTCGGTGCCGGCGTCGAGTTCGTCGTACAGGTACCGAGCGCCCAGACCCTTGCCGCCCACGAACTGCCGACGCCACCGCTCCGGAACCGGATGGCTCTCGACTGACGCCGACGACAGGTCGACGCGTAGTATCCGGTCCCGGTTGGCTACTGTCATCACCAGCCACTCTGCCGTCTGTCGACTAAAGGATTACCCCAATCAATCATGCACGAAGCACCTTTCTACCGGACCCGTGAAGACGGGGTATGCGCGCAGGAGTCATCGTCGCCGGCGGCCGGTCGACGCGGTTCGGGGACAGCGACAAGGCCGTCGCCGACCTCGCTGGGACGCCGATGATCCGCCGCGTCGCCGACCGACTGGGACAGATCGTCGACGAACTCGTGGTGAACTGCCGCGAGGACCAGGTCGAAGCCATCGAGGCGGCGCTTTCGGGCCACGCCCTTGATCCGGCCTTCGCGCTCGACGAGGACCCCGACCGGGGACCGATGGCAGGCATCGCGACCGGGCTGGCTGCCGTCGACAGCGAATACGCCGCCGTGGTGGCCTGTGACATGCCCTTCGTCGACCCGGCGTTCGTCGACTACCTGTTCGAGCGGGCGGCGTCCCACGAGGCCGCGGTCCCGCGCCCGGATGAGTGGTTCCAGACAACACAGGCAGTGTATCACGCCGACGCAATGGGCGACGCCTGTCGGCGGGCGCTGGAGCGCGGCGAACACAAGGTCGTCGAACCGCTGTTCGACCTCGATTACGTCGTGGTCGAGCGCGAGGAAGTACTCGAACACACCACACTGGACACGTTCGAGAATCTCAACACTCGCGAGGAGTTCGAGGCCGCTATCGAGCGGCTCTAAGGGCCGCTGCGGCCGGCCGTACTCAGACGACAGCGACGAGCGGGTCGTCTGCTCGCATCTCCGCGAGCACGACGCGCGGGACATCGGCGCGCCCGTGGATTTCCTCGGCGACGGCCCGCGCACTCGCTTCGAGTCCCTCGTCGTCGACCATGTTGAGCAGTGGAATCGCGGTCGCGTCGGCTGGCACGTCCTTCAGCCCGCCGCGGTCACCTGCGAGCACCACGGCGACGTCCTGCGGCCGGATCTCGTCGCCGGGGTCGAGCCCTGTAATCGAGGCGACTTCGTCGACCCGGTGGACGATGTCGTCCGTCAGGGGTTCGCCGACGACGTGGGCGCTGGCGATGGGAACGACAGTCGATGCCGTCGAGGGTAGCTGTGGCTCGCGGTCGCTCGGCGCTTTGAACTCACGCATCCGCGCGCCGTCGGCTTTCACCAGAATCGGGTGGTCGACGTCTGCCAGGTCGGCGACGGTCGCCGGGTCGTAGCCGCGGTAGCGGTCCGGCCGTTCCTGTGCCGGGACGACACCCAGCGGCCACGCAGACGCACCGTCGATAGCGACCCGCGGGGTTTCCGTCACGACAACATCCGCGACCCAGCCGTCGAAAATCGGGATCCGGACTGTCGCGGTGACAACCGCGCGGTCCAGTCGGCCGGCAAGCGCCGCCATCGTCGTCTTCTTGCCCCCGGCGCCGACGAAACAGGTGGTCCCGTGCTCAGCGTCCAGCGCGTCGACGATGTCCATACCCACTGCACGATAGTGATCGGATTAACCGTTACCCTGGTGTGCGATGACAGAACCGGACCAGTCACGTCATTTAAGGGGATGTGCTGTGAATAGTTAGCAAGGAAATGCTCGAAGACGACTTCGGTCGCGAGGTGTCCGGTGTCCGCGTCTCCCTTACCGACCGGTGTAACTTCGACTGCGTCTACTGTCACAACGAGGGCTTGGGAGACACACGGGGCCCGATGGAGGCACAGGACGACGAACTGACTGCCGACACGATCGTCGCCTTCCTCGAAGTCGCCGCCGAGTTCGGCGTCGACTCGGTGAAGTTCACGGGCGGAGAGCCGATGCTCCGGGAGGACTTAGAGGAGATCGTCCGGCGCGCCCCCGACGAGATGGAGGTGTCGATGACGACCAACGGCACGTTCCTCCCCGGTCGCGCCCCGGACCTCGTTGACGCGGGCCTCGAGCGGGTCAACGTCTCGCAGGACGCGCTGGACAGCGAGGCCTTCGCCGAACTGACCCAGAGCGGGGCTTACGACCGCGTCCTCGAAGGCGTCGAAGCGGCGCTGGACGCCGGCCTGGAACCGGTGAAGCTCAACATGGTCGTCTTTGAGCCGACCGCGGGCTACGTCCCGAAGATGGTCGACCACGTCGCCGAGAACCCCGGCCTCCAGCTCCAGCTCATCGAGTACATGCCGGAGCTGGCCGGCCACCCGGAGTGGGCCATCGACATCGACCGCGTCCACGACTGGCTGGAAGACCGCGCCGACACGGTCGAACACCGCGAGATGCACGACCGCAAGCGCTACTGGATACACAGCAACGAGGCGGCGACCGAAGGGAGCGGCGCTACCACCTCGTTGGCCGCGTCCGACGGCGGCGTACGGACGGAGCCGGTCAACAACCAGAACAGCGGCATGGTCGAGATCGTCGACCCCGTCGGCAACGAGAACTTCTGTGCGAACTGCCACCGCGTGCGCCTCACGCACGACGGCTACCTCAAGGGCTGTCTGAACCGCAACGACGACCTGCGGGATATCGGCACCACGAAGGAGTCGATGCGGGCCGCGTTCCGCGAGACGGTCGACACCCGGGTCCCCTACTATGGGGAGTACATGGTCGAGACCGATGACGGCGAGTGGGAGATAAACGAGGAATACATCGACACCGACGGGGACCGCGCGCCCTACGAGTACTCGGAGTAGCGGCCGCCCCGGGCAAACGCTCTTACTGTTCCATCGTCAAAACCGGCCCAGGATGAGTTTCCCCTTCCGCGACCAGACCACGGTTTCGCTGTCGTGGAACGAACTGACCGGCGCGGTCGGGGACTCGGCGACGGTGCTCCCGGTCGTCGTAGCCGTCGCCGTGCTGACGGAGCTCTCGCTCCCGGTCATGCTCGTCTGGTTCGGCGTTTTTCAGGTCGTCTGGGGGCTGTACTACGGCGTCCCCATCTCCATCGAGCCGATGAAAGCCTTCGCCGCGCTGGTCATCGCGGGAACCATCTCCACCGGCGAACTCGTCGTCGCTGGGCTCCTGCTGGCCGGCATCCTGGTCGCGCTCGGAACCACGCGGTCGCTCGGAACGGTCAATCGGTACGTCGACGACACCGTCGTCCGCGGGGTGCAACTCGGCGTCGCGCTGGTCCTGCTGGAGACCGGGGTGGGTCTCGGACTCAGCGACCCGCGGCTCGTAGCCGTCGCCGTCGGCGTGGTGGCGGTCCTCGCAGTCGTCGGCTACAGCGGCCAGAGCGCCTTTGCCGTCTTCGTCATTGGTGTCACCATCGCCCTCGCAGAAACCGGGGTGCCGACGCCGGCCGTCCCCGCCGCCGACGCCATGTTCATGCTTCCGACGATGACGCTGTCGGCACAGACGGCGGAGGCAGTCCTCGCTCAGCTCGCAGTCACGGTCGGCAACGCCGCCCTCGCCACGTCGGTCCTGCTCGCGGACTACTTCGACCGGGACGTGTCCGCGGACCAGCTCTCGAACAGCATGGGGCTGATGAACCTGGCCGCGGTCCCCTTCGGCGCGTTCCCGATGTGTCACGGGAGCGGCGGCGTCGCCGGGAAGTACGCCTTCGGCGCGAGAACGTCCGGCGCGAACCTGATACTCGGTGCGGGCTACATCCTCACCGCCTTCCTCGCCGTCGGCGTCATCGCGGCCTATCCGACGGCACTGCTCGGCGTCATTCTGGTCCTCATCGCGCTTCAACTGGGCTGGACCGGCGTTTCCAGAACGGACGATCTGGTGGTCGTCGCGGCAATCGGTGCCCTCGGCGTCCTTGTCAACCTCGGGCTCGCGTTCGTCCTCGGCGTCCTCGTCCAGCAGCTTCGGTCCCGGCTGTGACGTGGCGGCTGGCCCCCACACGCTTGTACTAGGAGCCCGAAGCGTCGGCTGATAGATGCGCCCCGCAACGGAACTCGAAAACCTGCTCGGAGAAGCGGAGTCGCTCACCATCGTCTGTCACAACAACCCCGACCCCGATTGTCTGGCCAGCGCGCTCGCGCTCGGCCGCATCGCGGCTGCCGTCGGTATCGACGAGCGGCGCATCCTCTACAGCGGCGAGATCTCCCACCAGCAGAACCGCTCGTTCGTCAATCTGTTAGAGATGGACCTTCAGGAGTTCGACGCGGCCGACGTGACGGACCGGGCGTCCTCGGAACTGCTTGCCTTCGTCGACCACTCGATACCCGGGTCGAACAACCGGGTTCCCGAAGACGTCTCGGTCGACATCGTCATCGACCACCATCCCGCCGAGGACATCCGAGCCCGGTTCGTCGACCACCGCGTGGAGAGCGGGGCGACGGCGACGATACTGACAGAGTACCTGCAGGACCTCGAGATCGAACTCGACGATCGGCTGGCGACCGCGCTGCTGTTTGCGATCCGTCGGGAGACGCTGGGGTTCCTGCGCGGCGTGACCCCGGACGAGTACGGGGCCGCCGGCTTTCTGACGGAAACGGCCGACGCGGACCTGCTTCGACAGCTCTCTTCGCCGTCAGTCAGCGGCGCGACCGTCGACGCCATCGCGGATGCCATCGGAAACCGGACGGTCCGCGGGTCGGTGCTGATCTCACACGTCGGGCGGACGCCGGAGCGGGACGCCCTGCCGCAGGCGGCCGACTACCTGGCGACCCTGGAGGGCGTCGAGACGGCCATCGTCTTCGGTATCGTCGAGGACACCATCCAGCTCAGCGCCCGGTCGACTGATTCCCGGGTCAACATCGGTGACGTGCTGAACGACTCGTTGGGCGATGTCGGAAGCGCGGGCGGCCACCGCGAGATGGCCGGCGGCGAGGTGCCGCTTGGCATCTTCGCCGATTACACGAGCGACGACACCGTACTCGTCGACATCGTCGAGCAGGTGATCTCGGCGCGGCTGTTCGCCGGGTTGAACCTCTCGGACGAGAGCTGACCTTTCAGGATAGCCGGAACGTTTCGAGGTTCTTCGGGTTGTGTGTCCGCATGTTGAACTTCTGGTACAGCGCCGAGGACAGCTGGTTCGTCGTGGACGCGTCGCCGTGGACACAGAGGATCTTCTCCGGTCGCGGGTGCATCGTCTCGACGAAGGACTCCAGCCCCTGCCGGTCGGCGTGGCCGGAGAAGCCGTCCACCGTCTCGACGCCCATCCTGAGGCTGACCCGCTCGGCACGCGGGCCGCTCGTGTCGCCCAGCGTGATTTCGTCCTGGCCACGCTGGATCTGGCGACCGAGCGTCCCCTCGGCCTGATAGCCGACAAAGGCCATCGTGCTGTTCGGGTCGCTGCCCAGTAGTCGGAGCCAGGACATCACGGGGCCGCCGGTGACCATCCCGGAGGTGGTCAGGATGATCGCCGGCTCGTCGTCGGCGATGTCCTGGCGCATCTCGTCGCCGCCGTCGACCTGCTCGAACTGCTCGGCCAGGAAGGGGTTCTCGTCCTCGTAGAGGATGCGCTGTCGGAGGTCGTCCCGCAGATACTCCGGATACGCAGTGTGGATGGCCGTCGCCTCCCGAATCATCCCGTCGAGATACACCGGCATCGTCGGGATGTCGCCCTTCCGCATCGCCTCTTCGAGGACGAGCATGAGTTCCTGGGACCGACCCACGGCGAAGGCCGGAATCAGGATTTTGCCGTCCTTCTCGTAGGCCTCGTTGATGACGTCTCTGAGGACTCGCTCGGAGTCTGACTGGTCGGTCTGGTAGTCGTTCTTGCCGCCGTAGGTCGACTCGAGCACGAGCGTCTCCACCCGCGGGAAGTCGTTGACCGCGCCGTCGAGCAGGCGGGTGTCCTTGTAGTGGATGTCCCCGGAGAAGGCGACGTTGTACCGCCCCTCGCCGATGTGGAAGTGACACACCGCCGAGCCCAGGATGTGACCGGCGTTGTGCATCGTGAGTTTGATGTCGGGCGCGATGTCGGTGACGTTGCCGAACTCCAGCGGAATCGTGTGTTTCAGCGCGTCCCGGACCTGCTGGCTCTCGTAGGGCGGTGTCCGCCCCTCTTTGGAGGCCACGTCGAGGTAGTCCAGCTGGAGCAGCCCCATCAGGTCCCGCGTCGGTGCGGTCGTGTAAATCGGGCCGTCGTAGCCGTACTTGAAGAGGATGGGAATGAGCGCGGAGTGGTCCAAGTGGGCGTGTGTCAGAACGACGGCGTCGAGGGAGTTCGGCCCCGCGGCGAGCGCCTCGGGCGCTTGGAGATACGGGACCTCGCCCTCGGCGCCGGGTTTGTCGCCGCAGTCGATGAGGATGCGGGATTCGGGCGTCGAGAGGATGAAGGCGGCGCGCCCGACCTCACGACAGCAGCCCAGCGTCGTGAGTCGCACCCAGTCCTCGTCGCTCGTGGTTGGGCGGTTGATCTGGCGGCCAACGCGCTGGAGGATGTCCCGTCGTTCTTCGCGTTCCTGTTTGAGGTAGTTCCGGACGTTCGAGACGGTCGAGGACTCCATCGGCGGCGTCCGGACGACCTCAGGGGTCCAGCCGACGGAGGCGGAAATCTCGTCCAGCGTCGCCCCGTGGCGGCCGATGACCCGTCCCGGTTTTTCTGCCTCGATGAACACCTCGCCGGTCTGGCGGTCGAAATCGAGGTTCTGGACGCCCGCATCTTCGGGGATCGTCTGCGTGATTCGAGCCCGGGCTTCGTTCGGCGGTACGAGGGCTCCCTGCGTAGGGCGAACGTTGATCCGTTTTCGGAGCGTCTGAGCGAGGTTCCGGACGATACCGTCGCGGTTGGCGACCGTCTGTGCGTCCGGCGTGTAAATAACCAGTTCCGGCCCCTCGAAAGCGACGGAATCGATTTCGATGTCGTCCGGTGTCTCTTCTTCGACCTGTGCTTTGATTCGATCAAGTGTTTCGTCTGCGGAACTCATAAGTTTGGAGATGGAGGCCCGATAGCCGTCGGAAAACCACGGCCCTCAATTGCCGTTATCTAGCGGGAGTGCGACCACGGTAAAGAACCTTTGCTTGTTTTGCTGTGTCAGTACGGCCCGTACATTGGCAAGAACCGGCGAGTTTTAGTGTGCGACTGCAAGATGTATCTATATGGGCTTTGGTAGCTACGATGAATCCGAACAGAAGGACAACGACGTAGACGCAGACGACAGCGACGGCGTTGCGGTCCACGAAAACGACCACGACGGGTCGGTTTCCTTCGAGACGGAGGCGTCAACGAGTGACCTCGTCGATAAGCTCGGCGACATGAAAGACGAAGACGAGGAGTAACGCCGTCGACCGGGCCTCAGAACGGCGCTTCCTGACCGACTTTGTCCGCGAGTTCGCCGCGTTCGTCGAGCTGTTCGAGGATATCGCTCCCGCCGATGAACTCCCCGTCGACGAACGTCTGTGGAATCGTCTCGCGCCCGCTGTGGCGCTCTAGGGCCTCCCGGTAGGCGTCGGTCGCCTTGAGTACGTCCACTGTTTCGATGTCGTCGCGGTGCTGTTGCAGCAATCCGAGGGCCTTCTTCGAGTAGCCACACTGTGGCATCAGCTCGTTGCCTTTCATGAACAGGACGACCTCGTTGTCCTCGATGACGCTGTCTACCTGATCCGTGACTTCTTCGGGCGAGAGTTCTTCGGGCTCGAATGCCATACCCTCACTAACGGCGTCGGCAATAAAGGCGTACCGACGGGGCAGGGGAGGCCGCGTCACCGGGATACCCGGCTACTCGGCTTCTTCGGGCGTCAGCGTCGTCAGCTCGATGGCGTGGATGTCACGCGTGAGATGGTCGCCCAGCGCGTCGTGGACAAGCTGGTGCTGGTCGACCAGCGATTCACCCTCGAACGCTGGCGAGACCACGCGTACCGCGTAGTGTTTGTCGTCGTCCGGGTCCCGCGGTGTGGTGACCGTCGCCCGTGCCTCCGGAAGCGATTCCTCGATGAGTTCGGCGACCGCATTTTCGTCCATACCCGCTCTGAAGAGAGGAGCGGGCAAAACAGTTGGCGTCCCGGTCAGGGGGTCACCAGTCGGGCGACAGTTCCCGACCGATACCGACGCCGAGGACGACCAGTCCCAGGAGTGCGAGCGCGGCCCCGCCGAGCCAGCCCGGCGAGAGCGAAGGTCGTAGCCGGACCATCCAGAGCCCAGCCACCAGCGCTAGTCCGCCGGCCACGACCAGTGTGACGAACCGCTCCATACCTGCATCTGTGTCGACCGGCGGTAAATTCCTGCCGGCGTGAACCACAGGTGTTTGTGCCTCGGGCGCCTACATAACGTATGAGCGACGCAACGCTCGTCTACGACGACGACTGCGGCTTCTGTACGTGGTGGGCGGACTTCATCGACGAGCGGTCAGACCTCGAAATCATCGGCTTCTCGGAACTCGACGACGAGTTGCTGGCACGCCTGCCAGACGACTACGAGTCCTGTTCGCACCTGGTGACCGACGACGAGGTGTACTCCTGTGGGGAGTCCATCGAGACAGCGCTCACCTACACCGACATGGGCAAGCCGGCGCGGCCGCTGGTCTCGTTTTTCAGCCAGTTCGAGGACTACGAACGGCTCCGCGAGCGGGCCTATCGACAGGTCGCCGATAACCGTTCGAAATGGGGGAAACTCATGTCGAAGACCCCGCCGGCGCGCAGGGACGACTCGAACTGACGGCCCGTTTCAGACCCGGGCGAGTTGCAGGTCGCCCTCGCTGACCGGGCTGACGTAGGTGCCGACGCGTTCGCGCTTCCACCACCGGCCGGTTTCGCGGCGCTCCTCGGGCGTCGTGAACCGGTATCGGTAGCGGACCGCGCGGACGTGCGTGGGTGTCGTCTCCGCGAACGGCACCGAGGCGAGCAGTTTCTCGGTGGCCTCGTCGCCGGCCAGCAGCCGGTCCAGCAACACGAGGAACCACGCACTACGACGGGGCGAGGGAGCCATCGCTGCGAACCACAGCTGCCAGTCCAGCCGGTAGTGGTACGGCGCGACCTGCCGCGGCCGCTGGCCGGGGTCCGTAGGCTTGCCTTTGAATTCGTAGGTCCGCCACTCCGTGTCGGCCGTGACGACGTCGTCGGTGGTCCCCTGCACGACGATCTCATATCGATGGCGGGTAATCGAGCCGAACGCGCCGTAGGTGTTGACTAATCGGAGCGGGTCGAAGGCGGTGTTCATCACCTGCCGCTCCGAGAGGATGTTCCGGACCGGGTCGACGCTGCGCCAGAGAACGACTGCGGCGAGCACGACAGCAATCGCCTGCAGATACAGCGGCGGCGCAGTCACGCTCGGCGTGGTGGCCGGGAGGACCGACGTGAGGACGCCGTCGCTGAACGTCGCGATGGCCTGGACGATTGTGAGGGCGTTGAGCCACGAGAAGTTCCCCGTCAGCATGAGCCAGCCCTGGAAGCCGATGGTTGCAAGCCCCGCCACTGACGCCCAGGGCTGGGGCGCGAAATAGAGGAACGGCACGGCGACTTCGACGACGTGGTTTCCCAGCACCTCCAGTCGGTGGAACCGGTCAGGCAGGTGGTGGACGTACCAGCTCACCGGGTTCGGGATCGGCTGTGTCTCGTAGTGGTAGTCCAGCGCGGTGAGGTCCCGCCAGCAGTCGTCCCCGCGCAGTTTGATGAGCCCCGCCCCGAACATATTGCGGAACAGCACCCACTTGAGCAGCCAGATCACGACGACCGGCGGCCCCGTCGACCCCGCGCCGAGAACCGCCGCGAGGAAGCCGGTCTCCAGCAGCATCGACTCCCAGCCGTAGCCGTAGAAGGTCTGGCCGGCGTTGACAAAGGAGAGGTACAGTGCCCACAGGGTGAGCCACAGTAGCATCGACACCGGAACCGCGTACGGGCTCGGGAGCCACGACGGGAGTCCGACGAGCGCGAGCCCCGAGAGGACCACACCGGTCCAGGCCGTGACCCCGATGGCGCGGTCGCTCGGATAGTAGTAGAACAGGCTGGGACGGTCACGGAACGTGTGGCGCTCGACGTACTGCTGTATCGGCAGCAGGCCGTTTTCACCCGCGAGCGGACGGAACTGCGTGGCCGCGACGAGAAACGCCAGCAAGTAGATGACCGCCAGCCCCCGGTGGAAAAGGACCCTGACGAGCCAGTACGCCTCTGCCTCCCACGGCAGCATACTCCGGATGTGGCCCAGCCACGGACTAAACCGTACCGGGCGGCGGTTTCGTCAGCCGCAGCCAGCCGTCGCCTGTCCGCTCAGGCCATCAGTTGCTGGTGGGTCGGCTTCATACAGCGGTCCTGGACGACGCGGCGACCGGCCGCCTCGGCGCGTTCGACGGCGTCGTCGTCGTGGATGCCGAGCTGGAGCCAGATAACGGCGTCGTCGTCCCGGTCCAGCGCCGCGTCGACGATGTCGCTGACCTCGTCGCTTGGCCGGAACACGTCGATGATATCGATCTCGCCGGGAACCTTCGAGAGCGAGTCGTACGCTTTCTGGCCGAAGATCTCGTCGGCGAAGGGGTTGATCGGAACCACCTCGTACCCCTGCTCGTGGAGGTACTTCGGGATCTCATGGGCGTCCTTGCCGGGGCTGGTCGAACACCCGACGACGGCGACGCGGTCCAGTTCGAGAATCTCTCGGAGTTCGTCGGCAGAACTGACAGGCATATCCGGACCTTCGCCGGGCAGCGACAAAAGGTATTGCCCGCGGGCGCTACTCTGCTGACTCGTCGGACTCTGCCGGCTCCTGCAGGTAGGTCTGTCCCCATGCCGCCATTTCGGTGATTACGGGCTCCAGTGACTCCCCGTGTTCGGTCAGCGAGTAATTGACGCGAAACGGCTGTTCGTTGATCACTTCTCGGTCGACGAGCCCTTTCTCCTGCAGATCTTCGAGGCTGTCAGAGAGTACTTTGGAAGAAATCCCGTCGACGTTCTCTTTGAGTTCGTTAAATCCTGACGGTCCGTTCTCGAGCAGTCGGTGAATGATAACTGGGTGCCACTTCTTTCCGATAAGGGAGGCCGTCGTGGTTATCGGACACCACTCTTCGCCGGCACACCAGACGGAGAGCTTCTCCGGTGAATCACTCATATCTTGTCGATATTTCGGCCGCGGACGGCTAATAACTACCCCTGTACAGGTGGGCGGAGCTCATAGCGGACACAGCGCGGAAACCCACCCCTGCAGGGGTGGGAGGAAGCGCGTAAGCTCCGGGGACCAAACCACTACACAACAGCCCGGCCTACTCCCCAACGTACTTGAACCAACAGCAATACATATGAAGTATGGATGTGCGGCGCACTGTCCCGGTCAAACTCGACGTTGACAGTGACGACGCCGCGCTCCTGCGTGAGACAGTAGACGAGTTTCTGTGGGCGGCAAATCGCGTCGTAGACCATGCCTTCGACGGTGAATACGTGGAAACCAGTAAGACCACGTTGCATGAAGAAACCTACGACGAGATACGTAACCGAACACGGCTCCACAGCCAGCACGTTCAAGCCGCCCGGAACAAAGCCGCTGATGCGTGTAAGGGCGTCGTCGCACGGTGGCAACAGGACGAGTACGCCGGAAAGCCACACTTCTCAGCACCGACTGTCGTGTATGACAAGCGGTGTGCTACCTTTCATGACGACCACGCTTCGCTTGCTACGATAGATGGACGAATCGACGCCCAGTACGTCCTGCCCGACGACGAGCGGGACACTCCCCACACCGAGTACCTGTTTTCCGACGACTACGAGGTGACTGGGGCAGAGTTACACCACAAGGACAGCGAATGGTTCCTTCACATCCGCACAAAGGCGGAAGTGGAGTCTGACACACCGGAACAAGAGACGACCGGGCACCCAACGGTCCTCGGCGTTGACCTCGGTGTGAACCAGCTCGCGGTCACATCAACCGGAACGTTCTGGAGTGGCGCGGAGTTCGACCACTGGCGGCGCGAATACGAACAGCAACGTGGCGATCTCGGAAAGTGTGGTACGCGGTGGGCGCACGAGAACATCCAGTCTGTCGGTCGCAAAGAGACTGGGCGGTTCACACAGATGCTCCATCGTATCGCTAACGAAATCCTCGCAGAAGCCACAGACCACGGCTGTACGGTGATAGCGTTCGAGCAACTGACTGGTATCCGCGACCGGCTCCCCGGTGCATCGTGGGGACACAAGTGGGCGTTTGAGCGGCTGTACCAGTACGTCGAGTACAAAGCCGAGCTATGCGGTATCAACGTGGAACAGGTGGACCCTGAGAACACGTCGCAGCGATGTTCTCACTGTGGGTTCACGCACCCTGACAACCGCGACGGCGAGAGCTTCGAGTGCCTGAAGTGTAGCTACCAGAACCACGCAGACTACAACGCCGCGAAGAACATCGGACTGCGGTATCTCCGCCGGAACCAAACTGGGGACGGCGGAGGCGCACCCGTAGGCGTGCGCTTGAACAGCGGGATGTTGAACGCGAATGGAGAGTATGAGCCTCCTGCCGACAATTCGGCCCGAGCGGGAGTCCACGCTGAAAGCCCACGGCTTTAGCCGTGGGTTAGCTTACTGGAAAGCAGTGCTTTGGGAGTGTACTGAGTCCGTCGATACCCCCACCGCATCGTCTGACTGCTGGGTGTGATAGATGGCTGACCAAGCCAGTGACGCGGTCGGAGGGCCGCTCTATATAAATCACGTCTGTACAGACATTCTCGTGTTTTGAGGGACTTGGACCGTCGGAACAGGCAGTTTCAACCAGTACTATAGGTCGACAAATCGGACGCTCAAACCGTATGAATTGGAAATAACACATCGGATTGCTGAATGGTTTTCGAGACGACCAGCGCCACAGTATATGCAATCACAGGGACACCTAGTCGAGAGTCGACGTTCGGATCGACCGACTTTCAGCCAAGGTCAAGTAGCTATATATTTATCTAATTATTTAGTGTATTCTTGTATGGCCTCAGTCACCGTGTGGAACGAAAACCAACACGAACGGGCGACAGGCCCGGCACATGCTATGTACCCTGACGGGATCCACACGACGCTCGCTGCGATGTTCGACTCCTATGGCCACACCGTTCGGACAGCGACACTCGACGACCCAGAACACGGATTAACCGACGAGATACTCGATGAAACCGACGTGTTGCTGTGGTGGGGCGATGTCGCACACGACGCCGTCAGTGACGCGGTCGCGAACCGCGTTGCACGGGCAGTCCGCGACGGAATGGGGTTCATTCCACTTCACTCCAGTCACGAATCGAAGCCGTTTGAGTCGCTCATGGGGACGACTGGCACTTTGCGCTGGCGCGAAGAGGGGGAGCGAGAGCACCTCTGGGTCGTCGAAGCGGACCATCCCATTACTGACGGGCTCCCCGAGGAGTTCGAACTCGAACGGGCCGAGATCTACGGAACGGGGTTCGACCTGCCGATACCGGACACCCTGGTAACGGTAAGTTGGTGTGACGACGGCACGGTGTTTCCCAGCGGGTGTTGCTATCATCGCGATGCAGGGAGGATATTCTACTTTCAACCTGGCCACGAGACGTTTCCAGTGTACCACCAGCCGGTCGTTCAGCGGCTATTACACAATGCCGTTACGTGGGCCACCCCGAGTGAGACCGACCGCCCTGGCGTCGAGGCACTCTAACCGTCAGGACACCCTTGTGCTGCCTATTGGTTCCATCTGCCCTCGCTGCTCAGACCGGCGTGAAGGACCGGATCGTGCCTACAAAACGGTAATTAGGGGATCTCTGATCCAACGGTAGGCGCTGTTTTATCCCAGTAGTACAACCGAAGGCGACTGTAAACTTAGAGGCCTGGATCACGACCGTGATTCAGCATGCGAGGACAACAGCGGAGCCGTGGACCGATTCCAAAGGGTTTGTATCGGATGACTCCGGAGAGTGGCCTATGACAGAGAACGTGGTCGTGCTGGGGTCGGGATATGCCGGTGCGGGCGCAATCAAGAGCCTGGAAGACGAACTGAATGGAGAGGCGGATGCCGATATCACTTGGATTTCTGACGTGGACTACCACCTGGTGTTGCACGAGTCCCACCGTTGCATTCGGGACCCGAGCGTCCAGGAGAA
>NZ_JBUXKW010000006.1:0-158324 GCF_055271655.1 Haloarcula sp. HT12
AGGATTCTGCCAACAATCCTGTTCATGAAACTGATCGGTTCGAGCATATGCATTGAGATTGCCAGTCTCAACTACTGATGGTGTCTCAACAGGCACAGGTTCGGAGGATGGCAGAATACAAAGCACTAGCGGAGCGATACGACGGATTATCGTCACACTCAGTCGGGAGCGGCGTCGGCATTCCGTATGCCGACGCCACAGACGGACGTCGCGGTGGATGCCCTGGTTGAACAGGCTGAGGAACTATGCACGCTCCACGACCACATTACGCGCGTAATCGCCGCCCTTGACGTCTCGCAAGGATCGTTTTCCGATCGGTATGGACGGACTAGCACGACCGACTTCGCCTTCGAGTCGGTCGTGCGGATGTTCATCTACCAGTACGCGCGCGGATTCAATGACAGCGAACTCCACCGCCGACTGAAAGGAACAGCCTACGTCTTCATCCGGTTCGAACTCGGCCGAGCACCGACCCAGCAGGCGATCAACTACATGTGGCGACGCCGGTTAACTCTGGGTGACCGCCAATCGATTGAGGCCACCGCCCGCGAGATACGGGCGGTGGCCGCCGACCACGACATCATCTCAGATGGAGAGCCACGTCTCGATCCCGGCGAAGTCAGTGACGAGGGCGTCACTGACGAGCACATCATGCAGGCGATCCGGACTGCCCGTGACCGCGGACTCGACGCTTTCGAGACCGACCGCGCAGCCAACGCACGGTATCCCGATGACCTCTTCTTCGAACGTCAGGCGTACCTCAACCTTGCCGACGTGGGGACGACGACCCCACGTCGGCGGTTCGATCGGCTCAGCGACTGGGACAAAACACCTCACGGCGATACACACCTCCGCACGATGAAACAGATTTCAGCACCCGCCGAACAGACGACGCTCCCCGACTTTGCAGACGGTAAGCGGCCCCGCGACTGGCAGCGCATCCGTGAGGCAATCCTCGAACCGTTTCACACCGGACTGGAGTGTCTGCTCGAAGAAATCGACGCGACTGACGGGCTCCGCGAGCCCGTCATCGCTGCGGTCGATATCACTCACTGGAGCTTCTACTCCTCACCCTACAAAGACGATGAGGACGTCGAACCAGACGACAACGTCGTCATCGTCAACGACCAGGAGAAAGTTCCAAAGGAGGAGTTCCCGGAGATGGTCAGCGGCGATAAGGAGGGACGCAGCTACAAGTTCGCGACGCTAACGATCATCGGCCAAGACACGCCGATCGTCCTGGGAATCGAGCCCGTTCGGGAGGCGTCGGCCTGGGAAGGCGACGCCTCCCAGATCGAGAACCACTCGAAAGCTGATCTTGTCCAAGGGTTGCTCGAACAGGCTGAACAGCACGTCGAGATCCACAAGCTCTTCGCCGACCGGGAGTTCGATGCCATGGAAGTCCGCGATGTGATCGACCGCCACGACATCACCTATCTCATTCCGCGGCCGGTCTACGCAGCCGATATCGACCAGATCGAGAAACTTGAGGATCACCCGCTCGCCGACGTAGCCGTCGAGCGAGCGGTTACCCTCTCGGTGGACGGTCGCTCACACGAACTCAGCTTCATGTACGTCCCTTCGACCGAAGAAGACGGCAAGTATGCTGTCTTCACCACGAACCGTGACGTAACGCCAGATCAGGTGATAGGACTCACCGCCCAATACAGCTGGCGCTGGCAGATCGAAAGCGAATACAAGACTATCAAACACAACTTCCTCCCGACCACAGCCTCCACCGATTACCGCGTCCGACTACTGTACTTCACTCTGGGCGTCGTCATGTACAACGTCTGGCGCCTCACGAACCTCCTGCTTCGTGAGGCGCTGTCGGTCAACCTCGGCGAAAAGCCACCACTCCGTGCTGGCGAAATTGTCGAACTCGTCGGCTTCTGCCTCGCTCCCCCAGACTGACCGCCGAACAACCAAATCGAACCGACCGGACCGCGGGACTCGGGAGTGACAACGCCCTCCCGAGTCCCGCTCTCTCACTCCAACTCTCCAGCTTCTAGGGTGTCCAACCGACCCATGCATTGATCCTGTCGAACCATCACTCCTCTCAACCTCAAACAACGACTCTCGCCACCATCTCGCTTGTATTTTCGACATCCTCCGAACCTGTGAACAGGAGCCCGAGTACGAGCCAAATACTGTACTTGACAGAGACTCCAGTAAGAATTGAGTGACCTGCATCGTACAAGAGTTTGAGTCCGAGAAGAACGAGGACGCCGCCAACGAAGAGCGCAGAGAGCGGTTCGAACCGATTGTGTCCATGCGGATGTGAGTCGTCAGCATCGTCGAAGGCGGATCGGCCCCAGATCAAGACGACACCGCTTGCGAGAAGATCGGCGACAGAGTGCGCTGCGTCAGCAGTGAGTGCGAGGCTCCCGGTGAGCAGTCCGAGTGTGCCCTCGACACCGATTTTGAGAGCATTTAACAGAACATTTGCCCAAGAGACTTTGAGAAAGGCTACCCGTGAATCCGCCATAATATAGTGGTACTGCTACATCCACATAAGAGGCCTCATTAGGCGCGTATAATCGAGTTTTTGATTCAATCTAAACTTTTCACGGTGCGCTGAGAGTCAACGGGTAACCAAGAGGCTCTTTATATAACTGTACCTACCTATGCAATAGATAGTTGACCCAACGTATCCAAACGAGAGCCCACTGTGACCTTGAGCGACTGCACCGCTCTCCCCGAACAGCATTAATATCGATGCATCTGTACCCCCAGTAATGGCCGTTCGACTGAGGTCGGTATCCACGTTCCGCGGCCGAGGCTGTCCCTCTTCTCGCCGGTGGTGATCAGCAATGTCTCCATCTCATTCATCACCTGCCACGTGCGCGCTCTGTGGTGGCGCTGTCCCCAATGACCGAGTCGCGGATGAAGACGGCGGCGTCTACTGTTCTACCGGGTGTCGGGACGTCCTGCGCGTCCTCGGTGACGAGGAGCATTCCAGTCGCCCGAAGACGACACACGGACCCACGGGCGGGGCCGGCGCTGACGATGACGCTGGTGAATGCGAAACAGACATCCACGGGGAGCGGGCCGAGTCACGGGTTTTTCTCCAAGTAGAAGGGATGCACTGTGCGACGTGTGAAGCTTTTCTGGAGTCGATTGCCGAAGACTGTGCAGGAGTCACCGACGCTGCAGCGAGCTACGTAACCGAGACGATTTGCGTTGAGTACGATCCCACGAGCATCTCGGCGGACGCCCTCTGTAACGCGCTGAGTCCGCTCGGCTATACGGCAACGCCTCGTGACGGTGGCAGTGATGGGGCAGCGACTGCCGTCGGCCAGTCGCGGCGGCAAGACGAGACGGGTGGCCGAGACATCGACGAGGTGCTCGGGTTTCGCTACGCTGCGGGCGTTATTTTCGGGACGTTCATGCTCCTGCCGTACGCGGTGCTCCTCTATCCAGCGCAGCTCTCGTCGTTCTTCGGCGATGGGACGCTGGACATGTACGCGAGTGCGTCCGGGATCGGCGGTGGAGATGGCCTGTTGATCCTGCCGCTCTTTCTCGTCCTGACGGGTGTTGTCTTGGTGTTTACCGGCCTTCCACTGTTACAAGGTGCGTATGTCAGTCTGAGGATGCGACAGCCGAACACCGACCTGCTCGTCGCACTCCCCGTTGTGAGTGCCTACGTGTACAGCACGATCGCGTTTCTCCTCGGGCGGATCGACGTCTTCTACGACCTGACGATCGTGGTTGCCGCGAGTGTGGTGGCTGCGATCTTCTACGAATCACTGAGCAAGCAGCGGGCGATGGACCGCCTGACGGACCTCACCATCTCGCGGGTTACTGACGCCCGACGATATGACGCCGATGGGACCACGACGACGGTCGACGTGAGTGATCTCGAACCAGGAGAGAGCGTGCTCGTCCGCGAGGGCGAACGTATCCCGGTCGATGGAGTCCTTGCCGAGGGCGAGTGTACGGTAGACGAGGCAGTCGTGACGGGCGAATCGCTCCCGGTGCTGAAGCGAGCGGGCGATGACCTCGTCGGCGGCGCTGTCGTCACGAACGGCGCCGCTGTCCTCACGGTGAGTGACAGTGCATCCAGCAGTATCGACCGCCTCATCACGTCGGTCTGGAATCTCCAGAGTGGGGACCACGGCGTCCAGCGACAGGCCGACCGGTTCGCGTCGTTCGTCATTCCAGTCGTCGTGGGTGGGGCTGTTCTCGCCGGCGGCTGGTCACTCGTGGAGGGGGCTGGCGTCCCGCTCGCCGTCCTGACGGCGTTGTCAGTGCTCTTGGTCGGGTGTCCATGGGCACTCGGACTCGCAACGCCGCTTTCCGTCGCAACGAGTATCGAGGAAGCAGTAGACCGCGGCATCGTCGTGTTCGACGAAACCATCTTCGAGCGCCTTCGGAACGTCGACGTCGTCGTCTTCGACAAGACGGGCACCATCACGACCGGTCGGATGGAAGTTCTTGAGGCGGATGCACCGGCAGATCTGTTGGCCGCCGTCGCAGACCTGGAGCAGCGAGCATCGCATCCGGCGGCGGACGCGATAGTGACCGCATTCGCTCAAGAGGGGCAGGCTGGCGAGGGTCCCAGAGCCGATGGTGGGGTCGCGAATGAAGACGACCGCGAGCGAGCACGTAACGTCTCCGAGTTCACGAGCCACGCGACCGGCGTCGAAGGGGTTGTTGACGACACGCGAGTTCTCGCGGGCAATCTCGATCTCTTTGCGGATCTAGAGTGGTCGGTGAGCGACGCCCTCGAAACTCGGGCGACAGCGGCCCGTGACGTCGGGCAGCTTCCGGTTATCGTCGGTCGTGATGGTCGTGCGGAGGGTGTCATCGTCGTGGGCGACGAGCCACGAGCGGGCTGGGACGACACGCTCACGCAGTTGAGTGCCCGTGATATGGAGATCGTCGTCCCGACCGGCGATGACGAGGCCGCCACTGACTTCCTCGGTACTCACCCCGGAGTCGACCACGTGTTTGCAGGGGTTCCGCCGGCGGGTAAGACTGCGGCGATTCGGCGGCTACAGTCCCGTGGACAGGTCGCGATGGTCGGTGATGGAACGAACGATGCTCCGGCCCTTGCGACGGCCGATCTGGGTATCTCGCTCGGCGGTGGGACCGCGCTTGCGTCCGATGCCGCGGATATTTCTATCGTCGATGACGACCTTGCGGCGGTGGAGACGACGTTCGACCTCGCAGATGCAGCACGTCGGCGTGTCAAACAGAACAACGGGCTAGCGCTGCTCTATAATGGGATCACGATCCCCCTCGCGGCGACGGGGTTGCTGAATCCAGTGTTCGCGATGGGAGCGGTCGTGGCGACTGGTGGTCTTCTCGCGGCGAATTCGTTTCGAGCCCTGCTTACCGAGTAGCGACTCCAACCCCGCAAAGGGGTAGATACCTGCTGTAGCCGGGTGAAGACGGTTCCTATCGAATCATTCGAGAAATTCGAAGGCACCGAGGCCCGCGTACCCGACCGCAAAGCCCGCGACGATGGTGCCTCCAGAGAGGATCTGGTAGAACGGGGTCGACGGGAGGAAGCCGGTTCCGAGTGTGCCGACAACGATCAGTACCGCTGCTAGTCCCAAAAACACGTACTGTCGACGTTGCCCCTTCATATCTTGAGACGTTCGCTCAAACTGTGTTCTCACGGCAGATCCGTCATTTCAGTCGGCCGGGATGATGGCAGCCGATTGATCGGGCTGTCGGGCTGTTTGGACCGAGTAGAGCAGACTGCCAGTAAACAGAAGCAGGCTCCCGACGATGAATACTGCACTGAGCGGCGAGGCCGAATCGACGAACACCCAGTAGAGGGGGGCAGCAATCGATGGCCCGGCAGCAAGTACCACGATCTTCGCGACGAGTGGCCCGCAGCACCCACAGGTACACGTCCCGACGATTGCAGCACTTCCGGCGGTCCCTTCGGTCATGCCGGCTCGTTCCTCGACGCGCCAGTGACGGGCTATGAGAGCGGCGTTTAACCCGATGAGTGCGCTCAGCATCCCGACGACGATGACCTGGCCAGGTGACAGGGCCAGGAAGAACGGGATATGTATGAACGGGAGATGCGGAATCGCGATTTCGAGCGTCGGCCACGATACGAGCTGATAGATTGCGGGCAGAACGACGACCGTCACCTCCTCGGGGAAGCCTTCTTCGGGGAAAAACGAGAGGTAGCCCGTCACGGTAACAAAAAAGAGTGCTAACACGACACCGACGCCGATGCCGAAGCGACGCGCAACCGGATCACGCATGACTGCGCGAATGACACTCCCAGCATCCTTCCAGATGACATAGCCGATCAGGATTGGCGTGCCAAGGACGATAGCGTACCCGAGTGGATGCGTATCGCTTGCCAGACCTGGAAGGAGATAGGGGTACGAGATCCACAATCCCATGAGAATGCCGAGGAATGTGTACCGTGGTCGCGATGGCCAGCGAAGCCACCCAACGACGAAGCTCGCGACCATGATGCCCAAGCCACTCAGCAGCGCCAGTGGCTGATACCACGCACGGGGAAACGGCATCGAGCTCGCGGTATATGTCGGATCCGGCGAGAGTCCTTCGAAGAGAACAGCTCCGAGTGCAGTGATTGCGATCCCGACGAATACACCGTAAAGAGCGGTTGTCGGCGTGACTCGATCGAACCGTTTGAGGAGGACGAATCCGCCGAGGATAACGGCACCGACGAGAGCAAGAATGAAACCGTGTCCTTGCGAGAGTCCACCGCTTCCGGTTGTCCCGTGGGCGGACGCAACGGGAACCTGAGTGAGCGTAACAATCACTGCGAGAAGTACAGAGAGTGGCCGAATAGATCCGATTCGAGAGGTCTGTCCACGGGGGGTTTCCTCCCGAGGTGGACGCTCTTCCGGAGACATTATTCAGTCTTGGACAGGGAGCCACTTCTACCTGACTGATTCACCTCTCTATCCTGGATTTGACTGTCGTTGGATCATGCTGGGTGTGGAAATATCCTCCTCCGAACGTATGACCGGCACGGTGAATTCACTCGCCGTCCAGAAACACGAGGAACTGTATATGCTTGAGGAACCAGACTGGAAGAACGGCCCCAACCCCTACAGCGAGTAGGAGATTATTCGACACTGTCCACACGATTTGCCCGAGGACGGTGCCAATAATCAAGACGCCGTTGTATGCGATCGCATTCACCGCTAAATCGCCTCTCGACTCAGGCCGGGGCCACTTGATGAGACTGGGCTTGACTGCTGATTTCCGTCCGGAAGCTACTGCGACAAGCAGTCCGAGTAAACCGGATACAAACCATCCGAGGACAGCCGGTGGCCAGCTGTATACGACCGTTGCGGTGGCAAGAATAATCAGACACGGGCTGGTGATTGCACAGATCTCCACGGAGACATAGCGGGTTAAAATGTGTTCCTCGGTTTCTCCTTGTGCGGTGGCCATCTGTGTAGGGTATGAGTGGAGCAGTGGAACGGATGGGGAATGCTCCGTCGAGGATTTGAACCTCGGTCCTCGACGTGAGATGCCGAGATGATTGGCCGAGCTACACCAACGGAACATCCTGTAGTTGCTAGCGAACCCAGTTAAGCCTACACACTTCGCGAAACTGAACTCGACACACACACCGACACTACGTGGTGTCTCCATCGGGAGCAACCCACTGTTTGATGAGTTCGTTCACGTTGTAGAAGAGGATTCCAACTGAGACGAGGGTTGTAATGAAATAAATAATCAACCCTGGTGGACCACCGATCGATGTACCAATTGCACCTCCTCCAAACCCGACAACCGTGAGTTCAACCCACGTCACTACGATTCGGGACAGCAATCGGGGTTCCGAATTTGACTGTGTTGATGTCACCGTCTCAGATCACCATATTCACGAATCGATGTTGATTTTCCATTTGGCTCTGTCCCTGCAACCTAACGACACGCTGTTGTCTGATGATGTGTCTCATCCGTAGGTTTCCTCAGTATCGACTGGACCGCTGAACGCGGAATAGAGCACGACAAAGTACACGAGCACGATTGGGAGCAGCACGCTTGCCATAATCGACATGAGATTGAGCGGAAGCGTCGAGATGATCGCCTCTCGGATGGTGAGTCCTGCGGTCCGATCGACGAAGGGGAATAGAAGGATCGCGACGAGTCCTACGAATCCGAAGACGAGTGCGGCTGTCGCCGCGAACGCGGCGTAGTACCGATGTCTGCGAAGCGCGACGACATAGATTCCCGTCCAGGTTGCAGTGAGCATCACAAGTGCGACGATGAAGGGTGATCGGAACGAGGAGCGCAGCCCTGGTTCGGTCACGTATATCGCCCCGAGAGTACTGATCGCCACCCCAAGATAGCCCACAGCAGCTCGGATACCGTAGTTTCGCATTTCGCCTCGGAGCGTGCCGCGGGTTTTCAATCCAAGGAACGCCGCACCGTCGACGATCGTGAGGATAAGGACTGTGATACCCCCGAGGGCCCCCACGGGAGTGATTAGGTTGGTCGATCCGACTAGCCAGTTCGTGACGAACAACCCCAGCAGAAACGGCGTAACGGTGCTCCCGATGACGAACGAGTAGCCCCAGAGTGTCCGCCAGCGGCTGTCTTCACGCTCCTCGTACATTTCTGGGGCGAGCCCCCGGAGACCGAGTGCGGCCAGAATCGCGAACATCAACAGATAGTACCGGCTGAAGAGGTTCGCATAGACTGACGGAAACGCCGCAAAGAGTGCCCCACCGAAGACAACGAGCCAGACCTCGTTCCCGTCCCAGAACGGCCTGACAGCCGCCAACAGCTGTTCCTTCTCGTGGTCTTTGTCACGAGTGGCAAACAGGACGCCCACACCGAAATCGAAGCCGTCGAGAAAGAGGAACATCCCGAAGATGAAAAACAGCAACGCGAACCAGAGTTCGGCGAGCGGCAATCCGAATAGCGGCTTTGTGGCCAGCGATTCGACGCTAGTCACCGGACGTCACCTCTGACTCTGTAACGCGGGCAGGATCAGTCTTCGTGAGTTCGTCTTTCGATGGCGGCCCCGCGCGGATGATACGACCGACCACGTACGTGTAGAGGCTCAATAACAGGATGTATCCGGTAACGAACCCGAGGAGCGTGAACGTCGCTTCGGCGCCTGTGAGACTCGGAGAGACGCCGGCACTCGTCTTCATTACCCCCTGAATGACCCACGGTTGTCTCCCGACCTCGGTGACGATCCAGCCGACCTCAACGGCGACGAATCCTAAGAGAGACGACGCCATCAACGCTTTGTGCAGCAGGTCGTCCTCGAAAAGTTCCCCACGCCACCATCGATAGACGCCCCAGACGGCCAGCAGAATGAACCAGAAGCCGAGCGCGACCATAATTCGGAACGCCCAGAAGACGATCGCCACTGGTGGGGCTTTCGTCGAGAAGGATTCGAGGCCGCGTATAGTCGCCTGTGGGTTTCCGCCACTCGCGAGCCAGGATGCTCCTCCTGGGATACCGATGCCAAAGAGATCTTTCGTGCGCGGGTTCAGGAGGTCGTTGACGTCTGTCGGGAACGCAACGATATACTCGGGGACGTAGGAGTCTGTCTCCCAGACGGCTTCCATCGCGGCGAATTTCTGCGGTTGGGTTTCAGAGACGTGCCTGGCATATTCGTCACCCTGAATCACCTGTAGTGGGGCCGTGATGAGCAAAACGACGAGCGCAATTTTGAGCGTCTTCTCCCAGACATCGATGTGTTCGATCGGGTAGCCCCAGACGTGGTGCCGGAACACGTAGTAGGCGGCAACGCCGGCCATGAAGAGCGCGACCGACTCGACAGCGGCGTTCTGCATGTGGATGAACATATAGGGGAACCTCGGATTGAGATAGGCCGCAAGCGGGTCGGTGAGCTTCACGATTCGCTGGCCGTTCTCCACGACGATTTCGAACCCACGCGGCGTTTGCATCCAGGAGTTCGCGATGAGGATCCAGACGGCCGAGAGCCACGTGCCGAGTCCGACGGCGATACTCGACAGGAAGTACAGCCGGTTCGACACACGCTCACGGCCGAAGACGAAGATGCCGAGGAACGTCGCTTCCAGCATGAACGCCATCATCCCCTCAAGGGCGAGTGGACCACCGAACAGTTCTCCGGCGGTCGTCGAGAACGCGGCGAAGTTCGTTCCAAATTCGAACTCAAGAACGAGCCCGGTCACGGTCCCGACGACGAAACTCACCGCAAATATTCGTGTCCAGAACCGACGGAGCTGTTCGTACACCGGCTGTTTGGTCCGAATCTCTTTCCATGTGAAATAGATGAGAAACGGTGCAAGGCCCATACTCATCACTGGGAAGATGATATGAACGATCGTGGTGAGCGCAAACTGGAGTCGGCTCGCAAGAACGGGATCAACCACCGGTCTCACCTCGACAGATGTCGCTATTGGTCTGAACGATGATTCGCAGATCGGGTAAAAAATGGACCCCTGTCGGATAGAATGCCATCACTCCGACTTTGCGACTTCGGTACGTCAAATGAAGGCGGTGTCCTATGTATTGGGAATCCGCCTTCGACCCTTATACCGGGGGATTTGATTAGTGAGTATGGAGCGTCGACAGGTCCTCAAGACAGCCGGAATTCTCGCAACAGGTGGCGTAACCAGTCTCGCAGGTTGTAGTTCTGGAAACGGTGATGGTAGCGGTGAGCCGACTACGACCGATACAGAGGAGACGACCGGCGGTTCGGGAGGAGAAACGGCCGACGGCTCGGGGGGCTCGAACACGGTTATGATGGTCACCGAAGGGAGCGAGTATTATTTCGATCCCATCGGTCTGTTCGTCGAATCCGGGGAGACAGTCACGTTCGAAATCCAGAGTGGGAGTCACTCGGCAACTGCCTACAAACAAGGAACGAGTTCAGCAGAGGTGACGCGGATTCCCGAGGGAGCTGAAACGTTCAATAGCGAAATCCTGAGTGAACAGGGCGCAACGTTCGAGCACACGTTTGAGACCACGGGCACGTACGATTATTTCTGTATCCCGCACAAGTCCCTGGGGATGGTTGGTCGGATTGTCGTTGGCGAACCCGGCGGTCCTGCGGAGGGGAGTATGCCGCCGGACGGAGACGTTCCCGAAAGCCAGACCATTGTCGATCAAGGCAGCGTTTCGTACAGTTCCTTCTCTGGGTAGGCGGCCGCGTACACTGCGAGCTGTGCGCTCTGGAATCACTTGTACACCATATGGCCGACACTGACTGTGCTTCGGACCGACAGTATGGAGACATACGCTGTCGATGACGTTCGCACAAGGCTCGTGGCCGACATACACGGATGCTGCCCTCGATAGGGTTCGGCGAGAACGACGCGAGATCGAACGCGAATGTCAAGCTTTCCAACGGTTTCGCCAGCGTATTCAGACCGTCGACACACAGACTCCTCGGTTCGAACGGTCCGTTGTTGGAGTGAATCAGAACCTTACATCTGAAGAGAAGTCGATCCGTGATACGATCGAGCCGTGGTATCAGGATACTGTGATGGCGGTCGACCACTACGGCGACGTGTACGGTGGTTCGTTCGAGGCGAGCCTCAGTGCCGAATTCGGGGTCGATGTGCTGGTTCTAATTTCAGAAGGGACTACGTTCTCACCGCTCATCAAACAACGACTCCTCGAGGCCGCACAGCAGTGTATTGACAACCGCCGGGTCTTTTTGGAGACGCTCAAGGATGAATTCACTACCCTCAAAGACGCGCAATCTACAGTTCAAGAGAGTCGAGAGGCGATTGCAGAACTTGATTCTACGGAATTACAGGGATTCTCAGATACCGAACTGACCGACCGATACGAAACGCTTCACACGTTGAATAATGAATGTAAGAGTTGGATTCAGCAACGCCAGAAGGAAATCCACACACATCGAATAGAGCGGTCGGCAGACTGGGATTCCTACACCGATCTTTGTTCGTATCTCTATGAGGATCTGGGGGTTGATTATCCGGTATTGGCGACGTTTGTCGACATCTTGGATATCATCTCCCACTATGAGTAGTTCTCTCTTTCACCTCCTACTCAGTCTTGACGTCTTCCCATGGCTGAGCCGTAGTTGCTGATTTGGCAGCGATTGGTGCTGGCAAACTCGGCGATGGAATCGAAGAACCCCGTGCACCGGGTGCACGGCTCTCAGAATCGGCGTGAGTGGGCGTCGAACACATCAGCTAATCGACTTCAGCAGCTACTATGAAAGGGTGGGCTTCCGCTCGCACCGTGTCAGTGCCGGCTTCCAGCAAATCTACTTTGTTAACGGTTTTGTCTATCCGGTCACAACTGTACATATGGAATTCGACTTTGTGCGCTCGGTGGCCCCCCTCGTCGTAATTGTCGCCGTCGCGGCGATTGCGCTCACGACCGTGATGACCTCCTCGACGGTCTTTATGATGGTTCTGCCCTCGATGATTATCTTCTCGGTCATCGCGTTCTTCCTGGGAATGAAACATGGCGAGTTCCGCGCCAGTCCATAATAGGCCGACTCAGTAGCCGAAGTCCGCTGGGTTGCGGTCCATGCTAGCCCCCAGCTGTGTTGATTCAGATTTATTTCGATGCAACAGGAGTCCACCAGAGCCGGGTAACCCCTATCGTTCAGTTAGATCCAGTCCTAGTCGTCGCGTAGAGGGTCTCTACGTGGAGTAGCCGGCGTACTCCATAAGCTGGTTGAAGATGTCTGTATCCATGACGGACCGATAGACCACGCCGGTGAGCATCCCGCCGGGATAGAACGTGCCGTTCATCACGTGGTTGACCTTGTGGCAGTGCATCAGGTAGATGCCGGGGTCTGCATCGGCAGTAAATTCAATCGTGTGTCGTTCAGCGGGGGCGACGTTCGTGACGTCCATATCGTGGCGGGCAGCCTCCGGAATCGTCCCGCCGTCCTTTTCGACACGCTGGAAGCGGTGGTTATGGATATGCATCGGGTGCGACATGTATCCGCCGTTGACGAGGTGGATGCGAACTGAGTCGCCCTCGTCGACGATGATCGGTGACCCTTCTTCGGGGTGCAGCGTTCGGGGTGCGCTCTTCCCGTTGACGGTGAACACGTCCGGATTGCGGCTGGCCGAATTGTAGGTAAAGTCAGCCTCACCGGCCCACTTCCGCGGAACCCGCGAATCCCAGTCTTTGACCGTCATGAAGTATTCGCGGTCCGCTGGTTCGTAGCCTTCGGGATCGACTCGGTAGATCCCGTACATGCCCATGTCGATATGCCGGTGGGTCTGGAAGTGACAATGGTAGAAATGCGTCCCAGGGACGTTAGCGGGGATCTCGTAGGTGTGTGTCTCCCCTGGCGGAACCTGAATGCCGGTCGTCGTCGGGACGCCGTCGTTCTCCCACGTCTTGCGAACCCCGTGGAAGTGAATCGTGTGGGGACGTCGGCCATCTGTGTTGTCGAGTGTCACCTCCATCGCGTTACCCTCGGTCGTTCTGAGAATTGGGCCGGGGACGCTGGGGTCGTTGTCGTCGGCCTGGAACGCCCAGACGCGGGGGAATTCGACGGGCCCACCCATTGTATCGAGTGGGTGGACGGCGTGGCGGGCCTGCTGAGTCCGCATCGTCACTTCGCCACCCTGCTCGTCGACGTTGACGACTGTTGGAGGGCTGGTGTAGGGGAGATCAGGCGAGTCAGTTTGTGTCTGCGTGGGCGTATCGCTCGTTGCTGCTGGCTCGTTGGCTCCGCCCGCAGAACACCCTGCTAACGAAGCGATACCGGTTGCGCCAGTTGCCGCGAGAAACTCCCGCCGGGACAGTCCGGTTCCGGGTGCGCCGAAACGTGTAGTCATGGTACACTCGGCATTTTGGTTGGCCTAAACATAGGCCGACTGCGGTGTCCCAATTCACGGGACAGCACGTGGATATGTTCGGCAAAAAGCGAATGGAGATGGCGGCTTTTCACCGATACTTGGTCGCCGTTAGGAGTCAAAAATTGAGGCGACAAAGTGGTCAGTTTTTCAGAATCCGCCCGTCGCCGTCAGATAAGCCCCTGCGAACTGCACCGCGTTATACGTCCCGTGAATCACAGCTGGCACTGTGAGATTATCCGTATACTCGTACGCTGCTCCCAGTACTAAGGCTAGGACGAATGCGATACCGATGTACACCAGTTTGCCTTCCCCTGACAACGAGAAGAGATGGATCGATGCGAACAGAGCGCTTGCAAGGATAATTGCACGAGCCGGATGGAGACTTTCACGGAGGGTACCCTGGACGAGCCCCCGGAACAACAGTTCTTCTCCCGGACCGACCAATAGGAATTGGAGGGGGATGAGAAGAAGGAATACACTCGGATTTTGTCGCCCGACTTCGACGATCTGATTCTGAGCCGAGTTCAGACCGAGGGCTGTGATTACTGAGGACGCTACAAAGAGCAACCCTAAAATCGTTATACTCCCGCCAACAATCACCGCCCCATCACGCTTGCCGGGTAGACGAACTGGAACGAATCCAAATCCGAGATCACGGCCTTTGAGGTAGAGGACGGCGATGCCCCCAAACGTCACTCCTTGGAGGAAGAACGTACTCACAACCAGTCTGAGGGCTGGACGTGACGTGAGGTCGACTCCGAACAACCCGACGACCGTCGCGACGGCAAGGATTACGATAGCCCCCGCGACGTATGATCCATACGTGAGACCAATCGCCGAGGCGACAGACCGGAAACGAGATATCGACGACATTAATCAGATGTGAGCGTAGGGCTCCACCCTACAAGCTGGCTTCGATAGGTCGATTCCGGTGCTATTCATTCCAAGACATCCCATGATAGTGATTTTGTTCATAGCTGACGTTCAGGTTCGACGAGGTTTGATCCAGCGAGGACGGTAATCGTCACGAGCACGAACGCGATGAGTGAGAGATTCGGAATCGTGAGTCCGAGTACTGGTGCCTGCCACTGGACGACTGCACAGGGGCCAGCAAAGGTGCATGAGGCCGTTGTTGCTTGGAGTACGGAGTGATATCCCGCGATTGAAGCTCCCACCACGGATAGTGGCACGACTGTTCGCCAGATTGTGTTGTGGCTCTCGAGGGCGGCAACGCCGAGAACGACGACAAGCGGATACATGAGGATACGTTGGTACCAGCAGAGGGTACACGGAACGAGACCGAGGCCGAGACTGAACCAGAGGCTTCCGAGGGTCGCAACCGCCGCGACGCCTGCCCCGCCTGCAAGCCAGAATCGTCCTTCGGACAGCCATGACTCAGTTTGATCCAGCTGCATCATCGATCAACTGTTTTGTTCGCTCTTCGTTTCCGAGTGGATTGACCGTCGTGCCATTGATGAGGAGCGTGGGTGTGGCGTCGACACCGGCATCGCTCGCAGCCCTGTCAGTCGCCCGAAGCGCGTCGTCGTACTGATTTTCTTGGATCGCCGTGCGGATCGACGCTGTCTCGGAGACGCCTGCTGCCTGAGCAAACTCGACCAGCCTATCGGCGGTCGCCCACTGGTCGCTTTCGGGCGGCTGATTCTGGAACATGTATTCGTGAAACGGCCAGTACGAGGCTGGGTCGGTGTTCCAGACGGCTAATCCGGCCTGCCCGGCTGCCGGTGCATCGGGGCCCAAAAACGGGTCGCCACCGATATATGCGAGATTGCGGAACTCAAGCGCGATTGTTCCTGGTTTCACGTAGTCCGTCACGAGCTGTGAAAGCATCTCCGTACTGAACTTGGCGCAGTAGGGACACTTCCAGCTCCCGAAGTACGTAACCGTGACATCGGCCTCAGCGGATCCCATCGTCGCATAGCGGAAGTCTCCAGGCGAGTCGGGAATCGGGGCAGTGGTGACGGCACCCGCATCACCTCCAGCATTCGTGCCGTCATCCGGTTCAGTACTCGTATTGTTAGAGAGAGCGGTGGCGCCGATCACGAGACCGGCAGTGGCGGCACCACCACCGGCGAGGAGAAGTTGTCGGCGGGTCGCTCCTCCGACAGCAGCTCCAACACCTCCCTCGGAGAGCCGCTCTGAGAACGTGAGTGAATCAACGGCTGTCTCAGCCCGTTTGTAATCCACACGTGAGAGGTCGTCGGGGTGCGCGACGAGCCAGTGTCTATAGAGCTGCTCGTCAGTTTCGTCACCGAATTGTTCACCACAATAGTGGCATGCGCTGTGAGCGTTCCATGTGTGGTCGCGCGCTGCTCCCGCTGTTTCGAATTGATCTGTACAGATCGGGCAGGTATGGGCAGTCATTCGTGATCACTACTCCAAGTGTAGATTTCATAGGCTCCGTGTTCTGCTCTCATAGTGAGCTGAATCGTCGGTATCTGTGGCATTGTGTTATACGCAAGGGGTCATCAGCGGCGGAGATATGCGACGAGGCAGGTCGTCAGGAGACAGAGGAGAATAAGAATTGCCACGCCGAGATGGGTCGTCACGATGATCGGTTGGAGATCTTCTGTGACGGTCAATCCTCCGAGGATAACCTGTAATGGAAGGAGGACGAGAGCGGCCGTGGCCGACCATTTGATAATCGGGGTATTACGGTATGTCACCCACGCTCCAAGGGTCGTGGCGACGATTAGAACTCCGGCGGTCATCGCTAGCCCACGGTGAGCCCACTCCGCGAAGATTTGGAGTGCAGAGTATGGCGAGTTAGCAATGATATCGGATTGGAGGAAGGGAACCCACGTCCCGTAGCAGGTCGGCCAATCGGGACAGGAAAGTCCAGCACCGATTGCACTAGTGTAGGCTCCGAGAAGCATCACGATATACGTCACTAGTAGCGTGAAACCGGCAATATGCCTGTACCTGACCGGAGTCTTTGAAATCGTGGTTCGCAAGTAGTGCCAGCGAGCTCGGGATTGAGACATAATATTGGGTAGGGACTCCGATTCGCGGTGTGATGAGTTGATGACTTAGAGACAAAGTGTTAGGCCGGATTCCCAGTGAGTGGGACACCGCCTGCTATTCATTGAGGAGCCGTCTCATGATAGTGTTAAGAAGACCCACGGTTTGTAGGGAAAATCCCTATACGCCGATATTATGATGTCTCAAGAACATACCCAGCAACGGTCGATAGATGAACGAGACCGTGAGGTGAAGTCTGCTAACGACAACACCTGTCCCGAGTGTCAGGGCCGTGTTACCCGGAATGGCGATAGCGGTGAGGCGACCTGCGAAAGCTGTGGGTTGGTTTTTGAGGATAATCCAATCGACCACGGCCCGGAGTGGCGTGCATTCACGTCGAACGAACGCGATGAAAAGAGTCGGGTCGGTGCTCCGACGACGCAGCTGATGCACGATAAGGGTCTGAGTACGACTATCGGCTGGCAGGATAAGGACGCCTACGGACAGGCTGTCTCCGGTCGCAAACGTGCTCAATTACAGCGCCTCCGAACGTGGGACGAGCGGTTCCGAACGAAGGATGCCCACGAGCGGAATCTCAAGCAAGCGCTCGGAGAGATCAGCCGTATGGCGTCCGCCCTGGGACTTCCGGAATCGGTTCGGGAAACTGCAGGCGTCCTGTACCGGCGTGCTGTAGAGCAGAACCTGCTCCCCGGTCGCTCGATCGAAGGAATGTCGACGGCGTCGTTGTACGCGGCTGCCCGACAGCACGGAATGCCACGGCCGCTGACTGAGTTCGCCGACGTCAGCCGTGTCGAAAAAATCCGGATCCAGCGAGCGTACCGGTATCTGTCCCGAGAACTCGGGCTGGAGATCAAGCCGGAGGACCCCACGCAATATATCCCGCAATTTGCGTCATCGCTTGACGTGAGCGACGAAGCAGAACGGCGCTCTCGAGAACTGCTTGAGGTAGCTACAGATAATGCCGTCCACAGTGGGAAAAGTCCAGCCGGGTTGGCGGCTGCCGCGCTGTATGCTGCGACCCACCTCACGAACGAGCAGCTCACACAGGAGACGGTGAGTGAGGTCGCCCACGTGAGTCGAGTCACGATCCGGAATCGATACCAAGAGCTTCTCGAGGTGTACGCGCAGCATGACTGATCGGTCGGCCTTTGCGGGCGCAATACAGCTACGAATATACCAATGACACGTTATCTACTATGACCGAGTTCTCAATACAGACCGAGAACGAAGTATTGGAGGTGCTCGTTGACGAGTCACCTTGCCATGTGATGGAGATCACTAATATCGTCGATGGGCACCCGATCACTATCGATCAAGCGTGTGCTCATCTCCACAGTGAGGGCTGTATTGTTCCGCGCGGGAGGGGTCTCTACGAGATTACCGACGCCGGCGAACAACGACTCGAAACTCAGCCCGAATCATAACTCGTCATAACTGTGTCACTATGTTTGCCCTCATTGGATGGATCAGCCATCATCACTTCCCAGCCCGGATCCGCAATGAATACGGGGTGCCGATGGAGCCTCTCGTCCATAATCGGACTCCATTTCCCGACGAACACGTATTCTCGAATAATGGGAGATAATTCAGTGTCTTCCGAGGACCCTCCGGAGCTGCAGGATGTCCTCGATGCGCTGGCTGATCCCGCGTGTCGGACTATTCTCCGGGAAACTATCGAACCAATGACTGCGAACGAACTCCTCGACGCATGTGACATCCCCAAGTCGACGCTGTATCGAAAGTTAGAACTACTCAGTTCCGCTTCCCTCGTTCGAGAACAAGAGACGATCAACCCTGGAGGTGGACGGGTTACCTACTACGAACGGTCGTTCGAGGACGTCACGATCTCTATGGATGACACAGGTACGTTTTCAGTGAATGTCGATCGGCCGCCGCAATCTACCGACGAACGGCTTGCAGATATCTGGTCGATGATGGGGGACGAAGTATGAACGGCGTCATCACGGCGATTGCAGTCGTCAAGTTCGTAATCCTGCTTCTCGGTGGCGGGATTACCTACATTGCATTTAAAGCCTATCGACGTACGGGTGCGGACTCGCTCCGCGTCCTTGGTGTCGGGTTCGGTATCATCACACTCGGGGCAATCCTGACTGGCGTGGCCAACCAGTTCTTTTCTGTCGGATTGGCCCTCGGCGTGCTCATCAACAGCCTGTTCGTCGCCCTTGGCCTCGCGGTCATCATGTACTCGCTGTATATCCAGAAATAAACCCCGTTCCTGATCTCCGTCGGGGTAGCTATCTGATCCTTTTTCGCGTGGTCTCAGTGAGGTTCTCGTTCGTCTCGTCCAACATCTCGAACATTCGATTGGGTGCTGTGTGGGACATCGTTAGTGGGAGTGATTCGTAGTACCGACAGGGGCAGTATCGGGGTCGGTACGTCCGACAAGCTCGACGGTTGCGTGGTCGATTCCTCGATCCGTGAGATGGTCGTGGACCCGCGACTGGATCGTCCGTTGCTCCTCAAGTGTGGTCGCCGTATCTGTCAGCCGGACGGTTGCCACGGTGAGTTGACTACAGACTTGCCAGACGTGGAGATCCTCGATCTGGTCGACACCATCGAGTGTCGTCAATTCATCCCGGAGTTCTTCGGACGACACCGGGCTCCGTTCCAACAGAATTGAGGTGCTTTCCCGGAGGACGTTCCCAGCCGAGGCGAGCACCAGCAGCCCGATAAGTACGGCCGCCACAGGGTCTGCGATGGGGAGGTCGAACACTGCGACAGTGGCTGTCGAGACGATTACCGCAACAGAGCCACCGGCGTCACCGAGCAGGTGGTAGAACGCTCCGCGCTCGTTGAGACTCATCTCACCACCCTGTAACACGTACACGGAGCCGAGGTTCACCAGCAGGCCACCCGTAGCGATGATCAGCGTCAACTCTGGATTGATCGCCACTGGTTCAAGGAACCGCTGGTAGGCCTCCCAGACGATGTATCCGACCATTGGAAGGAGCAAGACTCCGTTCAGGAAGGCCGCAACCGGCTCCAGCCGGTGGAGACCGTACGACCACGCCTCGCCACCCTCGAACCGTTCAGCGGTGTAGCTCGCGCCGAACGCCATCGCGTATGCAAGCATATCGAACAGCATATGGAGTGCATCGCTGATGAGAGCGACTGACCCGAACAGGAGACCACCAGCCAATTCGACGACGAATCCAAGGAAATTGACGACCGCGACGAGTGCAAGCCGGCGCGTACTGCCACCTGTTGCAGACGCGGGTTCGTGTTCTGCCGTATCTTCTTGTGTATGCTCGTGGGGGCTCATACATTCACTTTGGAGGGAGAGCTATTTCGAATCTGAGGACTCTGGGTTTTCTTTAGTAGATTCCTTCGACCTATCTTCGGTCGCCAACGGCGAATCCTCCGCCGATGATTCAGTACCGTCCGAGGGTTCGGTCTCGCTATCGCCTTCTTCAGGTGCTGTGTCGGACTGTTCCGATTCCTCGGTGAGCGATGTATCCTGGGCGGAGGAGCCACTGAAGTCGAGCGGACGCAGCCAGATGAACCAAACGACAAATATGGTTGTGCCATAGCCGACGATCCACACGAGATCAGCTACGGCAGAGAGGTTCGCCTGTTCGAGAGTGTATACCAATAAACCGGGGCCGATGAGCCCAATGAGCACTACGAGGACGGCAAACTGCGGAGACGAGAGTCCGAACGGGTATTCTCGCTGGTCGGCCTCCATATGGGAATTTACAGTTTCCTCGTTCTCTGTCCCCATATTATCCCTCCAGAGCGATAGTTTCGGTGTCTGTCTCCGGCGTGATTCGAGAGAGTCGCATCGCATTCCCGGTGACGGCCGTCGTCATCCCGGCGTCGCCAGCGAGGACAGCGAGCCAGATAGGGACGTATCCGAACGGGACTGCCATTGCCAGCCCGGCTTTTACAGCGAGACTCGACCAGATGTTCTGCCGGATGACGCCGTTCGCATCGTTTGCGAGTTCGTAGAGGTACGGGAGCTTTGCGAGGTCATCGCCCATCAGAGCGATATCTGCAGTCTCCAGCGCCGTGTCGGTCCCGGCTGCTCCCATCGCCACGCCGACTGTGGCGGTGGCGAGCGCCGGCGCGTCGTTGATGCCGTCCCCGACCATCGCAACGCCGTCGTACTCGTCGACGAGCTCCTCGATCGCGGTCACCTTCTCTTCGGGGAGCAATTCGGCTTGGTACTCGTCGACGCCGACCTGTTCGGCGATCGCGCGTGCAGTCCGCTCGTTGTCACCCGTCAGCATCACCGTTCGGGAGACGCCGAGTTGCTTGAGTCGCGTGACCGTTCGCTTTGCCTCCGGGCGGATCTCGTCGGCGACTGCGATGACGCCCTCGAGCTCGTCTTCGGTTCCAACGAGGACGACAGTCTTCCCTTCAGCCTGGAGTTCGGGGACGGTCTCTTTGAGGAGGTCGAGACAGTTATTCCGGTCACACATCTGCCGGGCTGTCTGTGTCACGACGCCACCGTCGGTCGTCGCGTGAACGTGCGAAAGGTCGAACTCTAACTCCTCAAACAGACCCGGTTTGCCTGCGAAGTGAGGAGTCCCATCGAGATCGGCACGAACACCCTTTCCGGTGATGCTCTCGAAGTCATCGACCTCGCGCTCGGTGACCCCTGCGCTGCCGGCTTCGGCGACGATCGCCTCGCCGATGGGGTGTTCACTCCGTTGTTCGAGTCCCCGTGCACACCGGAGCACGTCCTCCTCCGAGTTCCCGTTCAACGGAACGACGTCGGTGACGGTGAGCTCACCTTTGGTGAGGGTCCCCGTCTTGTCGAAGGCGACGACGTCGACGGCCCCCATCGCTTCGAGGTGGTTGCCCCCTTTGATCAGGACGCCATTCTTTGCGGCACTCGTAATTCCCGACACGACGGACACGGGTGTCGAGATGACGAACGCACACGGGCAGGCTAGGACCAGTAACGTCAACCCGTAGACGACGGCCGTGGGCCAGGTCGTGCCGAGAACGTACGGGCTTCCCACTGTCGTCAAAATGGCGAAGGCAACGACGACTGGCGTGTAGTACGTTGAGAAGCGTTCGACGAATTGCTCGCGCTCGGTCTTGTTCGACTGGGCATCCTCGACCATCTCCACGATTCGCGAGAGCGTGTTATCACCGGCTTCAGAGGTAACTTCCACCTCGAGATAGCCCTCTTCGTTGATCGTGCCGGCGTACACCTCATCTCCCATCGTCTTGTCGACGGGTACGCTTTCGCCCGTGATAGGTGCCTGATTGACGGCGCTTTCACCGTCGACGACGGTTCCGTCCATCGGGATCTTCTCCCCCGGTTTGACGACGACCACGTCGCCGACAGCGACCTCATCGACAGGAACTGTCTCCGTGCTATCGTCCCGCTTGACAGTCGCCTCATCGGGTGAGAGGTCCATCAGCTCTCGTAGCGAGTTCCGGGCGCGATCCATCGAGTACCGCTCGAGCAGCTCGGCGATACTGAACAGGAACGCGAGGGTGGCCGCCTCGAAGTAGAGCGCCTCACCGAAGGCGAGGCTCGCAACGAGTGCTCCGAGGATAGCCACCGACATCAGGAAGTCGATATCGAGGTTCAGATTCCGAGCGGAGTAGTAGCCGTTGCGGAAGATCTCCTGACCACCGGAAGCGACGGCAACGAGGAACAGTACGTCGGCGACGAGCAGCTCCGTACCGAGAAGGCTTGCAAGCTGTACATTCTGCCCGGTCAGGAAGAACTCGAAGAGCAAGCCGAGAGCGACGAATCCACCGCTGATCCACGTCTTGAGTGCTCGTGGACTCGTCCAGATGCTCTCGCGTTCCTCAGTCGGTTCCTGCTGTCCTGATTCGTCGCTCGACGTGTCTGTAACCTCGTACCCGGCACGTTCGATAGCGCCGATGATATCGGCTTCTCCAGCCCTCGAAGAATCGTACGTGACGATGACGGTTCCGGTCGTCGGCTGGGTTTCGTATGTTGTAATTCCCTCGATCCTCTCCAGAGCGTTCTCGATTTTGCCAGCACACGACGGGCAATCCATTTCCGGAACCGTGAATTTCGAGGACACTTCGCCGGTGTCCTCCACGGTATACCCGGCCTTTTCAACCCGGTCAGATATCGCGTTGGCACTCGTTTGCTCGCCGTCGTACGAGACGGTCAACGTCCCTGTCGTCACTTGCGGGTCGACGCTACGGATTCCGTCCAGTTTTTCGACGCTGTTTTCGACCTTTCCTGCACAGGATGGGCAATCCATCTCCGGGACCGCGAACTGTGCAACGTCCCCTTGGTCTATGGGTGGAGAAACGTCGTCGACGCCCTGTTCTGCGTGTTGAGCGTGTTCGTGATCGCTGTGGTCGTGGTCATGCGTGTGACTATGCTCGTGGGACCCCTCTTCGTGTTCGTGGGTACGATCCGGTGGTTCACCACTCCTGTTGTGGGAATCGTCGTCAGGTGAGGTCATCACTCTACCCTAGCCACTACATATTTATTAAATCGGCTGCTATAAAACGCCCCTTTTATGCTAATACCTAATAAAAAACCCAGCCTATATTATTAACTCGGGCGTTGCCTCAGCTCAAACGCAGACCTAGGAACGGTTTGCTCGATACTCACCGTGTTTGATCTCGAGGAAGGGCGTAAGGACTCCAAACACAAGGAGGCCGACGCTCACCACCATGACTGTACTTGTGCTCATCGGACTCATCATCGTCCCACCAATTATGATGGCGAGCAGGACCACGAACGCGATTACCGTTTTCGTGTTATCGAATTCCATCGCTAGTTTGTTACTGAAACTCAATCAGATGTTGTTTCCGAGGTCTCCGCCGTCGACACCGTGGCGCGAATCTTCTTCCGGACGAAGCCAACCCAAAGAAGTGCGCCAACAAGACAGAGGGTGCCAGCGATTGCAATCGATTGACCACGGATCGTCGTCCCGGTCTGGTTCTGTGTGATCAGCAAGATACCGATGCCGACGAGGACGAATCCTTGAACACCTGTTGCTTTCGCTGGTCCAGCCATATACCCCGCCTCTGTGAGAATGCCAGCAACAGACCCTACGAACAACAAGAGTCCCGCCACAGATACGGGACGGAGGCCGAGAACGACACCGACCTCCGAGAGAGCAAATCCAATAGCGACAAAGAGTGGCCATGGACTCGCTCCCGTGAAGGTTGAGTCCGAGTCTGATGAATCGCTCATTATCTCGACTTGAGGACCGGGTTATAATAAATCGGCTGCTATTAATCCCCCAATTTTTAATAGAATATGCCAGTCTCACAGCAGTCAGTTAATACTCTCGCGGTATGGAGCACTCTCCTGAGCCGAGGGGGCGCTCTTCAAATATTGAACCAGAACGGTTTCAACGCTGACTGGCTTACGGCCGAGTAACAGACTTCGAGTTTATGTCATACGAAGGCACTACGATTCCACGGAGTGACGCACCCGCAGGTAAGTGTGATTACTGTGGGCATCCGTTTCCAACGACCGACCGGCTCGTTCTCCACAAAGGCTTAGAACATCCCCAACAGCTGGATGACGACGAGGAGGACGCATTCCTCTCTGCTCGAGAGGACGAAGAAGACGAGTTGCGTACATTACGTCTGAAAGCCCTTGGAGCCCTCGTGCTCCTGTACTTCGGTTTCTTGATGCTATATGCCATCGTTGCCTAACTCAGATACGAACACCGAGACAAGCGAAGAGGAACACACAGAGTCATATTCCAGGTCGAGGCTTCGTAATTGGGTCGTATCGAACACGAAGCTCAGACTCTTGATTCAGTTTGTAACCTGGGTCTCGATACTGACACTGTTTACTGAAACAGTCGCTGCCGGGAACGGAATGACGCTCTCGAAGCAGCCTCGGGATACCCTAGCCGTCCCTCGGTGGCTGTATCTTGCCACTGGCGGCGCCACGATCGGCGCCTCCGCCCTGCTTGCGAGCTTCGTCACCGACCGGGCGTTTATCCGTTATCTCCACAACTGGTCCCTCCCCGGTCCGGCGGTAGACGACTGGTGGACACCGCTTCGATGGGGCGGACGGAGTCTTGGAGTTGTCGTCCTTGGACTGGCAGTATATCTCGGGCTGACCGGACCGCAGCTCCCGACGGCAAGCTTCACCATCCTCGTCACCTTCGTCGTCGTTCGAGCGGGCCTGCCGATGCTTACGTATCTCGGAGGGAACGTCTGGCCAGCACTGAACCCTTGGCGAGGGATCGCTTCACTACTGCCGACCGGATACCGGATCTACCCGGAAAAGTTAGCGCGGTGGCCGGCTGTCGGTGGCCTACTCCTCCTCGTCTGGGTCGAGGTTGTGTTCCCTGTCAGTACGATTCCAAGAGTACTTTCGATAGCGATTTTCGGTTACAGCGCGCTCACCGTCGCGGGCGCTGTCCTCTTCGGGCCCGACGCGTGGTTCGAGAACGGCGATCCGTTGTCTGTTCTGTTCCGGTTCTTTGGGGCCGTCGCCCCCGTCCAACGACGGGATCAAACGCTTTCCGTAAAACTCCCCGGTAGCGACCTAACGGACTCTGATTTGATCACTGATACGTCCGATGTCGCGTTTGTCATCGCGCTCATTTGGGAGCTCACGTACAGCGGGTTTATCACGACACAGACGGGCGCAGCGACTATCGAGACACTCGTCAACCTCACCAATATTGGCGTCGGAGCTGTACAGATCCGCGCGATTCTCGTCTACACACTGCTGTTCGTCGGTGGCTACGTTGTTTTCTTCATCGCGTACTGGTATGCGGGCATTCGCTCTCGTCGGCGGACTGGGACATACATCACCGCACAGCGAATCGCCTTTCGATTTGCACCCTCGTTATTGGCCATCGCAGCGGGATACCACCTCGCTCACTACACCGGGTTGGCCGTGTCTCTCAGTCCGGCTCTGGGGATGGCGATTGCATCCCCACTCTCGCCACCGGCTAATCCATTGACGCTGTCTCCACCTGGATGGTTCGATGGGTTGAGTATCGCGTTCGTACTCATCGGGCATCTTCTCGCAATTTGGGCAGCGCACGCGACCGCCTACGAACTCTTCTCGAGCCGACTCGTCGCAATCCGAAGCCAATACCCGTTCATCGCCGTGATGATTGGCTACACCGTCATTAGCCTCTGGATTCTCTCTCTGCCAGGTGCGACGCCCCCATATCTCCCCTAACTGTGTATTGATTTTGAGAAAAATAATCGATGACGCCCAAAATACGCGATCTGACCACGAGAGGAGTCACTCGACAGTGAACTCTATTGGGTCCATATCGATAAACGCGGTTTCGTAGCCATCGTGACGTGCCAGTTGTGGTGGCGTCTCAACGGTGATTCTGACCGTGTCGCCCGACCTAAGTTCATCAAGCGCCATCCCATAGATGCTCCCGATATTCGGGTCAAGGGTCGCTTGAAGTGGTCCTTGGGCGATTGTGTCCCCGCCTCGATTGATTGTTGCTGACAACGCCATCCGCGGGAGCATCACGCGGTTGTACGGCGTTCGTGGGGAAACGAACAGGTAGGGACCCACTGCATCGCTAAACCGATGGTCACCCTCGACGAGAGTCACGGGCATCGTCGCATCACCAGACTGTCCCTCGTGGAGTAGTCGACCTGGAAGCTCAGATGTTGGTGGGACCACCGGTTCAGGAACCATCTCCATGTCCATGAGATCGACCGTCCCCCGGGTGCCCGCCTTCTCGCCCAGTCGACGGATTTCCAAGTTGTACGTTTCACTCGTATCGAACGTGAACTGCATCGTCGCTGACTGTCCCTGTGTAAATCGGTCTTTGAGCGGGTCAGTACGGGCCGTATGCAGCGGGCCGACCTGAAGCGTCACATCATACTGGCCTTCCCCTGGAAGGGCAATATTGTCGCCGTAGTGGAATCCCATATTTGGCGAAATCATCGGCCAGAGGTTGGTAGAAGACACCTGGCTGCCGCTGTTGCTGATTTCGACAGAGATGTCGACCGGGAGAATCGTCTCCGTCTCGGTGTCCCAGACACTCGCCATCAGATGCACCGAATCATCTGATCCAACGACGACTTTCGTCTTGCGTGATCCGGTGAGGTTCCAGAAGCGGTGCGGGAAGGAATGCATCAGCGCAAATCCAATGTCGCCGGCCGTCGTCGTTCCGTACATCCCCATCCCTTCGATGATAGCGGGATAGTAGACGGCTTCAGGCCGATCCTCCACAAGCGGTGGATCACGCCACGCAGATTGCGTCTCGAATCCGAGCCGCCCCAGGCAACCAGACAGCAGCAGGCCACCTGAGAGTGCGGCCCCCTGTTTGAGAAACGTTCGTCGATTCATTGTCTCATCTGAGGTGCTGTGTTTGGTTGGTTCATATTGATTCGACTCCGCTGTCGTCAACCGGAGGTATCTGTAACTGCCAGCCTCGGATTCCCGGTGAACCCTTACACCAAGCGAACGACGAATCCGGTGAGTACCAGTAGCGAGACAACGCCGAGTAACGCCGCCAGTAGGAGGTGCTTCTCTTCCATGGGTTTGGCTTTGATTGGAATTCTAAAGACACCTTTGGAACTACAACGTCACCTGCACGTCCGGCATATCAACGAAGGCTGTCTCGTATCCTTCATGGCGAGCCGTTTGTGGGGGCGAATCGACCGTGATCGTCAGCTCATCTCCCGTCTGTACGTCTGCGACCATCGTCCCGTAGTGATAGCGGAGATCTGGATCGATGGTTGCCTGCAGAATTTCGTCGAACACCGACGTACCGTCGCGTTGCAGTGTTGCCGACAGTGACATCATCGGCAGCATCGTTCGGTTGTAGGGCGTGCGTGGAGAAACAGCGAGATACTTCTGCTCCTCGTCACCACCGAAACGTGATGCATCATCGAGGACCGTAACCACGAACTTCGCGTCCCCACTCGTCCCCGATCCACGAACGTCCCCGGGGAGCGCGTCCGGTGTCGGCACTTGCGAGTTCGATAACATCTCCATGTCCATCAGGGCGACAGCACCCTTCGTGCCTTCCCTGTCGTCGGGGATGTCCGTGTACGAGATCTCGTTAAGCGTCGATTCGCTGAACTCGAAGTCGAATGTGAACGATGCGTTCCCCTGATTCTCGGCCAACGATCCCGTCCGTCGTGTTGACGGCCCGCCAATGCTGACCTCGATAGTGTATGTGCCGTCGCCCTGGAGTTGTGCGTTATCGCCGAAGTGAAAGCCCATCGGCTGGGAGAGCATCGGCCACGGCGCGAACTGGTCGACTGATTCACCGTCCTGCGTGATTGTGAGTTGCGGGTTGACGTCGGGTGGGATAATTCCCGTCTGTGTCTCCCAAACGACCGGCATGAGATGGATCGAATCCTCCGGTTGAATCTCGACCTTCGTGATCCCGTTTGGCTTCATCAACCAGAAGCGGTGCGCATACGAGTACGTGAGTGCACACTTGTACCCGCCCTGTTCCTTCATCCCGGGCATTTTCATACCCTCATAGTGAGTCGGATAGTAGACGGCGTCCGGGCGGTTCTCGGGAAGCGGTGGTGCCTGCGCTGATCGCGTCTCGAACAGGCTGGTACACCCCGCAAGTACAACGAGTGAACTGCCCCCGACCATCCGAAGCACGTCACGACGATTCATGCGTCACCTTCTGGGCGTTTTCGACCGGTCGCGCAGGCGGCAGCGAACGCAACGACCGTGGGGGGACAAGGAAATTACCGCGACGTTCCGTACGGATGTACTGCAGGATGCCGTTGTTGTTTCGCTGACCGACGGCCGACTGCTCGGTGACATCAGTGCCGTTCATCGCTTCTCTTGTCTCGACGAAATCGGTGATCTGTCGCTGGAGCGCTAAAAAGTGAAGACTAGCGGTTCCATCGTCGGTAGAATCGAAGTCGCGCCGAAGGATGAGAGGCGAGTCATCGTCATCGCGAGCACGGGCGGATTTCTGGGAGTGGCCGACGACGCCCATCTCGCGGGCCGTTTCATCCGTCGGCTGACAGTCGTCGACTTTGCTGCTGGTACCGAGATTGTCTCCAGCGCCCTCGATTACGTCGTTCTCGGCGTGGTACGGACAGAACATTTTCGCCTCACGCTGCCAGCGATCGTCCTGATTGTACCACTGATTGAGATTGAGCTGGATCTTGGAGATGTGCTGGGTCGTTCCACCGGCGAACGGTCCCGACCGGATCGTAACGCGGTCTTCACTGGCCTGGTTCTTTTTGAACCCCGACTTGAATCCCATAAACAGCGGCGCGTCTTCGGGGACCTTATCGGCCGGAACACCCTCCGCATCGTTTGCATTCTTCGCCGGGAGTCCATCCCCGATAAATCCCGTTCGCCGGTCGGCGATTGAGAAGACATCGGTCAGCGTAGCATCAGGCTGATCAACACCGTTGAGCGTCGATTTGTTTCCTTTGAGGGCTTCTTCGGCACCGAGCACCACCTGTGCTGTGTTACTCGCGAGATGGACGACTGCATCGGGCGTATCGAACTCGGGATCCTCGAATGGCGCAAGTGCTTCCGGATCAGGGAGGTCAACGTCTTCGGGAAGCGATTCGTCGAATCGGTCGAAGTATGCTGGGGAATAACTCACCGTGAGCAATAACCCGCCCCCGCTTCGCTCGTAGGCGTGTTCGATCCCACGGAGAGCTGTTTCAACTTGGTCACGGTCGTCTTCGTTCGGGGGCCCGTCTCGTCGGTAATTCAAATAGAGGAGCACACGATGGCTCGGAGCGATGACGTTCCCATGGTCGTCCCGTGGGAGGACCTCATTCCAAGCGTGTTGACGTTGTGAATACGACGAGAGATCATCCGGGCCCGTCGGGACATCGACCTCTTCACGGCCTAGACAGGCACTAAATGCCGCTGCTCCTCCGATAGCGACGGCCGACTTGAGGAATTCTCTGCGAGGAATCCCTCGCTCGTCAGTCATTACCCGGTAGTTAGGAAGTCAATTGAAAAGCGGTTCTGGTAGAGTTCTCGAATCCCCGCTCAAGGTCGATAGCGGACTATCTAGTGATGAGCTTCTTTACCAAGTCCCTCCCGATAAATCGGGGGGTCCGTTCGCGGTATTGCTCATATTCCTGGCCATACTGCTCTCGTAGCCACGGTTCTTCGGCAAACGGGAACAGTGCGTACACGAGGATGGTCAAGATGCCGTGTACAGCCAGTTTTCGGGAGTTCACTGCGATGATCGCGCCGACGATGAACGTAATGAATCCTACACTCTGTGGGTTGCGCGTGTACTGGTAAATACCGTCCGTCCGAAGCTCCCCTTCTCTTCCACTGCTTTCCATCCAGCCAAGTTCGAAGAGTGCTGAGAGGGCAAATCCCATCCCGAGTGCGGCGATACCGCTCCCTGCGAGTTTGCTCCATCGTTCGGTGACAATGAATGAGTCCCGATCGAGCGCGGCAAGCACGGGAAATCCAGCGAACACCACGGAGAGCGCTGACCAATTGAACCACCACCGCCAGGAGCTGTCGCCGATGGGCCACACTCGACGGTCGGGATGAACCGCGCTGATGATGTACCCTAGAATCAGTGTAACATCCGCGGCGACAGTCGCCAGGAGCGCACGATCTGAGAACGAGGACATACGTGTATGTCGTGATAGTGAAGGACAAAAAAGTGAGACAATCGTGGTTCGCACCTGGAGCCTCCTCCCTCTGAAGAGGTTTGGAACCACCGACCACTCTCTACAATTCTAACATCCGGGGTAACTCGAATCGACGTTGTCAGGTAACTGCGTTTCAAATTCAGCCCACATGGCGGGATTTGTCCCACTCCATAGCGAGTTTACCGGTGCGCAGTCCCTTCCGTTGCTCGCGGTGATCACCGCCGCGGCTGCGGGTACAGCGGTACTTCTGGGACTTGCGATCGGCGCGTTCGTTCAGCGCCAATCCCGTCCATATCTGTTAATCGTCGCTGCGCTGGCTGCCCTTCTTGGACGCTCTGCGGTTGCAGGGATCACCATCGTAGGTGTGTTCTCACAAGCCGAGCATCACCTCCTCGAACACGGACTTGATGTCATTCTTGTCGCGCTCGTCATCGCTGCGGTCTATCACTCCCGAACCATTTCGAACGAGACCAAATTCGATACATGACACACCAACGTGACCGGATTCACGAGTATATTGCCACCCACCCTGGAGAACACTTCAACGCACTCACGCGGAGACTTGACCTCGCACCGGGACAGGTACAGTACCATCTCAGGGAACTCCAGAACCAAGGGAGGGTGGTCGAACTGCCTCTCTATGGTAGGACCCACTATTACACACCTGAATATGATGCGTGGGAGCGGGGAGCAATCGCTGTCCTTCGCCGGGAAACAGCACGCGACATTTTATTCTATGTTCTCGAACAGGGGCCATCCAGACCGAACGCTGTCACAGAGTCCCTCGGGATTGCTCGGGGGACCCTCGAGTGGCATTTGAATCATTTGACGGAGCAGAACCTCATCGAGAAACACCGAGATGCCAATAATCACGTGACGCTGGTCGCAGCCGAGCCGACTGAGACCGCTCGTCTCCTCGAAGAGATTACACCCTCGCTGTCCGATCGGATGATCGACCGGTTCACCCGCCTCGTCGATAGTCTACTGGCGGACGGGTCCTAACGAGTTTGCGGATGTGTTGCGTCGGAACGAGAACTTGCTTGTTCGATTACTTCACTCGAACAGTCCCGGTCATTCCAGAACTCTCGTGGGGGATACAAAAGTACCCGTACGTGCCTGGTTCCTCGAACGTGTGCTTGTAGTCCTCGCCCGGGGCGATGAGCCCTTCGGTGACCCGGTTCCTCGCAGCCCGCTCTGATTCGAAGCCACCACTTGCGAAGTACGCGGCCTCGTCTGGAAGCTCGTCTTCATACGCTGTGACTGTGTGGTCGATGTCGCTCTCGTTCGTCCACGTTACCGTCTCCCCTGTTTCGATCGTCGTAGTCTCCGGCTCAAACGTGAGGTCGTCGGGCATCGTGACGGTCTGGATTGACGATGGCTGTCCGCTCAAACATCCCGCGGTGCCGACAGTAGCCAGGGTGGCACTGCTAAGTCGCAACACCGCCCGTCGATCGTAGAATTCGAGTGACATTGTAACAGAAATGGGTGGTACCTATTAGAGCGCCACGAAGAGGTCGGTCAGGTACATAACGCCGAGACCGAGCAGGAACGCAAGCAGATTCGTGGCGCTGGCCACGCGACCGCCTGCATCCCGAACCATTCGCGCAATCTCCCAGTTGACCTGCAGGATTGCACCCACCCCGATTGCGAGGAAGAACGCACCGATCGTCGGCGAGTAGGCGAGACTGCCAATCCAACCACCGAGGATGACGGGTGCGCCGGCGATGACGCCGAGCGCGATGAAGTGCTTGAGCGACGGGCGTTCTCCCCGGGCGACCGGCGCAACGACAGCCGGGCCTTCCGTCACGTTGTGGAGCATGAATCCGATTACGAGGAATGCGCCGAGTGACACACGCCCGAGTGCAAACGAACTTCCGATCGCCAGCCCCTCTGCGAGGTTGTGCAGGCCGATTCCGACTGCGACCAGATAGGCGATCCAGAGACCGCTACTCGCCCGACTATCGCCAGCGGCGACACGCCCCTCACGCCACGCGCTAATCGCCTGGACGAGGAGGAGTGCGCCGAAGATCCCGAAGACGACAAGGAGGTTGCCCTCGTATGCGCCGGGAACCCGCTCGGCGAGTTCGAATGCTTCGAACCCGGCGTCGAACGCCAAGAATCCCAGGACACCGGCCGCGAATATGAGCACGGCATGCAGCCAGCGATCGCTCATCGTCTTGATGTAGGGGAACCACAGCATCCCTAATGCGACCGGGATCACGCCGACGAACAGCCCGATGACTGCAAGCGTCCCAAGCAGACTGAGGCTAAATCCAGGTGACTGACTCGGAGCGACGATCGTATTATGGAACGTCGCTCCGTCAGAGAGGACAAGAGCGACTTCGAGATCCCACCCTGGATTCCAGTGATAGGGGATCACGATCTGTGCGCTTTCCATCGGGGCTAGTGTTCGGTCACCACCTGCCCCTTCGACACGGAAATCCCAGTAGGCTTCATCGACCAGGACCTGGGATATCGTCACGGATTCGGGCCCATTGTTCGTCACGTGCAACACGACCGTTTCGTCGCTTGGAAGCGTCGTGTGCGTGACCGTCACGTCGGGAAGCGGTTCACCACTCTGGACGCCGGCGAGCGGTGACGTGAACGCGAACACGCCCAAGACGAGCACAAGCAACACGATCGGGAGTACCGCGCTAACCCATCGCGGAAGCCCGAGTGGTCGTGTGATTTCGTTCTCGGCTGTTACACCACCGTCCGTCGTCGTGTCTTGTGTCTTGTCCGCCATGTTAAACCACCTCGAAGAAGCTCATCCAGCCGAGTTCAGCGAACTCCGACTGATGGGCGTGGAACATATACAGCCCCGGCTCATGGTCAGAGTAGTCGATCTCAATGATACCCCGCTGGGCTTGACACTGCATGATAGTGTCCACAGTCTTGTTCGTCGGCGTCAGCGTCGTCCCGTGGTCGTAGTAGTCGAAGAACTGCGAGTGCGTGTGGAACGAATTGATAAGGTCGAACTCTGTCGCATTGGAGAGGTACACGCGCTGGCGTTCGTTTTTGTCGATCTGGATGGGGCGTTTCGTCTCGCCCGCCGTCCAGTTGCCGTTGCCGTCAGTCTCGCCGACGCCGTACGCGAACGCCCGCGTGTTCGCCGCGTAGACCTCATTGCCACCGTCGAAGTTGGTATCGAACGAGTTCATCACCATAACCATCTCGTTGACGGCGTCGTTTTCGGCGTACTCGTGGTTCCGGCTCTTCGCCTCCTCGACGAGTTGCGCTCGAAAGTCGTCGGTAATCGGGCCCGGGTAGTTGACGTAATCGCGTGGATTTTCCCTGACACGTTCGGGATCCGGATCGACGATGATCGTCCCGTAGAGCCCACGATGGATGTGCTCTTTCAGCGGTAGCGAGTGGCAGTGATAGAAGTGCGTACCAGCGGGTTGGGCGAGCCATTCATAGGTAAAGGATTCACCCGTATCAAGGACGCCCGGCCCGTTCTGGGGGATCCCATCCATTCGCGGGTTGAGGTTCTTCAGGTGCGGATGAATCGTGTGCGCGTGCCGCCCCAGGTTGGTGAATTTGACGCGGATCAGGTCGCCTTCAACGGCGCGGATCGTCGGACCCGGCACCTGGCCGTTGTACGCCCACGCCTGGAACTCGACGCCCGGCGCGATTGCTATCGTGGTGTCGACGGCAGTGAACTCGAACTCCCGCACGGTCCGGCCATCCTCCTCGTAGACCTGCTGGGGAACGTTATCCTGGCCGCTGTCCCCGGTATTGAACGCGGTGAGGAACTCGTGGGGGTCGAAATCCAAATCCCGGTATTCGCCAACCGCACCGAAGTTACCGTGTTCATCCTCATCGTCGTGATCGGAGGCGGCACTTGCCCGAGAACTCCCGAGTCCGACGGCTGCACTCCCGGCGACACCGAGACCGCCGAGTACCGTGCGGCGACTGACGCTCGTCTCACCAGTGAGTGAGTCGACCAGTCGCTCTTCGAGCTGTTTTGTGATGTCTGCTGCACTCTCGTAATCTATCGATGGCATAATCTCCTCCGCTGGCCGGATCTTCGGATACCCATATGCGCTAGTTGAGACACCCAATATATAAATTAGACCCATCTAAACTTTGAGTGAGTCTAAACTAATCAGGGGTGGTGGGGGCTTTCGAGCTACTTAGTTAGTACTCTTAGCCAGAGATTGGGTAGAAATAGAATGTGCAACTTCTTCGGGTAGTGCAACCAGGTCGTCTCCACTACCAGGGTCAAGTGTGACCATTCCAAATGAAGTTGTCTCGACAATGGTCACGACAATTCCGGGGTGAATCCCGTGCTCGGATAAGTACCGAAGTAGATCTGGATCTTTGTCCGGTACCCGTTCGATTCGAACGCTTTCGCCCATTTGGTGATCAGCAAGTGTGTCACCAGGTTTTGCTTCCGAAACGTCCAGATCCGCCGTAGGAATCGGGTCACCATGCGGATCAATCGCTGGATCACCTAGTTGCTCTGCAATGCGGTCGGCGAACTGGCTACTGATATGATGTTCGAGACGATCTGCTTCGTCGTGTACCTCTGCCCAATCATACTCAAGGTGGTCCGTCAGATACCGTTCTAAGAGCCGGTGGTGGCGAATGATTTCGAGAGCGACAGGAATTCCAGTATCGGTGAGTTCGACCCCCTGATAGGGTTCGTAATGTACGAACCCACGCTCTGACAGCTTTTTCATCATACTGGTAACCGTCGGTTGCTCTACATCCATATACTCAGCGAGAGGTGAGGTTCGTACCCGGTCGTCCGTTTCGTTCTGGAGATAATAGACCGCTTTGAGATAGTCCTCCATGATCGTACTCAGCATTGGAGAGAGATTAGACGTGGCTAAATTTATAATTTGCTATAGCCGAGTTTCCTACATATCGCGTTGGAGAGCGTCTTTCCGCTGTTCCTACTCTTTGCCTTGGAAATGATACGCAGGTACGAGAAGACCACCGTTGGATAGTTGACCTGCCGTCTGCAATCCGGGCTGGGGTGCCAGACAAATCAAGCGCCCTTCTTAAACTCGCAACGATATCAGCGATCAGACATGAGTGATCTGCCCCCTTACGGCGGAATCCAGCTCGTGTGGTCGCGGAGCGTTGTCTCGGGAGTCTCCATTGTCGCGCCGCACTTGGGGCAGTAATCTTCGATCGCATCCTCGTCGTAGAGGTAGTGATCGCACTCGGGAGGGCTGGCCTGGAAATACACGTCGTCCCAGTCGAGATCAGGCTCTCGACCGTAGAGACAGAATGTACTGTGTCCTGAGCGTCCTCGATGGTTCGTTACTAACCGAACGGGGCAGTACATACACTCACGGAGTTCAATTAACGGCTGGTCGGAATGGTTCGTCCAGAGCGTTTCTCGCCGCCCCCATTCATGAAACCCCTTCGGCCCCCGACAGCGCTCTATCTCAGGCCGTGTCGCAAGCAGCTTCTCCACCTGCGCGAAATGGTACTGGCTTCCTGCCCACTTCCAGAACGGGTCCCGGTCGTATTCTCGTACAATCGCATTCTTGAGCGCTTTCAGGGGAAAGTCGGGGCCGTACTCCTCGCTCTCGGTATAGGTGTAACTGCCGTCGGGTTCGTGAAGCCGGCGTAGCTCGCAACCCTGGCCAGCGCAGATATCGTACGTGATCAGGTCATCCTGCCCGCGGGGGTGGGCATAGGACGGCACCCGCTCCCACGCGTGCTCGCCGTTGTACAGGAGCGCTTGACAGTTCGTAAATCGGCTAGCTTTGCTCGTGCGTTGGGCGTATCCAGAACCGTCGTCTTGCTCAAATTCGGTACCGATCGTGTCGTAGTCAAACATATCGAGAAGGACTGTTGCCGCGCGTATCCAGACGACCGAGTACCCAGCGGCCAAGTAGTCATGCGTCACCTGATGGACGTCCTTGTCCTCGTGGCTGTGCTGTACCTCAACGGCGAGGCCTTCCCCGAAGTAAGGGTTCCAATCGTCAAAGGCCGCGAGTGCGTCGGCCCGGCGTTCGGTCACAGGTGTCGGCACCTCGGACAGGTCGACGTCTACCTCTGTCTCGATGCGGGCGTTTTCTCCGAATTGCTGGTGCAGAGCGACCTCGACACGGGCGACTGCGCGTTCGTGTGTCTCTGACTCGCCGCCATTCGAGCAGCGCTGGCCGGCGTCGTCTGATACGTGGTAGAAGTGTCGAGACTTGCCCGGCGCCGATCGCGGGTACATCGTCCCACCGCATACCGGACAGGTGACGGCTTCTCCATCGTCGATAATGGCGGGGACGACCGGGCGACCGTCACGACGACCGCGGAAGGGCATATCGGCAAAGAACATCTCGGTAAGCAAATAATCTCTCCCAGCTGTAGGTCAGTGCAAGACGGAACTGGTTAGAGCGGGTCCTCAATTCCGCAGGAGATACACTTCATGCATCCGTCCTCACGTTCCCAAATGTGGTCGCAGTACTGGGGGTCTGTGGTCGTCATCTCAGAGAAGTCCTCGAACGGATCATTTGAGATGATCTCCTCTCCGTTGTGCTTTTTGAGACGGGCCCCACACCGGCACCGATAGCGGTTCTCTCCTCGCGGTTCCCAGACGTGTTGATGGTCTTCTTTCTTCTCCTCCTTTTCTCGCTGTTCAAACGCTGCTTGAGCAGCTCTGTCAGCAAGATCTGAGCTCGTCTTGATGGTCGACTCATCAAAGATATAGGCATCAACAGCTCTCTCTTTCCAGCGCTCAAGCCGACAGTGTTTACAGAAATCCCGGTCGTGGAGGTCACTCCCTCCGTATTTCCAGGTATGATCACAGTCCGGATTCGGGTCGGAGAATGTTAGGGAATCAGCGTTCACGAACCGCTCGAGATACTCCTCAGGTGGATCTACCTCTGGAGGGTCTGCCCACGAAGCTGCGAAGGCGGCCTCAGCCCGTTTGTCGAATGCGACGACCATCTCCTCAATACAGAATCGGTCGTTCGTAAAATCCTCAGGGCTGGCCCAGTAGACGCTATATCCGGCCGAGAGATAGTCGTGCGTGACCGCGTTGAGGTCTTTGTCTTCGTTTGCGTATTGTACCTCAACGATCAATCCACGCCCAAGGTAGTCGTTTGTGTCATCAGCGGGAAATTCGACGAGGGCATCTGCCCGGCGGGAATTAGCAAGCGTCGGCGTATTGGGGGACGTCGACGGTGACCTCGGGTCCGCAACGGACGTATTGGTCAAACCGCTGCCGCAACGCCGAGACTGCGAGGGATTTCATCTTTCGGTGGGGATCCGACTCTCCTCCGGAGCAACTGACCGTCAAGGTCTTCGAGCCCGCAGTGACGTGGTAGAAATGGCGGGCACGGCCATCATCAAATGGGCCCCGTGGTCGCATCGTTCCGCCACAGGCTGGGCACACGACGTCAGTACCATCCTCTACCTCTTCAGGAAGGACTGTCTCTCCCTCCTCGTCTGTAGAAGACTGTGCGAAAAATAGCATCTAGGTCGGCGTAGTGACCTCTTCTGTAGACTCGATATATTCGTCTTCCCACTCTCGACGTGCCTCAATTTCGCGGGAGCCTCGTTGCGTTAGCGAGTACAGATTGGTCCGCTTGTCGAGTTCGCCTTTCTTGAGGAGCCCTTTCTCGACGAGGTCGTCGAGATTCGGATAGAGCCGGCCGTGGTTGATCTCCTGTTCGTAGTAGTCGTCGAGTTCGGCCTTTACTGCGAGCCCGTGCGGTTCCTCGAGCCCGGCGATCACGTACAAGATGTCCCGCTGGAACCCAGTTAGATCGTGCATCCGTCCGTTCCCTATTTTTGAGGGGTGGCATATGTTCTCTCTGGTGCGCAAAGGCCATTATTCGATACGACGAGGTGAGAACCCGGCGTGAGAACTTCGAACCTTTATATGGTGGACAAGAGAAGTCCGCGATGGAATGTCTGACCTAATCGTCAAAGCAGCCGTGAAGGATGCACTCTCGGACCACAACGTCTCGGCAGATTTCTACGACGCTCTCAACGAAGAGGTCGCCGAACTGCTCGACGATGCCGCAGAGCGTGCCGAGGCCAACGACCGGAAGACGGTCCAGCCGCGCGACCTGTAGGCCTGCGTAACGCAGCCAACCCTGTCACTCGAACGTAGCTTTTTGAGGTTCCTGTTCAGAAGTTAGGAAACGGAGATGGCGGACGCACCGGATACCGAACGGCAGGCGGTCGAACCCGATGCGAGAGAGGTCCTTAGCGTGTCCCAGCTGAACGATCGGATTGCGTCGGTCGTCCAGGACACGCCTGCCCTCAACGGCGTCCGCTGTATCGGGGAGGTCACTGACCTCCACAAGAACAGTACGGCGCTCTACTTCACGCTCACCGACGGCGACGCCGAGCTCCCCTGTATGATCTGGGCGAACCGTTACCGGGAGATGGACGCCGACTTCGAGGACGGGACCGAAGTCATCCTTGAGGGCGATATCGACTACTGGGTCGAAGGTGGGAAGATCGACCTCAAACCGTGGGAGGTGATCGTCGTCGGCGACGGCGACCAGGCGGCCGCCGTCGAGCGACTGCGAAGCGAACTCGAAGAGCGTGGCTGGTTCGAGGACGAACAGAAACAGCAACCGCCGGCGTTCCCGGAGCGGGTCGGCGTCGTCACGTCCCTTCGAGGAGACGCCCGGTACGACATCCAGAACGCGATTCACGGACAGGACCCCACCGTCGACATCCTGGTGAAAGACGCAACCGTCCAGGGGTCGAACGCGCCGACGTCCATCGCGAACGGAATTCACCATCTCGACCGCTCGGAGGACGTCGACGCCATCATCGTCGGCCGCGGCGGTGGGAGTGATTCGAACCTCCAAGCCTTCAACACCGAACGGGTCGCGGAGGCGATCTTCACCGCCAATACCCCGGTGGTCACCGCGATTGGACACACCGATGACCGGCTCATCGCAGATCAGGTGGCAGACGTCGCGACGATCACGCCGACAGCCGCCGGCGAGTATATCGTAAACTCTCGCCAAGAGTTCCTTGGGAGTAAGATCGAGCCGCTGGAGCAACAGCTCGACGCCGCGTACGAGACCTTCCAGCAGGAACACGAACACGAACAGGAGCTCGCTGAAGCAGTCGATGAAGCGACCGCACCCGAGGGCCTCCCACCGATTTACTACAAGGTCGCCATCGCTGTGCTGCTATTGCTGTTGTTGGTCATCACCGGGCTTTGGCTGGGGGTGATCTAACCGTGGCTAAAGATGCCGAAATCTACGATCGGGTGAGTCGCGTCGAGGAGATTATCCAGCAGCTCGACGCGGACGAGTGCGACCTCGATGAAGGTACTGCACTCCACGAGGAAGGTGAGGAACTCTTGGCCGAAGTGCGAGAGATCCTCGACGAGGGGAGCGGCGAAGTTGTGGAGCTCGAGTAAGCGAGCTGATTCTCGGTCTTAACCAACAGACTCCCCACCGCACTCGGCAGGTGTTGGTTAAGTCTTTTCTACGAGGGCAACAAGTAATTTGGTTATAATTTACTCAACAAATTTGCAGTTATTGCTGGCCAGAAAGCATTTAGGTATCATCCAGCTACCGCGCCAATATGTACCGGGACTCAGCCGGTGCATACCCATACCCGCATGTATGATCACGAGGTCAGTCACCATCGAGGACATCGATGACCTGTACTTGATGTGGAACGACCACATCAACGCCTCCGCCCTCTATCGCCGCGCCCTCCGCGAGGAAATGGAAGTCCGCGGTGTTGATCCAGATGAACTCCGCGACCTCCTCGAACGGGCCCGCGAGCAGGGCTACACGCTCGAAGAGATCGCAGAGGACACCAACCGATTCGACGACCTCCAGTCGCTCGTCGAAGAGCAGCAAAACCAGCCGACGGCTGGAGACGCCACCGATGATTAACCCGCTATGTCACAGGACCAAACTCCCTCCGACCCTGAGCGTAGCGTCGAAAACCAGTCACCGCTGACCGGGAAGATCCCTCGACAGGCAGCGCTCACCGTCGTCCTCCTGAGCCTGTTCGCTGTCCAGCCGGTCGCCGCCCAGAGTAACGCGGTCTGTAGCGCAGACAACCTCCCGAGCATGATTGAGGGGTTCTTCCAGCTGACCACCGCGCTGGGGATCGTCGGCCTCGCCATCGTCTGGCAGGCAGACTCCCTCATCGAGATGTTCACCCTCAATCCCGAGCAGAAGAAGGGCCTCAAGCGCCACAAACGGTCGGCGATGAAGTCCGCGGTCGTCCTCGTCGTGCTCGGCCCGCTCTATACGGTTGCCGGGTCAATGATGGGCCTCCCGCTGGCGCAGTGCGTCGACCTCGTCCCCTGGTAACCACTCCGCAGTCCCCGTTGTGAGCCCTATGAACCATCGAGAGCTCTCCGTGCTCATGGCCGGCTTGCTCGCGACGAGCCTAGTCACGGGTATCGTCGCCGCTGACCCGCCGCGACCGGGTACGGAGGGGAACGGGCTCACGGAAAACGAGTCGGCGACACTGTGGTCACGTGATGCGGACAACTACATCACGCAAGCGGAGTACCGCCAGCGCTACGGCGAGAACCGCTCCGCTGTCCATCAAGTCGCAAACGGGACGGACATTACGTTCAAACGGCCGCCCGCGACAGCGGCGACGTGGACGCGGAACGACTTCGAGGACCTCGACGCCGGCGGCCCAGATACGTCCGTACATCCACCGCACGCAGACCTCGAGGACGGCGTCTTCATCGAGGATGCTCACGCGACGATCTTCGCGGTCCAGCCCTCTACTCGTGGACACCTCGAGTCCGGTGAAACCCCACTGTACATCGCACCGAATGGGACGATGCGCGGGTTCGTTGATTACCGCGTTCGCGTCCCCAACGGGAGTTCCTCCGGGAACACGACTATCTCGTGGTCGCTCACGGAGCACGAGATCGAAGAAGTCCGGTTGAAGAAGGACGGCGAGACCATCGCCGAGCGTGACGGAGCCCATACGCCAGCCCTCGACTACCAGATCGAGGACGACTGGAGTGCGAATCTCACGCTGGAAGCGGAGATTAGCGTCCGGCTGAAGAAAACCGTCAGGACCGACCTGGGTGACCGAACGGACGTCGACGTCACCTATCGGACGGAAACACGGAACGTCTCCGATTCGATCGCCGTCGAGATCTACGACCTCTCGGCGTACCCCTACTACGCCGAGTATCCGAACGGCGATGCCGGCGTGGCCATCTTCCAGTCGCGGCCGTGGCAGGGGTACACGCTCACGGAGGACGGTGAGGCACGGGTCCGTGGAATCTGGCGGTTCTACACCGCTCGGAACACCAACTGGGACATGCTCGTTCGGTCGAATCGCACGGATAGCGCCACCGTCGAGTCAGACGCGATTCCGGTGTACGTCCACGCCTATCCCTCGCGGATCGGACCGCGTGCCGAGCCGGTTCGAGACGGACCGGAACTCATCGAGACCTGGGGGACTGACCGCCCGTCACCAGTCGGCACCATCGGTGAGAACATCAATATCGACATCGTCAACCAGTCGTACACGACGACGTACGGCGTCGCCGTTCGAGCTGAGAACGTCGATCGAGAGGCGCTGCACGTTGCGGGAATCGTCCGGGGCGTGAATGCGTCAATCGTCGAGCCGGACGCCGGCTCCGAGCGGCAGCTCCGCCGCAGCAATCTTACTGTTGAGGTCATCCATCAGAATCAGTCGCAAGCGACGCTTAGGGTCGAACTGCGGGATAATCAGACCGGCGCGCCGATCGGGCTCGACGATAGCCGTCAGTATCCAATCGGCGGCACCACCCGAAACGGGTACATCACGGTCGCGGATCAGCGCGTTGAGACCAACGCCTCGGGGGTGGCGATCGTGACCATCGACGAACCGGGCATCTACACGGCTCGGTACCATCCGGGCTCGTGGCTCGGTCACGACCCGGCGTACGTGAGTGATACCGCGACGGCCCGGTGGCACCCACTCGGGACGATCGACGGCTGGTTTGCGCTGGTGTTCGAGGTCGGCTGGCAGCTCCTGCCCTTCTTCGTGATGTTCTACGCTGGCAAGCGCCTCCTGCGGATGCTCGGCCCAGAAGACATCTTCGGACAGAAACCATGACTCAGGACAATCCCCACCTCAGTAGACGGACCGCCCTCCGAACAGTTGCCGGCGCCGCTCTCGTGAGCGTGGCCGGCTGTCTGGATGGCAACGGAAGCACCGGTCCTAACGGTAGTTCAAGTCCAGGAGACGGATCTGGTGTGTTCCAGCAGGTGACTGTCGAAGGAACAGAACTCATCGTCCAGTTCGATTCGGACTCGGAGTTCGACCAGATCAACCTCATCCAACCGGACGGCGAACTGTTCGGACAGCGGGAGGTCGCTGCAGGTTCCCAGCAAGTCTCATTTGACCTCGGCACAGCGTACGCTCCTGGCGAGTACGAAATAGTAGCCCTCAGCGGTGAGGAAACAGTCGGTGAAAGCTCGCATTCTGTCCAGCCAAACCTCGGGATCATCGAGATGGGCATCGGTAGAAACCAGCCTGAAGAGATGTGGGATGGACCAGAAAGCGAAATCGAAGAGGAGGCCTTCGTCACCCTCGAAAACCAGGGGACTGGCCCTGATGCGGTTACAAAATTGCTCTTCATTGGTGATGTCCCCTATCCGTCCGACGAAGAGGGGACGAACTATGTCGATGATGAAGACGTAAGCGGGATTTACGACCCGGAGTCCGACTCAGAGATTGAGCAGGTCATTATCGACCCGGGGGAACAAATTACGCTCTATAGTTCACGCTCGCCCTTCGCTTTCGTTCCTGGAGCAGGCACGTCTTGTTCGAAGGAGTCGAAGACTGGCGAGTTTGAACTAATACTTGAGACGCGAGTTGGCGGGGACCGGGTCACCAAAACGTACAGTATCCAGTATTCAGGCTCCCAAGAAACCGATAACTGCGATATTTCCATCAGTGAGGCTTAACCATGGTTGATCTAATCGACGTCGTCCTTGAGGGATTCAAAGAGGTCGTCGATTGGATTGTCGGCCTCTTCATGGACGGCCTGCGTTCCGGCTATGAGACCCTCACCGAGGAGATGTTCGGGACACCAACGCCGGAGACGGATGGTGCATTCGTCTTCGGAGAGCCCAGTAATGCTCCTTGGCCGTCAATTCAGGACGCGCTTGTAGGGGGAGAGATCATGTTGATCTCGCTGCTGCTCCTCGTGATGTGCGTTCAGGGCCGTCACACAATCCGTATATTCAATATTGGAAGTGCATACGAGGCCAGGCGCACCAAGAAAACAGCTTGGGTCGGCGCGTTTCTGATTATCAGCTGGTACTGGGTCAGTATTCTTGGACTCTACATCGTGGACGGGTTCACTATCGCCCTGATGCCGAGTCTGGGTTCGCTGGGCAATGCGATGCTCAACTTGCTCGAAGTCTCAATCACAAACCCTGGGCTTTCACTCGTATTCGCACTGATTGGAGGACTCTCAATGTGGGCTTTGGAGGCACTCTACTACATTCGCGAAGTCTTGCTCTACGTCTACGTGTATGGGATGCCGATTGCGTTCGCGCTGGCCTACGGAAACGTCCCCGTGCTCTCGGATATCGCGATGGGGTTCAGTAAGAAATTCGTCCCGTTAGCGGTCCTGCCTCTACCTGCAGCGGTGGTGTTCAAAGGATACGACTTGCTGTACTCTCAGAACGCCATCGCTCCGAGTAGTCCGTTTTTGCGGTATCTAGTCGCGGCATCGCTCCCGCTGATCGCACTCTACCTAACCTGGAAGACGTTCAAATACGCAACCCCACTGACGGCGAAGGTTCTCGGTGGTGCGACGAAAGGAGCGGCCCTCGTCGGCGGTGTCGCCGCTGGGGCCTACATCGGCGGCGCCGGCGTCGCGACGACCGCGGCCCGGTGGGGACCGAAGGCCGCAGCGGGACACGCTGTGGCGCAGAAAGCGGCAGCCCGGGGCGCGAACAGCGACGAAGACAGCGGGACGCCGTCCTACCGGCGGACCGAGAACGACCCTGGAGGCTACTAACAATCCATGTCCATCGACCAAGACGCAGCCGCACGGCGCATCATGGACCAGTTCGGTGAGGAGAGCCGCATCCCCTACCTCAACATCGAGGAAGGCGACGTCGGCGTCCTGATCGCCTTCCCGATCGTCGGCCTGTTCATCGCCGGCCTCACCGGCATCGAATCACTCGCCCTCCCGTTCGTCGCAGGTGGGTTCGGGTTCGGCGTCGCGATCGTCTACGTCTCGCCCGACCACCTCAACGCGTGGACGTGGACGAAAGACGTCTATCGCTACGTCAAACGCCCCCAGATCACGTTCAGCGCCCCGGAGGACGCCGACAGTAGCACCAACGAGACAGAGCGGAACGAGGGCGGGCTCGCGAACTACACACCGTTCAAGCCCGACGAGCGGACGCAGGACCTCACGAACATCGAACGGGCGTGGCCGGGGGCCGGCGCGATCCAGCGCGCCGACGGCACGATGGAGGCGTTCATCGAGATCGATCCCGGAAACATGGACTTCGCGATGTCCGACGACTGGGCACAGCTCCAAGACGCCGGCGAGGAGTTCGCCAACAAGGAACTGGACTCGAAACTCAAACTCCACGCCACGACCCGCTCGTTCCCGGTCGAACAGATCACCGAGAACATCGAAGACCGCCTAAACGACGAGGACGTCAAAGAGAACCCCATCTTCCGGGAACTCCTTGAAGAGTATCGGGAGACGCGACCGAAGGAGATGCGCGAACGGGGCATCCAGCAGATGCGGTACTACATCGGCGTCCAAGTTACCCCGCTGGAGGTCTATGACCGCTTCCGAGACGAGGGGACACCGGCCGAGAAGCTGACGCAGTTCCCCGTCATCGGGTTCCTGTTCAACCCGTTTGTAACCCGCCGCGAGGACCTCACCGACGTCGAGCGCCGCGCACAGATGTTCGAAAAACTCGATAGCCGAGTCAACGACGTGCGGTCGGAGTTCATCCAGCAGGCGTCGGGCTGGTCCGCACGCCGGCTCAGCACGGTCGAGCTCTTCGTGTTGAATATGGACTTCTGGAACGGCCGCGAACACGAGTACGACGACGCAGAGAGCGTCGTTCGCGAACAACCCATCATCGGCCACTCGCGCCGGGAGGATGACCACGATGCGTAACCTCGTCCTCCAGACGGGCAGCGGAGCCGTCGGCCAGCTCACAGAGTGGGTCACGAATCCGACCTCAGCTGAAGGTGCGGCTCTCTACATCCTGCTCGCGGTACTAGTCGGGATCGGCGGGAAACTCCTCTGGGACTGGTACACCGAAGACGACGAGGAAGAGGTCGAGTTCTCGGATCTCCTCGACGAGGAGACCATCGAACAGGGCGCGGCCGAACGCCAACTTCTCGACGACATCGCCGAGTCACACAAAACGGTGACCGCGCCGGCGGCGATTGAGTGGGAAACGCGCGCGGCACGGGTCGGCGAGCAGTGGACGACGACGCTGTACATCGCTGACTACCCCGACTACCCCAACGACGGCTACCTCTCCGAGCTCTTCGAGATGACGGACGTGCAGTTCGATTTGACGGCCCACATCACGCCGAAGAACCAGGAGCGGGCGCGGAACGAACTGCAGGATATCGCTGACGACCTTCAGGTGGACGCTGACCTCGAACAGAGCGTGCGGAGTGCCTACCTACAGGAACGCGCCAACGAGGCCGCAGCGACGTACAAGGCCGTCGAGAACGGCGCGAACGTCTTCGACCAAGGGATGTTCATCACGGTCAGAGCCGACGAGAAGGAGGAACTCCGCGACGCCGTCCAGAAGGTCAAGAGCGCGCTCCGCGACGACCCGGCGAACCTCACGCCGAAGACGGCGATCTGCCGGCAGGATCTCGCCCTTCAGTCCGCCGCACCCATCGGTGACAACGAATTCGGTCGTACGTCAATCGCGCTCGGCGGCGCCGTCGGCGCGCTGCTGTCCTCGCCGCACAACGCGACGATCCTCGAGGAGGGCGGCGTCGAGTTCGGGATTCACAAAGACAACCAGAGCCCGGTCGTCATCGACCCGTTCGCGCGGGACAACGGGTACGCGATGTTCACCGTCGGCGACACCGGCTCCGGGAAGTCGTTCAGTTCGAAACAGAACTTCATCCGGTCGATCGAGCAGAGCAAGGACCGTATCGGCATCATCCTCGAGCCGTTGAACAACTGGGCGGGGGTCGCCGAAGCGCTCGATGCCAAACGCATCACGGTCGGCGGGACGCTGGGACTGAACCCCTTGGAGATTCGGGAGACGCCCGAGCACGTCCAGCGGGCGATGGGCGAGGACGCGAGCCCGTTCAACGAGAAGCTCGACGACGCGATGAGCTTCCTCACCAACTTCTTCGCGCTGCGGGGCATCTCGCTGGGTGACCGCCGGACGACGCTCGAACTCGGGCTCAAGCGAGCGTACAAGCGCAACGGCATCACCGACGACATCTCGACGCACGACAACCCGAGTCCGACGATCCAGGATATGATGGACGTCTTCGAAGAGATGGTCAACGACCCCGAGGAATTCGTCGTCCGGTCCGACGAGGAGGCGGGGAAGATCAAAGAGGACGCGACGTGGCTCCTCGACCAGCTCCGCCCCTTCGAGGACGACGGTCGGCACGCCAACCTCGGCCAGGAGTCCGACTTCGATATCCGCGACGAGAAGGTCATCTACCTCGACCTCGCCCAGCAGGAGGGCAGCGTCGACAGCAGCACGGCGCTGACGATGCAGCTACTCATCTCGCTGGTGTACGAGCGGGCGAAAGTCTCGGAGAAGGAGGTCGTGTTCTACATCGACGAGGCGCGCTACATCATGCAGGACGCCGCGAGCCTGGCGTTCCTCGAGACGGTGTTCCGCCACCACCGGCATCACGACCTCTCGATTCGACTGGTCACGCAGACCGTCGACGAGTTCTTCGAGCACGCCGAGAGCGAGGCCATTCTGGACCAGTGTGCGGTCAAGCAGTTCCACCGCCTCGACGGGATGGACGAGGAGTGGGCCGACGAGTTCGGCCTGAACTACGCACAGATGCGGTTCGTCCAAGATGCCGTGCCGGGCAACGAGGACGCCGGCTTCTCCGAGGCACTCGTGGGCGTCGACGGCGAGTGGCGCGGCATCCAGGTCAAAGCGATGCCCAAGGAGAAGCAGGTCATCGACTTCGACCCGACCTCACAGGTCCGATCCTCACTGCCCGGCGCCGGCGACGAAGCCGTCGATACCGAGATGGAGGAGTTCCAGGAAGAGCTCGAGCATCGAGCAACGAACGGAACGAACGAAACGAGCGAACTGAACGAGGAATCAGACGCCGTCGAAGCTGAGCCAGACGGCGGGTCAACGGAGGAGACCAACGATGGCTGAGTACTTGCGCGTCACGCCGACATCCGAGCGACTTGACCCGGAGAGCATCTCCCGCGTCCTCGACAGTCTCCACAAGCTGACCACGCCCGGCTCGTCGGGCCTCGGGGCGAAGCTGAACCCGCTCCACAGTGAGACACCACCCCGATTCGAGTTCCTCGCAATCAGTGATGGACCCGACGACCCGGTGGAGTTCTTCTACGGGGCCGACGCCCACCTCGATACGGTTGAGAAACGCCTCCGCTCCATCTATCCGGCCACGTTCGACATCGAGCGCGTCGACGTCGACGTCGCCGCTCGTCTCATTCAGCCAGTCGAGTTCACACCGCAGGAATTCGTCGACCACTACGAGGCCGGGCGGCTGCAGTACGAGTTTGACCCGGCAGAACAGTACGATATCGACGAGGAATCAGTGGATTCCGAGGCAGCCGAAGCAGACCCCGTTGTCGACGGCGGTACGGCAACCACGAGCGTCCCCGATCATCACGTGACTGTTGGGGGCACAGCCCTGGAACTAGCGCCGCCCGATGCACTTCCAGACGACGAGGAAGAGCGACGGGCCATCGAGAAGCCGACGATGACACCGACGGGAACGATTCTGGCTCGCCCGGCACAAGACGCTGTCTCGCCGCTCGGTGTCCGGTGGTGTGGCGCCGCGTCGCGGAAGCAGGACTGGATGACCTCGCTGACGCCGTTCACGGCGGAGGAAACGAACGGCGACCTCTCGTCCGTCGACGAACCGGGCGCGGCGCTGGCGTCGCTGATCGATCACCTGATGGAGGCAACAGCGCCGACCGCGTTCCAAGTCGTCTTCCAACGGCGTGCTAGCTGGCAGTCCGACGCGGAGGTACGGAAAGAGGACCTCGTCGATGGCCGCGACACGTTCTTCCAGGAGGTCGTCGGGTCGTTACTCGAGGTCGAGGAGCAGCGGAGCGACCAGGACGACCGGCAGCTCAGCGAGGCCGTCGAGAAGCGGATCGAGTACATCGATGCGAAGAACGCTAAACGGTCGTTCACGGTCAACATCCGGGCCGTCGGCGTCCCCACCGACGACACCCGCGACGACCTCGATGCCCGGATGGACTCGCTCCTCCCCGTGTTCGACCCGCTTGATGGACCGTTCTACGAGGTCGAGGGGCAACGCCTCCGGGACAGCGGCTTCCGTGAGAAAACGAAGGAGAAGAAGGCACGGGCCGCTCTCCAGCGCCTCCTCAATCGCGAGTTGACGACGGGACGCGGGAAGACCCGCCCCGAGCTGGTCCTCAGCGGGACGGAGCTCGCGAACTTCGTCCTCGTCCCCTCTTCCGAACAGTTGACCGTCGAAGGGACGCGGGGAACGAGGGCCGAACAGCAGAGTCGGAATCCGCTCCCGTGGCCCAATCCGGATCTGATCCAGCAGTTCCAGGACGGGATGGCCATCGGCTACGCGCTCGACGAAAACGGTGAGCCACGGCCGGACCCCATCCGGATCCCACCGGACCTGCTGCCGACGCATTACGGCCGGTTCGCGTCGACTGGTGGCGGGAAGTCGAAGGCCATCATCAACGACGCGCTCTCGCTCCGTGAGACGACTGGTGGCCCCGTCGTCCTCGTCGACCCGAAGGGGGACGGGATGTGTGAGAACTACCTGCGCTGCCACTACGAGCGGTTCAGTGGCCTCGACGACGTCTACCACTTCCGCGTCCCGGAGACAATCCCCGCGTTCTCCTTCTTCGACATCCGACCTGCGCTCGAGGCGGGTCGCAACCGAGAGGACGCGATTCAGGATAAGGTCGACCACTTCCACGACATCCTCCGGATGATTATGGGCCGCGAGCAGTACGGGCAGGCGTTCGTCGCGAACGAGATCCTCAGCTACCTGATTAAGGCGCTGTTCGACGAGGAGTACGGGAGCGACGTGTTCGGCTTGGACGACCTCTTCGCCGCCGCGCTCCGGATGCAGCGCGACCAGACGATTCCCCCGGTCTCAGCGGATAACCAGAACATCGAGGAATCGCTGACGCGCCACTTCGCGAAGGACAACCACCAGTTCCAGGTGTCGATGGACGCCGTCGGGAACCGCCTCGACAAGCTCAAAGAGGACGCGCATCTCCGGCGGATCTTCAGCCACGTCCCCGAGCAGAATGACGCCGGCGAGTACGTCGACAACCGGTTCGACTTCCGCGAGTTCCTCGATGAAGACGCCACCATCATCTTCGACCTCGGCGACCTGCGGCCGGAGGCCCAGCGAGCGATCACCCTACTACTGTTGAGCAATCTCTGGGACGCCGTCCAGGTGCGCCGGCGCGACGGCCAGACCGACTACGAGAAGCTCACGAACCTCATCATCGAGGAGGCGGCACCGGTCGCGTCGACGAAGCTCGTCTCCGAACAGCTCCTGCCGCAGGGCCGGTCGTTCGGCCTGAGTATGGGACTCGTGATGCAGTTCCCCGAACAGGTGCGGAATCGGAACGAGCGGGCCTATGACGAGGTGCTGAACAACATCAAGACGAAGCTCATCGGCAACATCTCGATCGAGCGCGACCTCGCGGAGTCGCTTGCCCACGAGGACCTCAGCCCGACCGAACTCCGCAACCGAATCAACACGCTCCCAAGTGGCGAGTGGATCGCCCAACTCCCGAGTCCGTCGTTCGGAGAGACTGGGCCGCCGCCGTTTTCGCTGAAGCCGCTGCCGATTGCGCCGGGGCATCCAGAAAGCGACCAGCCGCTCACAGAGCCCCAGGAAGACCATTTCGAGTCCGTGTCCCGGCCACGGATGGTCGAGCGGACACAGGCCCAGTACGGGCTGACAGAGCCGACTGAGTCGACCACTTCCCCAGAGGAGACTGGCTGGGGGAGTTCGGGGGGTGAGACGACGGGCTCGGCTGCCGACGGCGATGCAGCGACCGACCCGACGCAATCCGCGTTCATCAGCGAATCGACGACCGAGGACGCATCGACGTCGACCACCCAGCCCGAGACGGACAGCGACCCAGATGCAGACGAGTCAGCGATGAGCCCCCTGTTCGGGCAGGCCACCGAGACGGACGAGGAGTCAGCTGGTGACCAAACAGCGGAGCCGGAGAACGGGGCAACGCCCGTCCAGGAAAGCAGCGTACCCGTTCCCGATGACGAACTCCAACAACGCGGGCTCAGCCGAGACGACGTCCGATTCCTGAATCGGGTCCTCGACGTGATGAACCGAGAGGACGACGAGTACACGCTACTGGACAGGATGAGCCAGCTTCGGGACGAATTCGACGACCTCCATGTGGAGCGGCTCACGGAGCAGGGCCTCCTGGAAGCGGACTCCGCGGCGGGGCGCAAGTACTACACCGTCCTCCCGGACGGTCGAGACCTCCTCGGGAGAGAATTGAAGGCGGGGCCAGGAGCGGGCGATCTCGGCGAGAAAACGCCACACAAGGTGGGCGTCCGGCTCCTCGAGCTCTGGCTCCAGCAGCGGGATAACGTCGTTCGCGTGGAACCGTACTACGAAACCGACGACGGCACCGTACTGGACGTGGCCGGCTTCGACGCGGACGGCGATCTCGTCTGGGCCGGCGAAGCAGAGCTCGCGAGTAACAACCGGCACGCCCCGGTCGAGGATTACGACAAACTCAGCGCGGTGGACGCGGACGCGATCTGGGCCTTCAACAATCGCGAGACGGCGCTCGACGTCCTGGAGAGCCTTGCCGACGCGGAGCGGATCGGCGAGCGGGTCAGCGGCCGGGCGGCACGGTCGTTCGCGACCATCAGAGACGCCGTCGAAGACCTCGATGCTGCGGGACTTACCACTGTACGGGGCTTCAAAAATCTCGATCAAGAACTCAACCAATGACCTGGCGACAGGCGACCCGCGAGGAGATTTACGCCTACTACGCCGAAGAATTCCCCCGCTATCTGGATGACCTGCCCGAATTCATCACGGCGACCGGCCCGAAACAGTACGCCGTCGCCTTCCGCGAGTCCCACCCGGTTCGCAAAGACGAGGTGCCGGACAAGGACTTCATCCGGCGGGATACGTGGCAAACAGATGCGTCGGGCGACCGAACAACGCCCGAGTTCGACGACTTCGAGGACGTCGTTGAGTTCATTCGGCATCCAGCTCGCAACGACCCGCTGGGGCGGAGCGAGTTCGCGCTTGCTGATCCGGAGGTGCTGGAGCAACCGGACCCACGTCCCGACGCCGTCTACTACGCGCTGGATCACTGGGAACGACCCTGGGTCCTCCTCGTCGATATCGACGCCAAAGAGATCGCCCGAGACCGAGCGGACGAGATGGTGTCGGCGGCCGTCGATGATCAGGACAACGATGCGCTCCTCGACGCTGCGGGTATCCTCGACACCGCTCCCGAGGGGTATCCGTACGCCTTCGAAGACGTCGACCGCGCCATCGAGTACGGGTTCGAGGTGCGCGACATCTTTGAGGACGATTTCGACGCCGAGGAGACGATGGTCGTCTACAGCGGGCAGGGGGTCCACGTCTACCTGCTGGATTCCGACCCGGCGCACCGTTACGACGAGCAGAGTCGCGAGGTGTTGAACGACCTCCTTCTCGAGACGTACGACATCCCGATCGACCCCGTCGTGACGGCCGACCGCCGACGTGTCGCTCGCCTGCCTTACTCGCTGCACGCCGACGTCTGTAGCATCGTTCAACCAATCGAGAGCCCGGCGTTCGACGTTCGGTCGGCGACACCCGAGGTGATCGACGAATGAGTCCGAGTACGCCCACCGACGACGAAGACATGGCGTATCGAGTTGCGGCACTCCCGCTGGAGTACGGTGAGACCCGGATCAACCAGCTGTTTACGCGTGGTTACAATCGATACGTCGTCGACGGCGAGGACCAACCCGAGGACCTCGTGAACGACGTCGAGCGGTTCGGGACGGCGGCGTTCAAAGAGCAGGTTCGTGCCGACGCCGCCGAAGAGCCGTTCGTCGACGAGCCGGGGACGCTCTCTGTGCTCGCGACGCTGAGTGCGATCTGTGTGAAAGAGCACCCGAAGTTCGAGCACGCGTCGCCCCGGAACATCCAGGTGCTCTACGACATCCGAGAGCTGTACGTCAACAATCTCGCCTCCCTCATCCGCGCCCACGGCGATGGGTCGCTCCAACAGGACATCGCCGACGTGCTGTACAGCAAGGAGCCCGGTGAAGATGGCCCGCACCCGGGCCGGGTCTGTACGGGCATCACGGAGATGCCGGAGTTCGGGGATGGCCTCTACCTCGAAATCCCGATGGCGGCGGCGTCACGCAAATGTCTCGTTCGGGAGGACGAGTCGTCGACAGGGAATGACGATGGCGGGGAGATACTGACGCGAGTGAAGGACAACAATCTGTACGTCCCGGTCGGTGATTTCGACAGCAAGTATCGGGACTACGCTGAGCGGGCGTTCAAGAAGCTCCTGCGGGTGCAAGAAGACGGGCTCTCCGACGACCAGCTATCGTGGCTGACCACGAACGAGTCGGCAATTACGGAGCGGATCGACCGCTTCCTCGAGACCGGCCATCACGAGCGCATCTGGCGGAACTGGGACCGTGGGGAACGGACGATTCGCGTCCTCCGGCGGGCTCTTAGTGATGCGCCCGACGACGTGGCGCAAAAGGGTGAGTTCCACACGGCGAAGGAGCTCTATCGAGCGGTTACGGCGTACGACGCCGAGGACGAGTGGGAATCCTCTGTAACGGACTGGATATCGAGTCCGAGCAGTCTCGCGAAGACGCTGGCTGACCACGAGTCCCACTCGGCTGTCACCATCGACCGCGACGGGCGCGTCAATACGTACCGAATCGGGCGAGCCGGAACCGGCGCCGAACAGATCGAAGTGCGAGAGATCGAGGACCTCTTTGAACTCCCCTGTATGGCGAATATGGAGGAGCGGCTACACGAGAAGAAGCCTGTTCGAAAGGATCTCTACAACTTCGCGCGGATGGTGATGTGGCTCCCGCAGTACCAGGACAGCAGCCTTGACGAGATCGTCGCGGACCTCAAGGACGTCTTCTCCCGGTGGCCGTGGTACGACGAGCAGGAGACCGAGTACCAGGTTCGCTACGAATTCTCGAACACGATCGACGGCGACACGCCGTTGCCGATGAACTGCGATAACGACGATCTACAGCGCTACTGTATCGGCCAGGACCAGTGTCCCTACTCGATCTGGGGCAGCCTCCCGTTCCCGGACGAGATGTACGAGCAGGTTGAGGAGGAGTCCGCCGGCCCCACTGAGCAATTCTGATTCAGAGAGTGGGGTATGGCAGCAGTCTATCGTTGGCTTCGCACCGGTATAGTCCTATAATCATACAGTCAATGATAGAAACACCACCCTCAGCAACAGCTTATGACGATTGGATCAGCTCGTCCAATTCATCCACAATCCACCCTCCAGTAGCCCCCTTTGCAACAATTTCGTGACGAACTCCATCGTTGTACACTAACTCTAGCTCCCGGTGATATTCCGGCCCAGAGCGCCCCTCAATCATCGCCTCCAGACGCCGTAACATGAACTCACTATACTTCCACGGCAATGATCCCTCTTCATACTCTCTCAAGTCGCTACACCTCGTGAATAGGATTTCCGTGATATACTTCTTGAACTGGTGTGGAATCTCTTCAGTCGTCAGAATCTCCTGGTGACACGACAACATAATCTCTACTGCCGACTTAGGAATGGTCCCACCTCGATCACGCCGATACGATTCTAGCGCTATGAATTCCTCAAAGTCGCCATCCTCATCCTTCACATCATACTCGTCGTTTTTAACCAGCCGTTCCATAATCCGGAGTAAATCTCCCATGTTACTGATCATCTCATACATAAATCGGGAGTAGTCGTTCGGCCATTCGCTATCTGGATCAGTTTCCTCCGTATTCTCGTAGTTCTCGCACATTAGGCGCGTCATCGATTCGTAATAATACAACCACATATGCCAGTCAATTCGCTGGTAGAACGCCTCACGCACCATAATATCAAGGAAACTGATGGCGATGAAGAGCGGGTCGTTAAACACGTAGTCCTTCGAGCGATTCACGGATGTCAACCGCTGAGCGTTGTACTTATCGTAGTCCTTCGTTCCCTGATCGCGCAGCATCTCTTTGGCCGTATCCCCGACCGGCTTGTACGCATCTAATTCCTCAGCACGAGAGCAATCCGAGAACAACGCATGCAACAACCGATTATCGGGATCAACTCGATATCGGTAGATCCCGGCCATCGACATATTATTCGAGATTTCTTGATACAGCAAGCTGTTTTCTTCTCGAAGGAGCGTTGTGAGGTACTGGTGCGTAACGTCTCGACGCCGAAACCCGTCGAGGTCGGTGTCTAAGATGATGTCAATCCCGAGCCCAGGGTCAAGAATTGGGTGTTTAGCGCCGAATTCAGGGTCCAACAGCAGAGTTTCTGTGTAACTGGAGGCGTCTTCTGCCGAGTCTGCAAGCCGGTACCGTAGCGCTGCGAGGTAGTATGTTGCTTGCCGACGCTTCAGTTCAAAGATGTCTCGTACACGCTCACGAGCAGTTTGCTCTGCGTTATCTTCCTCTACATATTCGATCAAAGGCGAAGAGTCATCGAGTTCTTCTGCTTCTTCTTCAGTCTCGATAAGGGTGTGTGTGACTGTAATATCGATGTCTCGCCATTGTTGTTCACTCGGTGGAGTGGGTTTCTTCGGGTGGTCGATAAGGGGTGTATAGTTGTCCCGAAGTACTTCCACGAGCGTAGCGTATTCGCCCCGGTTGTAGAGGTCTCGAAGTGTGGATAAGAGCATTTGTTCGTTGCGAATACGCACGCTTTTGCTTAGGAAGACTCCGAGGAATATGCCCATGATCGTGATGGCCGCAGCTAACTGGATGAATTCGATTTCGAGAGCAGTGATTTCGATAGGGGATTGTGTGTAAGAGGTAGTCAGGCTCCAAAGTGTGGTTTTGTCGGTGTTCTGTAAGTAGATGCTTCCGGCGTAGCTCGCTAGAACGGTCAGTCCGAGAGCTGTGAGAAGGGCTGCAAAAGGTTTGTTCCAGAGTGTATAGGTAACTCGGAGCTGTCGATAACGCGGTAGAACGCTGTAGATGGCGACAATGGTGGCGAAAAGTGTGAATATAAATAATTCCGCCATTTTCCAGGGAGTGGTTCTCGAGGTTTATTAACTGTAAGTATTTGCACAGCCGTCTATCCAGCAACAATCAGATGGAACATCAAGCAAGATACGCGCCCCGTGTTCAGCACGTCAGCTGAAACCCATCAAAACAGATGAATTATAAGAATTTACTAGATAGTAGAAACAGATTCCACTATAACCCCGTCGAGCAATTTTCAGCGGCTAACACGGCCGGAATCGAGGGAATCGGGGATATTCCACAATTCGAAGTGCCGAGTCGGAGGATCTCGAGAGATTCAGTCCAGGTGAAGCAACGATTCAAAGTTATCCAGATACGGCCGTAATCACCTTCGTTACCCTGCTGTCGAGCAATTTTTGAGATTACGGCATTACTCCGGAACTCGTCGAGGTATTTTCTACCTCCTCAAATCGGCCCGACGGAGTTCTTCTCCGATTTGAGGGCGTCATATTGTCTTGCATATCGCGGTTTTCGTCCAAAGAAAGAGGCGATATGCAGTGTGCGAAGGCCGCCGGCTCTCTCAGGCCGAGGGGCCATCAGAGGGGTAGCGGAACTACGGACGTATCAGAATTAGCGCATAGGTTGACGGGGTGCGTTTCGGTGGGGTCTGTCGCCCCCGCGAGGGGGGTGGCGGGGCGCATCACGTGCCCCCGATAGACGATGGCTTCGGAACAACGCAGCAGGGAACGAGCAGCGGATCACGCAGCAACTACCCCCGACGGTGAGGCGCCGTGGGCGGACCTCGAAATGACGGTTCCGACCGACCGGGATCACGCGTCGGTCGTCGCGCTCGTGGAGTGTGCCCTCGTCGAGCTCACACACGAGGCCGTAGGCGCCGTCTTCGTCGCCCACCAGGTCGGGCGGTCGACGCGGACGCAGTACGTCGCCGCCGACGACGTCGGCGAGCAGTTCCAGAAACGGCACTTCGACGACCGACTGGGCTGGCACGAGACTACCGTCCCTCGACGAACCGTTCGCGACGAACTCATCACCCAGCTCACGCGGTCGGCGTCGACGTCAACGGAGCGGGCAGGTGAGAGAGCAGCCAGCGAGCCAGACACCTTCGTCGTGAAGCCAGTTCGAGAGCTCCGATCGCCGTAGCAGCTAGTCTTAACCAACATTCCGAATCGATACCGACACAGTGTTGGTTAACGCTAGGGCAGGACCCACTCCCTCGCCCCCACCCACCGCCCGACTCTTCGAGTGAGTGAATCCTGGCGACCGGTCGGCTCGAACGGCGGTCGCGACGGGTTTTATCGGGCCGCTACTCCTCGAGAGCGAGTATGGTCGTCGTCGAGGAGGTCACCAAACTAAGCGAGCGCCGTACCCAAACTTCGTCCGAGGCGTTTCCGGACGATGCGCTGGCGTCGATTCGGTCGGCCGTCGAGGCCGTCCCGGCCAGCGTCTTCGACGACTCGACGAAACACACGGAGGTCGGTGGGTTCGATGCCGCCATCGCCGACGGGCTCTCGCAGTACGAGTACGAAGGGGACGCCGCCGGCGGCTACAACCCGAACTGCAAGCTCTGGTCGCATCAGGGGTTTAACTACAGCGTCGATCTCTACGACGCCGACGCCCGCATCGCCATCGAGGTCGAGAAGAGCGAGCGGAAGAACGTCAGCGACGACCTCCTCAAGTTCCAGAAGGGGTACCGCACCCAGAAGGACGGCCGGCCGAAGATCGAGTTCGGCTGTCTGGTGGTGCCGGTGAACTATCTCGGGCGGCATAACCTCTACCAGCACAGCCTGACCAAGCTCGACTTCATGAAGGGCGTCCTGTTCATCGACGACGTCGCCGTCATCGGCTATCGCGACCCGCGACCGGACTGATACTGTCGGCCCTGACTGTTTATCTGCGCCAGGATGCGTGCAGCGCGCAACAGCGTGCGCTGCGTGACTCACCATGCTTGGTCCCGATCCGCACGACGACACGAGTCGCGACTACGAACAGTTCGAGAAAGAACAGCTTGCCCAGGACCGCGACGCCACCAGCGTCGACATGGCGGACATCGACGACGCGTCGGTCCAGCGCCTGGTCAACGACCTCGTCGACGCGGCCGTCGTCACTCCGGTTCCTGAAGACCACGTTCTGGTTCACGAGCCGAGCGGTACGGCGTTCGACTCATCGACGCAGCTGGCCGTCTTCCATCGCGGCTGGACGGCCGGCCGCGACGCTGACGCGGAGGGCGAGTGATGCAGCAGACCCTCGTCGGCTGCGCGTTCTGCGACGCGCCGCCCGGTACCGAGACTGGCAAAGCGCACACCTGGGGACAGGACGAGCGGGTCACCCACCCGATCTGCGTCGACTGCGCGATTCAGACGCGGCCGGATCCCGACGAGCGCGATCACGTCGCCTGTGACGGCTGTGGACTGGTCGTCGACACGCTCGCGGCGCTCACCCGATTCCGGGTCGAATTGGGGCATCTGGAAGGCCCATTGCAACTGTGCGCCCGCTGTAGTCCGAGTGGTCTCGCGACGTACTGGACGCGCGATCTCGAGGAGCATCTCGTCGCGACGCCGGCAGAGTGACCCAAACACTCTTTACTGGTTCGCTGTAAACTGTAATCAAGACCGAATCGTGTCACGTACCTCAAACCGCGCCGACGGCGACATCGTCCAGGACTTCCTCTCGGTCGCCGATCTCCTCGAGGAGCCACAGCTCGCCCAGCTGTACGCGTACCTCGCCCGGGAGGGGGAGGCGACCGTCCAGGACGTGATGGACGACCTCGAACTCGCTCAGGGGACGGCCTACAGCTACGTCAACCGGCTCGTCGACGCCGGCGTCGTCGACGTCACCGACGACGAACAGCCACGCCGGTACGCCGCCCGGGAGATCGACCTGACCGTGACGACGGCCGCCGGCGACCGCGAGTACACGATCACGCCGGCGCTCATCGACGCCGTCGGCCGCCGCGAGACGGACGCCGACATCGACACCTACATCGACCGCCACGGCGTCGCCGGCCTCGCGACGGCGCTCACCTACGCCGTCGCCCGCGAGCGCGGCGAGGTGACCCACCGCCTGATGGCCGAGGATCTGGACATCTCACCCCTGGCTGCGGAGATGATCCTCCAGGCGCTGCGACCCGTCGTCCACGAACATTACGAGATTGAGGAAGCTGGGGCAGGACTCGAGCAGTTGGACATCGACGCCGACGGCGCTGGCGACGCGTGAGCCGGCTCCACATCGCCGACACCGGCCTGTTCGTCGCGATGGGGCAGCCCTCGAACAGCCGGTACAAGGCTGTTCGGCGGTTTGCTCGCAGGAACGACATCACCTTCGTCCTCCCCGAACGGGTGTACGAGGAGCTGACCGTCGACGAGTCCGACGTCGAGGCGCCACCCGTCGACACCGCGATCGACGAGGGATGGGCGACGGTTGCGGCGCCGCTCGAGTTCTCCGAGCCGGTCGTCTCGCGGGTGATGGATGGCGTCCAGCGGTACATCGCGAACGCCGATGACCGTCCTGCCGACGAAGTCGAGCGTGCCGACGCCGCCCTCGCCGCCCTAGCTGCCCAAAACCTCAGCGCGGGAACGGCGACCAATGTGTACATCTACACGACCGATATCGCGGCCGGCGAGGGGGCCGAAACCGTGCTCGCGAGCGAGGGGTACGGTGACTCGATGACGTTCGTGAACGGGTTCCGGTTCATCGAGGACCTAGTCGCCGGCGACAGCTGACGCTATTCGGGGCCAAGGTCACGAGCGTCGAGGTCGCCGGCGAGATACTGCTCTCCCGTTCGCGTGATATCGTAGACGCCGTTGCCGAGGTGGACGAGGAGGCCGTATTCGACCAGCGTCTTGCAGCGGGCATTAATGTGTTGACGGGAGAAGCGAACCCGGTCACTGTCCGCCATTTCCTTTGGGGTATCGGGACCGGCTTCAGCAAGATGCTCCAGAATGCGGTCATCAGCGCGAGACATCCAGTCGGCGTCAAAGCGCATAATCGCTTGTGGTTGCGCCGACGCTATCCCGAACGCGCTAAGTCAACCAGAAAATCTTCAAGCAACTACAATTGACTCATTGGTCTTTAAATGCCGGCCGCCCTAAGCGTCGAGCGTTGAGATGAATTGCTCTTCAAGGACGGGACCCGGGGCATCGCCGAACCTCGTCGTCGAGATTATCGAGACGCTCGAAGCGTGTGGGTTGGATCGGGACGAGTACCAGCTGTACGACGCTGTCGACGTCGAAGCACTCGAGCAGATCTTGAACTCGTCGAACGGAAACGTGGAAGTACAGTTCACCGTGGAAGGAATCCGCCTTGCGGTGACACCAGAGAGCGTCGACGTCCTGATTGACGACGAAGACTCGAATTCTACGGAGCAGTAGCTAGATCGCGGTCAACATCGGGAATGGCACCCGAAAGCCCTCGGCCGCTCGACGTCCCGCGACCGCCGCTGCGCGCCTCGTGCCTGCGGTGCTTGCGGGGTCGGGGGACGGCCGAGGCGGCCTCGCCCTTTCTGAGTCCGCCAGGCCGGTAGATGCCTCACCGAGCGACGTAGCCGGGTGAACAGGTGTGTACGTAGCGGCCCGCCCCGCTCGCCGCTGCCGTCCTCCGCGTCGCTCGCGACCGACCATTCCGGGCGTGCGGGCGCTCTCCGCACCGCCCGCGCCCGTTCCGGGCTAAAGTGCATGTGCCCTCGGCGCCAGCGGGTAAGCGCGAGGGGTTGCGCGGCGTGGCTGCTCACCCCCCACGCTTACTCCGCTGGCCGCTCGCTCCGGGCGGGTCGGCGCGCGGTGCTGGTTGGGGCCACCTCATGCAGGCGCGCTCTCGCTCGCGCCCGGTAGGGCGCTCGCGAAGGCGCGAGCGAGAGCGCGCAGATGGTTCTGTCGGTCGTTGTCGTCGGAAAACCGCGATGTAGGAGCATCGCGGAGTCGGCGCGTGAGCGCCTTCGGAATCTGGTGTGATTCCAATGTCCAGTAACAACGCTAGCGGAAAGGTCGTTTCGGTCGATGAACAGGCATTCGAGAAAGCGGGCGGTCAGGCCGTCGATGAAGACGGCTTCCCGGTCGTCGACGAGACGCCGGAGTTCGAGGCCGCGGTCGAGCAGGAGACGCAGGCGAAGGTGGATGCGAACCACCCGGACGGGATCGCGGACACGAGCGAGGACCGGATTCACGGCGTCACCCTCGAACAGGAGGAGCGCATTCGGGCGCGGGAAGCTGAACTGGAGCGCATCAGTGCCCAGGCCGAGCTGGGCACGCAGGAGAGTCGGGAGCAGCGCACGCGGGAAGTCGTCAGCGAGCAGTGTGGCCGTGACGAGCCGGCGCCGGCGGAGCGCACGGATCCCCGGGAGAAGCTGACGCAAGAGGAACTCGCGGCAGTCAACGAGCAGGCGATGCGGATCAGCGACGAGGTGCAGGGCGGTTGGTCGAGAGCGGTCGTCGCGAAGCAGCTGGCCGAGAAGGTGCAACACGGGCGGGACCTCACGAAGGCGGTGTTGGAGACCCTCGAGGAACTGAAGGCGGCGCCGGGGGCAATCGTGCCCATCGCGGATGTGCCGGACGTCCCGGTCGGTGAGGTAACGGTCGAAGGCGAGGTAATCGAACTCTGGTCTCCCAGTAGTAGCGTGATTCAACAAGTCGGGCTGATAGCAGATGACAGCGGGAAAATCAAGTTCACCTGCTGGGAGAAATCCGGGCAGACGGTGGTGCGTGAAGGTCAGACAGTGCGGTTCCGGGCAGCAGCCAAGAACTGGTACGAAGGTCGGTGCTCAATCGCGCTGACCGGGTGGTCGCGGATCGAGTTCCCGGAGCGCGGTCGGTGGTGGGAAGAGTAGCCAGCTGACGCAGCCTTCTTTTTTGCTGTGTGCCGGACCGGCCCAGGCCCCACCGCCCCACCCTCCGCTCCGTGCTCGCTTCGCTGCGCGCGCAGCCACGACCTTCGTAACCAGCCAATCACGTCAGAACTCGTCCTTGATCCGACAGTCAAGGAGATGAATTCGGAGGGATTGTTGTGGTTCAGTCCGTGTTTTGGTACAGCCGGAAGCCGCTGACAGCGCACCCGAGGAAGGCGATTCCTTCCCAGACTAGAATCTCGATTAGGCCAGTGGTGACAGCTCGCCGCACAGAGGTGATTCCCCAGAGAGCGGTAGTTCGGCGTAGACTTATCGCTCCCACTGTTTTGATGGCTTCTACCGGTGAGACACCGAGGAGTGCTGATCCGGCGAGGGCAAGTACTACGAGAAGAGCTAATTGCTGGCGGCCGAACTGGAAGAAGTTACCGACGGCACTACTGAGATAGGTGTTGATGACGTATCGAATTGTCCCGAGGACACCCACCATTCCTTACCTGTTCCCTTTCAGACGAAGTCGCATAAATTCTCTCACGGATGTAGGGTTCTATTGGCCGCCGATCCCTCGCTTACGTGCGATCCAGAGAATCAGTGGTTCGGGCGGGTACTGGATTCGGAGGCGGATATTGTGAAGGAGTCCAGCATCGGATTCTTCCTTGACCTCGTCGAGTACGGATCGATACTGTGATCGTCCGATCTTGGAGATAGCAAAGAGTTCGGCCAGTGTCTCATCGATCCAGCAAACGGCTACGAACGGAAGTATAGCGGCGATAGTGATCCCGATCCCTATGATCAGGTAGGCAGGCAGCATCACCGTGGAGGGTGCGAACTGGAAAGCTACAACGAGTGTGCGTGGTAAGGCCATTATCCCGGCGAGGAAGAGCAGGCCGAACGTTAGGTAGAATGTCCAGAACAGGGCCCTCCCAATGAATCCCATCTGGTCGTGGCCAACCTCATGGAGGAAAACGTAGTCGACGACATCTTCTGAAAAGTCCTCCTTGGCTTGCTCGTTCATCAGGAGGGTGCCGAGCGGAGAGTAGTCTCCCATCCGTTTGCTCTCGTCGTGGAACCAGTACACGGTCCGTGAGATCCCGCTGGCAGAGTATTCTCCGGTGTCGGTAACTCCTCCCCGGTTCTTTGCGTAGAGTCGAGTCAGCCCGGACTGTATTTTCCCGAACACGGCCACGTAGCACCGTCTTGGCAAATATATATGAGAAGCTTGTATTTAAGCGAACTGACGGTGATGGTCACCGGATTCCTGAGCCTTTGGTTACGGGAGCGGACCACCGTTGACGTAGAGATATTTACATGGATGGCCGAATTTCGCTACGAAGGGGGTAGGTCTGAGCTGGTAGCCGATCCGGAGGATGTCTACTATTGGCATGACGGCGTTGATGTGGTGGTCCTGTCCTATTCGGAGGTGACCGTGCGCTGTCCGGTTTCTCATGTTGCCGTCGGCGGTTTCTCCGGTTTTCTCGTTGTACGCGTACTCGATGTATTCCTGAAATTCTTCTCCTGCGTGGGTGTCGATCTGGGAGATGAGTGGTGTGAGTGTTCTTGTGCCGGTGCCGCCGTCCATTTGCCGGACGACGTCGTCTCCGAGATCGTTCAGGAGTTCGTAGAGGGTTGATTCGAGTCGGGGGATGCTGATGTGGATGGAGGCGACATATTCTTTGTCGAAAAGGTGGTTGACGGCATCCGTAAGGTACCAGATGGTGTGGTTTGAAAGCCCGGAGATCATATTCAGTAGACGGAAGAAGTCCCGTTCCCGAAGCCATCTCTCTTCGATCAGTTTGATGACCGCTCCGGAGATCACTACATGGGATTGGAGTAGGTCTTGAGCGTAGTCCTGAGTGATGTCGTCGTCAGGACCGACCTGAGTGAGGTGGCCTGACAGCTGCGGATGAAGGTTGTCTACGTGATCGATTAGCGAGAAGTGCTCCGAGTCCTGTTCTCCGAACGGTGGGAGCAGCTCGAACTCGTTTACAAGCCAGTAGAGTGCCTTCGTAGGGTTGTCGTGGACTGCGATATTTTTGAAGATATCCTGAAGAGTTTCTGACTGTGCTTTCAGCGTTCCTGGGGCTGCTTTCTGGATTTTCTTCCCGGAGTTCTTCAGCTCTCGTCCACCTTCCCGGATCGAGTCCTGCATCTCGTTCTTCCACTCCACCTTCTCATCGTCGTCCAGCGTTTCGGATACGATCGGGTCACGAAGAGCCTCGTCGATTATATTACCTTTCAGCAAAGCGTCTCGCTCGCCTTGTGTTTCGACGTATCGCCAGTATTCTTCCGTGTATCTCCGTTTGAGGCCGGCGTCGTCGATATCGAGTGCTCTTCCGATCTCGATGGCTTTTCCCAGGAAATCGCGGCAGGCGTTCTGGTCGGTGACATTCTCCCCCAGTTCGTGGTCTTCCTGTCTATACCGGTTCGCACGGACGATACAAATCACAAAGAGCCGTTGGAGTAGACCTCGGTCGAAGGATTTGTCAGGGTCCGTGTGTTCAAGTACGAGGTCTATCGTTTCCTCGAATCCGGTTCTCGTGCCCTTCTCCTCTTCGTAGTATCTGTCGTCTAAGAAGTCGACGGCGGTGGAGAGTTCAGACGAGTTGTCGTGAGATAGTTTGGCTTGGAGGGCGACCAGTTCCTGAAGAGATCTGACGATGATCGAATCGTGCTCCTCCCTTAGTCCCTGCTGAAGAGATTTGCTGAGGAGATGTTTCGCGGCTCGTGCGTGGTCGTAAGATCCATTGTTGATCTTCCACTGGCGCAGGGCTTCGATTGCTGCTATCAGAGGGTGGAAATGGGATATCGGCCCTAAGTTTTCTGGGATCTTCTCGTTCGCTGTCTCTGGGTTATCATCGATGAACCTGATAAAGATCTCTAAGTCGGAGGTGAAGCTAAAGGCTTCTCTGGGTTCTTCTTCAGCCTTCTCCCAATGTTCCTGTATAGTCTCTGTAGAAGGCACGTAGACGTACATCAGCGCTTTATTTTCATTATATCTTCCGTAGGTGTTTAACACCTGACTCCGGGTTCGCGTTTTCCTTGGGAATGACATCTGATTCCTCAGGAAATTAGATTTTCCTTATTGGTTCAACCAGCAAGTGGACCCGCTTATGTAGCTCCGTTCAGCGACATAAATAACACACTCCAGAAGTACAGAGCGTATGTTACTACTGTCATAAATATTATCAGCCCGACAGAATAGGACGAGAGGCTGACGGTATTAAGGAGGCGTAGATCCATCGCTCGAACTGTGTTGAATGTCGTCAAGTATCCTCGGAGCTCTGGAACGGTATTCTCTAGCCGACCGATTCTGTCCCAGAGTGCATCCCTTGAGTCTTTGTAGGAGTTTGCGGCGATTGCGAAGGCAAGCATCACTATTGACGCCAGCATCACTATTGCTGGTATCGCTTTGGAAGATGTCTCTGTTGTGAGGATTCCAGCGAATAATGCTATTGCACCGAGTGCGAAGTACGTTGTCCGGAGCAGCAGTTTGTCACGGTACTGTGCCTCAGATACTAGTGACTGGTATTCGACTCGGAGTGTGTCCAAGTCAGGATCCTGATTGTATTCGATCTTTGTCGGCGGTTCCACAGGATTATAATCTGGAGCCCACTTCCCTGACTGTGGAAGGCCGATAATAGTATCCAGTTCAGTTTCTCCGATCTCCCGCTGGTAGAATCCGATATCGTCGCGTGCCTCAGAGTGATGGATAACACCGATCACTATAGTAACCGTTAGAACTTTCCGCCCTTATATCGTTATTGTATCCAATGGACCATCTCGACGAGATATCCGTCGAAGAACTCCAAGACGCCCTTGACAAGGTTGAAGGAAACAGGCCGACACAACGGTTGTTAGCGGCGATTGCGTACAAGAATGGCGTGACACAGACCGAACTTGCAGAGTGGCACGACACTGGTCGAAGAACGATCTATAGCTGGCTCATGCGACTCGATACGGACGAACCGCTTGAGCAAGCCGTCTCTGATGCTCATCGATCCGGGAGAAAACGAAAGCTATCAGAAACACAGCAAGAAGAGTTTGACCAAACTGTGCACGAATCTCCCAAAGAAGTTGGGTTCGACGCGCCGGCGTGGACGCCGGCGCTCGTCCAGCAGTATCTCGACGAGACCTACGATGTCGAGTACTCAATCCCGAGCTGCCGGCGGTTGCTCAAAGAAGCGGGATTGAGCTATCAAAAACCACGCCGGACAGCCGCCGAATCCGATGCTGACGAGCAAGAAACGTTCCGCGAAGAGGTCAAAAAAAGCGGCGGGAAATGGACGCCACAGTAGTCTGTATCGATCAAACCAAGAAATCCGTGCAAGTCGAGCCGCGTGCCGCGTGGTTTCCCCGCGGCACGCGGCCGTCTGTCGAATTATCCGGCCAACGCGACTGGACATGTCTGTTGGGCGCGATCACCGAAGACGGTGATCGCTTTTTCGCTCGATTCGAAGAGTACGTAACCGCCAAACACGCCAAACATTTCATTCTTGCATTATGCAAAGAATTCGAAGATGACTTACTCATCGTGCTGGATGGAGCGCCGTATTTTCAGGCGTCGGCCGTCACGGACCTGGCGGCCCGTGACGACCTCGCCTTCGTAACGTTGCCGGCGTACTCGCCAGAACTCAATCCCGTTGAGGAGTGCTGGAGACAACTACAATCAGCACTTAGCAACCGATTCTTCGACTCGCTTGCTGAGCTCACAACAGCGATTGATACTGCTCTTGATCAACTCTCTATCCCCAAAGTGAGCAATTATTTCTAACGTCTACTATAGCCAGACAAGGGGAAATAGTAGACAAATCAAGGCCCCTATGATTTGTAGCGTAGAGTCTGGAAATGTCCAGTTCACAGCTTTGAGGATGGCAGGGATGGCGTAGATTCCCAACACAACAGGTATCTTGAGTATCTGAAGCCCGCTGTGCTTCGGGTCTCGCGGGCGTATAGGATACTGATCTGGATTGTCTTCTGTCCCCATATATCCGATATGCTGCTTAGTTCTTAGGCAAATGTCGTAAAACGTGGGAATATGGTATGGGCAAGAAATCAGCTGATGAATATGGGCGTCTTGAGACCGCTGTTACAACTTTTCATAGTATACTTCACCAGATTCTCTGATCTGCTCCACTTCGTCGTCCTCGATCGAACTCTGTGGGATATAACTCCACACTTCGACATCGTCCATTAGGCCACCGTAGTGGTCGACGTAGTATTCGGCGAGACTTTTGCCGTCGCTGTCTCTGAAGTCGTCTTGTATTACTATCATTTTCCGTTCTGCTTCGACGCGGCTCAGAAACAGCAGAGTCTCGTTCAGAGTGGATATCTTGGCAGGAGGGATATCTTCGCCATTAACCCAAGTGTAGCTCTTACATTCGATAACGATCTCTCCATCTTTCGAGACCGAATCGAACTTATGGACTTGTTCTCGACCAACTCGCCATTCTTTCTCCCGGATGAAACTCCGTCCGAAATACTGCTCAAAGTAGCGATTTACCCGGTCTTCGAATGCTCTCCAGTCGACCCGCTCCATAGAGCTATCTCAAATACTCTGAAACAATAAAGTGGCATATATCTTGAGTAGCAGACTGTTTGCTGTAAACTGTGTCTCGTGTTGGGGGCAACTCTTCTGCGCCCGATATAGGCCCTTCAGTCCCGCGTAGAGTTTATTTACCCCTCAATGGGTGAGGGGCGCGCCGAACTGGCGAGTTCCCTGAACACGGTGAGAACGATGGCAACCAGAGACATCTACGAGAGCGGATTCGACGAAGACGTCCGAACGGAATCGAGTGCGAACCAGTGTCCCGAGTGCGACGGCCGAGTCACCACGAACGCGGTCGAAACGGTCTGCGAGGACTGTGGCCTGGTCATCGACGAACAGCGCATCGATCACGGGCCGGAGTGGCGGGCGTACGACGACGAGGAGCGCGAGCGAACGGGTGCTCCACTCACTGCGGCCCGCCACGATCGCGGCCTGTCGACGGAGATCGGTCGCGGCACCGACGCGAAGGGGAACGAACTCTCCGGGCAGAAGCGACGGCGACTCGCGCGGATGCGCCGTGAGCAGACTCGGGGTCGCTGGCGGTCGAAAGCGGAACGCAATCTCGCCCACGGATTGGGCGAAGTGCGTCGGTTAGCGAGTGCCCTCGAGCTCTCCGATTCGGTCCGTGACCAGGCGTGTCAGCTCTTCCGGAGCGCCCAGAACGAGGATCTGCTTCGAGGAAGGTCCATCGAGGCCATCGCCGCGGCTAGCGTCTACGGGGCCTGCCGGTGTAACGGTCGAGCAGTGATACTCGATGAAGTCGCTGATTCAGCACGCGTCGAACTGTCTCGAGTGAGAAACGCGTACAAAACGCTGAATACAGAATTAGGGCTTCCTACCCCACCGAGGAGGCCGCAGTCATTCATTCCGCGCTTCGCGTCAGAATTGGACGTCGCTGACACGGTCCGACAGCGGGCGTTTGAACTCGCAAAGAGCGCTGAAGAGACAATTATCTCGAACGGATGCCAACCGACAGGTGTCGCAGCGGCCTGCCTCTATAAGGCTGCTCGAGAGCAGGGACAATTTCTCACGCAAACAGATCTCGCAGAGGTGGCGGAGACAACGCCAGTAACGATACGCACACGATGGAACGAACTAGAGGAGGTCGACGATTCGAAGTCAGCCCCCGCGTAGCGCGAAGGCTCTGAAACCTTGGTTAATCGTCGAAGGCTTTCACCAAATACTGACCGTTCTGGGTAAGTCGATAGATCTTCTTCCCGTCGCGTTCCTCCGCTACTTCGATCATCCCTGCCTCCTGTAGTTCACCGAGATGTGTGTAGATATACCCATGACTCAGGTTCAGTTCAGCGGCAAGCCCATAGCCGTGAAGTGGTTTAGAGCGTAGCTGTCGGAGGATATCCAATTGGCCGTGGTGAATCGCCATACGACGCTTGATTTCGCTAGTTGACGGCACGCTTGATGTTGTAGACGGCACACATCAGGACGATTTCACGGAACTCACGGTACCAACTTCGCGCACGCACGGCATCGCCGAGCGTGCGCTTGATCACGGAGAAGACGGTCTCAGACAACGCTCTCTGGCCGTAGAGAGTCCCATCGATCCGCGCGTTATGCGCGTGATCGATGGGACGGAACTCTCGATGCTTGATCAGCGGTCTTACGTCCTCTTCCCGGAGCTTATCACGTAATCGCTGCCAGTCGTAGCCTTTGTCAGCGGCGAGACTGCGCAACTCGCCCGCGTTGCGCCGGGCGAGTTGCCAGCCGATCTGCGTGTCGTGACGTTTCTCGGTCGTGCAGTGAACGTCGAGGATAGCTTGTGACGCTGTATCGACGAGAGCGGTTGTTTTGAGCGTCTGAACACGATAATTCGTCCGACGGCAGTAGTGTTTGCTCGCGTTTTCGCGGTCGAAAAACGTCGCGTCCATCGCAGCATGACCAGATGGCTCGTGCAGCTGCGCCGATAGGCGCAGCAGCACTCGCCAGACCGCCATCTTGATCCTATCAAACGCTTTTACTAGCGTCGAGTGATCAGGGAGATCGGCCTTCTCAAGGCCGATCTCCGCCAGTATTTGTGGCATCTCGCTCAGGAGATCGAGCGCTTCGCGGTAGGATTTCTCCAAGTAAATCCGCAGACAATGCAGCGAAACAACCGCGTAGTCGGCGAATCCGCCGCCACCCTGCGGGGCGGCGGATTCGCCTCTGCCACCAACAGCACTTTTAGCCAACGTCACTACTTTTCCAGTGAAGCGGGAAATTTTGGACATGAACCATCCGCCGTTTCCCGCTTCACCTTCCTAGATTTGACGGACGAAGTCCGTGCTGTCCGGCGATTCACCAGAGCCATCCAATTTGGTATCGCTGATGAGACCGCCCATTACCACAGGGTATTCTGACCGGTCTGGGGAAACTCATAGAATAGAAATCTCTGACCGGTCAGAAAAAGCAAACAAGTCAAAAGACCTATTGGACCGGGAGAATTGGAATCTATGTACTACCCCAAATTACGTTTCCGGTCCACCGATCAGGCCCGGCGGGAGAATCGTACTCAACGGTGCTACTATCAATGGGACCAAACAACGAGACCAACCCCCCATCCTTCAACTACGGCGATAGTCCGAGTACAGGAGTGATTCGAGCAGTGGCATGGTTCAAAGGTGTTGAACCGACCGCGCTCACGCCATTACAAGACGTAATCGATGTAGACGCATTGGACGCCCTGTTCAACCAACCAGAGGAGACAGATCTCTCGGTGTCGTTCGAATACGAAGAGTGTGTAGTGGAGGTTACTCACGAAGGCACGATAACGATCCGAGGAGCATCGGACGCTGGGTCCAGAGAACTTGATCAAGAGACAAACGTGCTGTTTCTCGCGCCAAGCAGCAGTCACCCCGAAGATGAAGGATGCAACGACTTGTTGTCCGCCCTCCCGTCCAGTCGAGCAAACGTGCTCGGGGTAACATACGAGTCTCAAGGCACGAACCGACTCAACGCATGGGAGTTCGAGGAAGAGACCCCCGCACGTATTTCACTCATCAATGTTGGAGACTTCACACGTTCATCTGCCTCTCGGCCTTTCAAGAATGCGCTTCCACCTGAACGGATAGAGGTTGACACCGTTCTCGACCCATCGGATCTGACAACCCTCGGAATACGAATTAGTGAACAGCTTTCGGAGTGGGGAAGTACCGATGAGCAACCCGTTATCTGCTTCCATTCACTCACAGATCTTCTCGAAGCCACAGAACTCAATCGGGCGTTCAGATTTCTCCATCTCCTTACCAGGCGTCTCTCGTCGGCAGGAGCGATAGCGCACTTCCATCTAGATCCCGAGGCGTATGACGAGAAGACGGTTGAGACCCTCCGACCGTTATTCGATGCCGTTCTCGAAATTGACGAGGACGGAACGTGGTCGATGTGCGTGCAATAGAGGACTACCACCGACTGTCTCCAATTGCCGTGCGAGGGGCTAGTTACCTTCAGCGGAGGCGTCATCCCTGAATACAACACCGTTCAAGGAGGATTGCCACCCCCTCAGGTTGAAGTACCATTACGGACGAATCCATGAGCCAATCGATGAACGACTACTACACTGACTTCGAAGAACTCCGACCGATCGGCGAAGCATTGCATATTCCGGATGAGAAACTTAGCGAATGCGGTGACAGTGAAGCCCACCGGCAGCGCGTTGCCACAACCGAGAAAGGGTATCCAGGCGACGCGACTGAAACAAACACGGAGTGTCGGTCCTGTGGTGCGTCGATTCCTGCCGGGCGGACGAAGTGCCGGTTCTGTCTCACCAACCATCTCGGTAGTGACGCCACTAGCACGAACGAGACAGCGTCGACGATGTGCCTCGGCATCGTCCACCTGGTCGTCGAGTCGACCACGTTCTACGGCGCCGTGGCGAAGGGCGGCGCCGCGGCGAACCTCCTCTCCGCCAACGAGGCGGAGCCGGCCGTCGACGACTACACACTCCTCTACGATCTCGACGAGGCGCCGGCACGCCAGCTGGCCGAGGAATGGCCCTCACTCCCTGACGCGGTACAGGTGTCGTCAGAGGAGGGAGAGCGGCTTCTCAGTGCCGCCCGTGACCGGACTGGGTGGCACGGGGAGGGAGCGTCGGAGCGTCAGGAGCAGGCCCCGACGCGGCTCTACGACCAGCGTGGGGACGGCATCCGCGACGTGTCGCGTCTCGACGCGGTCCTTGACGACGCCGACGACGCGGTGTGGCTGGTTCCAGCGATAGCGCTGACCGAATCCGCTGGCGAAGCTGGGGCTGGTCGGCAGGAGTCGTCGGTACCGACGACGCAGGAACTCGACTGTCAAACCTGTGGACGGGCGACCGACCATCGGTTCAAGACCCACGAGTCGGTCCCGGATGCGGCGTGGACGGGGCAACCGATCTGGGAGTGTCGGGTGTGTGGCTCGGCTCGCTACGGACCCAGCCTCGAGTAGCGCCAGTGCTGGGCGTCGATTAACCAACACCCTGCGAGTAGCGTCGAGGGTCGTTGGTTAAGGCAGCGAGCTCCTGCAAGCCCGACGCCAGTCTCGATGGGGTGTCTTTCCGCGCCGGCGAGTGGTGAGGCGCTTCCGATGGAGCAAGAGTTCAAACATGGCTACCGGATGCATCGTATACTCAGCAATCTCAACCGACTCGACGTCGACCGATTAGACGACGCGGATCGAGAGCGAGTCGAGACCGCGAGAGACCTCCTGGAAGAGGTGAGCCTTCTCACGCGACCGGGCGACGGAGCCGGGATGGACACCCACGCAGATTCCTAACTGGCGTCTCCGGCCATGCCTTGAGAGGCAACTCTCGCGTCGGTTTATCGCCCCCGACAGGGGTGCGGGGGCGACCTCGTGAAGTCCAGACATGGCGACACTGCAAGCTGCGACGACGTCGACTGGCGCGATCGTATCGGATCCGCAGGCAGTTCGCGAGCTCTGTGAGAGCTACTGCTTTGGGACGCTCGACTGGGAGGTGACCGAAGACGGAGAGCTCACCATCTGGGGGTACGACGACTTCGTGGTGTACGAGGCGCGGGAGAACGGCCTGCCGGACTACGAAGGCGGGATCGTGACCCACGAATTCCTGCGAGAACTCGCCAACCACCTCGAAGCCGACGAAGAGTTCGATATCCAGACGGCGGGGTTCACCAAGTGCCGCTTCCCAGTCCTGGCCAAGCGGTACGTCGTTCGAGATGGCGAAGTCCTCCACGCGGACCTCAGTTCCCTCGACCCGATCGACGAGTAGCGTTGTTCGTCCCCCGGGAGGGGTGCGGGGCGATCCAGTCGCGGTCGCCCTGTGAGGTGATTGCTCGATGGGACACCGCGCACTCGTTGCGTACGAACGCACAGACGGACAGTACACGCTCCACTACAGCCATTGGGGCGCAGCGAACCTGAAGCTCAAGCGCCGAATCTCGGCTGAGTCGCCGTTCGGTGGCGACGACACCGACTCAAAGTGGGCGAAACAGCTCCTCGCAGAGCTTGCTGATGGCCTCGAGGCAGAAGCCGTCGACGGCTACTTCGCTGACGAGGAGCGACCGTCGACGGTCGTCGAACCGAAGCCCCGCGCCACCGGGCTCACCCTTGACGAGATCGTCGCTGACCATCTCGACTACCTCCACCACGAGGCGTTCTTCGTGGTGTCGACGACGTTCGAGGTGACCGCCTATCGGACGCTGTGGTTCGGGCTCCAGTACGACTCGGAGACAGTCGAACAGGGAGAAACGGTCGGGAACGGCGCGCTCGCGACGGTGCGCTGGTACGACGGCGAGCCGGTCGGCGACGGCCACGTGCAGGGCCAGTTCGCAGCCCTCAAAGACGTCGTCGGCGATATGCTCGACAAGGGCGTCTTCACGCCGTCGACGGCGAGACAGTACCTGAAACGGAAGCTGGCCGAGCGAGTCGGAGACAGACAGGAGCTGCTCATTCCGACCGGAGAATCACCCTTCGAGAAGGCGAGCTTGAACCACTCCTAGTTCGATCTGCTTCGTGGCAGCTGCTGTTTTTCAGGGTCGGAATGGGTGAGCCCCGCCGTAGGCTCGTGATTCGATGACATCAGAGGACGACCCGTTTCACGACTGCGAGTTGGATCCCGAGGCGATCCTCGGAACACACACCTTCGAAGACGTCCTGTTCACCGACGAGACGGAAACCCCGGTGAACGTGCTGACCGGCGAGACACCGGCACATTCGCGAACGACAGTCGAGGAAGCAAAGGAGTTCGCTGCGAGTATCGACACGGAGACGCCCCAGATCGCGCTCCCCGCATCCGTCGAGTCGCAGGTCGAAACACAGAGCAAGCCCTACACGGCGGCCGCGTTCTTCCACTTCAAGGCGACAGGCTCGCTCGAACGCCACCGTGCTTACCACGCCGCCTACGAGGCGGACGCGTTCGCTGTCGACTTCGAGGTAGACTACGCGTCGGGCGACCTGACCATCACTGTCGAACGAGCGGACGAATCCTGAGAATCCGCCGTCACGAGGAGAGTTTTTCGAGCGCCGGCGATGGGTGCCGGCGCAGCTGGAGCGAGCAACGATTCCCGGTGCGTCGGCGTTTCGAGGTGTTCGAGATGCATATGGTGATTTACGCACTGGTAGAGGCATCGACGCACGACGACGCGCTGGCCACCGGAAAGACGGTGTTCGACCGACTGGTCGGCGCGGACCCACACGCCGGCGCCGTCTTCGATTACTATGTGACCTTCGACGAGGAGGACACGTCCGTTGCGGGGAAGGCACGATGGGGGGAGTTGCCGACGGCAGCCCCCGTCGACTCCGATGACGGCGAAGACCTGCTCGAGCGTGGCTGGGAGGCGACGAAGGAAGAGTTCGAGCGCAACCTCGAGCGGGTGAAAGAGGCCATCGACGAGCTCTCCGACGAGGAGATCATGCGCGACGAGGACCTCACCCGGCACGCCTTCCACCAGGTCGGTGCGTACGACGGCCCGACGATCTTCCTGTACACCGAACATGGAACTGGCATTCGCCACCGTGGACAACTGGATCGACTCCTCGAGGAGAGTGAAGAGCTCTGGATCGTACCCGCTGACGTCCACTTCTGAATAATGCCTCCCATCACCAACTGGCGACGCGAGAGCCGCTCGCCGACGCTTGCGTATCGGAACACCGAGACCGGTGCGCGAGCCGTCCTGCATCGAGCCCCGGACTCCTACCGGTACAAATGGCGTGGGGCAATCCTCGTCGACGGCTATCCGGTGTGGTCGCGGGGGTACGAGACGAAGGACGCGACGTCGTTCCGTGACGAACTCCGGGAGCGGCCGGCTCCGGACCTCAACTGCCCGGAGTGTCCGAACAACGACGTTCGCGTCGGCGAGAAGGCAGCAGACGGGGCGAAAGTCCAGCGGTGGTACGACTGCCCCGACTGTGGGTACGAAGCTCAGTCGAAGATCGTCTACGGCAACGAACGATAATCCGGCTAGACGGTACAGTTTGTGTCGGGTTATTCACCATCGGAACTGTGCATCCGTCGATACAGGTTGTTTGGCCATCATAACCACTTTATCAGGTGACAGTTAAGGTAAGGTATGCAACCGATGGCCTACCAACAGGGGTCATCAGTACTCAAGCAGTGGCTGTTGGTGCTACTACTTTTCAGTTATCTGCTGCTGTTTTTTCCGGTTCCTGAATCCCCGTTTGTGCTTGGGGCCACTCTCGCAATCATTTTGTGGATGGTCGAAAAGGCCATTCAGTAACCTATCGAATACCCCTATTGATACAGCAGCGGGGTGGTTAGTGGTGTGTGCACACGCAAATACGGCTTAGTCTATCTTTGAATCCAAAATAGACCGCGTTTCAGCTGGCCAATGCCAAATCGTAAAAAGCGCCTCCTTCATAGCGAAATACGGTTGTGGGCACTTCGAACTGTGGTTCTACTTACCGGTAGAGATTAAATCGTTGGAATATCGAACCTAGCAGGACCGCGATGGGGATGATCTCCAGACGACCCACCCACATATTGATTATCAACATCGCTTTGGCCGTACTGGGCATTGTCGGGCCCGTAATCCCGGAATCCAGTCCGACGTTGCTCTGTGCGCTCATAAGGTCGAATAGCACGTATTCGACTGGGTACGCCGGCGAGAGTACCCGCAGCAGGACAGCCAGGCCGATAATCAGGAACGAAATCCAGAGGAGGAAGACGACCGTCGCCTCGGTGTACTCACGCTGTGCCTGTTCCTCGTCGAGTTTTCGGTCACCGATTTCGAGATACCGAATCGCACTCGAGGGTTGGAAGACATCTCGGATCTGCCACGCAGTCCCCTTAATCAGGGTGACCATCCGAATGATTTTCAGCCCACTGGTTGTCGACCCAGCCGCGCCCCCAGTAAGCATCCCAAGACACAGCAACAGTGTCGCGCCGGCACTCCAGACCTGTTCGGTCCCACCACCGATCGATTCTGTACCGAATCCAGTGTTCGAGACCGCAGAGACGAACTGGAACAGACTCGCCCTGAATGTATGTTCAAGCGTATCGTACTGACCGTTCGCCCACAGGATCCCCGTCAGCGCGAGCGAGCCAGCCGTGAACCAAATAAGCACCCACCGCGTCTGTATGTCGGTGTAGAAGTTCCGTATGTCGCCCTTGAATATCAGGTAGTGGATAGGGAACGCGATACTGCCAGCATACATGATCGGCACTGTCACATACTGAACAAGCGGCGAGTAGTTTCCGATAGAATTGGCGTTGACGGCGAACCCGCCGGTCGCGATGCCAGTCATGCCGTGGTTGATCGCCGCCCATGGCGGCATCCCGGCCAGCAGGAACAACGCAATTGAACCCAACGTGAGACCGACGAAAATCTTCCAGATCTCCCGGACAGTCGTCACGATACTCGGGTGAATCTTCTCAGACCGGGCCTCGCTCTCATAGAGGGTGTAAGAGCCGCTGCTGCCGCCGCCACGTCGCAGAATCGCGACCGTGAGGACGATCACGCCGACGCCGCCGATCCATTCGATGAACGAGCGCCACCAGTGGATCGAGCGGGGGAGGTTCTGTTCCGTCGTAGCCATCGTGAGCCCTGTCCCCGTGAAGCCACTCACACTCTCGAACACCCCGTCCAAGGGCCGAAGGAAGGCAGCCGTAGTGTCGTTCATCGGGGGTGTATTCATCCAGACCGGGAACGGGTCGATCTGGATCGTCCAGGCAATGAGTAAGAATGGTAGTCCACCGAGGACGCCGACGACAGCCCACGCTGTCGCCGCGGTTACCATCGCCTCACGCTTCTCCGGGGGTGCTGCGTCCCGGTAGTGCCGGACCAATCCTGTGCCAATACCTGCCGTTATGATTGCAGAGGCGACGAATGCTGGAATCGTGTAGAATTCACGGTTGATGGCCGCAACGATGATCGATACCACCATCATCAGCGAGACAGCCTGCACTATCCGACCGACGTCGCGGCCGACTGTGTTCGTATTTACTCTCAGCATAGCCACGCGATAGTTATGTTGTCAGATGCCTCAGTCTGTAAACCAACTGCCTCATTCGGTACCAACGCAGCGCGAGCTTGTGAGATTAGAGCATTCATAGCAATCGAATTTGGCCTCGACATCCTGTATCGTCGCGCATCATCCGGTGCGTTCGTTTGTATCTGAGTTTTCCATCGCCCGTGTGTATCGGTAATAGAGCGAGCGCGTTGTCCGATCGGCATCACGCCCCATCAATACCGTGACATCTCTTTCCCCAACAAGGGTTTCTTGTACTGGCTTGAATACTAAATCGCGAAGCCTGAACTTCTGTTCTGGAGAACCAATCGATGTGAAGTCGTGTTTCTGGGCCTCCTCGATGATGACATCAGTTGGGTCCGATGCTTCACTTAGTTCGGTCTCAGACTCCACTTCGGGTCCGAGAATGTACTCCGCGAACGTCAGCAGATCCTTCGCATCGCTACGCTCTTTCCCGGACGCGTCCGGATCGATGACGTGCAGAACTGTTACTGATGCATCAAATGTACGAGCGACAGCCCGCGCTGCCTCAGCGGCGAGCGCCGAGTGTGGCCCTGCTCCGACCGGCAGAAGGATCGAGTCAATCGTTTCTGCTTCAGATTCAGCAAGCGAAGCGACAGTATGCCCTTCGACGTCGGGGACATACAGCGCATGTGATCCCTCTTGAACGCCGACGTTCTCTACGAACACATCACACTCGGCCTCATCAACGACTGCATCAATTGTGCTGTTCCCGAGTAACCATCCCTCTTCAAATCCGGTTCCGCGGAGGAGAAGGACAGCAGTCTCGCTCCCAGTACCGAGAGCATTTAGAATCCCCTGTGTCGTGTTGGTTACGACTCGTACCACCGCTCGGACCGGCAGGTCTTGATTAATTCCCTCTGCAACGTTCACTACCTGCGCCAGCTGCGATTGTCGCTCAGTGACGACTTCAGGCATCAGCTGCTCCTCTCCGCCTCTTTCGTCATCAGATTGCGAGTCCTTTCGTATCTGCTCGAGAGCGGCCTCATCATCCACGGTTGCGATTCCCAGCAATACCACTCGTCCGTCATTGTCATCTGCCAGAGCTATCGCTGTTTGAAGGAATCGACGAGCGTTGATTCCAGTATTGCTGTCGAACAGATCACTAACGACTGGGACGACCACGGAGTAATCCGGATGATGGATGACCTCCCCATCGTATCCGTACGAATCCGCGTCGGTCTCTGAAGACAGCTCCTGAACCGTAATCGGAACAGTAGCCTTGTTATTAGTGTTGGACATAGTTACGGTCCAGTGAATGCATCGGTAATGTTGTCGCTGGCTCCATTCTTGGCGAAGATTGTCACAGTATCCCCTGCCTGGATATCCGACTCTCCTCGCGGGATGTGCAGGTCGTCATCACGGACGATTGCCACGATAATCGTCTCTTGGGGAAGCAATCCTTCCGAGTCGGCGTCGATGAGACTGAGTCCGGCGATTGGCGCCCCCTCCTCTACCGTTAGCTCGAAGATTTCGCCACCACCACCGATCTCCATGAAGTCCCGGATAGCGGGGCGTTGAACGGCACGATAGAGGTGCTGTCCGTTGAGTTCGTGGGGGCTTTCGACAATATTCACACCGAGATCGCCGAACAGTTCCATGTGTTCGGGATCATTGATCGAACTCACGAGCGTCTCGACGCCGTACTGCTTGCCAAGCATCGAGATCATGAGGTTCACCGAATCGTTCTCCGTCGTGGAGATGAGTGCGTCAGCTTCCTGTACGCCAGCTTCGAGCATGATCTCCTTCGACGCTGCATCCGCGTTGATGACCATGCAGTCGTAGGTGGCACTCACCTCCTCGGCGAGTTCCTGATCGCGTTCGATGACGACCACTTCGTTATCGTCCTTGGTTGCGAGTTCGATGACTTTGCTTCCGGTGCGGCCGGCGCCGACGACGATGATGTACATTGGGATTTGTGTGGGATGTTCGCTGGTTAGGAGACGATGCTATCGGCCGGGTTCGAACGGTATGGTGGCCCAGGAACATTGAGCACGGGCGCACTGAAGGCGTTGAAATCGTGCATACTGATCACCTCCTGATGACGCTGTTAATGAGCACCAAGACGGGAATTATCTCCAGTCGCCCCATCCACATCTGGAAGATGAACAGTGCCTCCGCGATGACCGGCATTTGCGGTCCAGTGATGCCGGCAGAGAGACCGACAGTCCCCTGTGCTGTTGCTACCTCGAAGATCGCGTCCGCGAGTGTGAACTCAGATGGTAATACCGCCAAGAGCACGAACAGCGAGATGCCCAGCAGGATGAGATACGTGAACGCGAAGGTCGCTGCGGCGCGAATCTCGTCGTTCGCCTCGTCGGTCTTGAACGTCTGCTGTCCGATCCGGAGATCGTCGACGGCGTGTCCCGGAAGGAAGACGCGCGAGACTTCCCAGCCAATCCCGCGAGCGATAATGTAGCCACGGAGGATCTTGATCCCGCCGACGGTCGCACCAGCAGACCCACCAAGCAACATCGCGCCGAGGACGATGAACATGACTGCGCCGTTATTCCAGTCCCCGATTGCAGACGTTTGCCAGCCGGTGGTCGTCTGGGCGCTGATGAACTGGAACAGACCATCGCGGAATGCCTGGCTCGTCGCCACCTGCCCGACATACCCTACCGGGTCACCGCTATACGGAACACCGACCCATCGGGCGAGGAACGCCGTAAGGCCGATTACACCAACGACGAACATACCGAAGAGGACTCTGACCTGCGGGTCCCGCGTGAATTCCCGAATATTCCGCTCGGAAAGTACCCCGTAGTAGACCGGTATCGAGATCGCCCCGGTGATCATCGCTGGGATGTGGACGAGTTCCATAGCGTAGGAGCCGTAACCGGCGATCGAATTGTCGAGGGTGCTGAACCCGCCGGTCGACTGTCCAGTCATCGCGTGATTGACCGCATCGAAGATCGTCTGCTCGATGCCGTAGTTCGGTTGGACGAGGAACGTCGCCGCTGCGAGATAGACCGCGACCAATGCAGTGATTCCGACGTATATCTTCCAAATCGCACGCGCAGTCCCAACGATACTCGGTCGTAACTTCTCATTTCGCGCTTCCGACTGGTACAACGAGATCCCTGCGGTTCCGTGCGGCTGTCGGAGGATCGCCAGCGAAAGGACGATCATCCCCGCCCCGCCGACCCACTGCATTTGGGAGCGGTACCAGAGGAACCCGTGCCCAACCGACGGTTCGTGAACACTCATCGTCAGGCCGGTGGTTGTGTACCCGCTCATACTCTCGAAGAACGCGTGTAACGGGTTCTGGAAATTGAGAAGGCTCGATTGGTAGCTCGCTCCCGCCGGCACGAACGACTCGAGTACAGCAGGTGGCGTAATGTACGCCGCGATGATGAACGGAAGGGCGCCAAATGCTGCCGTGACGAACCATCCGAGTGCAGCGACGATCATCGCGTGATGGCGTTTCGGTTCGGGCGCATCGTTACACAGTCTGTACGCGGTCCCGCCTGCAAGTGCTGTAACCCCCGCAGCAATCAGGAATGACAGTGCACTGTGCCACTCCTGATAGAGTAGCGAGACGAGCAGTGGTACTAACATCAGCCCGCCGATGAGTACCTGGAGCGCTCCGATGTCTCTCACAACTGTCTTCGAGGCAGTCACGGCGCCAAGCCGACCGGCGGATGATTCTGACATGATGGGTTCTCGTTCGGTGTTCTATCGGTCGGTCCGGTCTTCGTAATGTCCGAAGATATCCGTGAGCTCTGGCTCTGCTCCTGTCGCGGAATATACCGTCAACAAATCGTTTGCCTCGATCTGGGTGTTCCCCCGCGGAGTCAACGGCTTGTCCTTAGTCTCCCGCTCGATGGCAACGATCAAAACGTCGTCTGGCAGAAGGTTTGCTTCCCCAGCTTCCGTGAGTGTCTTTCCGGCGATCGGTGCGTCTTCTGTGACCGTGATCTCAAATACTTCTGCTTCATCCCCGATTCGCATATAATCGACAATCGCTGGTCTGGCGACTGCCCGGTAGAGGTATCCGGCGATGAGTTGTTGCGGATTTTCAATCGTATTGACGCCGATCTGCCGGAAAAGGTTCATATGCTCTGCATTATGAACGACTGACGTAATCGCCGGAATTTCGAACTCTTTTGCAAGCAGACAGACCATTACGTTCGTCGCGTCCTGGTCGGTCGTCGAAATGATGGCGTCAGCTCGTTCAGCACCGGCATCGTCCAACGTCTCTTTTACCGTCGCATCCGCGTTGAGAACCAGACAGTCGTACTCACTCGCGATTGAGTCGGCTTTCTGTGTGTTTCGCTCAATAACGACCACTTCGTTTCCGGAGCGAGTCGCGATGTCGATCAGCGGCGTGCCAATGTCGCCTGCTCCAACGATTATGATGTACATGTATCAGTTTATTGTTATTAGTTTGTTAATTTCCGTGTGCCGAGAATCCGATCGGGTCTACTCTTCGTACTCCTCTCGGTCTGGTAGAACCAGAATCGGGATGTCACTACTCTGAACGAGGTTATGCGTGACGTCGCCCGTCAACAGTTTGCGCCAGCGGCTCCCTCCACGAGGAGTGAAGACGATTGCACTTGCCTCCCTGTCGTGCGCTGTACCGACGATAGAGGACGCGATATCGGTTCCGTAGCGGAGGTCTGTTTCGAGAGTAACATCAGTGTCATCGAATCCGTCTGTAATGATGGAGAAGATCTCTTCTGCACGCTGTTCGCGTTGTTCGACGGATGCTTTATCGGGTGCTCCTCCAGCCTTCTCAATGACGTGAACGGCAATCACCGTAGAGTCCGCAGTAAGGTACTGACTGAGTGTAGCCGCCGTAGATGCGGCGTCATCGCGGTTAGCAACCGGGACGACGACGCGGTGGAAGAACGCTTCAGTCATTTCGACCACCTCGGCCATCACCGTAGACTCTCCCAAGATAATGCCACTTGTACCGGCCCCCCTCATCGTCGATATTGGGCTCCCATTTGACCCTATACGCGAATGGCCCCCGTGCTTCACCTGTTTCATCCGGGCGCTCTACGATTGCGATGGTGTACCCACCGTGATCCTCTACGCGGACGAGTTCTTCTCCGTGGCGGGATTCGATTGCATCCGTAATCGGAGGATGTTCGTGGAGTAGTTGCTGTGCGTAATTGATGATCTCCCTGAGTTGGGAATTATTACTGCTTCTGAGTGCAGCAATTAGTTCGTCAGGGACATCTTCCGGAGGGTTAGGGTCAGATGAGGTCATACGTAATTTTTGGTCTTATCTCAGCCGGCCGGTCGGACCCGATGTCCACCAAACCGGTCCTTGAACGACGAGATGTTATTGTTGGCTCAGTCTACACCATCCCGAGTTTTCGCACTGTCATAAGTATTGCCCTTCAATTTCGCCAGAGGCCATTTTTCCACCAGTATATTTTTGCCTGGCGAATTCAACTCAACAGACCGAACACAAGTGAACAATAGATGAGCTCCCCCTCAGAATCCGATGGCCCCGAGATCCCTCCGAAATCACTTCGTGCACGAATCGCAGAATCCATTGAAAACGTATTCGTGACTACTGCACGATGGTCTATTCCACTGTTTCTTCCTGTTGGTGGTCTATTCGTGGTGTATCTTTTCGGCGGCTATTTAGCGATCTCACTGGGATTTTGGACACCTTCATATGAGTTCCTAGCCATTTCGGAGGACGTTTATTTTGCGTGGCTTGCGTTCAGTATTGGAATCATTGTCTGTTGTGGAACAGGTTCATTGATTGGTATTGCATTTCTCACCAACGGAGAGGGACGAGTCCACAACGAGGTCTCGATTTTGTCTTCGTTCATTGGCTTTGGCTTTGGAGCAGGGCTGATTCGAATCACCCATATGACGGTTTTAGCGACAGTATCGCAGCTATTGTGAGGTGTAATTGTGGAAGCGTGTGACTTGCTTTGACCACGAGGTTAAACCGTCCAAGCTACATTCGTAGCTAGTAGGATTCGATAGAACGGCAGGGAAGACGCTTTATTACCGCTGACCCTAGTTTCGGTATGGCCCATCGCGTCGACGAGATCGACAAACGCATCCTCTACTACTTTGCACTGGACGCTCGGAACACGTCTACATCAGATATCGCAGAGGAAACGGGAGTGACATCGGCAACGATTCGAAATCGGATTGATCAGCTCGAAAAGCAAGGTATTCTACAAGGATATCTTGCGGACATCGACTACAAATCGATTGAGGGCTATGTCACCTATCAGTTTATTTGTACAGCCCCTATCCCAGACCGTCCCCAGCTGGCCCAGTCGGCTCGGGAGGTTTCCGGGGTAATCACGGTACGGGAGTTAATGGCCGGGTCTGAAAATCTCATGATCACAGTCGTTGGTGCAGACACCGACGACATCAACCAAATTGCGGGTGAATTAGCCGACCTTGGCATGGAAATCGAGGATGAGAGTGTAATTGAGGGCGAGTATCATACACCGTACAACCCATTCGGACCGGATAACGTACCGAAGGGGCCTTCACTGACTGACTTTATGAGTCTCGCCGGTGACGCGGAAGTTGTCGAGTTCACCGTCTCGGAAGGTGCACAGATCGCTAATATGACGATCGAACAAGCTGTCAACGAAGGTCTGCTGGCCGACGAAATGCTCGTGGTAGGGATTGAACGCGGGGGAGATGTACTCACACCCAAGGGGGAAACTGTGATTCAAACCGGGGATGTTGTCTCCCTATTTTCAAAATCACCTCTCAAAAAGGATTCCTTAGAAGCGTTTGGAACCGAATAGCCCTGGAAGATGTGGGGTTTCTTTCGGAGGGAATAGAGAATGACCCGGGCAAACCGGGTCAATCAACCATGAGCCTCGAAGTTCTCGATCGACACAGCGAGGCACTGTTCGAATTCCTCTGGTGTCCTGTTTGCGGACACGAGGTTTTCAGCCACATTCCGTTCGAGGGAGTGTTCTGCAAGAACTGCAACACACAAGTCGTCCTCCGAGAGTCCCGAGAAAACCGAGGCTACGAGGAGGCTGTGCTCGCGTGCTTCGACACCGACTCCACCTGGAACCTTCACGTCGACGAAAAACTGCGTCGTGACCTGCCTAACGGCTCGGCACGGGTGAAAATCCTCGGCGCACCGGGTGCCTACGAGGTCGACTGGTGGAGTCCGGAGCCGGGTGAAGACTGGGAGCCTGTCGAGCGCGGCGAGTTCGACGACATCGAGGAGCCAGACGAGGTGTCGCACCTGGCGTAGCGAAGGATTCCCTCCGGCAGATTGAGACGGCCACTTATCAGAGTCGGCGGTGTAGAGCATAGTGTATGCCCGAAGAAGTATTATTCAAGTCCGAAAGTGCCCAGAGCCGGGATGAAATCGCGTCGTACCTCCGGAGCGTCGCTGACAAACTTGAACAGGGAGACGCCATCACGCTGAAGGCAGGGTCTGAGTCTGTCACGATGGATCCGCCTGCACGACCCACGTTCGAGGTCAAGGCCGAACGGGAAGGCCCAGTGGATGGCTCTGGAGAGTTGAGTATCGAATTCGAACTCGAATGGGACGAGAATGGTGAGGGTGCTGAGGGCAGCTCAGAAAGTCTCGAGATCGAATAAACACAGGGGGACTAACCTAACCGGTACGACCGATCGGGATGGTGATAACCTGGACAAGTGCTGATCGGACCTACCTTTAGTGCGTACTATCCGCCGAGACCAATCATTTCCAGACAGAAACTGATTTGGCACATCAGATGCTTGTATGGGCTCTCACAATAGTGATACATGCCTCCTGCACAGGAACTCAAGGAACTCCTCGCTGACGGCGAGGAACTTTCCATCGTCTGTCACAACAATCCCGATCCGGACTGTCTCGCAAGTGCGTTCGCACTTGGCCGGATCGCGATGGCTGCCGGCATTGACGAACACCACATTCTGTACAGTGGTGATATCTCCCATCAGCAGAACCGGGCGTTCGTAAATCTCCTCGACATCGACCTGAAACCCTTCGAGCCCGCAGCCGTCCAAGACCGCCCCGAGGGGTCACTGCTTGCGTTCGTCGATCATGCGGTTCCGGGGGCGAACAATCGGGTCCCGGAAGCGACCCCGGTCGATATCGTGATCGACCACCATCCGAGCGAGAACATCAAGGCGCAGTTCATCGATCACCGTGAGCAGGTCGGCGCAACGGCGACGATTCTGACGGAGTACGTGCGAGAATTAGCTATCGAGATGGACGCCGCCCTCGGGACGGCCCTCCTGTTTGCAATCCGTCGCGAGACGCTCGGGTTCCTCCGTGGCGTGACACGCGACGAGTACGACGCTGCTGGCTGGCTCCACGAACACGCGGACGGTGCGTTACTCCGGACGCTCTCGAACCCGTCGGTCACCGGCGCGACCGTTGATGCAATCGCGGAGGCGATCACGAATCGGACCGTGCGTGGCTCGGTCCTCATCTCGGGGATCGGCCGGTCCAGCGAGCGTGACGCGTTACCCCAAGCGGCCGACTACCTCGCGACCTTGGAGGGTGTCGAGACGGCTATCGTGTTTGGCATCGTCGAGGACGGCATTCAACTGTCCGCCCGGTCGACCGATTCTCGGATCCACATCGGTGACGTGCTCGACAAGGCATTTTCCGATGTCGGCAGCGCCGGCGGTCACCGCGAGATGGCCGGTGGCGAAGTGCCGCTCGGTATTTTCGCGGACTATACCACTGACGATGCTCAGTTGGTCGGAATCGTCGAACAGGTCATGACTGCCCGTCTCGTTGCCGAACTCAATCTTACGGCGGAGACGGAGACACGGGGTACCGCGGATGGCGAAGACGAGTAGTGCGGACAGCGTCACTCTTGCCACGATGTTCGTCTCTAGCTCGTGGATGCCATCGATGGGCACCGCTGGTCGAGACTCCCCTGTCGGGAGTGGATATTATGAGTGTGACTCTTGATGCCGAATACGATATACCGAGGAAGCGCGGTTTGAATTCGAAAGCACACAGAGTCGAGAGGAAATCGGCTTTTGGGAAAATATTCCCTACTCGATTCAGAGCCAGCTCGACAGGAACGCAAAACAAGACGGGAGAAACACTCGTAGGGCGGCCCCACCGAACCCAAGCCCGATAGAGCTCACCAAGAGGACAAACTGCGACCGTTCGTCTTCGAACCCCGTGAGCCAATTGTACAGCATGAACGACGCCGTGCCCTGAACGATGAACAGGCAGACGAGTGTACCTGTCAGCACGAATCCGGGATCGGCCGTCATCGAGAGGAAATGTGCCGGTGCCCATCGACTCTCAACGTGGGTTAGAACACCGCCAATTACGATGTACCCTAAGAAAGGGACCGCGCTAATGAGCATCCCCCGAGTTCCCCAGATGGCACCCCAGCGGAACCATCGCTCGAGGAACCCCGCTAATCGAGCGCGCCTCGATTTCGGTGGAATCTCGGTTGACATCCCATACTGGAGATTATGTTCGAACGCCTCGATACAGCGTGTACCCGACGAATGCGGCGATATAGGCTATCGCGACTGCCTCGGTGACGAGCGACCGCCCGAGAACGACGATCAGCCCGATGACGAGCGGCCCGGTGAGCAGGAGTGAGTCGAAAACCCGGTCGTCGGCCCCTGCCTCCAACACGGCAGACACAAAGGGGATGTCACGCGATTTCATCGGTAGACCCCTCCGCGCTTGAAGATCGTTCGGAGCATCACGAGGACCGGGATGATCTCCAGCCGGCCGATCCACATGTGGAAGAGGAACGCGATTTTCCCGATCGTGGGCAGCGAGTCAGGACCGGTAATCCCCGACGAAAGGCCCACGTTCCCCTGGGCGCTGGCGACCTCGAAGAGGACGTTCGCGAGCGAATACTCCCCCGACGGCAGTGTGAGTAACAGGAGGAACGTCCCCAAAACGAGGAACGTACTCCAGAGGACGACGATGATCGCGGCCTCCATAAATTCGCGACTCGCCTCTTCCTCGTTGAGTCGCCGATTGTTGATTTCCAGCCGACGCACTGCACTCTCGGGGTAGAACACGTCCGCAATCTGGTGGCGAATCCCCTTCACGAGCGTCAGGCCCCGAATGAGCTTGATACCGCCCGCCGTCGATCCCGCTGCCCCGCCGACGAACATTCCGAAGGTGACCGTAAGCTGGGCGTACGACGGCCACCGGCCGAGCGCGACGTTGGTCGCGTCGACGGCCGTCTGGAAGCCCGTACAGGTCGCCGCCGAGACGAACTGGAACAGCCCATACCGGAGGGCCGCAAACGGCGTCTCGTAGGGACCGGCGAAGTAGAGGAACGCCCACAGTAACGCCGACCCGATGCCCATATAGCCGAACACCCAGCGCGTCTGGAGATCCGAGTAGAAGTTCCGGAGGTCGCCCTGGAGGATGAGGTAATGGACCGGGAACGCGATGCTCCCGAGTAGCATGATCGGAATCAATACGAAGTCAATTGCGACGCTGTCGTAGGTCGCAATCGAGTTGTCCGTAATCGAGAACCCGCCTGTCGCGAGCCCCGTCATCCCGTGGTTGATCGCCCCCCAGATTGGCATCCCTGCCAGCCACAGGGCGAGAATCGACCCGAACGTGAACAGGATGAAGATCCACCAGATCGTCCGCACTGTCGAGACGATGCTCGGGTGGATCTTCTTCGAGCGAGCCTCACTCTCGTAGAGCGTCAACGAGCCACTCCCGGGGCGTGAAAGAATCGCCGTCGTCAGGACAATCACGCCGACGCCGCCAACCCATTCGGAGAACGTCCGCCACCACTGCAGCGTCCTCGGCAGCACCTCCTCGTTGTCGGTCATCGTGAGACCCGTCCCGGTGAAGCCGCTCATACTCTCGAAAATGGCGTTCAACGGCTCGGTGAACGCCGCGAGCGTCGCCGTCTGCGCCGGCGTCGAGAATCCAGGCACGCCGAGCTGGACGCTCCACGCAATCAGGAGGAACGGCAGCGAGCCGAAGATGCCCACCGAGAACCACCCCGACGCGGCAACGATCATCCCGTGGAACCGACCGGGAGCTTCCGCCCCCTCGAATCGTCGGTAGAGCACCCACCCGATGCCGAGCGGAACGAGGGCGGAGACCAGTAGCGCCGGGAGCGCGAAGTACTCGCCCCAGACGATCGGCACGACGAGCGAGATGAGCATCAACCCACCGAGCGCTTCCAGGATGCGTCCGAGGTCCCGCCCAACGGTCGCGACAGCCCCGTTCATACGTTCCCTGTGATGACTGGTAGCTGGCTCGCGCGGTGCCAGGACGAAATCATGGACACCTCACTCCTCCCGGTCTTCATAGTGGCCAAAGATGTCCGTAATCTCCGGGTCCGCACCGACGCCGGAGTAGACAGTTAGCAGATCGCCCGCCTGAATCGTCGTCTCACCGCGCGGGGTTATCGGGTGGTCGTTTTCGTCCCGTTCGATCGCCACGACGAGCATCTCGTCGGTGAGCAGCCCCGATTGGGCAGCCTCCTTGAGTGTCTTCCCCGCGATTGGTGCCTCGTCAGTGACCGTGATCTCGAACACTTCAGCATCGTCCCCGATCCGCATATAGTCGACAATCGCCGGCCGTGCCACGGCGCGGTACAGGTACTCGGCGATGAGTTGCTGGGGATTCTGCATCGTGTTCACGCCGATCTGCTCGAACAGCCCCATGTGCTCGGGATTGTGGACGACCGAGAGGATAGCGGGCACCTCGAACTCTTTCGCGAGCAGGCAGGTCATCACGTTCGTCGCGTCCTGGTCGGTCGTCGAGATGAGCGCATCAGCTTGGGCTGCCCCTGCATCGTCTAACGTGTCCTTCGACGTCGCATCGGCGTTCAGCACCAGACAGTCGAACTCGTCGGCCGCTCGATTCGCTCGGGTTTCGTCGCGTTCGATGACGACGACCTCATTCCCGGACTTGGTCGCAATATCGATGAGTGGCGTGCCGATGTCGCCGGCGCCGATGATGATGAGGTACATATAGGTTACACCTCCAGTCGCCGCAGGAGCGCTTCACGGACCGACATCGCCGACTCCTCCGGTCCGCGAGCCATCACGACCGTCTTGTCTACTTCTTCGCCGATCGTCTCCGAGAGCGACCCGAACACAGCCTGTGAAATCGCGCCGGAGCGAGTCGCCCCAACGCAGATCGTATCGTATTCCGCCGCCGCTTCCAGAATCGTCTGTTCGGTATCCTCAGCAACTCTGATCTCGGTCTCGTAGGACATATATTGAATTCCTGCGCGTTCAGCTAGCTCCTCGATTACCGCTTCACCGCGCTCGGTGGGGGAGCCCTCATCGTCAGTATCGGTTTCCGGCGACTGTACGTTGAGCAGCGTCAGCGAGGCGTCGTCGGCCGCTGCGACGAACTCCGACGCTCGCCGGGCCGCAATCGGCGCGTGTGGCCCCTCTCCTGCGAGAACCATAATGTCACCCTCGCCACGCTCACCTTCGGTGCCGAGTTTCACGAGCGTCGCATCACAGGGTGCGCGTCCGATGACGGGATCGATTGTGGATCCGAGGACGTGCTCTCGACGACTTCGGGTTCCTTGCCAGCCGAGGAGGACGTGATCCGCGTTCTCCTCCTCGATGACATCCAGAATGACTGAGCCAGCATTGCGACCGACGATCGCCCGCGTCTGCAGGCCGATATCGAGGTCGGCGGCGATATCGCGAGCGGAGTCCAGCAGTTCCTGCTGCCGTTCGACCCGCTCCTCTTCGAATTCGAGGTCCTGCGAGAGCGACGTCTGGCGGGGAACTTCGATGACGTTCACGGCGATGACCTCGGCGTTCTCGTCTTCGTGGGCATGCGCGCTGGCCGCGGCCATCCGGAGCAAGTCTTGCTCCGTCTCCGGGTTCGCGACCGGAACCACCACACGGTAGCGGTCGTCACCGTTGGCGACCGCCGTCGGTTCGGGCGCAATCGCCTCGCCGACGAGACTCTCGCTCAGGGCTCGGTCCCGCGCGTAGAGGTAGTACCAGGCGATGCCGAAGGCGACGAGTACCGTCCCGATCGCACCGACCGGTGTCGGCGTAACGGGTAGGGCGAGTTCGACCGGCCCGAACGTGACGACAGTCGGGACGAACTCGACCGACATCTGAAAGAGGACGGCCAAACACGACAGCATTCCGACGATCGGGACGACTGGATACAGGACCGACGGAATCTGGAACGCCGGGTCGTACGCCTCCGGATTCGCCCGGCGCAACACGACCACAGTGACGTGCACGAGGGCGTACGTGACGAGGTACATGAAACTCGCCACCTCGGCGAGCGTCCCGATCCCGACGCCGATGGCGATCAGCACGAGCGTGATGATCCCCGTCGCCGAGATGGCCCGGTAGGGCGTTCGGAACCGTTCGTGGACCTCGTTGAGCCAGTTGACGAGAATCCGGTCCCGTCCCATCGCGAAGTTGACCCGGGCGGCCGACAGGATGCTCGCGTTCGCACTCGAGACTGTCGCGAGGACCGCACCGACAATCATCGCGAGCGCGCCTATCGACCCCATGAATTCGGTTGCAACGTCGGCCACCGGGACCTCGGAGGTCGCGAGTGCGTCTATCGACAGGGTGCCCGTCGAGACGAACATCACACCGACGTACATCAGCGTCGGCGTCACCACCGACGCGATCATCGCAAGCGGAAGGTTTCGACTCGGGTTCTTGATCTCCTCGGCGCTGGTCGCGATAACCTCGAACCCGATGAACGTCACGTACACAGTCCCGATGGTCGCCGCGACCGCCGGCCACCCGTTCGGATTGAACTCCCCGATGGTCGGGCCACTGATGAAGCCCAGCGCGAGGAACGCGACGATGAGGCCGACGAGCGTGAGGACGATGACGTTCTGCAGCGAGCCGGTCTCCTTGACGCCGTAGTAGTTGACCGCGGTCAGGAGCGCCGCCATCACGAGGGCAGCAACAGTGATTCCGAGCTGCCCCCAGCCAGCGAGGAAGCCAATGTACTGGCCGAGGCCGGGGAGGAGATACTGACCGAAGCCGATCATGTAGAACGCCGACGCGAAGGTGAGTCCGGCCCACATCCCCCAGCCGACGATACTCCCGAAGAACGGCCCGAGGGCGCGGTTGACGTAGTAGTAGCTCCCGCCAGCCTTCGGCATCCCCGTCGCCAGCTCCGAGAGGGAGAGTGCGGCCAGCAACGAGACGATCCCACCGGCGAAAAACGAAATCATACTGGCCGGACCTGCTTGCTGGGCAGCGATGCTCGGGAGGACGAAAATCCCCGCTCCGATCATCGTTCCCAGGCCGATCGTGTACGCCTCGAGGAAACCGAGGTCGCGGGCGAGCTCCTGATCGGTTTCACTCATCGACAGTCACCTCCGTCGTGGCCGTCGCTCCGGGCGTGAGAACGCGTGCTGTATCGACCATCATTCGGTATCGTCCTCGTCTGGGAGTGCGATGACTGGGCGGTCAGCGTCGGTGACCAGCTTCAACGCTGTGTCTCCGGACAGGAATTTGACGATCCGGCTCCCGCCTCGGGGGCGGAAGGCAATCGCGCTGGCGTCCACATCAGCCGCGACGTCGATGATGGCGCCGACCACGTCCCGACGGTAGGCGGTTTCCGTCTCGGCCTCGGGAATGACCCCCCGAAACGCCGCGAACGCGTCCGCTGCCCGTTGCTCGGCCTGTTCGACGGGAATCTTGTCGGGAACCCCCTCCCCTTTCTCGATGACGTGAACGACAGTTACGCGGTCGTATTCGTACGCGTCGAGCGCCCGCGCGGTTTCTCGTGCATCCGCTTCGTCCACAACCGGGACAACGAGATGTGCTGTGAGTGAATCTGGCATATCTTATTCCTCCGTGTCAGAATGGTCGACGTCGTCGCTGCCACAATGCGCGCAGCTATCGACGTCTTCGTCGAGCGTTCGTCCGCATGTTTCACACCGGGTCTGCACGTTATTGTGGACGTCTCCGAGATACGCCCAGTGCAGTGATTCCGTGCCGTCGAGCTGGGGCTCCCGTCGGACGTGATAGAGGGAAGTGATCTCGGCATCCACGCCCTCACCATCCGGGTCGGGTGGGTGCTTTCGAACGATGGCGTAGGCACCGTGATTCTCGATGTCGAGGATCTCCCCTGCCGCGTTCGCCTCGATTTCTTCTTCGATCGGCGTTCGTAGCGCGTCGATGCGCTGCTCAACGTACGACAGGAGAGATTTCAATTCCGGGAGCTCCAGTGCGTCGATCCGCTGAATCAACGCCTCGGAGAGATCGTCCGGTGGCGTGGGCTCTCCATTCGAGTTCCCCATCGTCTTACCTCCGTCTGGGGGGAGCTGCGAAGTCATCCGGTTTGCGTGCCCATTCAGTCGAGGGACCCGACGGAAATCGTTTGAATCCGGATCTCCGACAGGGATTCCGACGGACCGTTCGCTTCCCCGAATCACTCAGCGAATTCACACTGGTTGCTGGCGCGGTGAAGGTGGTCTCTGAAGTCATATACGAAGTCATATTGCGAACCAATAAATAATCTCGGTATTAGCAAACGATAGCGTATTATCTACGCAGTTTGTTTTCTATTCGTTCGGTAGCGGCCTTAGGGCCTCTCCCACAGAATTTTCGTAGTTGAAGGGAAGATACAGAGGGGCGCAATAAGAACGTCCACCGAGAACTCAAACAGTCACGTAACGGTAATATAAAAGAGCCTGTGGAGTCAATCGCGTTGTATAAATATGCCCGTTCAAATCGATTCAGTCGACGAGCAAATCCTGTATTATCTGTCCCAGGAGGCCCGTCACACCTCTGCACCGGATATCGCAGAGAAAGTCGACGTCTCGGCACCGACGGTGCGAAACCGGATCCGACGCCTCGAGAAAGAAGGGGTGATTCGAGGCTACCACGCCGACATCGATTATCAAAAGGTCGGTGGACGGCTAACCAATCACTACGTCTGTAGTACAGGGAATCGGGACCGCGAGGAGATGGCTCAACGCGTTCTCGATATCCCGGGCGTGATCAACGTCCGAGAGATCATGTCCGGAAAAGGCGACCTCCGGATTACGGTCGTCGGGACAGATACCGACGACCTCACGCGTATTGCGCAGGGAATCACGTCACTCGGAATCGAGATCGACGACGAGGACCTAGTTCACAGAGAATACTTCCGCCCGTACGCCCCATTCGGGCCCCGCGACGAAGAAGGAGCCTCACCAGTGACCGGCGTCGCGGGGCTTGCGGGCGACGCCGATGTCGTCGAAATCATCGTGCGAGAGGAGGCTCCAATCGCCGGGAAAACGCTCCAGGAAGCGAACGAAGAGGAGCTCATCCCCTCCGATGTGCTTGTCGTCCGGATCAACCGTGACGAGGGGACCATCACCCCAACGGGAGAGACGTTGATCAAGGAGGACGATTTCGTCACGATCCATTCACGCTCAGGAGTAACTGAAGAGACACTCGAAGCCTTCACTGGGGACTAAGACAGGAGCTGAGGGTTCGCGGGCGGGCTCGATGGTTCGCGTCAGTGACTGTTTTTCTGGCGCCGGCGATGGGTGCCGGCGCACACGTGCCGGCGATGATCGATGTCGACACGGAGTCAACTCAGATTCGTCGAACGAGTGGACCAGGACGGCGAACCAACCGATAATGACCGCGTCGCACAAGTGTACCGACATTCGGACGGCTACCCGGAGAGCGTGCTTCGCGATCTTGCGCAGTTGAAGGAACTTCTCGACGCGACTCGTGCCGAGCGAGGACCGGGGTACACGGCAGCGTCGTTCGTGTTCCTAGACAAGCTCTCGACAGTCGACCTGTATCTGGATGGTGACGCAGATCGAACAATCGACGCAACACAGCCAGCGGATCTCCTCGAGCCGGACAATATGGAGCATCTTGACCAGCCGCTGTTCCTGCTCGGACACGGTGTCGAGAATCCGGCCGACGGCATCCACGGCGACGAAGAGTTCCTCTACGTCGTCGAGCTCCCGACCCGGAACCCGTTCGAGGAGCCGTCCGAGTGGACGGTCAAAGTGAGCAGTCACTCTGCGTTCCCCCGGTGGGATGGCCCAACCGAGGAAGCCTTCGAGCGGGCTAGCTGGCAGTTCCACGGCCCGCTTGAGCACGCGCTCGAAGAGCTGGTCGCTGAGGCGGCGTAAACACCGAGCCCGCTCAGATGATGCCGCCGATGACGAGTAGTCCGACGACGAGCAGCAGCGTCGCGACCACGCTCCCACCGACCAGCCACTTGTTCGCCATCGCTTTCTCGTGGAGGGGCATGTCGGCGTACTCCTCGCGGAACGCTTCGAGGTTCTCCTCGTCGTAGAAGTACTTCGTCTTCAGCGCAAACCGTTCGGTCACCGCACAGCCCGTACAGACCGGTTCGCCTTCGAGCCGCTCCGTTTTGGTGTGGCTGGTGCAGGCGATTGCCCCGCAGTTCGGACAGTAGGTGTACGTCTCGTCGCCGCTCGTGTCACAGTGGACGCACTGATGGATGCCGTCCTCGGCGGTCACTCGTGACGGGCCTGCCGCGTAGTACTCGTAGGGGTAGGTGTACTCCTGGAGCTCGGTCGTCTGTCGAACCTCGGGGAGGTACACTGGTTCGATCGACTGGACAGAGATGTCCGAGCGGTTCGGCTCGCAGGTCTTGTTGTACGTGACGTTGTTGTCGCCCGTGTAGGTCACCGTCGTCGTGTGGTGCTGCTGGAGTCGCTCGACGGCCCACTCCTTATACTCCGTTTGGGTCTGCCCGAACCGGCGCTCCTCGACGTCGTCGAACACCTCCGCGAACTGCTCGGCGTCGAGGTCGACCGTCGCGTGGAGGTTCTCGGTGACCAGCGTCGCGACATCCTCGTCGACGACCTGCGGCTGCCCGCGTTCGGCGTGGGCCACGAATCGCGTCCGGTCGTTGATCCGGTGGATGACGCCCACAGACGTCTCGAAGACGGCGTTCGTGTCCGCGGTGACCGCGACCACCGGGCGGAACGTCACCGCCGAATGCCGTTCTGGGAGATCGGCAGCCTCGATGTTCTCGATATCGCGGAACGCCTCCATGACGGGCGCGTCGACGTCGGCGGCCGGGTCGTGCGGGCGGAGCGTCTCGTCGCAGAGAATCTCGATGCGACCGTTGTAGAGGTCGAGGCCGATCTCGTCGGCGATCTCCCGGAGGTCCTCGCCATCGAGCAACTCGATTGGATGGGGATCGTCGTTCTGCTGGAGGCGGTCGGCGTACTCCTGGGCGGGATTCGTGAACCGGCCGGTCGTGACGACCATCCCGCGTTTGGGGCCGTCGAAGTCGAACGTCGCGATCGCCGAGTGGAGCTTCTGGACGACCGGCCGTCCGACCGTCCCCGTGTGCTTGCACTCGACGATGATCGCACGCCGCGTGCCGTCGACGACCTCCTCCATGATGACGTCGCGACCCTCGTCAGCCGTGCGGTCGGCCTGGCGGACGTTCTCGTAGCCGAGGTTCCGGAACACGTCCTCCATCACGTCTTCGAACTCGAACCCCGAGAGATCGTCCAGTACAGCCATCCTCAATTATGTGGACAGTACGTTGCAACTGCCAAATACGTTGCCGAACGCTACGCCGTCCTGTTTGTTGAACCCCAGAGAGGGGTGCGGGGGTCACCGAACCGCCCGCGAGCAACGATGAACGGGAATGTACCTGTAGCAAGTTCGGAATCGGTTCCAGTCGCATCGCCCGGTCAGTCTCACCGAGACGCAGTCGAGTACGTCGGCTTCCGCGTCGACGGCCAAGCCGTCGTGCTGAACCTCTCGGAGCATCGGCGACTCTCCCTCGAGGGCAGTCTCGACCTCGTCAACCACAGTCCGAGCGGGTTCGAGTGGGGGTACAGTGGTAGCGGGCCCGCCCAGCTCGCGTGCGCGCTCCTCCTCGACTACTACGACGATGAACAGTTCGCCCGTGAGCACTACATCGCGTTCCGGAATCAGGTGGTCTCACAGCTGGAGTGCGACGGTGCAGTGGCGTGCTGGCACCTCACTGGCGAGGAGATCGACACCGCAATGGCGACCCTTACCGACGACGTCGTCGCGCTCGCGGACGGCGGACGGCCGTCACCGTCGCTTCCCGAGAACTGGCGAACCGTCTCTCGCCCGGACCGGCGGGTCTTCCAGCGCGCTGATCGCGACCACTACATCGTACTCGGGGATGGAAGCGACGAGTGGCTGGTCGTGCTCTGCAGCCAGGGTGACCGAGCATATCCAGCCCCGCTCGCACATCGGATGGTTACCGAGGAGGCTGACGTAGAACGGGTGATCCAGGAACTTGCAGAAGAGAGCAACAACCTCATCGAGCCCCCGGAGGGGGAGCACTGATGGAGACGCTTCGGCTGGCGCGAGCCACCCACCAGCTCCTCGAACGTGGTGTCGAGGCGCTTGAGAAAATCGGGCGCGAACTGGAGCGATACAACGACCGACAGGAGCGCACCGACGACACCGACTCGTGATCGAAACTCACTCTCTAGACCTAATACGGAGTACCGGCTTCCAATATACGCCTACCCCCGAGGGGTGCTCGTGTCCCATCCATCGGGAAGGCCAGCCGGTCACGGCGCCGCTCGGTTTGCGGTTCGCAGAGCGCGTCCATATCGAATCGATCCCGCGCCATGTCGCCGGCGCGATCTACGAAGCACATCACTCCTATATGGACGATGTCCCCCGGACGAATCTCGTCCATCACGGACTCTGTTACCAGAACCAGCTACTAGGTGCGATTACGTGGCGCTATCCGCTGATTCGCTCGCTGGAGTACGACGGGACGCGATTCGAGGGCGACGAAATCGTCGAGGCAGCACGGATTTGCATCGGCGTCGATTTCCCCAATCTCGCCTCTGCCGCCCTCGCCCGGTCGATGGAACAGTTCGTGCGTCGGCACGGTCGGCGACGAGGCGTTCGGCTCCTGCTGACGTTCGTGCGAGCCGACTTCGACGGCTCGATGATCAAAGCGCTCAGAGACAAGGGCTGGCACTGTGCCGGTAAAACGGATCCCGGCCAAGCAGGAAATCGCCCCGATAAGCAGATCCGAGAGCAGCCAAAGTGGCGGTTTCTCTGCGAAGTTCCAGCTGAGTCCGACCGGGAACAGGCCTCACTCGGGAGGTGGTCCCCGTGACCACGAATGCCAGTCTCGATGAATTCGTAGCGGAGGCTGATTCGGCTTGCCGGACAGATGACGGCCCATCGGTCGTTGACCAGCTTTTGAAACCGGTATCGCCGTCGCTCGGACTACAGCTCGTTCCCGGCAGGGGTGACCCAATATACCTCCAAAACAGGGGGACCGAACGCTACCTGTTCCGAGATGACCACGAGCGATGGTTCATCCTCCAGCCCTCAGCCAAGAAATCGGTCGACGACTTCGTTCGCTGGGTGTATCTCCCCGAGGACAAGCCAACCGAGATCGCCCGAACAGCGATGGGGCAACGGACGGTTCTCGGCTACAGGTACGTTACGCGGAGCGAGGCCCCCGAGCCGGTGGCGACGACGGTGACAGCGATGTTCGTCAGCGAGCCTTGGCCCGATGCCACCTACGAGTGTGGATCCTGTAGTAGAGAGTTCGACTCACCGCATAGTCACGCTCGGCATTGCTGGGAAGCACACCCCTGGGTTCCAAATCCTGAGCAGGTCCGGCGTCGACGCCCTAACACCAAGTAGAGACAGAGCCGTGTTCCCCCACTAACTAGGGACCAGGTTAACCAACAATCAGCCACTTCTTACGCTGGACGTTGGTTAATATAGATGCCCTTGCGATGGTCGCCCTATGTGATGTGAGAGCGACTTCAATCTAATACGCTCAGAGCGGTCCGCCTACGATGGTTTGTGGACGCCGAGGCTTTCCTGAATTCCGAGTCCAGGTGTGGTCGCAAGCTTCACTACGAGATCAGCCACGCTCTTGCGTGACACCTCCGCAGAGGGATTTTTGAACGCCTCGCCCTTCTCGGTCGTCCCGTAGTCGATCTCATCTCGGTCGTTGAGCCATGCCGGCCTGAGAATCGTGTAGTCGAGATCCGATCCCTCGATCACGTCGGCTGCATCACGGTAGGGGTCGAGAACACTGCCAAAACTCTCGCCCGAGGCTTCATCGTAGATCCCCATAGAGGTGACAAAAATCAGGCGTTTGAGGCCGAGTTCTTCCATCGTCTCCGTGATTACGCGGGCCTGATCACCGAGATCGCCTGCGAGGTTCGCGTAGACGACGTCTTGCCCTTCCATCGCCGCTTTGAGCGTGTCCTGGTCGAAGACATCACCTTCAACGAGCTGAACGCGGTCGTGATCGCGGAGCGCGCTGAGACGCTCGGCGCGACGGAGGTAGAGGGTGAGCTCGACATCCGTCTCTTCGAGGAAGAGTTCAGTTGCGATACGTGCGATTTGTCCGTGAGCGCCGAGGATGAGAACGTTGGTCATTATGAGATTTGAGTGCCGTGTAAAGAGGGCTTTACGCGCTCTCGAAACGGAGAGATACAGGACTACTCGTGCCCTTCGACCGGCACCGGTTCGTACGGCTCTTCGAGGTACTCGATATCCGAGTCCGAGAGATCAATATCGAGTGCTTCGACGGCGTCCTCTAGGTGTTCGACGCTCGTCGTGCCAACGATCGGTGCATCGACAGCATCCTGCTGCAGTAACCAAGCTAGCGAGATCTGCGCCATCGTCACGCCTTTCTCCTCGGCGAGTTCCTCAATCCGATTGTTGATTTCGCCGCCACCACCCGCTCGATAGATCGCTAACCGGTCGCTCCAGGAGTCTGCATCGTTACTCCCTCGTTCGGTCGATTCGTATTCTTCGTGGGGACGAGCCCCGTATCCTCTAGCCAGCGGGCTCCACGGCATACAACCAATTCCTTCCTTCCGACAGAGTGGAAGCATCTCCCGCTCTTCCTCGCGGTAGAAGAGGTTGTAGTGGTTCTGCATCGTCGCAAACCGCTCGAGGCCAAGACGGTCGCTGGTATGTAACGCGTCTTGGAATTGGTGTGCCCACATCGACGACGCCCCAATGTACCGGATCTGGTTGCGGCGGACCGCGTCGTCAAGTGCGCGCAGTGTCTGCTCGATGGGTGTGTCGTAGTCCCAACGGTGAATCTGATAGAGGTCAATGGTGTCCATCCCCAACCGGTCCAGAGAGTTCTGGAGTTCCTGCTCGATGGCCTTCCGAGAGAGCCCGGACGCGTTCGGATGGGGTTCATCCTCGTCCGACATGAGATTCGTGGGGAAGAACCCCTTCGTCGCAACGACCTGCTCGTCGCGGTCGTACTCCAAGAGGACATCCCCAATTATCTCCTCGGACCGTCCGTTCGAGTACGCGTTCGCGGTGTCGAAGAAGTTGATCCCGAGGTCAATCGCTCGTTCGATGATCTCGCGCGAGTCCTCCTCGTCGAGGGCCCACTCGTGATGCTCATTCGACCCGAAGCTCATGCCGCCGAGACAGATACGGCTGACTTCCATTCCGGTCGAACCGAGGGTTGTGTATTCCATGGTTAGAGACAGAAAGAGAAATGAGTGCGACTCACTTGGGTTCGATACTATCTGGAAAGCGTCTTTATGTACCCGCGTGAGTCGAGCGTTGCAGTGAGCAGTTGGCGCTCACCCCGACGGAGGAGATCCGACATGGAAGGTTGTGAGATACCGAGTTCATCCGCGAGTTCCTCGGCGGTGGTCTTGCGTGGCCGTTCGTAGTAGCCACGGGAGAGTGCGAGGGACAGTGCTTCGTGCTGTCGCTCTGTCAATCCGTACGGTGAGTCGTCCTCGAAGGACATCGAATCGTGGGTGAGAGCGACGATCTCGATTGAAATACCGTTCTCCTCGCACGTCGATTGAAATTCCTTAAGCGCGGTGTAGTCCTTGAAGAGCTTCTCCTCGTACCACCCCTCCGAGGTGACGAGTATCGAATCCATCAACGCTCCATCGGTGCTCCCGTCGAACGCGTCCGCAATCTTCTCGTTGAGCTCGACAGTCAGTTTGAAGATCGTCTTCCCGCTCGACTGCCCGAGTGTCGTCACCTCGACCACTTCGTCGAGCGTCACGAGACGCTCTTCGGACAGGTCTTCCCCGGTGTCGATTTGGATGATGAACAGCTGGCGGTCCGGCTGGAGGCTGAGTCCGTGTATACACTCGATTTCGCCGGCATGAGTAGCTTCGGCGATACTGACGAGGGGCAGCGACGGCGAGCTGAGATGGAGGTTGGTGGTAATCGTCATAGTGAGGTGCTGCGGTGGGAGATGGGGCGAGTGGGTTAGATGTCGTATTCGACCTCGCTCAGTTGTTTCACCATCTCCGGGTCGCGGTGGCTGAAGAACAGGCTCTCACCTTCGTTCAGGCCCGAGATTTTCTCCATGTCTTCGGAACTCAATTCGAAGTCGAAGACATCGAAATTCTCCGTGATTCGCTCCTCGTGGACAGATTTCGGAATTGCAATGACATCGCGCTGAATCAGCCAGCGAAGCACTACCTGAGCGGCCGTCTTGCCGTACTGGTCGCCAATCGACGTCAGGACATCGTGCTCGAAGATGTTGTTCTGCCCCTCAGCGAACGGCCCCCAGGACTGGTGCTGGATGTCGTACTCGTTGAGGAACTCTGCGTCCTCTGTACGCTGGTAGAATGGATGAGTTTCGATCTGGTTGACCGCGGGGACAACGTCGTTGTGGACGATCAGGTCCATCACGCGGTCGGGGTGGAAGTTGCTGACACCGATTGCCCTGACCTTGTCTTCGTCGTAGAGGTCCTCCATGGCCTGCCACGACCCGTGGACGTCGCCGAACGGCTGGTGGATCAGGTACAGGTCTAGATAGTCGAGGCCCAGTCGGTCAAGTGACCGTTCGAACGCCTCTTTCGTGCTCTTGTAGCCGGCGTCTTGAACCCAGAGCTTTGTCGTGACGAAGATGTCCTCTCTTGGGACGTCGCTGTTCTCGATTGCGCTGCCGACGGCCTCTTCGTTCTGGTAGGCTCCTGCGGTGTCGACCAGCCGATAGCCGGTATCCAGCGCCTCAGAGACGCTCTGCTCGCACACATCGAGGTCGTCTATCTGATACGTGCCGAAGCCCAGAATGGGCATCTCTACGCCGTTGTTGAGTTCGACGGTCGGATAATCCATGATTTGTACTCAATGTAAACCAACCCCTCCTATCGATTAACTCCAGTCCTATTTAGAAAGCGTATTTAAGTCATCTCCTCCCCAACTCGGTCAAGTCGATCGGCGTGTCTTCCATCTACGGAGCTTCTTGAATAGTTAGTTCGCCGTCGTCCGGCTCCGCGAGGAAGTATACGTGACTGAATGGCTCGTCAGCATCTTCAGCGGTGCCGTGCCAGTGTTCCTCGCCAGGGTCAAAGACGATAAGATCCCCCTCAGATACCTCTTGTTCACCCTTACGATTGCCGACCATCCCAACACCGGCGGTGACGTAGAGAATCTGGACGCCGGCGTGGGCATGGAACTTGGTTCGCTCTCCCGGCCGAAAGGTCACTTCTGCAGCGGTGACACTGGTCTCGTCAAACGGACTTTCGACCCCTGCAGATACGAGCGGTGAGCCCTCTTGTACCGGGTGGTCGGATTCCTCTCGACTTGCGGACGGAAGGTTCGTCACATCCATAGCTCATCTATGATTGACGCGGTCAATTCCTTCAGAACGATGCTATCAAGAAAGCCTGTTTAAGCGACTGTATCTGACGCAGACTCTCCTTTGGAGAGAGGGACGTTCTTGACCACCAGCGAAAACATCTCAAACGACAGTACGAGCCGAAAACAAGAACCCCTGATAGAATTCGATCCTGACTCTTTACTCTTCGATCTTCACCAGCGTCTTGATTGCCTCCCGCTCATCCATTGCCTCGTACCCCTCGGGAACGTTGTCGAGATCGACGGTCTTCGTGAAGATCGGAGACGGATCGAGAGTGCCCTGAAGTACGTCTTCCATGAGGTCATCGATGTAGTTTCGCACGGGAGCGCCACCGCCGTTAAATGAAACGTTCTTGAAGAACAGCGGCTGGACGAAGTCAGCAGACCCGACGTGCGGAACGCCGACATACCCGACAGTTCCACCGGGACGAGCCACCTGAGCAGCGGTTTCCAACGAAGACTCTGCACCGACGCATTCGAGGACGTGATTTGCCCCGCCGTACGTGAGTTCCTGAACTTCTTCGACAGCCTCCTGGCCGCGACTGGAGACGACTTCGGTCGCGCCGAAATCACGGGCAATTTCGAGACGATCCTCGTGGTGCCCCATCGCAATAATCCGCTCCGCTCCGAGGCGCTTCGCTGCGAGAACACCACACAGCCCGACCGCACCGTCACCAACGACTACTGCGGTATCTCCTGCCTCGACGTCCGCACAGACAGCGGCGTGATGACCCGTTGCCATCACGTCCGTCAGCGGGAGGAGGGATTCGAGGACGTCCTTGTCGTCGGCGTAGCGGTCGGGAACGCGAACGAGCGTCCCGTTAGCAAGCGGGGCGCGAAGCTTCTCGGCCTGTGCGCCACCGGTCTCACCGTCTGGTCCCCAGAATCCACCGTTCACACAGGACGTGTGAATTCCTTTCCGGCAGAACTCGCATTCCCCGCAACTAATCGCGAACGGGGCAAGCACGCGGTCGCCCGGCTCGACGTTACGGACGTCTTCACCCACTTCTTCGACGATTCCCATCGGCTCGTGGCCGACAGAGACACCGGGTTCGTGGTCTTCCTCGCCTCGGTAGAACCAGAGGTCGGATCCGCATACTGCGGTATGGGTAACCCGGATGACTGCGTCTGTCGGTTTCTCGATTTCTGGCTCAGGTTTTTCTTCGACACGGATATCGCCCGGACCTCGGTAGACTGCTGCCTTCATGAGTACACTCTATTGTGGGAGCCTTTACGGCATGGGGCTGGTGCTATCCAGAAAGGCGTTTAAGTACTCAAGAGAAGTTGAGAGAGGAGCCGTCTCGACGAACCACAGATCTGGATTGATCTAGTTGGACGGCGTAGGTAGGTGAACTTGAGAGCCGAGGGATGATGTGATGAGCTGTTGTTCTCCACGACGGAGGAGACTTGATAGCGACGGCTGTGAGATTCCGAGTTCCTCGGCGAGTTCTTCGGCTGTGACCCGGCGTGGACTCTCGTAATAGCCGCGAGAGATAGCGAGTGTGAGGGCCTCGCGCTGCCGATCGGTGAGACCATCCTGGGATGAATCCTCTGACGCAGACGGCTCGGAGGAAATCGAGACAAGGTCGAGCGAAATACCGTGACTCTCACAACTCTTCCGGAAGTCGTTGAACTCTTCGTACTCCTTGAAAACCTTCGTCTCGTGCCAGCCCTCCGGCGTGATGATCGTCGGGTCAAGCTGTGCGCCCTCGAAATCGGGCGCGAACGCTTGCGAGACGGATTCTTCCAGTTCGACAGTGAGCTTGTAGACTGCCTTCTCGCTTGTTTCTCCCACCGAATCCACCTCCACGACATCGTCGAGAGCTAGCAAGTCTTCCTCGGAGATGTCATCGTCGTGGTCGAATTGAACGGTGAATATCTGCACGTCCGGCTGGAGACAGAGGGCGTGAATGCACTCAATTTCGTCCGGTTGCAGTGTCTCCGGGATACTGACGAGCGGTAGCGAGGACGACCGCAGAACGAACTCAGTCGTGATCGTCATTATAGAGAGATACGCTGTCTGTACAGTTAACCTTCTGGGTCCACCCAGATAGAACAATTTGGTGATGGGCTAGCTACGGTAGCGCCGCGAGATATGCGACCCTGTTTCGGGCTGGTTGAAGGGGTAGCCACCTCGAACTATCCTTTGGTTCAGAGGCAAGCTGATAATCCTCCAAAAACAGGAGTGCTCTCTGACAGATGGCCATCCAGCTTCATTTCGAGCGGTTTTTAGAGCCTCTCAGCGAAGAACCTGATTAACCAACGATTGGCGGGTTCAAGGGAGAGCGTTGGTTAACGCGGTGTTGTTTTTGCGCCCGGGAGAGGGGCGCAGGGCGCGAGACGATGCAGTCGCACGTCGACGAGGATTCCTGAAGTGAGGTGACCGAGATGAAAGATCCCGAGTCCAGAACCTTCTTCGCTGGCGTCGATGGACGTACCGACACCGAACTACCAGAGTGGTATCGAGAGCGACACGGGGATGCAGACCCTGTGACCTTCGCCGAGGCGGTCCATGATCTTCTACAATCCCTCATCGGGTCAAGAGTTTATAACCCATTACGGGGGAACCGCGGAGGGAGGTGACGGAGCTTTGACCGACCATATCTGTGACTACTGTGGCGAGGCATTTGCGACCTCCAACGAGTTGGGAGGGCACGTAACCGCGGTCCATCGTCGCGACCAGATCGTAACGGACGCGGACGTTATTCTCGATGATATTCGGCGTGTCGCAGACAAATTAGGAAAACCGCCGACAGCAAAGGAGATGAGCGAGCACGGGGAATACTCCCAGCGCGTCTGCCAGAACAAATTCGGGAGTTGGAACGAGGCGCTTCGTGAGGCTGGCTACGCTCCAAACCGGAAATTCCGACTCACCGATCAGGACCTGGTGGATGAGATCGACCGCCTAGCGGAGCAGTTCGGTCGCCCGCCATCAAGCGGAGAGATGGATCGGGTTGGAGAATATCACAGATGGACGTATGACCACCGGTTTGGCGGGTGGGAAGAGGCACTCACCGAAGCTGGCTTCTCACAACCACGGTCCTATCAAGAGCGTTCAGAGATTCCATACGGGCCAAATTGGCGGGAGCAACGGCGACAAGCATTAGAACGCGATGACTACGAGTGTCAAACGCCGTGGTGTGAGATGACCCAAGCGGATCATCAAGAGCAGGTCGGGAAGGACATCTCTGTCCACCATCTACTCCCACGGAAATTCTTCGTCGGTCCCGACGGACGGTTTGACTACGAACAGGCAAACCGGGTTTCGAATCTCGTGACAGTCTGTTCGAAGCATCATCTCATCTGGGAAGCCGTCGCCCCGCAGCGTTTGGATACAATTGTCGACGCCACACGGCCACCAGAGCGAGGTAGGCTGGTGGGTGTTGCTCTCCCCCTCCGAGGGGATGAGGGGGAACCCTCGTGATTCAAATGCGAGAGACAGACGAGTCTATCCCGACGCCCGATACAGACGATTTCACGAACAGAGAACGACTCCACTGGCACCTCACCACTGCCCTCGAAAGCGCTGAGTCGGTAGAGACGAAAGTTCATCTCCGAGAAGCCCTTGCTGCGTGGCAGAATCTCCCGCCGACACCACTCGTCGAGTGTCCGCTCTGTGGAAAAGTCGGGCTTCCAGAGCGAATCCAAGCTCACGAGTGTCGACAGTCGTAGCGTCGTTTTTTGCGCCTCAATGGGTGGAGGCGCAGATCAGAACGTTCGCGCCTTCGGAGGATGCTATGAAAGACCCAGAGGAAGCTACGGTATTCGCAGCCCTCGATGGGCGAACCGAGACTGAACTACCCGAGTGGTACGCCGAGCAACACAGCGGTCCCGAACCAATCAGCTTCAGTGAGGCGATTCGAAACCTCCCGCAGGCAGTCGGTACAGCAGTCGCGTATCGCAACCCGTACAAAGAGGAATGGGTTGAAACGGAGCGATTCAATGCCATCGTCGAGCCATCCCGGCTACAAGCAGAAGCAGACGGTGATACCGAAGCAGAGTCGCTATTTCACATTCCGACTGACTCGTACTCGATCATCAACCCGGTCGACGTCTACGGGCCGCTGGAGGAGGTCCTCCGCGAGGAGACCATCGACGGGACCCCGCTGGGCGAGGTGATGTTCGGAGAGATTCGGCGCTACCGGGGAGGCGGCGAGGTCCACATGGACATTATGTTCGATGGTCTCGAGGTGCGCCTCCCCGGCCGGTCGGACCCGATTACGATGGGCGTCACGTCGGGCTACGACTTCTTCGGCGAGCACGCCGTCTACGTGGAGGGGTTCGCCCAGGACGGCTACTGCTCGAACACGATGCGCTCGCTCACCGACAAGGAGGTCATCAAACACGTCGGCGACGTGCGGAACTTCCGGACCTGGTGGGAGGAACTCCTCGCACAGGTCGAACTCGTCGCGGACGACCTCTTCGAGTTCATCCGGGACGCTCAGGATATCGACCTCGACTTCTCGGAGCTCCCGTTCACCGTCACGGAGTTCTACACCCTGCTGGGCTTCCCGGACTACCTGGCCGAGCGTGCCGCCGGCGATGCAGAAGCCAACGCCGCGTCACCGTTCGAGATCGATATGTGGACGCTGCATTCCGGCGCGACGTACGCGCTCACCCACTTCTTCCAGGGGAAAGAGGGGGCATCCCTCGATCAATACGTTCGGATCGCCAACGACATCCTGTTCAACCCGGAAGGTACGATCGAGCGCGTCGAGCAGGCGTACGAGCAGCAGCTAGAGGCGGACGGTGACGACGGGTCACAGGCGTCGCTGGCCGGCGAACGAGCGCTGGCGAGCATCGAGCGCGTTAGCGACGACCTGCAGGAGAAAGTCGAGCAGTTCGAAGAGCGCGAGGACGCGCTGCGTGAGCGGTTCCAAGAGGCGATGGGCTAAGAGCAGTCGGAGAGAAAATTCGCCAGGCGTGCTCCCGTTCTAGCGGCTGGAATCCACTGCTGACAGTATTAAGTGAGTAGGGGCGTACCCAGAGACCATGTCTATTGAGCATAATCCGACTCTCGACGCGCGAGAGCCACAGCAGGGGGATATAGAGACTTTTGAAGAGTTGGAGCGTGGTGACTCGGTCAAATTCTTTGAATGGCCCGTCGAGCCGTTGACCGTGATCGGCTGGGAAGAAGACGATAATGTCGGGAAGCGAGTACGAGTTGAAGCAGAAGGCGGCGAGTCGTTTCTCTACCAGGTAGACGGCCATCTCTGGCATTACGTCCCTGAGGACGAGTTCGCCGGCGAGAATAACCCATACCCTGTTCAGAACCTCGTTTTGCTCGAATCCTCGGAAGCCTGATTGGGCTTCGAGACAGCTCGAATCCTGTCGTGAAGGCCTCTATTTTGATGGTCTCATTCGCAGTGGGTGCACCTTCCCAAGATCTACTGCTTCAATTCTCTGCTGTTGCTCGTGCCCTCGATAGGTGGAGGCATCCGTTATGGGTACTTCTACAGACTACTCAGAGGCGTCAGACGAATTTCCGCCTGAAAAGCGGCTTGAAGCACCGAACACGCGCCTGATCAAGGCAGGGATCGCGACGATTCCGGATATGGAAACCCTCCAGGAGTGCGTTGCCTACGAGAACGCCCACCAGAATCGAACGCAAATTCTGCGCCGGCTCAAGTGGAAGGCTGAAGAGCTGCGTGAGAACGAAGAGTAAGCTCTATTCTTAACCAACACACTCCACGTGAGTTTCCCTATTGTTGGTTAACTGCCTGAGTCTCGGTTTTTCGGGCCCCTGAATGGGTGCGGGGCAGCCAGCAGCGGCCTCGCGAGCCTAATCATGTCCCTCGAGCTGAGCTCCAGCGCCAGCACCGCCCGCGAAATCGCCGCCGCCAGACAGGCAGACTACGTGGCGTTTCTGCATCGAGCGCCGTTTGTCGTGGACGCTGTCGACCTCGGCTTCCTTCCCGGGTTTCGCGAGGATTGTGGGTACCAAGAGACGCAGTATCAGAACCTCAGCCTTCCCGTTGGGATGCTCGACAACGATTTCCGAAATCCCGATCTGGAGCGGTTCGTCGACCGCTTCTTCGAGCACGAACCTCAGGTCGGGGTCATCGGGGACGTCGACGAAATCGACGACGTCGACGCCCACGTCGCTGCTGCTCGTGAGATCCAAGCGAGCTATCCAGAGGCCGAGCTCATCGTCGTTCCGAAGTCGCGGGCGGTGATCGACGCGATTCCCGAGACCCTCGTCCTCGGGTATTCACGAGGATACGCCGACCGCCTGGCCCACGAGTTCTCCGACCCTGCCGATTGGAGAGGGCGGCGCGTCCACATCCTCGGCGGGAGTCCGCCTAAGCAGCTCGATGCCATTCGACAGTTGACCCGACCGACACTCACGGACGAGCCACCAGCCGACATCGTCGGCGTCGACTGGAACGGGCTGCATCGCGGCGCGCAGTTCGGTGAGTTCTGGACGGCCGACGGCTGGGACGACAGCGGTCGCGACGCCGACCACGTCACCGTGCGAAAGACGGTGCGCCACAGCCTCGCTCGCGTCCGTGAGTTTTGGAGGACCCACGGAATCTGGCCCGAAACGACACCGCAAAACGAGGGGCTCAACGTCGAGTACGAGGGACCGAGTCCTGCCGATCTCGAGGACGCCGCCTGTACCGAGTGCGGGACGAACGTCTGGCGAACTCGCCGCGGCCCGTACGTCGCCGAATACGATACCGGCGCAATCTGTGGATACTGCAGCTACGAGTGCTACTTCAGCCACCGTCATCGGAACAACCTGGAGGAGATCGCCGGCGAGCAGAGTGTCTACCTGCCACCACCGTGAATTCACGTTTTGACGCTGATAGATGCGATCGGAGAGTAGCCTCCAATGTGATTAGGGATGTCCAATCAGCTCGTCTAACCTGTCGACGAAATCCACGCCGACATCCTCTTCGATGAATACCTCGTCTCGGATGTCCGCATAGACATCTTGTAACTGCTCCGCATACTGTGGGGTCGCTCGTCTACCCGTGAGCCGCTCTTCAAGATTTGCGAGCAACAGCTCACTGTATTCCCACGGCAACGACCCCTCCCCATGGTTTCGGAGTTCGACCCCGGTCAGGAGGATTCTCTCCGTAATGTCTCGTTTGAACCGATCCGGGATTTCGCTGGTGGTCAGTATCTCCTCGTTGCACGATACCAAGATGATTCCGGTCATCTTGGGGATGCTGGCAGAATCACGCCCAGTGTATGAGCTCCGAATAGTGAGGTACTTTTCAAATTCGTCCGTATCACCCGTTTCGTCCTCGGTACTGGCGGTTTCACTAGAAACTGAACTCTTGTCTTTATTTGTCGAGGTCCGGGCGGCGGACGTCGTTGCCTCTTCAGGTGCGTGCAGTGGCACATCACAAGCTTCGGTATCGCTGGTTCGTGAGACTACCTCTGCCTGCATCATCCGCATCCAGTCACACATATTCCCGACCATCTCGTTCAGGAGCCGAGAGTAGTCGTTTGGCACTGAAGCATCTGGGTCACTGTACTCCGTTATTTCGTAGTTCCGGCAGATCTCTCGTGTGAACGTCTCATAGTAAGAGAGCCACACATGCCACGAAACCTTCTGATGGAACGCCTCTTTCACCAGCACGTCGAAAAACTGGATGCCGATGAACACCGGATCTCGAAAAATATGGTCGTCTGAGATTCTCGTATCAGTTAGCCGTTGATCATTGTACTCGTCGAATTCCTGCCTGCGCTGGTCTACAATTATATCCCGGACGGCATCACCGACCGGCTTGTATATATCTAAGTCCTCAACTCGATCCATATCCGAAAACAAGGCGTGAATGAGCCGATTATCTTCCTCGATCTTGTATCGATACATTCCGTCTGTGCTGGTGTTATTCTGCAGATCCCGATATAGGAGACTGTTCTCGGTCTTTACCAACGTGCGAAGATATCGATGAACAGCTTTCCGTCTTTGAAAGCCCTCCAGAGAATCATCACGAATCAATTTCACTCCAAGATCGGGGTCGATCACCGGATACTGCGCACTGAATTCTGGATCAAGGAACAGGGTTTCAGTGTAGGACGACGCCTCCGGAGCAGTATCCATCAACCAATAATTAACCAGCTGAACATAGTATTGAGCCCGGTACCACCGGATTACCCTCTCTCTCAGTGAATCAGGCTCATCTTCCACCTCCTCTCTCAGTTCTCGCGCGTAAACCTCTGCTAAACTGGGCTGCCTCTGTGGTTCCTCCGGGTGGTGAACAAGAGGCCGATAATGGTTCTGAAGGAGATTGACTAGTGTGCTATAATCGCCCTGATTATTCAGATCACGAAGAATAGACACTATTTTCCCTTCGTTCTTCACCCTGACAGAGGACTTCAGAAAGACCCCCAAGAACAATCCGACAATCCCTAGTACGGCAACTAATTGGAGAGATTCAACCAGCAGCGGGGTGACCTCCACAGAACCAACCCCATAGCTAACCGGTACGCTGGCCGCCTCAAGACTCTCCAAATAGATTGAGAGCCAATACGATCCGATAATCACCAGGAAGGCGATCAAGATATACGCGAATCTGGGCTTCGTCCATAGATTGTATCGAACACGGAGTTGGCGGTGTCGAGGAAGGATAGAATAGACGGCAACGATAGAGGCGAGAAACGTGAAAACCAATAATTCAGCCATAAATTCTCTGTCTTAGTCTGGTCCCATAACACTTGCCGAGAAAGAGTGTGCCACCCCAGACAGGCAGGCGCGAGGGACGGGATTCCTCAGGGCGTCAGATTACATGTGCCATATCCAATACAGCTTTGAAAACCAATTACTAGTATAGAAATCCGCGTGCTGGTTTTTCGCGCCCCCGGAGAGGGCGAGGGCTCCATCAAGAGTCCTCAGAGGTGACTGCCTGTGAGTCAACAACAGAGTCCCGACAACGTCTCGATCGACGACATCCCAGTCGATATCGCAAACACGCAATCAGAGGAGATCAATCCCGCCGATGTCCCCGACGAAATCGAGTCTATCACCCGTGGGCTCGCCGGTGAGCAGCCGCCGACGAATCCCATAGTGGTTCTCAAAGCGGCTCGCTGGTGGTATCTACACGGCAAGGGCGGCACGGATCCCGCCTTCCAGTGGGCCATCGAGTGGGCGCGTCATCTTGCGACGGACACGCCCAGCGATGTCGAACGGTTCGACGAGTTCCTCGAGTACCTCGTCTCGGTTGGCTTTGCGGACGAACGCCACGATCTCCGGTGACCGACAGAGCGGTTTTTTGAACGCCCCTGAGGGGTGCGGCGCGGTCTGAACAGACGCAGTCGCCGTGAACTCGATTCGGTGATCACGATGTCTACGACCAGTGACTCGTCGGTCTCCTTCGACCAGACCGACACGCGATCAGACGAGATGAACAGTACGATCGAACAGTGGATCGACGACCTCGTCGCCGGCGTCGACGACGCGCAGGCCAGCGAAGAGTTCCAAGAGTGGCTCGATGTCCAGAGTCGTTTCCACGACTACTCCTACCGGAACGCGCTCCTCATCAAGCGACAGTGTCCCGAGGCGAGCCGGGTGGCGGGCTATCGGACGTGGCAGGAGGAGTTCGACCGTCACGTCAAGGAGGGCGAGTCGGCCATCTGGATCTGGGCACCGATCATCACCAAGCAGTGCCCGGAGTGCGAGAACTCGCCGAGCTACCACGAGGACAGCGACTGTGAGTACGACGAGACGCCACCCGAGGAGTGGTCCGAGGGCCTGGTCGGATTCAAGCCTGCTCCGGTGTTCGACGTCTCCCAGACCGAGGGCGAGCCGCTTCCTAATCTCGACACGGAAGCGACCGGGGACGCCGGCGACCTCGTCGAACAGTTGACTGCCGCCGCTGACGACCTCGGCGTGACGGTGCGGATCGTACCAGCTGAGGAGTGGACCCACGGCGAGGCGAAGGGCATCTGCGAACAGCTGAGCCTCGTCGACGTCCAGCCGCTCGTCGAGGTGCGCGATCGGGAGAATGAGGCCGACTTCGCGCGGACGCTGATTCACGAGTACGCCCACGCCCTGCTCCACTTCGATGTCGACGACGACACCGAACGGTCGAAACGCGAAGTCGAGGCCGAAGCCGTCGCGTACGTCGTCGGGCGGTACTGCGGGCTCGACACGAGCGGATCGGCGTTCTACCTCGCTGCGTGGGAGTCGGACGATCCCGAGGTCGTTCGCGAGCGGCTCGGACGGATCAGTCGGACGGCAGAGGAACTCATCGACGTCCTCGAAGAGTAATCCTCGCGCTTCACTTGCGGAACAGTCCTACGAGTAGCATCAAACCAGCAGCTCCTATCGCGAAAGTCGTTTGAACTGCAGAGAAACCCCCGCGAAGTGCCATTCGAGTATAATTTGGATTTGAATGGTAGAGGTCGCTCGCCATCCTAATTATCGAATCAACTAGTGGAGCCAACACATCAAATACCAGCGCCTTTCCAAAATTCACCCCTGCTTGACCCAGTCGGTACGCAACCGTCACCAAGAAATTCGCCTTCCCCGTCAGGAAATGGCGGTTTGAAGGTGTGACGTACTGTCCCCTGCCGTTGGTCGGGTTAAATGGCCATTTTGCGAACTTCACAGCCTCAGTAAACAGCGATGCCACAAACGCGATAAGTCCCCGAATCATCTTGTGTGTTATGTAGTAACTAGTGGCACATTAAATTTCGTTCTCAAAAGGCACCAAGCCAGACGGCTAAGTGAGCCAGATCAATTCTCTATGTCAACATTGGCTTCCAGTTTCTGGAAGTTTTTCTGCGCCCCGCCGAGGGGCGGAGGCGCATTCAGACCTCCGTCGAATAATGACTGAACCCTATCTCACGACGGTCCTCGAGGAAGCCGAGCACGTTGCCAAACAACACCACCAGGTCGCTCGTACGACAGACAACCAAGCCCACGAGTACCTCCGATACGCCGTCCTCCGAGTGCTCGAAGGCGCGGCGGAACACCTCCCGGCGGACTGGACGCCGGTCGACGGCGTGACCGTCGGCTACGGGAGCGACGAGGCGATGTTCGACAGCTGGGGCTCCAGCGAAGACTGGTGGGAGACCGTCCCGCCGCAGGAGGCGTGTACCCGCTTCCGGGTGTTCTTCCCGGACGACCACCAGACGGTCCCCCGCGACATCGTCGATGTGATGGCCACGCTCGGTGCCTGGCGCGTCTGGACCGGGAGCGCAGCCGCGTGCGGCTCCTACGACCATCGCGAGCGCCGTGAAGTCCACTACCTGTGGCCGGAAGGCCATCCGGTGGAGGAAGTGCTCCACGAGCGGCTCAGGGGGCCTGCGGAAGCCGTCGCTCCCGACGGTGGCCGAACGGGCGACGTTCGCGACCGACTGGTCGTCGACGAGAACGCACAGTCGGAGGACGATCTTGAGCCCCGCACGAAGCGTGCCGTCGCCGAAGCGATGGACGTCTCACTCCTCTCGAAGGGGGGCCGCTATGAGGTACAGTCTGCGTCCGGGAACCGGTACGAAGTCGACGTCATCGACGAATCGTGTACCTGTCCCGACTGGCAGCAACGTTCACCCGAAGGCGGCTGCAAGCACCTGCGCCGCGTCGATCACGAGATCAAACGGGGCCGCGTTCCCCGACCAGACGGCCGCCTTCCCTCCCCGTAGTCGTGGCCAGACTACTCCACGGGACGGACTGTGTCGCCATCCCGACGGACCCGGTCGAACGTTGAGAGATACGCAATCCGGTCGTGAACCTCGTCGGTATCCAGCTCCAGTTCGGCGGCCAGTTCGTCGACGGTCATCGGCTCGTCGAGTGCTTGGAGGACTTCGAGCCCCCGGTAGTACCGGTTCGTCAGTTCCTGAACGCGCACCTCGATTGGCGTGGTCACTCCGTACCGCTCCTCGAGTTCGACCAGGGCCTCGTTCGCGAACGTGGCGAACTGATCGTCCCCCAGGCGTTCGATCTGGGCTTCGAGTTCAGTCCGGACGACGTCGTAATCGAGACCGGCCTGTACGAGCATATTCATGTCCTCGATGTCGTCGTCGCGGCCTGCGATCGCCTTGAACAGGAAGATATCTTCGTTGCTGACCAGCCGGACCGTCAGTCGATCTGTGTCGAGGAACGGCTCGCTGCGCTCTTGCATCCCGTCGGTGAGCACGAGCTTGTTCGCGACCTGCTGGTTGAAGATGTCAAGGCGACACCCGTCGTCGTTCTCGACGCAGCTCGTTGCCCCCAGCGCCCGATAATCTGGATCCAGCGATTGAACCTCCGCATACCCGAGGTCCATCAAGACGGCCCACAGCTGACCGTACGCGTCGCCATCCGGGACGACCAGGTCGATATCTTTCGTCGCCCCCTTGAGGTCGCGCAGCGACATCGCGCCACCACCGATCAGGTAGACCGTGAGCGGTTCAGATAGGCCATTCGCGATTCGCTGGAATTCGTTCTCGATGTACTCGCGGCCGAATGTTGGTCTCATTGTGGTAGTGGCACCTCGTAGTCAGCCGCCAGCTCCTGGAACTCGTCCCACTCCGGGAGCCGGTCATCGTCGACCTCGCCGTGCGTCTCGAGGTAGCGGAGCAAGGCGTCGATATCGGCTTCAAGGCCATACTTCGCCGCCTGCTCTCGGAGGGCCGCCTCGTCGACGTCGACGTGACTGAGCAGGAGGAGACAGTACGAGCGGTGACGGCTGCCGTCGTCGATCAGCAGCGTGTGACAACACAGCTCCGCCGGCGAAACTGCGTCAAGTTCCTCGGAGTAGACGTAGTAGCGGTGGCCGGTGAGCAGGAACTGGAGGTCGAAGGCCGCGAATCGAGCGAGGCCGGTTTCGTGGAACCCCTCTGCGTCGATCTCCGTCTCGGCCTGGGCAAGGAATTCGTCGTAGTCCTCCCAAAGAATCGTGCCCTTCGGGGCAACGGCTTCGAGGCGGTGGCGATGCAGATGGTGTACGAGTTCACGGGCGAACTCGTGGAGGCGGTCGAAGTCGGCGTTGAACTCGTAGTGGCCGTCGGCCGTCCCGACGAGACCCCGGTCGCGAAACCGCTTGAGGACGCGGTTGACCGTGTTGCGGTAGTTGTCGCTCCGGTTGGCAATCTCGGAGACGGTTCGCGGCTGGTCGAGGTAGTACAGCACCTCGAGTGCCTTGCCGGTCAGCAGTTCGGGGAAGTCGATGTGGGAGTGCTGGCGGACGAGGTCCTGATAGAGTTCGACGGCGCGAGCATCCGACGGGACGACTCGTTTTCGCCGGCCATCGCGTTCCGTGTAGACGAGTCCCTTTTCAACGAGGTCGCCGACGGCACGAGAGAGGTAGCTCTCGCTGTGGTCGAGCTTCGTCGCGAGTTCGGAGATTGTGTCGCCGCGGTCGGCCGTGGCGAGGACCTCGAGTTCGATGCGCCGGAGCACGGTGTAACATAGTACGAAACTTGTATATAAAGAAGTTTCGAGTAGTGTTACGTCCAGCAAGCACAGGAGCCGTCTCCATCGTCTTAACCAACAAAACTATGGATTCGTGGGCCGTGTTGGTTAACACGAGAGTAGCCGATGTCCTACGAACCCCCGACCCCACCGGCGAACTTCCCGACGGAGATCGTCAACACGCTCAACGAGTCGGACCCGGAGCAGCTCCGAGACGTTGCGACGTACGCTGAAGCGCTCGCCGAGCACAAGGAACGAGAGGCCCGTCTCGAGGAGTCGGCAGATCAAGAAGAGGTCGAAGAACGACCAGACGACCTCCCAGACGACGTCCCTGCCAAAGCGACGATCACGATCAAGGAAATCAACGACAATCGCTACTATTACTGGCAGTGGCGGGAAGGTGATTCAGTGAAGTCGAAGTACAAAGGACCGGTGAATCCCGACGAGTAGACGAGATTCAGCTGTAGCCAGATGTTCGTTCCAACGTGATTCGTAGCGTAGCAGATGACACCCCCCAGAGTGTGAATGGGATCGGTTTACCCGACACCCCTCGGTGTGAATGGGCTACCAACCGCCGATCTCTAACGAGACTTCACGCCGAGAGAAGACAGAGCAACACGCGGATAGATTACGCCTCGTTTACCCCCACACCCCTCAGTGTGAATGGTCCACCACCCAGGGTACCGCGATTAAGAAGGCATTAACAGCAGAAGTCCTCACGCCGTAGGGAGGGTTCTCGCCTCAGTGGCGAACCTTCGGCTTCGGCACAAGGCCTCGCCTTTCAGAATACATCTACTCGGAGGACTGTTTAGACTGTAGTATAATAAAGATAACTACAGCTGCGGTGCGGTGCAGTAGCGGGTCGGGTCAGCTACCGTGGCAGAACGTGTAAGCCGCTCTCCGTGCCGTACTAGGTTCTTCAGACGAACGAGCCTGCTTCCTCGACTCCCGTTCTATCTCTACAACCGTCGTATCCTATGGGGGACCATTCACACCGAGGGGTGGGGGTGTCACCATCCCATCAACGTCTGGAGTTCCGGCGTTGAGTTGATCAGTCCAGTTCGCGTACTCTCAACGTCTCCTTGGAGCGAATACGACCTGAACTTCCCCTGATCTCCGCCTTCCTTCTTTTTCGATTCGAGAACTCCTGTCGTCACGTGCTTGTTCAGAAGCTCAAGCGCACGATTGTACCCCTTGGGCTCTACTTCGACGTCCCGTGCTACTGTTTGGTAAACCTCGTGAATCTCTGACGTCCGGAACCATTCTTTCTCCGGGTTATTCCGGTCAAGACGCGTGAGAGCAAACAGGAGTAATTTCCCGGACAACGGAGTCCCTTTCACCATCTCCATAAAGAGTTCAACTTCGACGAGTTCGTCAGCTTCGAGAACGTGATTCGCGGTCACGATATCGTCGCCTTCTTCGTCGGCGATCTCGCCCGCATTCCGGAACAATCGGACTGCCCGTCGAGCGTCACCGTGTTCTTCAGCTGCGAGTTCAGCTGTGGTTGGAATCACCTCGTCATCGAGGACACCGTCGTAAAATGCGTCCCGTCGATTTTCGAGGATTGCAATGAGCTGGTCTTCTTCGTACGGTGTGAACGTTCGGTGTTCTGGCTGGAGAGTCGATTGTACCCGTGACTCAATTTCGCCTTTGAATTCGATGTCGTTCGAAATCCCGATTGTAACGACTGGGAAGTCAACGTCGTCTTTTGATTGTGTCCGTGATAGCGTGTAGAGGACCTCGTTGACTTCTCCGTGCTTGTCGATTTCATCAATGATGACGACGAGGCCGCCAGAGAACTCCCTCTGAACAACGGGCCACAATTTCTGATCTCGATAATGCTCGGCTGAGAGGCCCTGATAGGGGACATCAAGTGGGTTCTCTGCTTTCGCGTTCACCTGCTCTGCAATCTTTCGGAAGGTGGAGGTATACGTAGAGATGGGATCTGGGTTAATGTAGGCAGTAACGATGGGGGAGTCCGTTCCTGCAGTTGCTGCTTCAAGCCGCTCGCAGACGTGTCTTGCAACTAGTGTCTTCCCCGTCCCGGTTTCTCCCCACTCCAGGACGTTATCCGGGACGCTGTTTGTCCGCATCTTTCGGAGATTCTTGGCCAAGAACGTGATATGGTCGTCTCGTCCGACAATTCGATTGGCGTCAGGAACGTTATCGATCTCGAGCAACCACGGTTTCTCAAAAATATCCGATTCATCTTCGCTATCCCCCTCGTCGACATTTAGTATCTCGTCGACGGTTGTTTGCGTGGAATCGTTGTTTGGCATGACCGGACCAATTCGCCCCATTCACATATAGGTTGTCCACCCTCGGTGTGATTGATTTACCTCCATTCACACTCCGGGGGGTGTTCCAGAGAGCAGGACCCCCCAGAGTGTGAATGGGATCGACCTCGTCGCCCACTTGTGATTTTGCTCACCTCAGAAGACATTTGAGACTACTCATCCGTTCCGGACTGCTGTAAACTCCGTCAGCTCCACCTCCCGTGTCTCCGCGAGTCTCCGTCGAATATCTGTACGATCCCACCCCAGCGGCAACAGCACGCTCTCAATCGCTCGAACCAGCTGCGTCTCGTAGTACGAGGCGTCGTAGGTCTCGATATCCTCGTGGGCGAGGGCGACACGGTCTCGCGAGGATTTCTCGTCGTCGACGACCACGTACTCGATATCCTGGCCCGGGTGGACTGCCAGGTCCTGCTCGCGAGCCCGTTTCAAGGCGGCCACGTTCTGGGTATTCTGTGAATAGCCTTCCAGGGGCTTGGAGACACGATTCCGCTCGACGAGCCGCTCCACTGCTACGTTGCCTGCCTGCAGTTCGTCAATAGCTCGTTCGAGACGTCCGAGTACCACGTCCGGTGACCGCGTGGCATCGAGCCGGTCGAGACAATCCCGTTGGACGTCCTCGATGAACGGCGGGGTCGAGCGCTGCCGGGCTTCGATGCCTCTGATCTTGAAGTCGTCGTCGCCGGCGACCTTCCCGAAGTACTTCGTCAACGCGCCGGCGTCGCTCTCGCGCTGCGGCACGAACGCCACCCAGTCGTAGTGGGCTTCGTGTTCGAGCCGAATTTCGACGCCTTCCGTAATCTCCGTCGCTAGCGTCTCGAGGTTCTCGCGATCCTCGTCGTCGATGTCGGGGTCTGGCGTCACCCAGATGGAGTCGACGATCCCGTGGACGACGCGCCAGCCGCCAGCTTCCAGCCGCTGTTTCGCCGTCAGCAGAATCTCACGGGCGAACGCGTTGATCGCTTCGTGGCACTCGATGCGGCCGAACTTCGCGTTGCTGAACCCCTGATACCCGAAGCAGGCGACGAGGATCCACTTTAGCGCTCCCGACCGCCCTTCGAGTTCAGCCAGGCGGTCCTCGTCGGGATCGTCCCGTTCCTTCTCACGACGGATGGCCGCCTTGATCTCGTCGCGTGCGTTGATGATTGGCTGTAGCACATCGACGAGGTAGCCCCGGTCGTCGCAGATCGAGTATTCGAGCCCGGGGACGTCGTCGCGGTCGCCGTGGCAGTCACACCGGATGACGTCCGGTGAGACGTTCCGGGTACAGATGATGTTCGGGTACAACGAGGAGAAGTCGAGTTCGTGGACGTTCTCGTGAAGGCCGACCTCGGGGGCAAAGATGAAGCCGCCGCGGTCGGCGTCGTGGAGCGTCCCCATCGGCTTGTAGAACTCGTGGCGCCAGGAGTTCCACGGGACGAGGACGCCGCGGTCGTGGGCCTCACAGATTTGAATCGCGGTGAGGACGTTCCCGATCGACGCCCACGCGAGCTCCTGGACGGGCTTTTTCGAGCGCGACACGAGGTCGATGACGCCCTCGAGGTTCGTCTCCCCGTAGAAGAACGTGTTCGACTCGTCGATGATCGCCCGTCCGGGCACGTTGTACCGCGCCGGTGAGTGACCGACGCGACCGTAGCTCGAGTACGTCGACCGGCTCGCAAGCTGCTGGTAGTCGACGTCCGGCCACCGACTCAGCGAGAAGTCGCCGACGCCGGCGTCCGTCGCCATCTTGTACAGCGTCGGGACGATCTCGCTGGTTGAGCAGACCAGGACGTCCGGATCGTGTGCTTCGAGCACCTCCTGGACGGCGGTCAGGATATCCGTCGGCGAGCCGGTGACGGTGTCGCCGGCGACAGACAGTTCCCCATAGACGTCGTTGCTCGTTTCGGTCACCGGGACGCTGAGACGGAGCGTCGAGAGCTCGCTCGCCGGCGTCGGATCGGCGCCGGTCTCCAGACAGTACCGGAACTCTCGCGAGAAGTCGACGTTGAAACAGGCGAGATCCCCGATTGGATAGTCCGACAGCTGGCGTGCCTGCCGGGCGAGTGGGGTGATGCGGTCGATGTGGGCGACGTCGACGGCGAGGACTAGTTCCTCGTCCCGTCGAAAGCCCGGTCGTCGCGCAACCATTTCGGTCGCGACGACGTCCGGGTGCTGGTCGTACATCGACTGGAGGGTCGTGAGATTGAGGTCGTTCGCTGGGTCGCGAGCGGCGACGTAGAAGCGTGGGGTGTAGTCCTCGCGCTCGGTCACGACGGCGCCGTCGGCGGTTGCCTCCCACTCCAGGACGCGGCCGTCGTCCAGGAAGTCAATACTGAACGGCATCTGTGGCTATTTCGCCTCTGCCTGTTTGGACGATTGCGTTTCTAATAAGCTGAGGCGTGTCGTTTCCGAGTTTCAACCGAATCGGTACAAAACGTCTCTAATATCCGATCTTGTCTTGTTTGGCGCGTACACTTTCTTTTCCGGGGTGCTTTCCGAGAACACAGCCAAGTATTAACCAACAGATTCGGGTGCTGGCGTCATTTGTTGGTTAAGAATCGACGCTCTTATGTAGAATTGCGGAAAGCCCCGATAACGAGACAGTCAATGATTGACTCGGTGGATTCACCAGCTAGGTTGAGTGACCGAACGATACCAAAGGTATGAGCGGCCTGTTCCAAGCCTTGCTTGGACAGGCCGCGGAACTTCCGCAGCCACGGCTGGAGGAGCGAAAACAGGCACTCAGCTTGGTTAATATGGACGCCTTCTGGCGATACATACCGCTCTTTGTGCATGACCGTTCGGTGATTCCGTTCCATCTCTCGGTAGGCTTGGAGTCCGTCGGTCCAGACCTCTCCCAGCCGCTGGGAGAGGTCTTCAGCCTCCTGGATTACCGGTTCAAGATCTCCGCTGTAGTCGATGCCGAATTGGCCGCGAATCACGCGAAGCGAGTCGCGGCACGCCGCAACGAGCGTCAATTGATCACCGTGGCGGCCTCGCCAGCGTGATCGGCCTGTCTGGGACGAGCCGCCGCGAGAACGGCTGTTCCGCGGCGGCTCTTGGCCTTTGTAGCCCGAGCAAACCTCACCAGACTCATCGACTTGCGTCGGACCATCGATTGTCTGGTCGAGGAGGCTCCAAACGACGGGGAAGCCGCGCTGAACCGCGGCTTCCACCTCTCGAATCGCCGTGTGAACGGTTCTGTAGGCCCGTCCGAGGAACGGCGCAATCTGGTTGATACTGAGCAACGTGTCCGCGTAGAGCGTGAAAGCGAGAAGCACCTCACCGCAGGAGAGGTGCTTCTCGTGGAACGGCGTGCCATAGGTGAAAACCGGCTTGAAATTGCAACTACGGCACCAGATTCGGTCGATACTCTCCCAGGTCACTATGCTCTGGTGACCACACCGTGGACAAGACGTATTCTCCCAGAATTCCTTGAGTCGCCGCTCGATGCGGGCATCGAGCGGCTCCGTGTTGACTTCGACGACGCCCAGCTCGATCAGCTGTCGAAACATCCCGCCGAACGCTGGCTGAGCAGAAACCATATCGCCAAATTAGCGTCGGCTCAGTGTAATTATACGGTCTTTCCGCAGCTTTGCATAAGAGCGAGAATCGAATTTGATCGTCGTATATCTCATTTATATGCCATCAGAGCCTTTGGCGGTCATCTCTATCCAGGATATCATACTCTGAGTATACACGGACCAAAGACTTATTTAGTATCTGGAGTATGGTATTGGTATATGAGGCCGAATGTTGACATTCCGTGGTCCATCCATGGGAGAATCAAGGAGCACGCAGAGCAGACCGACCAAACAATCGAGGAAGCGTATATTGAAACCCTTGAGAATGGAGTCCGCGATCTGCCCGAACAGCGGGGAGAAGTCACTCTTCCAAGTCCCGGTTACAACGATTTTGGGCCACGACTTATCCGAACGCAAGGAACAGACTCACCGGATATTAATGACTCAGTGACGTTCCATCCGTTTTTCCACCTCGGTGAGAACTCAATGGAAATCCGAACACGGACGGATGATATGGATGCTGATGAGTTCACAGACCGATTGGCAAGGATCCACAAGGTAGGAAGACTTAGCACGTCTTGGTTCACAGTTCATCAGCTGGGTGGAGCACTCGTCGGTCGGGGGCCTGCTCACCTTGCCACGGCAGTCAGAGAAGCCCACGCCACGTTTGCTGATGAGGACGTTCCGACGTACAAGAATGGACACCTCATCTATATTGCCAACCTCGCCTACGAAGACGAATACTTGCTTATCAGGGCGGAACTTCCCCGATCATCCCGTGACAAACAAGTCCTTTCAAATGTCGAACTCCGGTTCATCACGGAAGGCGTTCCCGTCACTGGAGCACTCTATCAACGACTGGCTCGCGCCTTTGGTTTTAATGAACTTTTCAACGCCACGGCGTTTGATCTTCCACGAACCGGATTCAACGCACCAGAAGGTAGCACACCCGTTGTCTCCGAACAGATCACCACGGAAGAGGAGAACTACGATGACCCAAGTGTTAACGGGCTTATCATCGAGAATCCATTACAGAATAACGACGATCTCCTTTCCCATCTCAAATCGGAACTTAGCGGACCTGATCAGTCTAAATCAGAAGCAGAACACCACATTGAGGTGTTAGAAAATTACGATGAGTTGTACTGTGATCTTACTCACAACCACGGATTGTCTGAGGATCGGGAGTATGAATTCAAGGGATTATCTGCGACATACATCAAGCCCCTTTTCAACCGAAACAGTACGTGGAATCTTACAGCCAGTGTCAGCTGGTGATTTCAGTACGAATATTGGTTGAGCCGTGTTTCTCCAAATAAGAGTAACTCTATGAGTAGAGATTCCGCCTCTCAATCTAAAGATCAGCCCTTGGCAGAACTCTGGAACTAGGGAGACATATCTCTCACTCGATGGGATTGAGTGACTGCATCGTGGAGTGGAATTTCGAGTATCGTTATTGTCCTTCCTGGTCGGGATTAACATAGCGAGACTGCCTCCCGTGGCCATCTCCGCTCGCTGCGACTGCGGCCTCGAGTTCCTCGAGGCGTTCCTCGTGGTCGTCGAGTCGGCGCTCCTGTTCGAGATCGATGCTGAGCAGCGCCGGCAGCAGCGGGTTCTGGTGGTTCAACAGCCCGCTCGCGTCGGCGTGCTCGCGGGCGTACTCGAACAGCCGGTCGAAGCGCGGCTGGTCGCGACGCCGCAGTGCCCGGCGGAACTCCGCCCAGCGCTCTTCGATGGCCCGCAGAGCATCTCGGTACGTCGGGTTTGTGCGCCCCATCGCTATCGGCCTCCTGCCCCGGTCGCCGTCCACGCATCGAGCAAGGGGTCGGCGGTGGCCGCCACCGTCTCACCGTCAGCTGTGACGCCCGTTCCGACGCCCTCCGGGGTCGGCGTCGACGGCGCAGGCGTCGTCGGTTCCACGCCGACCTGTGTGGCGCGTGCCGCGAGCAGCTGCCGCCAGTACGCGAACGTCGTCTGGTAGTACGCGCCGTCGTCGACGGGATAGACGAGCGTCTCGAAGCCCTCGCCGACGACCCGTGGGCCCATCCGAGTTTGCTCGCACTCGAGATGGTGGTCCGCGACCGTCGCGACTGGCTCGGTGAATTCGTTTCGTTCGTTTCGCGTAACGAGCACTGGGATGTCGTACCCCTCGGCGTAGGTCGCCAACCGGGCAAGGGTGCGGGCCTGGAGGGTTTTCGCGTGGGTTTCGCCGAGGGTATCGTCGGCGCGGTACTGGGCGTCGACGGCCGGCGCGACGATGACGGCGGGTGTGTGGGGCGACGTGTCCTCGTCACGACTCGGTTCCCCTCGACCGGCCGCCCTGGCGTCGGTGGTGGACATCTGGATCGATTTGTTCACTGCCGTCGGGAGATCACAGACGGCGCCGTAGTGCTGGTAGGCGGTGAATCCTCGTGCCACATGGATTCGGTTGAGCAACCGTTGACTGGGCGCGATCTGGGCGAGTGTCGTCGTCGTCGCGTGACCATTTGCGTCGACCCAGAAGGCGGGCCCGTCGTGCAGGAGGAGATGGTCGAGTACGAGCGACTGCAGGATCGGGACGCCGCGGTCTCCCTCGACGTCGAGCAGCGTGATGCCGTCGCCGAGTGACGGCAACAACATCTCGTCCGTAGCCGGATCGGCCTGGTCAGCAAGGGACCGATTGCGGTCAGCGCCCCGTGTCGGCTGGTCCACCGCCAATCGGTTCGACGTTGAGTGTTCTCCCATACTCGACTAGTTGTCTACGTTCCCGATAAGCCGCGGCGTGTCGCTTCCGCGTTTCCGGGAAGGCTTGGGACAAATTTAGAACCAGACTCAGTCACTGGATTTCTGGCATGCTTCGTTTGCTTCTGAGAATGTTTCCAGAATGGTCTTCTCAAGTGGTGATCGTTCTTAGGCGCTGTATTGAATACACAGTGCATAGCTCGAATATTCAAATACCTCTAAAGACAAGGATGCGGTAGAGCGCGAGGTCGAACGCGAAGTCCGTAGTTCGTGATCCTGTACTACGACCGATCTACTAGTTGATCCGGTATTTTATGACAGATCACGTCACAACTACATGGTAATGAGACGACGACAATCAGTTGACCATCTCTTCTCCGACCAATCGATCCACGAATACCGGCGGGAGCAAGAGACAGAGCTGAAGGACGAAATCAAGGAACTGTCCAATGACGAGCTACAGGACAGCACCGACCTCCTGACCTTGATATTCACGTCGAGATACACACCATCCCCGATCCAGCTCAACGACTACGACCTGGAACAGGCGGGCGAGGTCGAGAAAGAGATCCCGCGTGGCCAAGGCCTGCCCGGCCTCAATCAGCGCGGCCGGTCTACTAAGACGTACCAGCGGATCCGTGTGAAGCTGCCATTCCACGGCGACCGCGACCTCCTGCAGATCAATCCCAGCTCCTCGAAGCTGAACAAACCGCGCTACAATGAACTGAACCGGAACGAGATCGTCTACTACGTCGACTACACGATCGGGAACAAGGATGCGGAACAGGTCCAAGTCGAGATTCAGTCCGAGGTTGACGAATGGGTGGACAAGGTGGCGTGGTTCGTGGAACAGCTTGAGGATGATATCGCGAAGATGGAAGAGCAGTTGCGGCGGACCGCCCGCCGCTCAATTGAGGAACGGCGGGAGATCGTTGATACAAACCATGCGGTGATGGCCGAACTGGGTGTCGACACCGGTGACACCGCGGAACCAGGATATGTAGTGCCGGAGAAAAAACGAGAGATTGAGTTGCCTTCACCGGCCGCAAACAGTGATGACGAGGTGCTACAGGACCGGACCTTTATCGAGGTCTTGGATCTGCTTGATGACTTGGGACGGGATCTGGAACGGTCCGCCACGCCGGTCCGGGGTCTGGATGAGGAGTCGCTTCGCGATATTTTCCTGATGGGGATTAATTCGCATTACTCCGGGTTCGCAACCGGAGAAACGTTCAATCGCGGTGGGAAGACGGATATCCTGCTCCGGTATGATAACGAGAACCTGTTCATCGCGGAGTGCAAATTCTGGGATGGACCATCTGTGTATGCCGACGCGGTTCACCAGCTCCTAAACAACCTGACCGTCCGGGATTCACACGCTGCACTCTTGATCTTCTCACGGCGCCAGGACTTCGGGACGGTTGAGGACCGGATACGGGAGGCGACGATGGATCACAAACGGTATGTCTCTGAGGTGTCGGAGATTGCAGATCACGGTGTATATCGACTGGAGTCGGAGAGTGGGCATCCGGTCAGAGTCGCGGTGAAAGCATTCGATGTCCGGGAGTAGGCATAGTGCGATTGGTCCAGTTCTTCTACTCCTTGAGTGCGAATAGTGATCTACGGTAGTCTCAGAGTAGATGGCAGAAGCTTCTTTTTGATCGCAAGATACCTATAGGTAAATGAGGTCTTCTCGCCGCCGGTTTCTCTCGATGTCTGCGGCTGCCCTGACCTTCCCAGTTGCGGGTGGAGCTCAGGTAACTACAGCGGAGCAATCTGATCAGATCACACCATCTAGCCCCGAATCGGACCCCGTCGACCCGGTGATGGCAGAGATCTATGGCGAACTCGAACTCCCACAGGACGACCCGTTCTGGACGTGGGACATTCCCTACTTTTCGGATGATGCCATCATCGAGTACGAGGTCCGGCCGAAAGACGGCGGCCACCTTCCGGACGTGCTGGTCGTGGACGACGATGGACTGGAGAAATACCGGACACAGGTCGCATCGATTCCCCTATACGATACTCAATCACGGGACCTCGGCTGGTTCGGTTCGGTCCCTTGGCCGGTCGTCTATTTCGACAACATCCCGCGAAAGCTAGACCAAGTGCAGTCATGGAATGTGGAAGGGGGGATGGTCGACATTGAGACGTTGGACTGTCTGACCAATTCCCGGCCACGGCGTGATGCGAACGTCATCGCTGGCGGCGACTATCATCTGGTCTTCGACTGGACCGACGAGGTCCTGTCTAGTCCGGGGAGCGAAGATGTGACCGTCGAGGTATCCGCCCGCGTCCGCCGAAACAAGCCGGAGGAAGCGGTAGAAGTAGCTCCAGCGCAGGCCTCCACCCTCTACACGACGGTCGGAGCCGCAGAGTCGCCAGTTGTCGAAGCGATGGTACCCGTCGCTGAAGCAATCTGCAGCCGAGTCCCGGACAAAATGAAAACATTGTCCGTCGCTGATGTGCAGACGGAGGCGCCACGCGCTGTGGAGGCAGTGGCCGTCACACGGATCGTGTTCGCGGTCCTCGACGACAAACTTGGGTATACGCCGACATTCGTCCGGCAGCTGCTAGCTGGTGCATCCACATGGGCACGATGGGGGCGGTCGGTGCTCCCGGTCGTCAACAGCATTGACCATGTGATTAATGATGCATGCCGTGTTGTGGGAGCAGAGCCAGGTGCGTTGACGGATGCCGTGGAAGATCTCCTGCTGAGCCTGGGTATTCTTGTGGCTGACCTGTTACTGGCGAAGTTCGGCTTGGTAAGCCGTGTTGCGTCTTTCGGCGTGAAGCGAGTGCACACGTATTTGCTCGGGATTATCGGTGAAGTGCTGGGACTCAAAGCGTATCTGGTGTTGCTCCGAGAGCTGTACAATCTTCTCGAAATGGGTATTCAGCAGACGCTCCGGAAGATCAAGTCGTTTACCCGCGATATCGAGGAATACGGGTTCCTCACGGATGACGAGGTAGCTACCGTGCAGGAGTTTGAGCAGGAAGAAGATCTTCAGTCGCTTGATTCTGGGTGGGATCTACGGGTGGGACCGTTGAACCCTAGTCCGGAATGTCAGTCGTAAACCGAATTTCCTGACGGAAGTATAGGGCTCCCACTACCGGTACAGTTTTTCCCGGTGCCGGGCCTCGTAGACAACGACCTCGTGCGTGACGATACTGACCACGAACCCGAACGACCTTATGAAGTCCATTCACGACCCGGTGCCGGTTGTCCTGCCGCGCGATGCCGAGTGCGAATGGCTCTCTGCCAGGCCGGACGCTCGAAAGGAGCTGTGTCGCCAGTGTCCGAAGGACGATTTGAACGCCTACGAGATCTCGATGCGGGTCAACCCCAGAAACGACGACCCGCAGATCATCGAGCTGTTGGACTACGAGAAATCAGGGATCGATGAATTCAGTTAGGGGCAGCTGTTGGGGGTCCTCGTTCTTACTGAATTGGCGACGCCGCCGCTGAATCGACGAGCGAGTACTCTCGGTCCCGACTCGTCCCTTCCGCCTCGAGGAGGTTGTACTGCTCCATCTTCGAGAGGTACGTGCGGATAGTCCGTTTCGTCCGCGGATCATCGACTCCCTCGGAATAGCGCTCGTGAATCTCGCTCGGCCCGACCGGCCCGTGCTCGCGAACAATGTCGTAGACGACGCGCTGGTGCGGCGTGAGCGAGTCGAGGCTCTTCTGCTTGATTTGGGCCCGGGCATCCTCGGCGGCGTCGAGGAGAATGTCGTCGGTGATGCGCTCGTGATTCTCGCGATCGGCCTTGCCGGCGGCCGTTCGGAGGATGCCGATTGCGAGGCGGGCGTCGCCGGCGGCCGCGTCGGCGATTCGATATAGCTGGTCGTCGGTGATGATGTCCTCGTCGAGCCCCCACTTCGCCCGCGAACTCAGAATGTCGTACAGCTGCTCGTCGTGGTACTTGTCCATCCGGACGTGTTCGCTGGAGCGCAGCCGGCTCACGAGCCGGTCGTCGACGCGGCTGAACAGCTCCTCTTCCTTGTTCGCGATGCAGATGATCGCGAACTGCGGGAGGCTGTGGAGGTCGTAGATGACGCTGGGGTCTTCGAGCTGGTCGACCTCATCGAGGATGACGACGGTTCGCGGGCCGTCATGCTGCTGGAGGCGATCAACGAGTTCGTCGTGGGGTGTCGACTGGCGGTGGATGTCGATGGTTGCGCCGAGATCGTCGAGGATTTGGTAGAGCGTCCGAAATCGGGTGTAGTTCCGCCAGCAGTTGACGTAGGTCGTTTCGACGTCGAGGACTTCTTCCCGGAGCCGTTCGGTGACGAACTTCGAGATGCAGGTCTTGCCGGCGCCGCTGGGTCCAGTGACGATGGCCGTGTCGGCGGGTTCCCCGTTCGTGATGGGCTCAAGAACGCTGGAGAGGTGGTTGACTTCGGCGTCGCGATGCTCAACTTCCCGAGGGACGAACCCGGCGCGGAGAACGCGAGCATCGCGGATCATCGTTACTTGATAGACTGGTTTTCTGGCTAGTACTAAAAACGTGACCGGGTTGCTTCCGGAATTACCCCATTTGATGGCTTCATTGCCACCTCCATCACGGTGATGTCCGGCGGTTTTGTTTGTGGAAAATTCGTTCTTCCGGAAACTTCCGGAAAGCCTTCTGCTTCTGGAAAGTGCCTCTACTCTGCAACTGGAAGTTGGGATAACCAGGTCAGGATAGTTTGCTCAGCATCGTCGATATCTGAGATCGAGTTCGTCCCACCGAGGAGATTTTTCACACTCTCGCTCGTTACAGCTGGTTCTACAACAGTCGCTTGTTTGGCTTCGGCGACCTGACTACTTCGGGTAACAGACGATCCACTCTCTCCACGCTGACCACAGACGAACTCCACATTATCGACTTCTGCTGGGGCAGCTTCGCGGACGAGCGCTTCGAATAGTGGATCTCCAGGTAGGAGCAGCCGAATCGACGGGAACTGCTCAGCAATCTCTGGGTTGAACGTCACAACAACACCGCTACCCCCTCCAAGCTCTGCCTGAGCTGTCTCTCCGAGCGACTCCGGCATTGCTACTGCATCCTCCTCCGGCAGTTCCAGAACGTATGCATCGTCGACGATATCTTCGAAGTCGTCGGCGCGGTCATGGTTCCGGAGGGCAGTAAACGACCATTCTGTCTCTTCGAGACGGTCGCTTTGCGTAAGCTGTGTCTCGATCGTCTCTAAGCTCACCAACGGTTCATACGACCGATCACCGGTCCCGATCTCATCGAATGCGGGATAGCAATAGGGTTCCCACCCGTCAAGTCCGGAACTCTCGATTATCGCCTCTTTCGTCGATACCTCTTCTGGCTCACCTGCTAGCCCGGTCTCCTCGGCTTTCTCCTGGGCACGTTTTGCCCGTGAGTCCGCTTCTTCGACGACTTGCTCACTTGGCTCTCTGGTGTCATCCGACCCGGAACTACCCATAACGGCGTCTTTGATGTCCTGCTCGATGCTGTTCAGTACCGGACGCATCGGCCCAACCACGTTCTCGAACAGCTGTAACCGTCCCTCCAGTTCCTCGTAGATGTCGCCGTCGATGCTGTCCTTGTAGGCGTAGTTGATGATCTTCACGACCTCGTTCTTCTGGCCAATACGGTCGATTCGACCGATGCGTTGTTCAACCCGCATCGGATTCCACGGCAAATCGAAATTGATCAGCGCATCCGCAGTTTGGAGGTTCAGCCCCTCACTCGCGCTGTCTGTACAGATCAGGATATTGGTATCGCCGTCAGTGAAATCGCGCTTGATCGCCTCTTTACCGACGTTCACCCACTCTCCGGTAGTTTCGTCGTACTGCATCCCGCCACCACCACTGTACGTACCGACGTTTGGATGCGTGTCTGTCAGCGTCTCACGGATATGCTCGAGGGTGTCGTGATACTGCGTGAAGATGATAATGTTATCACGGGCGCTCTGACGGAGTGAGCGAATGTCGCGGCGCAGCTGCGCTACCTTCGGGTCGGTGTGGGCTTGCCTGAGATCGTCCACGAACTCTTGGAGGGCCGTCCGCTCCGCCTGAATCACGTCGGCGGCACCACGACTACTTGGCTGATAGGCGTCGAGGGATGCTTGGCCGATCGCCTCGTCGATGGTCGCTTCCGTCACTCCGGCGTCCCTACTAAGCTCGGAGACCTCCTCGGTCATGTCCTCAACCTTCTCGTCGAGCTTCTCCATCCGGCGCTGGAGGCTCTGCTTGATGGCGTGGAGACTGCTCGTCAGGCGCTGACGATACGTGGTCATCACGAAGCCCAACGCGAGCTTCTCCTTCCCCGTCAGGACTTTCTGCGATTGCTTATACGTCTCATCAATATACTGCTCTACCTGATCGTACAGCGGGGCTGCGTCACCCAGCTCGATACGTTTTGTCTCGACATCCCGAGTCGGAACCGTATCGTCGAGGAGCCCCAGATCCTGACACTGCTCCAAGACCGCTCGAGTATTCCGGAAGATGCGGGACTGAACCGGTGTCGCCCACTGAGAAGCTTCCACAAGTGCGCTCCACTCCGTTGGCCCACAGTCGAAAATGAGCGAGCGAGGGTCGTCAAAGCGAGGGGAGGTTTCGCGCACGCCGACGAGTTTCTCGAGGGCTTTCCGCTGTTGAATTGACTCCGTGTCCGTCGCCTCGACTAGCGCCTTCGCCTGCTCGTCGTAGCCGGGATTCGACGTGAGATGTTCGTGAATGAGTTTCCCGAACCGTTCAATTCTCGGTCGGCCTTCGTCCTCCTCCAGATCGAGCTCTTTCTGGAACTGTTGGAGAACTTGTTGCTGTCCATCGGCTATATTCTGATACCGAGAGCCGACGGTACTGAGGCTATCTTCGAGTGCTTGCCGTGTTTCGAAGAACTCGACGAATCGGTCCTTGTCGTCCCAACCCTCTGGAAGATCGCACAGTCGAAGGAGATCGTAGAGCTCGCCAACATTCAGCTGCATGGGCGTCGCCGTGAGAGCGTAGAGACACCGGGAGGCCTCCTCGGCTTGTCCGAGCAGGTCGTAGAGTTTCGTCTCCTCGCGAGCACTGTGTGCCTCGTCGACGACCGTGAGATCCCACACGTTCTCGTCGGTGCGTGGAGCGACGTGTGCCTGATTACCTTCGCGGCGGGCGGTATGCCACGACTCGATTACGACGGTTGGCTCATCTCTCTCCCTAACGAACGAACCAATCGGCGTGTTCTCCCAGGCATCGGCGTTGACCGCTCCGGATGTGGGGATACGGTGGTCCTCTGCGTCTCCGAGAGGACCGATCATGTAATCACCGTCGTAGGACCGTTCGTGATAGTAGGCGTGGATATTGAAGCGGTCGAGGAGTTCGTTCTGCCACTGCTGAACCAACCCTGCAGGAACCAGAAACAGCGCCTGCTCAGCCTCTCCGACCTGCATCAGCCGTGAGAGGGTCAGGCCTGCTTCGATGGTTTTGCCGAGTCCCACCTCGTCACAGAACAGGAGGTTGTTCGGGTAGATACTGACCGCGGTATCGGAGATCGTTCGCTGATGCGGCCAGGGCGTGACAGTACTGATTTCCTCTGCGAGATGGATTCCTCCCGGTGTCCGTCCGGCAACCGAGACGACGCCAGCGGTATCGTCTTCGGGCACCGTCGTCTGGGGGTCGTGATTCTGGACCCGCTCGACGTGTTCCTCGAGCGTTCCATCGGTGTCCTTCCAGTCGATGAGGTCCTGACGTGCAGCTTCGTCGAGCTCAAAGACATCGACAGAGGGGTGGAAGCCGTTCCAGAGTGCGTTGAACGTCGAGACGTCTTCCTCGACGTACTTCGCTTCGCCGCGGCTCCAGGAGCGATGAACTTTGAAGCGTTCGTAGTTGTACTGCCACGCACTGAGCGTCTCGTTGATACTCCCCTCGAAGCTGATCTTGTTGCCCTCGCGATCGACACCGATGCCGAGCTTCGGGTGGAAGAGTCCGTCACCGCCTTTGGGGTCTCCGACCTTGATTTGGAGGTCGCCGCGGTCGAGGAGGGTCGCGATGATGGTGAGTTGGGACTCAACCCACGGTTCGAGGGGTTCATCTGCGTCAGGGAACATCGCTCCCTTCTCGCGCTTCTGGAGATCGGCTCCAGCGATGACACGTACTGTTCCATCAGTCTCGAGGAGGGAGTCAACCCCTTCGAGAGCGTGCGCCAGACTACGCAGACTCAGATAGCCGGCGAGCCGGTCGTAGCGGATAACCTCGTTGAGGAATGGCCGGTAGAACGTCTCCATGAGCGTCCGGTTGGTCCGGAACTCGCTCTCGTACACCGGCTCCCACGAGACGTCCCTGAGGGTCATTTATTCGAACTCGTTGAGTGCTGCCTGATTATCTTCGTCGTCCTCTCCTCGAACGTTGAGATTGATGTTGCTGATGTCGATATCGAGGTATTCGCCCGTGCGCCCCGAGAGTATATCGCGAAGGGTTTCCGCAGTTTCGTGTTCTTGGGGAAGCACCTCGAGGAGGGCAGTGACGGTGGTCCGGAACCGCTCGTCATTCTTCAGACCACGATCGGATAGCCACTCCCAGGCAGCTTCTGGACCTTTGGTTTCGTAGACGTGGATGGCAGAATGGACTGCATCGATGCCGTGGCTGAAGCGTTCATCAGTCGGGTTCACGGGATATTTGCGGCTGGAGACATCTTCTCCGTTTTCGACACGAACGATGTCCTGTACTCGATTGCTGTGGGTTTTGAGCTGGACATCACCACTGCTTTTCCCCCAGATTTTGGTGTCCCGTTTCACGTCGTCAATGTTGACACCGACGCCGATTCCGAGCTGTCGAGCTTCGTCATAGGGCATCGTGTCTGTTTCGTAAATTAGCCAGGAGAGGACGTACCAGCGCGTCAGCCCGTCAAGATCGTCGAAGCCTTTCGTGTCCAGATACCGCTCGGCGAGAACTTCCGCGACGGCGTCGCGGGCGGCTGAAAGTGCGTCGCGGGGCGGGACTTCCTCCCCCTTCTTATCCACGACGGGGTAGTTATCGGCGAAGACGCGTAGAGTTGGACCGAACGCTGCAATAATCGTGTCCGTCTTGGTGAGGCTCAGACCGGAGTCCAAAAGCTCTCGTGCAGCTTTCTTTGCTTCGGACCGTGTCTCAGATTTCACATCGTCCCAGAGCGTCGCCCCGCCAGTATCCTCCTTCTCGTGCAACGGCTTCCGCCCCGTAAGGAGGATTGTGCTGTCAGCACTCTGGCTCCCGCGCATCACGACGCGGTTTGGCATTTCACTTGTGATCGGGTGTGTCGCGGTAATTGTGAACCCGGCTTCGATGAGCGACATCGACAGCGTATCCCAGGCGTCGGTCTCCTTATGTGTGAACATAATTGTCAGGACGCCGCCGGGCTCAAGAGTCTCGTAGAGTTCAGAGAAGATTTCTGCCATCTTCTCTTCGTAGTCCTCTTTTGCAAGTTGCTTCTTTGACTTCTCACCTTCCAGTCCTTCGAATCTGGAGGTATTCGCAACAGCTTCGTCAGACTTGTTGGTTAGTTCTGAGGTGAAGAACTCGGGGTGGACGTCGCTCAAGTACGCCTTCTGCAAGACGTAGAAGCCATCTGCGAGTTGGGCGTACATGACGCTATCATAGTATGGGGGGTCAACGACTGCAGCTTGGACAGAACCCTCTCCGACTTTCGACGTGAGATCAGCTGCATCCCCACAGTACACCTCTGCTGCGTCTCGGCCCGCAGCCATCTCAACGAGCTGCTCGTAACAGTCGATCACCTTCCGCGAGGTATCTTCGTACCCCATCGTTTCAGAGACTAAATTGTTGTCGCAGAACACTCGACGGAACGAGTAGTTGTGAGACATGAACATATTCGCAGGATATCCTCTTCCTGTGTCCCACGGAGACATTCGAGAGTTCCGATCAATCATCTTACTGGCAGAGATCGTAAGGATCGTCAGGATGGCCTCTGCCTCGCGTGTATCGTATTCCTCACGAATCTCCTCAGCGCATTCTCGAAATGCGTTACAGTACTCGTAATGGGAGACCAGCTGACGCGGATTGAAGATATCTCGCCATTCTTCCATCCCGTAGGTCGCCGGATCAGTGATACGACTACTCACTTCGACCTTTTCGGACAGGAAAGTGAGCAGCTCGAAGTCGGATTCGATACGCTCTTCGGCGCGCTTGAGGGCTTGCTGGTCGAGGTCGTCACCCGCCCGATACCCTGAACCACCACGGGGATCGTCGTACTTGACACCGTAAATCTGGTACTCGAACTCGCCGTTCTTAAGCAGCTCCCGAGTCTCTTCGTACTCGGTAATCACACCACAGTGGGGGCATTCTACGTCCGAGCGCGATACTGTACCCTCCGACGGATCGAAGTCAGTGTTCGAGTTCTCTGTGAGCTCAACGCATTCATACGACACGTCCCCGTTCTCGTAGTGTGGTTTGATCGCGACGCCTTCGCCGGCGCTACGCTTGTGGAGCCACCACTTCGGCATCAACGGGACCGTCCCAGCACAGGACTCACACTGAATGTGGTACGTACAGGCCGATGCCAGCACTTCACGGCCATCCCGCTTCGTAGGGTACAGTTCGTCGAGCTCCTCGCTCGCCTTCTTTTGGATACGGTCGCGCCATTTGTAGAGGTCATCTTCGAGCGATCCGACCTCCGGCGCGTACTCCAACATCACCTTCAGGATCACCGACGGGACGGGATTCAGCTCATTCGCGATGGTGGGCAAGTCGTAGCGGATGGACTCGAAGGGAATCACTCCGCCACCAGCAGTCGCATCTAGAACAGTCGGTAATTCGCCATCCCAGGTGTCTCGCAACGAGGTATGTAGATCTGCCAGCTCGTCTTCGGTCGGAGACTGTGTGAACGGTCTCGGATAGCCGTACCACTCGCCGAGTGTCCCATCACGTTGTCCTTCAGTCGTCTTGCGCTCTTGAACGTACTCGCTGATGTTCTCCTCTAGACCGTTTGGCCCGATCTGCATCAGCGACAGCAGTTCATCCGCACTCGTTCCCTCCTCCATTACCGATCCAAGAATCGCCAGACGGGCCGCAGGGGTGGGGCGGCGAGCGAACCACGGGTGGATGTACCGGTGCGGCGGCATGTGCTTCGGATTCGCTTCCTTGAGATTCTCAATCCCCACTGCCTTCAGGGGAAGTTCGCCCTCGATTGCCAGCGAGGTGTACTCGTCGTCAGATTCAGGTTCGGTCTCGGATGTCGTGTGGGAGTCGCTCATAATATCGAAATCTCGTTAGATGTGGTCGGCGAGCAAAACGCGAAGTGCTTTCGTACCGCTGGGTGAGGACGGCGAGCGAGCCTTAGCGTGCCAGTAGTAGCATTCACCCAGGCTCATCTGGTCGATTCCCTTTGCGACTTCACGGAGACGGTCTCGACGTCGCATCGGCTTCATCGCACGGAACGCGATCGAGAGCCGAACACCGGCCGCTTCGGGAAGACTCACGCTTGCTGGGTCTCCTGTACAGACGGTCTCGGGATCAAGACTCAGCTCCCTGAAGGTGGATTCGATAAGGAAACTCACCTCGTTGAACGCCCCGCCGCGTAACGTCGCGATACGAATCGCACACCAGTCATCCCAATCGTACGCCGCGTCATCTGCCCCGGGGAGTTCGGACGGGGAACGGTCGCCGATAATGGCCTCCTCCAGTTCGCGTACTGAGACGCTTACTGCTTTTTGCGCTCTCTCGAACCGTTCTCGTCGGGCCGTCGCGATATCGCGGGGCGCCAGCTCGTAGAGCGTGATTTCGTGCTGGTCGTCGACCCGATCGCGCGTCAACACGAACGTCGGTCGATTCCCGTACGCGCCGGTAGTGAAGGCGAACGAATTCCCCTCGGCGATCCCCTGACTCATACTTGGGTCACCTCGCTGGATTCGATCAGACGGATTTGCGTGTGCATCGTGACGGTGAACGCGTTGTCGACAGCGAGGAGTTCGTCTAGGGCGTCGAACGTATCGCCATAGAGGCGATCATCGCCCTCGTCGAACTCAATCGCGAACTCGGCTTCAGCGGTACGACCGCCATCCGGATTCGCGAGATCTTCCGGCTCCATATTGAATCGGAGGTGGCTTGCGAAGACCTCCGGGCGTCCATTGAAATCGACTTCGAACTCCGATTTCGAGTCGGCTCCGTCGTTGGCCTCATAATCGAAGTCCATCGTCGTGTCCTCTGCGAAGTCCTCATCGTTGCTGAGTTTGTTCGCAGTGAACCACGCGCCCTTCCACGCATCAGCCCCGTCCAGATGGATCCAGACGCCTTCGACGATGGGCGTCAGTTCGTCAGGGTGTCCGTCGTACTCCTCGCGAGCGCTGGTAAGTTCGTCCGCGATGTCAGCCCGCATTTCCTGCAGGGCCCGAGAGACGTGTGCGGGCTCAGAGGTGCGAACTTCGATGAGTTTACTGAACGGCTCAGGGTCGTCATCGCCACCTGAACCGCCGCCACTACTGCCGCCAGTCTCCTCATCATCGTCAGTAGTCTCGTCCTCTTGCTCTTCGTCTTCGTCGGGTTCCTCCCAGTCGATTTCACTCCCGACGTCGTCGACCAGCTCATCGAGCGAGGTGTAGAGTGTGTGCGACTGCGAGAGCTTCACGTCCTGATAGCTGAGCCCCGCGTGCAGATTCTTCGCGTCGTCGAGCTCGTGATCGGTTGCCGTGAGGGTCGTCTCGGGCGTGTAGTACCCGGTCTTCTGCTCCTCGTCCCAGTAGGCGTACCCGTCTTCACGGACGAGCTGGGCGATCGTCTTTCGCAGTGGGATGGGTGACAGGAGAATCTCAGCATCCTGGCGTTTCCCGAACTGTTCTTCGATTGCTCTCGTCGTCATCGAGGTCGAGCCGACGTTCCAGATCGTCGCCTCGAACCAGTCAACACCGTAGGCGTCCTCTCCTTCGGGGATGATCGCGCCTGCTTCATCGAGCTTCTCGATGACACTCTGATGGATGGTGCTGTCGGTGGTGACGTTCCGATGAGCCAGGCCATCTCCAGTCGGGAAGTAGAGATGTGTATACGCCTTTTTGATGTCTTGATCGAGCGTGCCCTTCGCGCTATCGAGGCGTTCACCGAGCTTGTCCTGCTGTTCGGTGTTGAGCTCGTACTGGTCGCCGAGATTATTCTGGATGTGTTTGATGGCAGCGACGCGCTCTGCGGTCCGCTTCGCGTCGGACACGTCGTTCGCGCTCGCCGCGAGGAAGACGACGTTGTTCTTGAACACCCGTGGCGTCTTCTGTCCGCCACTCGACGATGCTGTATTCTTAAACAGCGTTTGGATTGCCTCGGGGACGGTCTCGTAGTCCGTGATGGTGACCGTATCGAAGTCCATCACGCACAGATGCGCTTCGTCGGCCGTATCCGGGATTTCGTGTGGCTCTTCCGGGCCGACAATCACATTCAGACTACCCTGACCGAGCGCCTCGTCGAGGGCTTCCTCGAGATGCCGACGGGCGAGCCCGTCTTGCAGTTGCTCGACGACGGAATCGATGAGTTTCGTGAGGTTCGGCTCTGACTTGAACTGGATCTTCTCACCGTTGTCTCCGTGCAGGTAGAAACACGCAGACCGACGTCCCTCTCCAAGGAGGTTATTGAGCGCGTCGTCGTAGTGCGCTAGCTCGACTTCGGTGTTGGCAATCGCGTGTCGAAGAGGCCGGCGTGTAGTGCCGCGCCCGTCGGCGCCCTTCACGATGCTTTTCCAGAGGATTGCCGTCGTCAGATGTGTTCCGAGTGGGGGGTGTCCGTTCTTGACCCAATTCCGGTCCTCTTCCTCTGCGTTCGCCGTGCCATCTTCCGAGAAGATGTCGGCTTTGATCGCGGCCTCGAAGTCCATGTCGACCGACGAGAACAGCCGGAGAAGCGTCGAACGAACGTCCCCATCGGAGGGATGCATATCGAACAGACGAACGAAGTGGCGTTCTTGGTAGTCGCTCTGGTGCTGCCAGAGGCGGTAGACTGCGCGGGAGAGGAGCTTGAGCGCACCACGAGTGCGCTGGAACGACGGGAGGGAGTCCAGTTCCTCTGTGAGTGTATCGATGACCGTCGGATGAATCGGGTAGCTGTCTTCGAGGCGGTCTCGATGTTCCGGGTTCGTCGCACTGTCGGGGAAGGAGTCACGATCACCCGTGTAGAGGGACATGTAGGCATCAACAGTTGCATCGCGCCCATCTTCCACGACGCTCTCGAACAAGCGGTGTCGCAGGACAGCGGCAATTTCGTTGTCCTCCGTCGGCGTAATGGAGCCCTCGACACGGTCGCTGATACTGTTGAACTCAGAGATGGTCTCGGAGACGAGACCACGGACGTCTTCGGCTTGGTCGGCGAAGGCGGTGTCCGCGATACTGAGGACAACAGTGACCTTGTCGTTGTTCTGCGTCGCGGACAGCAGCGACATCAGGAAGGTATTCGTCTGCTTCGCGAGCGTCGAATCTCCGATTTCGACAGCGGCAGCTTGCTCGAGATATGCGGCGATCTCGTCGATGAGGATGAGCGATGGATTGTCGTTCCGCTCGAAGAGCCGCTCGAGTTTGGTCGTTCCTGGAGGCGTTCGGTTCTCGTCGTTTTCGCGCAGGAACTCGTAGCCTTCCCGCCCGAACAGCTGGTAGGCCATTTCGCCCCACATGGTCTTCGTCGCGGGGGCGTCAGGGTCGTCGTAGTTCGAGCGAGCGTCCTCGGCGTCGACGTGTGTGCCCACGAAGACGGCTGAGTTGACGTCGAGACCGAGTGCGGCGGCGTCAGTATACTCATCGGCGATGTCTTGGTCGAGGATGAAGTCAGACAGATCGGGGACAGCACTCGGCGATTCTGCGAGGTGATACGCGGCGATCTGGTTGTGGGTTTTCCCGCCACCGAAGCTCGTGTCGAGTCGGAGAATGCCGTTCGTACCGGTGTAGTCGTCGTTATGTGCGCCGACGAAACGGGTTGCGAGACGAGTGAGAAGCTCCTGCAGACCGCTAGTGGGGTAGGTTTTCTCGAAGAAGAGTCGAGGGTCAGCGTAGACATTAGGAGCGTCGTCGCTGTGGGCGACGTCTGCGAGGCTAGCCGCGAATTGGTCCTCGGCGAGTTCGCCGGTGAGAACGTCCTGGCGAGGTTCGCAAGAGTCGAAAATACTCGGCGGTCGATTCGTCGTGCCGGTGGTTGTGGGCGTATCGCTCATTCGTTTGTAGAGGTAGTTTCGTTGGCGCGTTCTTTGAGGAGCGTCTTGATTACTGAATCGAGGGACGTGTGGTCTTCCTCGTCCTTGATCTCCTCTAGCTGTTCTTTCGTCCAGTCCTGTACCCGTATCATCGGCATAATTGTATCACGAAATGTCCACTTCCCTGAGTTTCCTGCATAGTAGGTTATCAGGGTGTATACAGACAGTTGACTTAGTCATTTGGTATTTTAAAGAGGAGTTTAGTGTAACAGGTCTGGAGTTCGACTATGATACGCCCCTCTGGCCAATCTGACGTCCAATCCGCCAACTATTAGCCATCTCTTTGTAGCTCCGATCAGACTCGGACAATATGCCGAAGCCCGATATCGAAGTCCTCGACGACGGCGACGCCTATCCATATTCGTCGCATATCAGCGTAGCAGGTACAGAACTCCAGCTGGGCGATCTTCTCCTCGTGTTTGATTCTCCCGACGACAATGGTGTCAGCTTCTTCGAGCGTGTCTATGGGTTTACTTGGCCGGGAATTATCACTCACGTCGTCGATGGGCCGGTTCCTGCTGAGTTCCACAATTTCGAGGATTTTGCTGCGGATCTCGACAGCGGGAAGTTCGCGGTCGCCAGCAAACGCGAACAAACGAGCTTCTTCGTCGACGAAGACACCGTCCGCACTATCACCCTCTACCGATACCAGTACCAGGGCGGGTGGCAGCCGATCGTGATTGATGAGCGACGAGATCCACTTGAGAACACCCCCTTCAATGAATCAATTACTCTCTATGAGGATGGAGAGCAGGTAATTGAAGAACTACTCGGGACGAGTTCCCCTGAAGAGAAGCAGGAGGTTGAGCATATCCGCGAATTTCTGCGGTCTGCTGGTTATCAGCTAGATCCAATCTCTGATTCAGACGAATAAGCCTCTCACTCACCGATTCACATATAGTAGAAATACTGTGGCCGAACCTCTGAAATGGACTCAGTATCTACTTCGGATAGGATTGTACCGACACGCTTTGCAACACTCACGGTTGCTGGCATCCGAATTGCGTAGTCCGATGTATTCCAGTCGAGTTTTGTGAAAAAGAGAATCTCCTTACAGATCTCTAACGAGGGTGTCTCACAAATCTCGTCAGGTCGGATCTCAATCGGTGATGGTACTCCACTCCCCTGATAGGTCGTCTCTTCCGGGACATATCCGGATGTGTAGAGATAGTGGACGTCGTCATCAGGGACGCTCAGGAGGGTTCCCCGCATGGCGGGATAATCCGTAGGTGGGAACAACCTGACCTTTGGCCGCCTACGAACCCATACAAGGTCTAAATCGCGAACACCGTCCGTGGCATCAAGCAACCCTTCACGTTCTTCTTCCCAGAAGACAGATGGCTTATGTAGGACAAACCGGCTGGGAAGGGTCCCTTTCTGAGCTTCGTAGTATTCCAGAATCTGCTCACCCACCTGTCTAGCCGCCTCATATGAGAGATGGGGAGATCCATTTTCGTCTTCGGTGATATCCGGGAGCGGATCGCTCTGAAGGATAATATGGTCCCGTCCGTGAAAGACGTGAGCAAGAGCAGCTCGAATTACATCGTCTCCTTCGTCTCGTTCTTTGTAGAACGAGAGTCCTGCGTAGCAGTGTCCATCTTCGATCTGCCGAGTTTTCCAGGGATGCCCTCGTTGTGACTTGTATAGAAGTCCAACTGTGAGATTCCAGGCCCGAGATGCTCGCTGTCGGTCAGTACGGATTGCAAGTGTGGATGGCTTAATCAGCTGTGTGGGGATTCGAGCCTCCATCCCGATCAGCTTGATTCGATTTCGCAGGTCAGAACCTTCCGACTGGATTCGCGCATGGTCCTGGTTCTCAGGAGTACACGCGTCCATCACTTCTTGCGGAATACAGACGATGATTGCGTTCGGCTGAACCGAATCCCGTTCGATTATCTCTATGTCTTTCCGCACTAGCTTCAGGAATCGCTCCATCCGATCTCTGGGGGTCGATTTACTCGTAACAGATTGGATGTCTCGTCGGCGAATTTGGCGTCTCCAACCCTTCTTTGCATTGATGGAGAGATTGAGCGGGGAACTCTTACCAAGGCCGGGATACGGAACCTGCCACGGATTATCACTCGTTCCTGGATGGATCCCGACCTCCATATCGTGAAGTAGTTCGGTCAACCGGCGGATCGAATCTCGATCGCCGATAATCCCGAGTTTGATTGTGTGGTGTCCTTCTTCATAGAGCCGTGGACCATATCTGATAAGGCCACGTTTGGGAGAGGTTTCAGTACCTCCTTCAAACTGAATCTCTGGCTCCTCGAGGTGACGAAGCGTGAACGGGGAATCTTCAGGCGTCATTGTTCAATTCCACCTGTGTTTTCGAGATCAGAAGCTGACTCGATGAGCTCATCACGTTCGTCTCCATCTTTGGGCGGGCGGACATTGAGGGACAGCGAGTCAACTCTGGTCACTTCGAGTTCCTTTACGACGGGTATCTTTTCACCCATAAATCGATCAAGCTGGGTCTGATCCGACATCAGCAACTCTTCCCAGACACGCAGCTGGCGGTCGTACTTACTATTCTGGGCGTGGAAACGATTTGGCGAGAAGTCGTTTTGGAGCCGCGATTTACGCTCGCCTGTTACAGGTCGACGACCGTCAGAAGTGAAGACTTGTGTGGGTAGCAGAACGTAGTAGTACTCTTCCGCATAGCGCCGCACTCGTACTTTGACACCACGATGTATAACATCGGAGTAGGAGTCTAACTCCTTTGCAACCCAAGATCGACCTAGTTTTCGCTCGGAACCGTGCTGTCTGCGGTCTAGTTCGGGGTATACGGTTGTTCCCTTCTCACGGTCGATGAGACAATCGTTATCTCTTGCAACGAGAGTGAAAATCCCTCTGAGAAGGGACCTTACGATATTTTCACGCTCTTCTTCTTGAGCCCGCGTTCGGAGGAACTCCTCGAACTCTCGTGTTTCGAAACGGTCCTCGTGTATGTAATGACGAGTAGACCCCGGAAGATGGTCCGGATGAACGAGCGAATATAATTTCCGCTCGTGAAGCTTGATGGGGAACGCTTCGTTGTTGTAATTATAGACGCGAGCAGATTCGGCTTCCTCTGTCGTCTCTATGATGTACAGTGTCTCTGGGTAGCGGGTTACCTGAAACAGATTCGTCGCATATTCTGTTTCCTCAGAAACCGGTTCATACGAATGAAGATATGGTTCGTACTGGAACCGTTCTGTTTTCTCGAGTTGATGAGCTTGTTGACGGAGGTCATCGTATGTACCGACGAAAACATGGGTATCAATAGCAAAATCTCGGAACTCATCTACATCAGTATCATCTAGCCGATCTACGACCTCATCGTTAACGCTGTCTTTGAGTTTTTCGTAGAAGTCAACCAGTTTCTGATTATCGGTGACATCACGATCGAACAGGGCTTTCCAGAGCTGGTCATTAGAAAGTGTCTCCGTAAAAATATAGAAGTCAAACCGGTGGGGTTGGGGTTGTTTGATATATTCGAGGAAATACCGGGCCAATTCGTCTCTAAAATCGTTCGGGCTGAGGCCTGTGGAATACGCTTTTGCCTCGGCTACCACTTTATCGCCCGTAGCTTTGTTCACAAACTGAATATCGTCAAGCGTGGAGTGGAAAGCTGAATCCCGTTCGACCATGTAATTCAGCCCTTCCATGTACTCGATGGCGACTTCCTTATAGTCCTCCCCGCGTCTCGCCGTCCCTTCCCGCTCTTTATATAGATTGTAGATGGGCACGTTGTATCTCGTTACAAGGAAGTCTCGTGTGAATTACTTTTCCCTCAGTCGTTGGATAGTCTACTGGGATCCGACGGTACTTCTATAAAACGAGCGGTATATATTGGAGATAATGAACCGCGAGGACTTGGGAACGACTCTGCGCCTCCTCAATCGCGAACGTGGGGCCGCGGATGCGTTACCGAAAAAGTCGCTTCACAAGCTCCTCTACCGTATTGACGTCAAATCTGCCGAGCGAAATCTGGATATCTCGATCCCGTATTACTGGTATCTCTTTGGTACTGTCTCTCCAGCAACGCCCTCGACTGTCCCCTCAGCCAGTATTAACGAGCCCGGACTTGAAGATCGCCTACGTTCTGTTGTCTCAGAGGCTCTCTCTGAATATTACGAACATGGATTAGAATGGCTCACAGACCGAATGTATGATGATGCGCCGTATCAGGTTCAGCGGGATTTTCGGGAGTTAGATAAGAAAATACGAACGTTACATACGGAGTATCACGATTTCTTTGAGGTTGACCCAAGCAGAGAATCGGTACTCAGCTCCGTCCACGACACTTTTGAATCATTTCCAAACGACCGATTTCCGGAGTACGATCGACCACTAATCAAGTGGTATAACGCGGTCACTCGAGAACTCCATTCGCATTCTCCTAACCCCTCCAGATTGATGACGGTGAATGTAACGTTCTGGCGTATCTTTGCCCTCGAGCTTGCTCAACGGCATGCCCAGGGAATGTCTCCGGAAGAGGTCCGTGGGACCCTCGGTATAACCTCGTTTGAGGAGGCTCGGAGTTCTGCGATCCAGAAACTTGACGAATTCGAAGAGGAAGACCTTGATGCGAAATTTTCTGGATTAGCGACCGAACTCGAATCTGAACGGAGTGCAGCTGACGAACTTGTTGCTCCGATTCTTGAACGTCGGGGAATTGCGCACGAAGATCTCCATCCGGGCCAATGACTCGATACTTCGTAGACACTAACGTCCTCATTGGACTCACGTTTTCTCATGACCGGTGGGCCGTAGAAGCAGAGCGTATCCTAGACGGTCATAACACGCTCTTCACGAGTGAGTTTGTGATCTACGAGTATTGCAGCCGTCCACAAGGAGCGCCTCGAGTTGTGTCCGACCCCGATCAGCTACAGGTTGACCCTGACGATACCGATGGCGTGTTCGGGACCGTCCTTGAAGACTTTCAAGAGAATGTCGAGGATAATATCCCAATGTACAATCGAGAAATCGATTTACATAGCTACGATGGGCTTTCCTTTGAGAGGATCTTAGAGATTTTCTTCGATAATATTGAGGTTCGAAGTCAGGCCAAGCCACACTTTGTTCGGCACTTCCAGAACTACTTCTCCTCGCGTGAAATCACCCCACGGAATGCGAAACGGTGTGTCGAAGATCTTCGAGATCGTGTTCTTCACGACGCAAAGGAGCGGAAAGACGCACTAATGGATGCTGTCCACGTCATGTCGTCAACTTATGACGATCAGGAGCGCGCTCGCGGCCTAGTCAAGGAGCACATCGGAATTCGAGAGTCCCGGATTCCTCCAGTAGACTCTCAGTGGCTTCTTGACGCAATAGGGCTTGCAGAACGCGATGTGCTTCACCGTGTTGTGACCGGAGATAAGAAAGACATCGTCCGATATCAGCAACAACTGACGTCATTATTTGATGTTTCAATCCTCTATATTTTGGATGAGTTTCATACTCGTTCCCAAGTCGGTCAGGATTCACACGAAATCTTCTGATTACGCAACGACTGGTTAGAAGGTACACTGTCGCCGGAGCTGAGGTCCACTCTGACAGGAAGTACTTATGGGTGCCGTCCGGACGAAGCGTATGGGACTCTTTGAGACCTTATTTAGCTCATCCACCGGGGATACTGTCCCTCAGGCACAACAACCGAGTCAGCACGAAATCTTCCCCGAGGACAAGTACAATGTCGCATACGCTGTAGCCGCTCGGCGTGAAGAAATTCGGGCGTTAGAACAACTTCTAGAAGCGGATCAGACCTCACCTACCGCCTTGGAGGCTGAGCCTTTCCTTCAGGATATAATCGAAGATATGGAGCAGGATCAGGAATACTCCCTCCGCCTTCGCACCTCTGGGGAGGAGCTCGTCGACGATATCCGTGAACTCATAGAGCATTGGGACAATCAGGTAGATGAGCAGATAGGGACGATTTGGTGGCCTATCGGAGCAGATACGACGTTCAGGTTGTACCTCCATTATCTGGAACTCCGTGCTGACGCGGAGGATGACCAATTTTCGTTCCCGGAGTCTGCTGGACAGGTTCACACTCTCGTCCAGCGTGGTCTTAGTGCAATGGAAGATGATGACGACTCGAAGCTCGCTGTAGTCCACAAGCGAGACATTCCTTGGGAAGAACCAGCTGAGGACAGCTGATCTAGTTCGCTCCTTCTCAAAGAGACCGATTAATTGTATCCAGTATCAAAACCCAGCTATGGTAGAAATCTCAGACTCCCTGTGTTCGCTGTTCACTGCGAAAATTCAGGAGGAGGATGGCACATTCGTCATCGAGATTCCTCCGAGTGAGATCAAGCATGGGGCGCTGACTGTTGATGAAACCTACCGCATCGCTCTTCTTGATTCATCCTCCGAAGCTGAATCGACATCTCCACAGAGCCCACGCCATCCCGCCTCTCAGGGGAGCACGAGCAACGATTCATCTGGTCCTCCTGTTGATGAGGGAGAAGTGCGCGACGTGACAATCGAAACCGTCGGTGATCAAGGAGACGGTATTGCGAAAGTCGAACGGGGGTACGTCGTGATCGTTCCCGGCGCTCAGCCCGGCGACGAGCCAACAGTCGAAATCGAACAAGTTCAGGAGAACGTCGCGTTTGCGAGCATTGTCGATAGCGATCCGCGAGCACTCTAACCTGTTGTCCCTTCTGTGGATCGGTCTTCTTCTCGGTAAACCATCGGTGTGAGAAGGCTCCGTTCGCGTTTGTCTGATGGAGGTGGTTCTGAAAGTCACGTTTTCTTCACGCGCTCGCGATGGCACAACCCTCCAAAGCCGAAATACAATCTATGACAAAGGAACCGATTGAGGTACTCGACGACCTGGCCAACAAGGTCGCCGATGAGTTCGAGGCGTATAGACAGCCGGACGAATTCAAGGATGTCTCGCTCGTGATTGAGAACAGCGACGAGGAGCGCCCGACGCTGATCGTCCACGTCGATAGGGAGGATGCGGAGGCCCTTGCCGACCGCATTGATGAGTTCCTCCGCGAGCACGGTGCTCGTACTGAACGGGAACGACACTCAGCTACGGATGTCCGTGTGTTAGCGACGGTCGACTGACAACCACCCCTCCAATTTTTTGACTGACTGCAAGCACCGCTGAAGGGCCTTATCTTCACTTCCGATCAAGGGGGTCCCGACCGATTCAGCTCGGGTAGTCAATCTGTGCAGACAGATACTCTTGGAGAGCGGTGACCGTTTCTTCTGAGACAGCTGAGGCCCCGAAGTCACTCCGAAATCCGTGCTTGAGTTCGTCACTCTTCAAGATCTCCAGACCACGCTCAAGTTGCTCCCGGAGCTCATCGTCGTCCCCTCGCCGCAGGTGGGGTGTGACAGCGTCGAGGTCGATCTCTTCAGCCACTGCCAAGACGTCCCGAAGGTCCGTTTCTCGGCCACTGTGGAGCTTTGCAGCCACAAGGACTGCCCCATCGATGACTCTAGCCGTCGTCGTTACTGTGCTCCCGCTCACCTCCTGTTGGTGGCTGTGGTCGTACAGGTAGTCGAACGACCACTGTGCCTCGGTCTGACGACAGCCGAGTCCGTTCACCAAGAGGTCGAAGCCGATCGGCTGTTGCGGCGTGAGCCGCTTTTCGTACTCGATCACCTCTGTATCGTAGAACCACTCCTTGGCGTGGCTGTCCGTTTCCTCGAAGTTCCGACGTTCGAGGAATTCGACGAAGTCAGCTTTGGAGTCCGGCGCGACGACGATATCGAGATCCGTGGAGAAGCGAGCATTGAAGGCTGAGACTGCGTAGCCACCGACGAGAACGTACTCGTGGCCTTCTTGGGTGAGCTCTTCGAGCAGTTCGATGAGTGCGTCACTTCGATTGTTGAAGCTCATGGCTGTGCCCGTTCCGTCTCTCGATACGTGACGCCGAGGTCGAGGTCCTCGTACATCCGGTCGAGCATTGCCAACGCCGACTGGAACTGAGCGTAGTTCTCGCGCATATACTCGATTGTCTCTGCTCTCGGTATCACCGGGTATCCCTCGACGTATTCGATGTCGAGTGACGGGCGTGGCTCGAGGACGATCTGCAGCGGTCGGTCCAGCTCATCTCGGGGCTGTCGTTCGAATGCGGTCGGGAGGTCGAACGATTCGAAAAACGTCTCCCAGGCGTCGACGTCCTGCTCACGAACAGCGAGGAATAGTGGATAGTCGTCGGGCTCGCGACCGACCTGGTAGCCGCCCTGAGTCCACACGTAGACGGCGTCGATCCGCGTGAACGCGAACGGCCAGTCACTGAACTGCGGGATGACGTACGTTTCCTCGATGGAGGGTGGACTGACGCCGGCGCTGGCAGCGACGAGCTCGAGCGCTGCGTCGCGTACGCGCTCGTCGACGACAGTGAGGCCGTCGTCATAGGAAACGTAGCCTGCGTCTTCCAGCCGATTGACGGCCTGTCGCACCGTTTCGTACGGCGTGTGGAGGTGTTGGGCGACACGGCGGATGGAGTCACCACTCTCGATGGCGAGGATGGTCTGTGCCGCCGTGTCGTCGAGTACCTCATACATCTGGTGGTTACCAATAATCCGGTAACAGTTAAAAGTCTTACTAGAAGTGGGGTTAGAGTGCCCCCGACTGACTTCAATAAACGCGTCAGCTCGCCGTGTCTTGAAGCCGTCGCAGTCCTGGTAATGCGGATCGTGATTCGGCTCCGATGTGGGGACCTGTTGGCCGAGAGCGGCGACGGTGAGAGCCGTACAGCGAGCGTGCGTATCTGATTCCCCTTCGGATGCCGTTGAACAGGCTCAAGTCGTCATCACTGGCGTGGAAGAAGTGACGAGCGCGTTGATCGCCATTACGGGGGTAGAGAATAGCTCGTCATTCGGTCTACTCATCGGCGGTTTTTTCGAGTCGATCCTCTTCGTCCTCGTCGAAATCATTCGGAGTGTACGTCGTCGGGGCCAACTCGTCGTCACCGAGATCGAGAATCGAAAAGAGCGCTTCGACGAAATCATACACGGTTCCAGGCGACAGGTCTGTGAGGTTCGCGATCTGCCTGATCGTGACGTCCCCCTCACTGTGTGCCTTCACGAGATCGTATGCGAGTGCGAACGTGACGATGCCGTAGTCTTCGAGGGCCCGCTCGATCGCTTGGTGCTCGTTCTTCTGGGCGATTCCCTCGATGAGTTCGGGCGTGATCGAGACTTCCGTCTCGCGGACCGCCAAAGCCAGTTCGAACTCTTCAGCGGTGTACACGGCGGTCCCGTCATCGTCACCGACTTTGCTGATCAGGCCCGCCTGCTCCAGATTACTGACGGCATCGTAGAGCGGCAGCTCGTCCTTATCGGGCATCGTCATCACCAACTCATCGGATAGAGCTTCTCGTAGTAGTTCTCCAACACTCACGCTTCGCCGTTCTCAGCGTTAGCTTGCCGGATGTATTGCAACCTCCGTGTACTCATTTTTGAGATTAGTGGTCATTGGACGGCATCTTTCGCTAAGAAATTGATCGATGAATAACGTTCTGTGTTTTGTCCGATATGCGTCTTGTATCTTCAAGTAAGACAGGACGAATGTAGGCGCTATGGACGAAGAACTAGCTCTGGATCTCGTTCGAGAACTCCGCAGCGAATACGAGGAAAACGCGGTGATAGGACGCGAAATACAGGGTGAGACAGTTCAGAATCGTCATCAGGACTCATTCGAGATTCGTGCCAATCGGATCCCTATTCCGTATGATTGGGTAACGGGAGATGATCTCCCCGAGATATCCAAGGTTAATCTTCCATCCGTGGTTTCCGGCTTCCATCAGGCAGAACGCTGGTTCTTAATCGATCGGCTTTATGAGGCCGATAATGTCCCGACAGTGTCGATCCCGGAGATTACGCATAATAATCTCGTAAAGCCGCTGTCAGAGGTCTACGATCCAACCCATCTCTATGTTCCCCAATCTGAGCCATTTCTTAGTGTTCAGTCACGACAGGCCATCAATAGCGTCACTGACTCCTTTGATTCCCTCGAAGAGGTAGGACTGAATACCGACAATCGGGAGGATGTGAACGCCTGTTATGCGATCCGTGGAGACTACATTCGACTTGACCAGTGTACTCGTCTTCCGTTAGACCAAGCAGAGTGGCTCCCCGACAGAACGGCGACCCCTACGAATGAAAAAATTCCAGAACATCCGCTATATTGTGCGTACGGGATGTCTGAGGAAATTGAGGCTGAGTACCTGCTGGCTGTGGCCTCTATCCTCTCGAAAAACCCCACTATCCGAGACAACGCAGCTGTGAGGATTGAATTGGGAGATGATGCGTGATTCTGTCGGGGGTATGATTCCTACTCTGCCCATCCCTTGAAACTTTCATTTAAAAATCTAGCCACGATAAGGAACAAGAGCTAGCAGCCAGGCCGTACTGCCGTCCTAGCCATAGTACCGTATTCGTTGCACTGTCAGCTTTTACGAACGAGATACGTGCTCTATATTTAGCGCGGCCTCAACAATCTATCGACGACTGAGGATTTCAACAGAGTCACTTTACTCCCCATCTGGAGATTGGGGAGCATATCTCTCCACCGGGTCGACAGTCGTTCTCTTAGCTGCGGTTCTCGTCAATTTCGGTCGCCGCTTGGATAATCAAGTCAATGCTAACCGCTGGTCCGAACATCCGCATGAGGGATGACTGTGATCCATCAAACATACACTCCGCCAATAGCCTCCCATACGCGGTCAATTGCCACCCGTCCTTACTCCCGGCTAGTACTGGCCGCTGCTCCCACTCTCGGCCCGCAAGATCCGTACAGATCTGGGTGACTTGCCCTTGATATGATGTTTCGGAACCGATATCCCGTGCTATCTGTTTCGAACTGATCGCGCTCTTACTGTTGTGAATGGCCGAAAATACGTCAAACGCATCTAGTCCGCGAGCTTTCTTCCCCTGGATTCGATCAGCGTCTGTCTGACAATGGCGATACAAAACATCCCGTTCTAGAATTCTATACTCTTCGACTAGGGTTACCACACGGTCGTATTGAATGAACTCTTCTGGCTCAAACTGCTCTGCTGGACCGTGTTCGGCTTGAAAATCGCCCCAGTGTCCAGATGATCCGACTGGATAATCCGACTCGATGCTGTTGTCGATCAAAACGAAGAGAAGATCCCGACAGTCGATACCCCTCTCGTTCACTCCTGTTCCTTGCGAGTCAGTATCGCCTCGCTTTTCGAGCACCCGAGAACGGAACTCTGACATCGATCGTCGAGGGGCAATCGGTTCCGGTGCTTCGTTGAGGATCTCTCTAAGCCGGGAGATCATCTTCGTTCGATGTTCATCCCACAGATCGTCTTGCACTCGCCACTCACGCTCCCATTCAGCCCATTCACGATCGTATGTCAGCTCATGCTCGAGCTGTTTTTGAAGGGCTGAAATGATCTCGTTCATGTACTTTTGCCGTTGCTGCATTAATTGATCACCGAGTCCAGCTGGTCTGTGGTCGAAATAGAGCCCTTCAAGAAAGCCATAGGCAATATCTTGTAGCACTTCGTCTTCGTCCATCTCACCCGGAGCAAGTGAGAGTTTCCGGGCTAGCTCACCGATATCCCTGCCGAACTCCTTCGTACTCGACATCGGACGGCCAATGTCTGTCTCAGTGTCAGAGGCCATCCGACACGCTTCAACGATCTCCGAGTCATTGTTGGGCTCTTCAAAATCGGTAAGCTCTGGGGCTCTTTTTCTTCGTGTAGACGGTTGGACGGGGTACTCGTCGAATCCGAGTAGACCAACCCATCCGTCCTTCCACGACTCCTCTGTGAGGTAGTCGTTCGCGTGGAGTAAGAAAATGTCCGCTAACAGGTGGTCGATCCGATATCCGAGGCGGTTGATCTTCGTCTCGATTCGGGCCTCCATATTCGTTTTCGATTCGCCCCCTGGGTCTCCCGACCGGACATACCTCCGTTCAGCTCCGGTTAGTGCGTATGCGGGGCTCCCGTGTGTGTCTGCTAGCGGTTCGTTTTCGCTCATCTGTACCAATATGTCGGGTTGGAAATCGTATAAAAATGGCCTGTGGAAGTACTGCCAGCTGCTTCTTTAAATATCAATTGCGAGCCCACTCGTGATCGACTAGTGGTACAATCGCAGAGTAACTCGGGTTGATGCCGGTGCTCAGAGCACCCGTCGCGAGGTGTGTGCGAACAATGGAACTATTGGCTCCCACTGGGATGCTCTGACATGGTCAACAACGAAACAAAGCTTTCCTTCTCAGTAAAAAACAACTCTGGCGTCTTCGCCTTATTATTGGGTTCAGGAGCTTCTACAGAGGCTGGCATCCCTACTGGATGGGATATTGTCCAGGACCTCATCCGAAAAATTGCTGACCAGTACGACGAAGAGATCGAAACAGCCCCCTCCGAGTGGTATGAGAATACATTCGATGAAGAGGCGAGATACGACAATGTCATTGAGCAGGTCGCTCAATCAAAGGAAGAGCGACGATCGCTGCTGGAAAAATACTTCGAGCCGACTGATCTCGAACGTGAGCAGGGTGAAAAACTTCCCACCGAGGCTCACAAGAATATTGCTTGGTTAGTTGAGGAAGGGTATCTCGGGATCATCATCACGACAAACTTTGACCGATTACTCGAGCACTCCTTCATTGATCGGGAGCTCACTCCGCTGGTCACATCATCCGCCAGGGACGTCCGAGAGGCAGAACCGCTGCAACATCAAGAAGCGTTAATCCTCAAAGTCAACGGCGACTACAAGGACGTCAACCTGAAGAATGTCTCTGACGAGCTTGACGAGTACGAGGATAGTGTTGCTGACCTTCTCAGTCAGATTTTCTCAGAATACGGGCTCATCGTCTGTGGGTGGTCAGCACGCAATGATACTGCCCTGCAGGAGCTTCTAACGGACAACGCGTGTGACCGCTATCCTACATACTGGGCCAATTATGGCGGCTTGGAAGACGAGGCACGGGCGATCATCGATGATCGGGATGCAATACAGATCCCTATTGATGGCGCAGCCTCCTTTTTTACGACGCTCACGGAGAACGTCCGCGCTCTCGAAGGCGCAGAACGCGAGGGACCATTAACCAACGAAATCGCTCGGGAACGCACCAAACGGTATCTGAGCCAGTCGGAGAAGAACATTGCTCTCGGCGACCTCTTCCAAGAGGAAACAGAACGGGTGTATCAACGGATCTTCTCCGAGGAACGATATCCACTCGATCACGAGGTTAATCGCGACGCTATATACCAGCGATTTAAGAGCTATGAACAGGAGCTGAGTGTCTTGGCGACCGCAGCTGCCACGTGTGCCTACTGGGGGCCGAAAGGCGAGAACAGTGGTCTCTTCGCATTAGAAAATATGATCGAGCGCTTAGGCTCACCGCCAAGTCCTGAGAGCCGTCACCGTATGGGGTCGTGGATGGCGATTAGACAGCGATATCCGATTGCCTACCTTTCGTACGTGGTGGGCATCACAGGCATGGAAGTTGGTAATTGGGATGCCGTTCGAGCAGTTCTGCGCGAACCTGAACTCGAGAACTTGCGGGGAGATGTTGCCCCGCTTCGGCAGATTCACCCGTGGGACTTTGGTACCGAATTTCCCGACGGAGGCTGGGGAAATCGGAATCTGCGACCCCGTCTGAAATCTGCCGTCCGACCGATTCTCTCCGAATATGTCCCGTCAGATACGCGCTTTGAAGAGCGTTCACGGGAGTTTGAGGCGCTGCTTGACTTACTTCTCCTCGTCTCGAAGGAAGTCGACGAGGATCAACGGCTTCCTCATTTCGAGCAAAACTACTACAAAGAAACGCTGAATTCCTTGGAAGCGGAACTCGAAACGAAAGGTGAAGACTGGGGGCCAATACAGATCGGATTGCTGCCGGCTGATATTGATACTGTAAGCGCCTATCTTTCGAATCTTGAATCACGCTTTGATCCATACTAAGTCAATTCGGGAACACCAATGCGTCTCTCCATCGACTACTGACCATACAGCGGATCGGCATCCTCCTCGAATTCGGTCGGACAGAGCTCAAATCTAGAAACTCAATCTAGGACGTCGGACTTGGCAAGGAGATGCCTCACGATACGTCGTACACAATTGGTGAGGGCTATTTTGGCAAATACCGTATTGGTGATTTTCACTCCTCCTTTGCTGAGATGGCCTTCTCGCCGTGTAGACTAATCACTGCTACCACTTTCACTTTGGTTCACTGAGATATATGTGGCCCCATCCCTTAGAGAGAAGCAGAGGGCAGTGCGTCCCTCCGTCACACGTCCCACTCATATGAGTACCCAAGACCCGCACCTCGGTGACTGCCCGCACTGCGGTTGTGAGATTCTGCCTCGTCATACGCTGATAGAGTATGCAGGCGGTGTCTGGGCCGAATGCCCCGAGTGTCGGGACGTCGTCGACCCACAGTGAGTCTCTATGTTACGAGTCCTAAAGCGGCTGTCACCGAGTTCGACTCACACAACGGAACTGTTCGAGTGTCGGTCTTGCGGAACCAGTTTAGATGAGGCCCAGGACTCCTGTCCCGAGTGCGGCTGTAGAGATATCGCTCGGTACGAGTTATAGATCGACGTACTGGCGTTCCCAGTCACGTCGGGCTTCGAGTTCTCGCTGACCGCGTTTGGTAACTGTATAGACGTTTGTCCGGCGATCTTTTTCTCCCTTCTCGACTAGCCCCTTTTCGACCAGTGTATCGAGGTTGGGGTAAAGACGTCCGTGGTGGATCTCCGATTCGTAGTACTCTTCGAGTTCGTCTTTGATTGCGAGGCCGTGAGGTTCCTCGATACCTGCGGTGACCGTGAGCAGATCACGTTGGAAGCCGGTGAGATCGTACATCCTTCCGCGCAGGTTTACCCGCTCTTAGTATAATTCTACAGGATTACAGGATAGTCAGCGACAGAAACACAATCTGTCCGACTAATTTTCTGGTAGTCGGATACGGGCCTACATCCTATAGTAGAATCTGGAAGTCTTTACGGGGATACCCGCCGAGGAATGCCGTATCTCGTCGGTTCTCGAAGATGTGGTGAGAGATGTGAGTAGATACTTCTGGAGATTACTATAGAATCGTACTCTGCGCGAGTACCTGCTCTACTAGATTTATCGGTTAAGCAGTGAGGATATCCGATCCCAGTCAGCGAGGGCTAGGAGGGCGAGGGCAATGACGAGTCCCAGTCCGAGAAGGCCACTTCCGACCCAAAGCCGGATGTCCGTGAATTGGAGAACCTGCGTCACACCGACGACCAGCGGGATGAATCCAAATACAAGGAAACCTGCGTAGGGGAGGTACTTTTCGCCAATTCGTTCGAGGAACACTCGTTTTGCCCGGGCGTTCTCCTGTGCTGCGACAGCGTTCGCCCGTTCAGTTGTTGCCCGCTCTCGGTCGGCGGCGGCCTGTTCATATTCCGCTAGCGCACTCGCTACTCGTTCAAGTCGATCTAACTCTTGGTCTGAAAGATCAGCGAGTTCCTCGTTTTCGATCCGTAATGAGGTTTCTGAGGGATCAAATTCCGGCTGCTCAAATCCGAATGGGTCGGTGTTATCGGATTCGCTCATACGGAAACTTGTCCTTGATGCGTCGGTGATGGTATTTGCCGTGTGATGCGGCGTTCATCAACCCGTTGTAGACCGATTCCGGGACGTTGAAGTACTGGTACACACGGCCACTGTGGAACTCGATTTCCAGGGTATTTGTTGCGGAGTCGTAGCCAACACTTCGAAGGTTGCTGGAGGAGACAGGTGTTCTATTCATGCTCTTGGTGTTTTTCTATGTGAGCAGTGTATTTGACACTCGATTCTCACAAAATGATAGGAAAAGAGCTACCATAAGCTTTCGCCGGCCGGATAACCGATATCTCCGGCCGCGAGAGGGAGTAGCTGTTTATATCAACAAACCTCATTATTGAGAGCCACACAACCTAGCGAAGAAGCTCTGTTGAGACGTCAATAGCGGGTACGATTCGGTCTGAGTGGCTTCTAGTCGATTAGCCACTCATCAAGCACTTGGCTAGTTTCTAGATGAACATTACGTAAACCAGGATTTTGACTGGTGGATGCCGCTCTACATATAGCGGTATGGGATTTATCCGAACCGTCCTAACTATTTGAGTCGAGGTGTCTGGGAACGTTGGCACGAAGTACTTATAGATGCCCTTCGGACGACCAATATGGGCCTCTTCGAGACGTTATTTAGTTCATCCACCCCGATTCCGTGCATCAACCGCAGCAGCCAGCGCAGCACGAAATTTTCCCGGACGATGAGTACAACGTGACATCTGCTGTTGCTGCCCGTCGCGAGGAACTCGGCGCTTTAAATCAGCTTCTCGAAGCGGATCAGACCTCTCCGACTGCCGTGGAGTCAGAGCCACTTCTTCGGATGATCATTGATGATATGGAGCGTGAGGGACAACCATCTCTTCGCCTCCGTGCCTCGGGTGAGGAGATCGTCGACGATCTTCGTGAACTAGTGGCGCAGTGGGACGAACAGATCGATGGTCAAATTGGCACAGTGTAGTGGCCGATTGGGGCGGATACCAGGTTCAGGTTGTATCTTCACTATCTGGAGCTTCGCGCAGACGCGGAGGAGGACCAATTTTCGTTCCCAGAGTCTGCTGGGCAGGTGCATACCCCTCGTTCAGCGGGGACTCAGTGTGATCGAAGACGATGACAACTAAAGCTTGCAGTAGTTCATAAGCGGGATATCCCTTGGGAAGAACCGACAGAGACTGCTGATTAGGTGCCGTACCCGGTTTTCTGCCCTTCTGATGACGGAAAACTTACTGATCAATCCCTTATCGTGTGATATCCGTTCATCATAGCAGGTGGAGGAAGCGCTATTTCTCGCCTGTCTCTTCGTTGCTCGCGAGAGCTGTTCTAACCCACATATCAAATTCATCCGTTCAATTCATACACCTAATCTATACACCTAACCAATTCACCTAATATTATATTTGGAGGGTGGTTCTCGGTAGGCTCCACGAAAGTCCTGTATTAGCGCCCTACTGTGCTACTTGGGCGCATTATGCGAAAACCTAATCCGAATCTATAATCTGAATGTAGCGCTTCCTGGTGGGTGGATAGATTCTCTGGAGTCATTATCAACATACATTGGGCGGGCTAATTGGGTCTATTGATTAGGTGGATGGATTAGGTGGATGGATTAGCTGTATGTCTGACGTACCTTTATTATGCGAACGAACGATCTGGAGAACACATGCCGATCACCTATACCATTTACTCGGAATCAGGGGGAATCCACAAAACAACGTGGACAGCGAACCTCGCCGAGGCTCACGCTCGACAGGGATTCGATGTCCTCGTCATCGATCTCGACCACCAGGCCGCCAATCTCACCTACCTCTTCGATGTTGAGGAGGGGCGTGACGATCCCGAGGCAGACAATCTCGTCCGACACGTCCTCGGACGACCCGACGGTGACTTCGAGGACCTCATTCGCAGCACTGACGAGGGAGTCGACGTCCTCCCGGCGCACGATATGCTTGAGGAGTTCACCGAACTTCTCCTCCAACGTGAACGCTTCGAGGAGAATATGGGTGACGAATTCAACCGCTACGAGCAGCTCTATAACGTTCTCTGGGAGGAGAACAACGTTCAGGACGACTACGACGTAGTCATCATCGACCCGAACGCTCGCGCTGAGATTATGCTGTATAACGCCATTTATGCCACTCGAACTCTCGTCTCACCGAGTAAACCCGCTGGAAAGGGCAACAAGAGCCTCGAAGGGCTCGCAGGGCTCTTAGAGAGTATGAGCGAGAACCTTGGGATCGATGTCGGCGTCGCCGCAGTCATCCTCTCGGGTGCCGGTACAACCAGCACACACAACCGCTACATCGAAGAAATGGAAGATGAGTACGGTATCGCCGCGACGATTGGCGAGCGACAAAGTATGATGGACGAGATGTGGGATGCCCAAGGCACGGCGTTCAAAGTCGTCGAGGAAGCGTGGCACAACGGGGAGGCGGGAACCCGTCGTCTCCGCGAGCGCGAAGTCGAGACGCTCGAGACCATTCTCGATATTGCCAGTTACCTCACCGATGAGTTCGACGTCGAACCCCCTCAAGAGCCGGAACTCAACATTGAGGACGCGGAGGTGATGTCCTAATGGCGGGATTGAAGAAGGGAACTGGGAGTCTCGATTTCGACGAGGAGTCGGACGAGGAGCCCGAAGAGCCGGACGACACCGAAGCATCCGAACCGGAGACGGAGGAGAAAGCAGCAGAGACGGAGACACAACCCGACACACCGACGGAATCCGACCCGACCACAGAGCCCCCATCTTCCTCGGAGGAAATGCCACAGGATGAGGCCCAATCACAGGCGACGACACCGGCACAGTCGGGCGATTTCGATATGGATGACCTTCCCTATCTCGTGCAACGGCAGATGCGCGGTGCGTCGGTGAACGCGGACCGAACGAAGCAACTGCTGCTCGAGGTTCGTCCCTTTGTCAAAGAGGGTGAAGAGGACTTCTTGAACGACCTGCAAGACCTCGTTGATGGCCCAGTGTACAAGGGTGACGCGCGCGAAGCTGCGATGGTAGTCGCACAGGAACACCCCGAACTCGTCGCCGAGAAACTTCGTGAGTGGGGGATCGAATATCTGGATAAATAACCCGCAAGCGTCGAGATTCGGGCTCTCTTCCCTCCCCTAGATCCTCCTCGGAAGTGCGACTGCGACAAATCGGTATACAGCAGCTGCAGCACCGGCTCAGTTACTCGTCGACCGGGTGGGAATTTGACTCATCGCCGGCGTCGTGTTGACCCCGCAGCTCTTGATCGTGTTCGGCGAAGGCGGCTTCAGCGCGTTCGGCCAACTCACCCGCCTCAATGTGCGAGTAATGCTCGCGAACGATCTCTTCGGAGTTGTCTAGGTATCGGGCCGCCTCGGCGTGACCGTACGCTCGGACGAGCACCTCACCGACACCACGACGAGCGCCATGAGGGGCTAGATACCCGTGTTTATCTTCGAGGTCGATGCCCGCGTCGGCCGTGAGCCGTTTCAAGACCTCGCGAGCCCCATGCGTCGTTAACGCGGGCGGTTCGATACCATAGTCAGCAAGCAGTTCGAGAGGTGACGCCTCGCCGTCATTCACTTTCTCTTTGCGGATAGACTCGACTTCAGCCGGTTCATATCCTCGGGCAGTCATCTTCTGAGCGAACGTCTCCACTAGTGTCGGGTAGTCCAGGGTCGGGAACACCGGCCACTCCTCGCTAGGTATGTCTGTGACGCGCTTCAGCCGCTTCAGTGGAGGAACAGCAGGGTCTGGTAGCGGTCGGTCATCCCATTTCCCTGTCTTTCCGAGCACCTGGATGTTGTTGTCCTCGAACGAGACATCCGACCACTGCAAACCATCACGTCCGCGTCGATCGTCGTTTCCATCGGCGAGGACCTCGGCGCCTCGGACCCCCGTGAAGCAAAGGACGTAGACGAGTGCCCGATCACGAGACGCCTTGATCGCCGCTTGGCGGTCCTCCGCGACGGCGTCGATGGCATCGTGTGCCTGTTTGTTCACGTACTCTAGGAGGCGTGCTCGATGCTCGGCTGACCAGGCCTGTTGTTCTCCGCTCTTCCGACCTGTGTCCTCGGGGAGTGGCTCTTTCGCCCGGCGTCGTTGGGCGATGTTCCCCGAAAGGTAGCCTTCGCGAGCCGCCCAGCCGCAAAATCCAGAGACGTGTGCGTAGTAATTCTGTACCGTGCCCTCGGTCCAGCCCTGTCGAGCAAGATACCGCGCGTACTCACGAAGATCGCCGACGGACAGCTCCTCGAACGTCACCGATGACGACGAATGATCTTCCGCGAGAAATTCGATGAGCCGATTCACCTCGCGTTCAGCATGTCGTCGATACTGCCCGCTCTCGCCGTCGCGTCCCTTCCCCTTGTCCGAGAGGTAATCCTCGAGAACATCGACGAGAGGCACCGCTGCGTCGCGTTCGTCGCCCGGGAGCGTCTGCTTCTCGTCGGAACTCATCGCGATCCCTCGCTGTAGTCAAGTTCGGGTGGTGTTGGTTCTCGGGAACGAGCCGACAAGGTCCGATATCGCGCAGGGCCGTCCTGAGTGGTTATATCCCGGGGTTTGAGCGGAAGCATTGGGTTCGCTGTGGCAGACGGCGGCCACCTCCTTGAATCTGTTTACGTTTATCGCACTAAACGTAAACGCTTTGTTGGCTCAATCTTAATCTCTATACCGACGGTAAACACGCCTAAAACAAAGAATACGGCATTTTAGCCAAATTATATATTGTATATCGCTATACTAATTCATGGTGTCTGGAAGTTGAGACTACAGCGGGTATACCGGGTCTGTAATGCGTGGTATCGGCCGAATTGATGAGTGGAATCTGCGTC
>NZ_JBUXKW010000007.1:0-148851 GCF_055271655.1 Haloarcula sp. HT12
AGGATTCTGCCAACAATCCTGTTCATGAAACTGATCGGTTCGAGCATATGCATTGAGATTGCCAGTCTCAACTACTGCGCGGCCGCCGTTCGGACAGAGCTCTAGTAGATGAATTTCTACAAATCAAAAGGTTCCTGATAAGTGTGCTCCGAGGCTGCTGAGGTGACGGTAGAGTACGATTCTCGGAAGATTCGGAAACTACACCCTTCCGTTTATCCGAATGGTTTCCGAATTACTACGTATGATTACCAACGCTCGCGTGTTACAACCCGAGTTCATTCCTCGGGAGGTGAAACACCGATCCGCTGAGGTAAGCCACCTCTCCGACACACTGCGTCCGATTATGACCGAGGGACGCCCGGAGCCATCGTTCCTGTACGGGCCGTCTGGGGCTGGGAAGACATGCATCGCTAAGTACACTGTCAAGCAACTCCGCGAGAACGTGGTCGACCTGAACTACCAGTACGTGAACTGCTGGGAGGATTACAGCCGATTCAAGACGCTCTACCGGATTCTCGACGGCATCAACGAGACGTTGGACATCCACCGTCAGTCAACCCCGAAAGACGAGCTGCTAGAGCGGCTACGCGAGTATGACGGCGCACACTACGTAGTGATTCTTGACGAGGTTGACCAGCTCCAAGATAAGAAAATTCTCTACGACCTCCATCGGATTCCTCATCTCACAATGATTCTCATTGCGAACCGCGAGGAAGACGTGTTCAGTTTGCTTGATGAACGGCTGTATAGCCGTCTCCAGAACTGCCCCCGCATTCGATTCAACAACTACGACTTGGCGGAGTTGGTGTCGATTATCGAGGATCGAGCGCGGTGGGGACTCAGGCCAGACGCACTCGCACAGAACGAGATGGAACTGATTGCGGACCACGCTGCCGGCGATGCCCGTGCTGCTATCGGTATCCTTCGCAACGCGACCAGGATGGCTTCCCAGCGAGATTATGAACAAATCACAGCTGAACTAATTCGGGAGGCAGTTCCGGAAGCGAATTCGGAACTTCGACAGAAGACGACAGAAAAGCTCACCGACCACCAGCAGATTCTCTACGATATCATCACCGACAGTGGGAAAATCAGTGGCGGCGACCTCTACGAACAGTACTGTACTGAAGTCGACTCTGCCAAAACGCGGCGAACTATGAGGAACTATCTTTCTAAGCTTGAACAATACAATCTCGTCGTCGCATCAGGAAATACAAAAGGGCGGTCCTATAGCCCTCAAACCTGATTGAACGCTTGCTTTCTTATTGAAGCAGGGCAGTTGCTCATTTATAACCTCATCACTCACATGCGGTCAATACAGGCCAAGTCCATATCAATCAGAAGGTCAACCTCTATCAAAACTATCAGAATACACCTGCTGAATACAGCGCGCGTATCTCAAACTGGTCGGTTTGCTTAGTGAGGTAACGTTCAGTATATCAAATCTAAACCGAGATCTGGCACCAGAAGCTAGATAAAGTTCGAAATCGCTTTTGCCACACTGACGGCAATTCAGAACTCTCTGACTACCTCTAATCCTCTAACTCGAAGTCCACCTCGACCAGCTGAGTCTGATTCACGTCGCTCAGCCGGTACTGCTCATCGTACGACTTGACATATTCTATTTCTTCCTCGGTAAGTCCGTACATCGGACCGAACAGTTCGTCGGCCTTGTCAGCAATCGGTTTTAACGCACCCGCCTGCTGAATCATCTCTCGACTTCCTCCGAGGAAACGGTCATTCATCTCATCCCAGAGAACATCAGAAAGTTCGATTATTTTCTCTTCTTTTCCTTCTAACTTTTCCATAGTCGGCACCGGGAAAGAATCAATTGATTTCCAGTTCACGTCTCTCTCGTTTTCGTAAACCATCCAGTACATATAGAATAGAGAAGACTGGAGCAACAGGAAACCCGACCTACGCTCCAATTCATTGTCGAAGTAGAATGGATCGAAGTCTTGCGGCACCTCGTCATCAGGGTACAGATTCTCCAGGCACGGATTGATGAAGTATGCAGGGTGGCGAGATCTCCAGACAACGTGTCCTGTTTCATTAGAACGCTGAGAGATATCTTCAATTACGTTGTCGGAGCAATCCCTGAGCTTCTCAAGAATATTCCGAAGCTCTCTATCTCCAATCTTAGGTAAGCTCTTGTCCTTATCGTCGTTTATTCTGTCACCGAGAATTAAGCCTTCAGTGGGTTGATAATTGATGCCGCTGAAAGCCTCTCTCCTGTTGTCTTCAGTAAACCTGATGAATTTACTGGTCTTGAAAGAGCCCTCACCGTCATCAATTTTTTGAGCGGTTATTATACCTGTCCGTGCCTGCGAGCCTGCAAAGACTTGAGAGGGGCGACGAGTGAAGCAAGCAACTCTTGAGTCTCCAAGGCTCTCCCGTAGAACTTTTCGAACTGATGACGCGTTACTTTGATATGCAAACACCAGAGCAGCTATATTACCGAAGTAACCGCCCTCCTTCATTATCTGAGTTTGCCGCTCAATGAATGGGGCAACTACGTCGTTCACGGTACCGGTCTTGTATCCCTCTGTGAACCGCTTCTCCAAATCGCTTTGAACATCGCCATAAGGCGGATTCCCGACCACGAGATCGAATTCAACCTCATAGCCGCTCCCGTTCTCTTTCTCACGGGTAGCCTCCGGGAACTGCACCGGCCAATGGAACGTTCCATATGCCAGATTCGGGTTATCCGGTTCCAGAGCCATCGAATCCAGCTTTTCCACGTCTGTCCGAAGCAGCTGACGCTCTACCTCGAAGAAGTAGTCGCCACCTACAAAATTCGAAATCGAATCCGCTGAATTCAGGTTGCTTTCAACCAGTTTCGCACTCTTACCATACCTCGGCTCAACGTTGAACCCGGCATCAGCTAACTCCTGCTTTTTTTCCTCAGAAAACTCTTCGTTGTCATATCGGCGGACAGTGACCTTCTGGATAGAAGGGTAGAGAGTATTGAGATCCTCAACCAGTTGTTCCCACTTTGACTCGGATTCAACCTCGTCTTTTATGTAGTGATTCATCTGGTCGAGGAAGTGGCTGTTCAACTCGGGACGGAGATCGTCAATTTGCCGGTCAAGTTCCCGGCGTGAAATCTCACCCTCACGGTAACGCCCACGGACCTCACGGAAGCTGGAAAGATCAAGTTCGAACGAAGTCAAGTCAGACTGACCTTCGCTCCGTGGCGGAAGACCGATCAGGGAGTTTCCCGCGACAATATTGATATCGATGTTTGGTAGTTCGCCGTAATCTCTCTCCCATCCTTCCTCAACCATTTTCAGCCACACACGTAGCTTCGCAATCTCGATGGCAATCGGGTTGATATCAACACCATAGATAGCGTTCAAAACCAGTTCCTTCTTCGACTGATAAATATCAGCATCCGTTAGGTCGTCTCCGTGTAGACCTCGAAGCAGCGACATCCGGATACGGTGTATCTCATCCATTACCCCAGTCAGGAAGTGTCCGGAGCCGCACGCCGGATCAACAACTTTCAGCTCGCCCAGCCGATTGTATGCCTCTCTGAGGGCTTCAGGATCTCTGAAATATCCTTCCCTCTCCTCAATCTCCCGCAGCATCTCTCCGAGTTCGTAGTCGCTGACCAGTTCACGAGCTGTCTCCTCGTCCATATTGGAGGCATCAGAGAGACGAGTGCTGTAGGATTCAACCAGGATCTCGTATGCCTTCGGGTCCACCGTCTCCTTGTTGATTAACTGGATTACGTCGCTCGGAGTGTAGTAAGCTCCCTCGTCCTTCTGGCTTTGACCACTGTTGATGTGGTTGATGGTCATCTCGAAGACTTGGCCAAGAACAGATGGGTCGAGGCTACCGTTGTCTTCTTCCAATTCGGAGCCTTCGATAAGGTCTCGGACGACTGTGATAAGCATCGGGTCGTCGACATCGTACTCTCGCTCTTGCTCCTCCGGAGCGAACAAGCTGCCGTTCAGATACTCGACATCGTCGAACCAGCCCCCTTTGTGCTTCGAGATCCGGTCATCCTTCTCGGTGTTGAATAACGAATAGAAAATCGGTTGAAGCTGAGTCTTGTACAGACCGCCGGTTAACTGATCGACCTCCTGAGCCTCCTGGTACTTCTCAACTCGTTCAGTTAGGAACTGTTCTGGCAGCACCTCATTGTCCTCAAGAAACTTCACGAACAGCAGCCGGTTCACTAGTCTGATAGCGAACTTCCGCTTATCAGCTTCGGAGGCGGAATCTGGGCCTTCGATACTATCTATGAGAGTGGTGTCGTAGTCGAAGCTTCCAGATCCCTCCCCGAACAAGATCTGAACATAAAGATTGTAGAATTCTTCAATCCCGGCTTGTTTCTTTTTCCGGATTCGTTTCGGTGCTTCCTGGGTCAGAAGTTGGTTAAAACTGTCTCGGGTGAAGGTATCGTAGAACTCGGCGGCTTTCTCATCTATATCGACTTCGGAAACTGCTGAGTAGGAGATAGAGGTTCTTTCTGAAGCGATCTTCAGGAGCTCCTGTCGGAAGTTGATTGGAGTTGGATCGATTTGGTCGTAGTCCAGGTAGTCGCCGCCGAGTTCAATCCGGATAAGTGTCCAGGTGATGCCGTCTGTAGCGATGCCGTACTCTGCTCCCTGACTGGCAGCCCGGTTATTCAGGTATTCTTTGATGTCGTTGACGGCATCTTCGGAGCCGTTGAGTTTCTTGTCTTCACCGATTACCTTGACATCGAGGTTTGTGATCCCGAAATCAGGGTAGCCTTCCCCGCCACCGTGAATCTCGTTCTCCCAGTAGAGATCTGTTTCATCGAGCAGTGGTCGAATCAGGTGGCGGCGAACCCAGGGCTCAGGCTGACTTCCGAGTTCGGCAGAGGTCGGAGTGTCTTGCCCTATAAGGACTTCTTCCAGGCGTTGAGGATCCAGCTCTGTATCAAGATCGTCGACGAAATCCTCAAGTATAGAACGGATTTCATCTGGGCCAGGCATTGATAATCGGTCCGTTGCCTGCCTGCGTCTTAACCGCTTTCATCGAAATCTTAGCTGATGAACGGCTGGTAATCCGAATGCTGATAGGATATCGCCCTGATGTTTACAATCTTTTCATAACTTCTTGAAGAGATGACTACCAAGATATATAGTGGAAATAACCATTTTCAGTTGTTAACTTCATTGTCTTATATGGATGCTGAACAGAACTTCTACTACGAGCCATCCGGGGACGAAGAGCTGAGCACATCTGTCGTAACGGCAGTAGCAGAGGCTCACGACGAGGATGTGATTGAACAAAATGGCGCATCAGTGAAGATATTAACACAGATGCGCTTGACGGTCTTTTCCAAGATCACCAACTGAAAATGACGCTTCAGTTTGAAGCTGATACAACCACTGTTACCATAATTGCCGACGAAATGGGCTATCCAATCATCAAAGTCGAGTCTCATCGCTAACTCTGCACGCCTACTGAATAGTTAGTCAGTCAAATCGTGGTGAAGCGAACGCAGTGACATTGATAAATACAGAGGGTTTAGTGAACCCACCTCGACTTGCGAAATGTAAAGCAAGTCGTCACTAGATTCTAGCTTCGTACTCAACGCTATTATGTAGTATGCTGTCTACGTTAACCTCACTTCCCGGCCAAGAAATCATGACAAACTGTAGGTGACGGGCATCGTGAGACACCGACTTGACTCCATTCTGGGCAAGAATGGGAAGACATCGGACACACCTCCAAAACCACTACACCGACAGGGTAACTCTGAAACATATGAACGAAACAGATAATCAGAACAATCACACTATAATTAATGCCTGAGCGATTACCCCAAGACGACTGCTTTGACAAAGCCGCCGAATTCATCGGCGAACGTTGGCTTGAGGAGCAAGTCGAAAAGTACCGGGACGCCGATTCGCACAAAACAGCCCCTCAACTCGTGCAGAATTATCGACGCGCCCAGAAAGAACTCGGGTACGTCGAAGATGAATTCGAATCGCATTTCCCGGAGTTATCCATGCCGACGTTGGAATTCCTCGACCTCGGTCGGTGCGTCATACAGTTAACCGAGTCCGATGCAACCGTCGTCGATCCGGCCACGTTCGAACCAATTGACGTTACTCTCGCAGAGCAATTCAGAGACGGGATTCGGAACTCAAGGCACTACGAACACACACTGTACGAGCTCCGAACCGGGTACTTCTACGACCGCCGCGGGCACACCGTGCAGTTCCTCGCCGAGGACCGCTCCAATTCGAAAACGCCGGATATCCTACTTAGAACACCGTTCAAAGTTTTCGTTGAATGCAAACGTGTTGATGCTGTTAGCGAATCAGTTGAGAAAGCGAAAAGCATCGCTAATAAACTCAACAACCGGACCATCCAGCACTTAGATCCGGGTCACGCGGCCGTCTACGAGTACTCGTCTGAGCCGGAGATGAGCGATCTCACCGGTGTAACTGACAATCTCCCGGAGCGTGTACGGAACGGGCCGGTATCAGTATCGTTGCCATTCGGAACCGTGACGGTGTTTAACGTCAAAAAACGGCACGAGGAAGGGGTGTGGGTGATTGATACTGGGCAGGATGCGCTTGCGAAGCATGATGAGGTGTATGAAACGTACCTGCAACCACTCGTGAAGATGGCCGCCGGGGACGATCTCGGTTTGAATGATGTCGAATCGTGTTTCAACGCAGATTTAATTGACATGCCTGCCCGGACTTTTTTCACGGGCTTAAAATTCTCTTGTGTGCCGTCGCGTTTCGAGAGAAACCGGGTGTCTCGCTTAGCCGGGCAAGTAGATAAGGCGCGTCGGAAATTCGGTAAGGAACACCCTAATATCCTGCATATTGACGCGCCGTTCGGGGCTGACGTCGCCGAGGAGCTCGTTGACGACATTCGTACCGAAGTTGGCCGGCAGCTCGCATCGACCCGTCGAGTGACAGCCGTCACAGTATCCTTGCATTTGAAACAACGGAACGAATCGGGTGCTGAAGCGATTCGGAACCCGGCGATTTCAATCAAACACCTTGACCCGTACTCGGAGTTACCACCGAGTTTCGACGTGTTAGGGACAGATATCACGTAAGAAGAACCGCGTTCAGTGGTGACGGCCGAGGCACCACAACTTCGCAGTTCGCAGGCATATTAAGCAGCCATTCAGTGAGCGGGACACTGAAAATATGTCATCATATATTTCGGAAACTACCCGCTCAATCCTATACTCCCGATAGAATACCTACAACCATGGGCGATTTGAAACCAGTAGCATTCGACATCGAAACGAATGGGTTTGACTCGGACTCAGTCATCACCGTCGCTGGTCTGGCACATCAACTCGGTGAGTTCCTGATTGTGAATACAAACGGGCAACATGTCGATCACACCGAACTAAACCGAGCGATGGAGGCCCACTCAGGACAACATCTCGATTTGGCTGTCTGTCATAGTGAACAGGACCTCTTGGAGACACTTCGTGAGATAGGCGACAGCCATCTCGACGGGGATAGGCACTACCTCACAGCGTTCAATGGAGAGACATGGAAAGGCGGCTTTGACCTCCCATTCCTTCGGACTGCGTGTGTGAGCAACGACGTTGCGTGGCCGTTCCCCGACATGGCCTACGCAGATATGTTCGATATTGTTGACCGATTCAATACCGACGATGTCTGCGACCTCGTCGGTGTCTACAATCAACTCATCGGTGGAGAGACATGCGACCCGTTCGACAAGAGTAGCGAGGCCGTTGACGCCTTTGAGGGCAGGGACTGGGAGGCGCTGCTCTGTCACAATCTTGCAGATATTCGACGGACGCGCGAGATTGCGCTACTAGCGGGTGAATACGTTGCTCAATCAGATTTCCGAATGAAGAATCTAAATCCACCAGACAGGTAGTGATTGGTCAGACTTAACTAGGAACCATCTTCGTCTTTATCTCGGCGGATAAGAGAACTATGGAGAGTGTCATGGCGGTGTTTTTCCCACCACTCATCTGACATCCGTTTTAGCTCCTCGTCGGGCAGGCGTCGCTCTGGTTCAGAATACGCTTCCAACAGAACCGAATCTCTATTGACGTAATCGAGTAGCTGATCCATTTTGTTATCACGGTCACGTTGAACCCGACGAAGTTCACGGATTTTCTTTTCGAGGTCTATATCTAAAACCCAATCGTAGATGCGTTTCCCGGAGTTGGTCAGAGTATATCGCTTTTGCGTTCCGTAATCTGTCGGTCGATGTGTTACTTCTATCAATTCATTTTCAACTGCTTCGTTCAAGCGGTTCGACACTGTTGATGAACTCGCCAACACCGCTTCGTTGATGTTCTGGTAGGTAGCACTCCCAGATCCGATCTCCACAATAACCTCAACAGCACCCTTCTTTTGAAGAAAATCGTCTATCTTGTCAAATCCCATTGTATCGGAGTAGCTGACGAGGTGAGTTATAGTCCCAACCTATTCTTAATTCAAACCAATTCCGCAAATAGACCTATTCTCTTACTAAATCTATTGGTACATCATCTGATGCTATACCCCTTATAATCTCACTTCTCTTCTGTTCAGTCAAAGAATTCGGAAATCACACTCCGAGATATTTGGTTCGAACTAAAGTAAAATTGGGTGATTGAATACATGACTTCCAGGGACTCTCCGGCGGCGTCACAAGCAATTGTGATGAGCGCGAGTGCCGTCTGTGAGGCAGCAAATCATCTCTGGGGAGTCTTGAAACACGTCTCAATTCCTACATCTATACTTACAGACCACCGCGAACAGGGCCGCTCAAATTTCACGACGGAAGCCATGGCCCGAGCGTTTCTCTACAAGGAAATCCGAGAATTGTCGCAAAATGAGTTAGCTGACCGATTGGCAAATCGCCCCTCGCTTCTCAAAGGATTCGGTCTTGAAATCCCACCGCGACAACAGACTATCTCGAACATCTGGGAGAAGTTCAGCCCAGATACACGGCAAATCATAAAATCTGCCGCAACCGGAATCGCGCTCGAAGCCAATAAACAGGGGATTATTCCCGATGCGCTTGTTCCAAGTGACCCAGAAGAGGAGGCCAGCGAAGACGAGAGTGAGGCCGAATATACGAAACAGAAGGCCACCAGGACGATTCGACTCGCCCGAAAACACGCCTTCCCTGAATTTGAGAGTGGGCGGGCACTGAACAGGACCTACGACGATGAGGCAATTCTCGATATGGTCGCACGTATCTGTGAACACAAGGGGAGTGCCCATTCCGAGGGCGAATACGGCTGGCTCACCGATGATGAGCTGACTGCCGATGGGTCGACGATCCTCCGCGTTCTCAAGCAGTTCGCAACACCCGCAGACGAAGATGCACAGCTCACGATTGACGAACTTCTCGACGATGATCGAATGCCAGCCATCGACCGAATCCGTGACGAGTTGATGAGCGCGTTCGATAGTGCAACAGAGAATATCATCAACTCGATCCGTGGAGATACCCCCTTTGATGACCGTGAGAAGGTCGCTGCCATCGATATCACGTATGAGCGAATCTGGACCTCACCGTGGGAGGACAGAGAACGGGAGATAGTCAACACGACCTTCCCACGAATGGCGAGTGGCTACAAGAAAGATGACGAATACAAACGTGGCTTCAAGTACGCCACAATCACGCTGGTGGGTGATATGACTCCGATCATCCTCGGTATTGAGCCAGTCAAAGAAAATTCCAATTGGGAGAAAGACGATGCCCCATCTTATTCGAAAGCAAGCCTTGTTTCACGGCTGTTGGATAGCGCACAGCAGTATGTGGACCTCGACGCAGTGATGTTCGACCGGGGCTTCTACAGCAAAGAGGTCTATGCCGCTGTCGAAGACCGAGGTCTGACGTACCTTTCGCCGGTTCCAAAATATACGGATGAACTGGAGTCCATCGAGGATATCAAGACGACTGACGGTGTCGACGCTGGCGTCAAACACGATGTTCCGATGGGGTTAGACGGTGAGGTTCACCACACGGCAGAATTCATTTACGCGCCAGTCGATGATGACGATGCCGACGGTAATTACGGCGTTTACGTCACAAACCGAGATCATGTCGCGCCGGATGAGATCAATGCCGTCGTGAATCAATACAGCCGCCGATGGGACATCGAGAACCAGTACAAGTCAATCGAGGCACTGCTGCCCCGAACCTCCTCGATGGACTATCGGGTTCGCTTCACTAACTTCGTGCTGACGGCGCTACTCTACAACCTCTGGCGGCTGACGGACTATCTCATCAAGGTGGGGAAAGATAGAGAGATTCGCTCACCGCCAGAGGTCGGCTTCCGAACCTTCGTCAGAGCGTTGGGTTCGTACCTCCGCGAGATTGGGTAGTCCGTAGATCTGATTCTTCGGCTTGCAGAATCTTGAGCGGCAGCTGTCGCGGTTTTCCGTTATTTTCCTAAAGAAAAAGTTAATCTGCTAACACCATCTGGTGAGTTTCTGTATCCGTTTTTATTTCTGGACTAAAACCATCTGACTAATTGGGACAAGTCGCTATTCTCGTTTGTAGCTCCCTTATCTACGAGAAATGTGGTTCGGACCCGGTTCCGAGAATAATCGCGAGACTGCAAGCAGATGGCTTGCTACACAATCTGCATAATGTACAATGCGCACGAAATCTGAATGATGAGGGAAATCACCCAAATCCAATGTTAGTCGTTCGTAGCTTGCTCGCTCAGCATCTCCACAACTTCCTGAAGACGTTCCTCATCGGCTTCGATACCACGCTCCCGGAGGATCTGGAGGGCGACCTCATCACCGTGGTCCGCAATTACCCGGAGACACGCATCTTGAAACTCTCTTCCCTCAAATTCGGGAACATCAAACATAGAGCACGCAGCAGTTACCGATGATCGCATCCGGGTGACGCCAACCCACGTGTCCTCCCGGACATAGAAGCCGTGCATATCGGTCTCATCAAAGGAGAAGGCCGGTCCACCGGTGGATTCGTCCACATCCTCCTCATCCTGCTCAGGAATGGACTCAGTCTCCGACTCTGTGTCCTCAGTAGTTATCTCTTCATCCGGTTGCGGTTCATCCTGGGTGTCAGTACGTTCGTCGTCATCCGATTCGGCTCCTTCCTCCGTTTGTTTGAGCTGTTCAGCGACGTCCCCGAAACGGTCGTCCTCATTAGGCATGGCTGTGTTCCTCCACGAGGTCCGCTAAGTGGTCGAAATTCGGGATCTGGTCGCAATCTTCATCGAACTCCGAGACCGGCATTCCTTGCTTGAACGCGCGAGAAATCGCGGTCCGTTCGCGAATCCCTGGCTTCGGAATACTATCGATGGTGCGTCCCGAATCATCGAGGGCATCGAAGATCTCCGGGTCCACACGAGCGTACTCGGGGACGAATGAACCGAACTCCCGGTTGAGATTTTCAACGAGAGTCCGATGCTCGTTGCGTTGTCCCATTGTTTCGCGAATCATATTCGGAGTGACTGCGAGGATATCCAACCCGATATTCTGCCGGATTGGGGAGATCTGGCGTTCAATCATCTTATTGAGGCCGTTGATCGAGCCAGCACGCGGGATTAGCGGGATTATGACGCGCTGGACGGCGATGAGGGCGTTGTCGGAGAGTTTCCCACGGCCACCTGCGGCATCAATTATCACGTAGTCGTATCCGTTTTGAATGAGCGGATCGACAACGTTCCGTCGAAGCTTCACGTCTGCGAACCGTTCGTCCTTCAGCCTCGTCTCGACGTTCTCGAGCTCGTTACTCGACGGGAGTAGGTGAACGCCGAAGTCCGTCTCGATAAGCAGGTCTTCGGGGTCCTCACCATCGATAAGGGCGTCACCGAGGTTCGCATCGCGGTCGTACGCATCGTCGTACCCAAGCTGGGTCGTCATGTGCCCGTCCTTATCCAGATCCAGTAGTACCGTCTCATGGCCGCGGTCAGCGAGTCGATCAGCGATGTTGAGCGCGATCGTGGATTTTCCTACACCCCCCTTGAGCAACGAGACAGCTGCTCCAGGAAGTCCTTCAAACTCGTCAGCACTCATGAGTCAGCACCCCCGCAATGGGTGGATTTTGTACATTTTGTAGACAATCTACATTGTGTAGATTTTGGAGGTTGCGCTCGTTTCGTTGATAATGTGAGTTTTGCCTTGCTCATACGCGGCTAATGAAGTTCACCCACCTTAATTCTGCGTCAGACAAATTGGGCGTGCTATCTACACAATCTACATTTTGTACATTATTCATATTTTGGGCACAATCCCAACTTCCCCGATCTCTACCATTTAAATATAATCTACGCAATCTACATTATCTAGGTAGAGTCAGATTGGCAAACTCTCATCGGTAAGAGCACACCTCTACTTTTTGTAAGAGAGATCGGTCTAAATGCTACAGGTGCTCATCAAACCAATCTCCAAGACCACCTGAGACATTACGATACGCCCACCTTCCTCCACCACTCTTTGGGATTTGGGTTACGACGATTGAGTCATTCGTGTCGGTGACACCAGTCAGCTCATCGGCGATATCACCCGCGCCTTTGTTTGAAACGTCAACCAACCAGGTGGACTCAAGAGCATCAAATGTCGGACCTAGGGACTCGATCGCCTCGTGGATCTCTTCGTAGTCCTGTCCCGGTTCGTGTAAATCGTAACTGATCTCGTAAACCGTCATGTATTAAGAACTAAAGCTGCTAACGGCTGCACCTGCAATTCCGACAGCGGCCAGGGTATACTTCGGTGCATCATAGATCCCGTGGGCGATCGCATTGCCGGTCTCTGGGTTGTGGCGGTCTAATTCGATTGTCCATTCATCCTCGTACTCCCGGATCTGGAAGCTATCCGTCTCTCGCTGATCCCGGTACACCGCCTCTGCACCAGCTTCAATCGACCAATACGAACGCTCGAATCCCGGAGGGAGCGTAAGTTCGGCAGTCTTCGGAACGGTGATTTTCACTCCGTACCCTTGCTCGCGTGCTAACCGTTTTGCCTCTGCCCAAGAATAGGCGTAACCGCTGTCCTCAGATGGTGAACTGACCATATCTAATTCTAGCAACTAAGTAACATAAAGGCTGAGTAAGCGGGGTGGAAGTGAAACACATTCCTAGCTATTTTTTGGCTCTACATTCCGCACACATTCATCACAATTATCACTACAACCTTCGAGCGCCAAGGAATGCAATGTACAGAATCTACATTATCCACATTATTCACATTATCCTAATGGGTGCGATATCGACATTGTCCAGCCATTCCGATATGAGAAACCGGGGTGGTAGACTGCCTCGGATTCCCGCCAGACCGAGGCACCGTGGTCGTTCGACTATCTACACGACCCCAGACAGGAACGGGAGGTGACCAGTAGAACAGTGACGACGACCGCCTGAGTAATCGATGGATCAGTACTCGTGGTAGTGAAGCTCCACGGCAGCCACGAGACGGATTGCAGAGACGTTCTGATGGTTGCGGAAGAGATCAATCCGATTCAGCAAACCGTGTTTGTTGGTTGGCGATATGATGTGCTGAAACCCGGCAAAAGTTCCGATGAGCGTTGGGAACGACACAGACAGAGAACCCTACGACAGCTTACGAATAGGCGTCGTTGAACTCCCGTTCACGGCGCATCAGCTCTTCGACACCGTGCTCAAGAATACCCCGCCCCATTGCCGTCGGCCGATAGTACGTGTAAAAACCCTGGCTGTCAGCGGTCCGTCGCTGGCGCTTGTCGACAAGCCCGACGTCGACCAGTTCGTCGAGATGGTAGTGGAAATTGTGGGATTCGACCTCGACCGCGGTCTTGAGATCGGCAGCACTCAGTTCGTCGTTGGCGACGAGCGTGCGGAGGATCCGGAACCGCGTCGGGTGGCCGATCGCCTGTTGCATCGCGAGATACTCCTCAAGCGTCAGCCCGCTATCCTCGGGAAGCGGCGGTTCCGGCTGACGAACCTCCTCTGTTGGCTGGCGATCGGTTTCGGACATTTGGGGGTGCCTCGGGTCCTACGTTGGGACGCCACATACTTAGTCGTTCTCGACTAGAATATTCCTGAGAACACCGATATTTATATACTACCGTTCCGAATCGACGAGTCGAATGCGGCAACGGATTATCGATAATCTCCCCCGTGCCGCTGGTGATTCAGATGCGCTCGCTCCAGTCCGGCGGGAACAGTTTCTCGTCTATCTGATGGGCCCATACCGGACATTCGACGTCGACGCGCTGCTGCCGGCGGACGCCGATGTCGAAACCGCTGCCCCGTCATTTGCGACGTGGGACGAGACCAGCGGCGAGTACGCCGAAGACGAGGTGTTGCGGCTCCTGCAGGAGACGCGGGACTGCCTCCGCGACCGCGGATTTAATGCTTTTCTCGCAATCGATGTCGGGATTCCGCTCGACGAGATGGATGCCGCCACACAGAGTATCGCCTTTGCGCAAGCGAGTAATGCAACAATCTTCATCGCTCCACAGGTCGGCGACAATCTCGGTGTCGGGATCGAGATCGGGAGCGTCCTCGAGGAGATTCTGTCGACAGCTGGAATGCAGGGGCCGGCAGCCGATGCAACGCCACCAAGGCGTGCGCGACGGGTGATGGTCGCGACCGAACCATCGGTTCGAAGTGCGATGCTTGGCGCCGTCCACGCGCGCTGGGACGCCAGTGTCCGGACGTTCACCGATGCCGCGGACTGCTGTCGGCTCTGCGCACAGTTCTGTACCCACATTCAGAACGAGGAGCTCTATGGCTCGCTCGACCGTCTGGACTGAGTGGGCTGTCAACCGTGGACTGATGAGGCCAGGGCCTCGTTGACACTCAACCCTAATTTTAGCGTGGACGCTGTTATCGGCGTGTTCCTCCCGTTATCATCTCCTCCGGCGTCTCGTCCACCTCTTATAGGTCCATCAGGTAGGCGTCCAGCCGCGCGACCTGTAACTGTCGGATCGTCCTTTGTTGACTCGCGTATCAGGCCGAAAGAGGCGGATCCTTGAACATCTGGTACATTACATCGACAGAACGGGCGCTCCGCATCCGGTCGAACACATTGACTGGGTCCGCCATCGACAGCTCCATCACGTACCCGTCCGGTCGCTGCAGGACCAGACTCTCTAGGCCGGGCGTGAAAAAGAGGCGTGAATCGCTCTCCCACGCTTCGCACCGCCCGACCTTGTCGTAGACACGATCGAAGAACTCGACGAACGCCTCCTTGTCGTCGGCCAGGTCCTCGATGAACTCTTTCAGGCGGGTAAAGCTGAACCACAACCGGGTGTCGCTACGCTCCATGACGCCGGCTTCCTCGAGGACCTCACCGTAGGCATCCACGTCGAGTTCCCAGAGATAATCGGCGTTCACCCAGTTCGCTGGCTTCAACTGACCGAACGCGCCGTAGGCGCTGTACATCTCGTACAGGTACTCGTCCTCGGACCCGTACTCGACCTTCGCGACTGGCTCCTCTCGCGTCTCGTCGGTGACGTGCTGGAACGGCGCACCCGTATCCTCGTCGGCCGCCCAAGTCAAATGGCGATCGTTCCAGTCCGGGATGAACGCAGCCCCACTAGAAGTGGAAGTGATACCGAACGTCCGATCACCCGGGAGATTGATCTTTACTTTGTCGTCTTTAGCGACGATCTCCAAGCTGAACTTCGTCACGTGCCATGATAGACACCACTTACCTCCGCTTACGGACTGCCGGATTTATATCTTGCTCCGTTCCGGAACCCGGATGTGTGGTGCCGTTTCGTAGATGCTCCGCAGCTCGTTTCCGGACCGGGCCTCGGAGTCCCGGAAGCATCGGCGGGCACGGCCGTTCGAGTGCAGGATCTTGTGGTACTTGTAGAACTCGCAGAGACAGTTCTGGATGTTCGCCAGCGACAGTTCCAGCGGGTCGCCCGCCTCCGTTTCCAGGAAGGGAAAATCCAAATCAAGCCGGTCGAACTCCTCTTGCTGGTGCTGGCGTAGCCACCGCATTACGGCAAGCCGGTCGAATCCGTTGAACTCGGTGACAAGTTGCTTCAATCCCTTCTGCGCGCCCGGTCCCGGTGACGACCAGTCGTCAGGTGAGAACGAGAGTACGCTATCACCGTCGTAGGAATCGACGGGATACAGGAGGTCCACAAGGGTCTGGTAGGAGAGAAAGTTCCCGAACCCAGGTTGCGCCCGGATCAGGTCGTAGGCATCCTCCAGCGAGTCGGCTGCGAGCACCTGGTCGAAGAAGTTGGGGTCCGCGGTGAGCTCGTCGAAGAGCGCAGCCACGTTCTCGACTTTGTCGGATGACCCCATGTGGTTGTAGCCGCTGACCATGTACGCCCCGGTGAACACTGTCTCGTCCAGCTCGTCGCGCCGATGTTTCAACTGGGCCTCAAACTCGGCCGCGTCGAAGTCGTCGAGCGACTGGAACCCGAGATAGTCGTGCGTCTCCAGCCGGCCGATCAACCGGTACAGCATCACATTGAAGATCTTGTCCTGCCGGGACGCATCGACCTCGAGGATGTACTGGATGACGTACTGCGTCCCGGGATCGAGCTCGCGATAAACGTTCGTGAACCGGTATTCTTGGAGAATATCGTCGTCCGTCCACGGCGACTGCTGCCCCTCGACCACCCGACGATACCACACCTGCTGACGTTCGGTGATGAACCGCCAGAACAGGTCAAGCGTATCTTCGTCGAGACTATCCCTGATCTCGTCGGGCTTCGTTAAGGATTGAGACATTACTCGTATGCTGTGAAAACCAGCCGTTGACTCATTGAATCTTACGGGAACCCGTTTTACCGAGCGAACATTCATGCGGAGAAACCTTTAGGCGGCCGGAGGATCGCATCTCTACGTAGTATGAGATATGATTCCGATGCTGCACGCGACTTTATGCCCCCCAACGATCCGTGGGAGGAGCATAATGCATCGGAGGACGCCAAGAGCTATCTGACGCTCTACTACTGCGAGGACGACATCAGCAAGTATCCGGTCCGAGAGGTCACCAAGGTCAACGACAACAAGAGCGATCCGAACCTCGAAACGATGAGTTACGGCCTCTGCTCTACCTGCACCCGGGACATCCGCTCCGGCCTGGTCAAGAACGACCGCCCCTATCTCTTCTTCTGCACCAACTACCACGGCGACCGCCACCTCGCCGGATACTACCACATCGGCTGGCACTCCTTGGGCTGGCCACTGCTCACCAACTACCGGGACGGTAGCATTCAGGATGATTATCGACTGGTGGCCGACGAGATGCACTGGGTCTATCCACCGATCAGTTTCGAGACCGTCGCCGAGGAGACAGGATTCGACGGGATCCAGAGCGGGTTCCGGAAGAAGCTGGTCGGTCCCGACCGGACCGCCGACCTCCTCGCCCTCCTCCACGACCGCGAGGATTATTCTGAGCGGTACATTGAGGAGATCCGCCGGCTGGAACGGATCAACAAGCGGTACCACGAGTACCGGTACCCGACCTGGGAGCGGGAGGACAGTTTCGACTGGGAGTCCGTGGAGAACTACGTCGAGATGGCGACCACGGAGGAGGATGACGGCAATAAGGAAATCCTAGAGCAGAAGGTCGACGAGTTCGACGTCGATCTCGATCTTATCACCTCTAGAGGCGTGTCCGACTGGTTCTGCCTGCTCTGCGAGCATGAGTTCGAGAACGAGGCCCCGCTGAAACTGTGCCCTAACTGTGATAATGGAGGCGGGGTTATTCCCGACCGAGCGATCAACGCATGACCGACTCCACAGACCTCCTTGACCTGCAGAAACGGCAGCAGGAGCACGACGAAGGACATCACCGGGATGTCTACACGCTTCCGTATCCCGACAGGATGAACCACTACGTCCTGCACTTCTCGAAATATGTTGGCCGCCTCTCCCGAGACTACGCTGACGAGGAGACGCGGATGGAACAACTCGAAAAGACGCTGGCGGACAGCTTCATCGTCGCCCTCGCGGCGGCGAACACGCTCAACCTGGACCTGCAGGCGCAGCTGGAGGAGATGTTCGGGATCGAAGCCGAGGGCGTCGCAGAATGGGCGGAACAGCTGGATCCAGCTGACGACCCGATGGATTCGGAGGAGGTCCAGGACTGGCTGTTCCAGCGGATGGCCGCGCCCGCCGGCAGCATGTCGAATGCGATGGAATCCCTCGACCACATGGAGCCGATGAACACCCGGGAACTGCTCGAAGAGGAGACCGTCGAGATCGTCTCGGATCTGCTCATCGCCGCGGAGAATCTGGACGTCGACCTCGAAGCACTGCTGGACGACCGGTGGACGAAGATTGAGGAAGAGTCGATTCTGTGACCGTGGAGCCTTACCGATGGTAGATAATTTCGACGAATTCTACGAGTTCTACGAAGGACAGTTCGAGTGGTATGACGACAAGGCGGTTCGTAACAAATGGATGCATCGGTTAATGAAGGGCGCACAGATCGTGCTGGCCGCCATCCTACCTGTCGCCGTGTCGCTGTTCCCTGTGACGAGCAGCACGGTCTGGAAGAACACAATCATCATCGCTGCGGTCCTGCTTATCATCTTGGAGGCACTCGAATCCTATCTCAACTATCAGAAGAAGTGGATGAACTACCGAACCACCGCCGAAGGCCTGCGGCGGGAAGAGCAGATGTTCAAGACGCGGACGGATGAGTACGAGGGTGTAGACGACCCTGAGCAGGTGTTCGTCGATCGGGTGCTGGCGCTCACCAGCCAGGAAAACCGGTACTGGGAGATTACTACGCGAAAGGCACAAGAGGCCTAGCCACGTTTTATCAATAAGCACGGCTTTCCAGGCCGCCATCACCAATGCCGACCCGCCGCGTCTTCATCAGTTACGAAGGAAGCGACCGCATGAAAGCGAAAGGCTTCCGGCTGCTCCGCTGGAACAACAACGTCGATGTCTCCTTCCACGACCGACACCTCCTCGATCCTGTAGACAGCACAAACGACGACTACATCCGTAGCTGCATCCGGGACGAAATGAAAGGTACCTCGGTCACCGTCGTCATGGTCGGCGAGAACACGAAAGACAGCGACTGGGTCGATTACGAGGTTGAGCGCTCGCTCAAGGAAGGCAACGGCTTGGTCGCGATCAAGGTTGATGACGATATCTCCGACGAGGATATCCCTGATAAGTTGAAAGAGAACGGCGCTGAGATCGTCGACTGGGATCCAGACGAGTTCGACGACGCGATTGAACGAGCGGCGAGCCAGCGGAGCAAAGTCGGCGAGTCTACGGTCCGCGGCCGGGCAGGAACCGGCTGTGGCCGTTCCTGACACCTGGTCTCTGCCGCCTTCACTCAGGCGTTCCGGTAGAGAATGTCGATATCTTCAGGCCTGTCACGGCGGTCATGGGCGCGATTCGTTCGGCCCCAGACCAGCCCCTCTGCCCAAATCACCAGATCCTCTAGCACCCAGTCGGATGGCAAATCCCCGTCGATCACATGGATGTCGTATTCGAACTCATCATCCGTCTGATCGGAGTACGTCACCTGCACGCGGGCGTCTTCCGAGATGTCGTCGTCCGTGGTTCCGGCCTTGGAGACGACAACGGTGCTCGGGTGGGAGAAGAGAGGGTAACGCTCGGATGTCGGGCCAGTTCGAACCTCCACGCTTCCCGGGTCGGGGTAGTTCGATCCCTGCTGGAGCGGCCTGATCGGATATCCGCGATCGACCAGTTCTTCCTCAACCTCATGAATAAACTGGGGGACACCATCGGCGTCCCTATTTACCGGTCCGTCAACTCGTCCCGTACCGACGAGCGTGAACCATGTGTTCGTGCCAAGCGGACGGAGATAATGGAGGTTCTCAGTGGGGCCGTCGTCGACATCCGCACGGATGGTGAGTGCCTGTTCGCTATCAGAGATAGCCGTTGTCACGGATATATCCTCGATTGTTACCATAGTATCTCCAGATGATGGCCGGCCGATACGTGAAGGTACTGCCACAGACTTGGATCGGGACTCAAGCTCAGATAAACGAAGTTATGCCGTGGAAGTCGCGTTTCTGGATAATCCGTTGTAGAGTTCTTTGATTTTGCGACACGCTCCCCTGCCGTCCGCGTCCATCTGCTCGCACAACTCATACGGATTAGTGCCTTCGAGTACCGGTGGTTCGCCCGAACTGCGCGGCGAACCACCTTGGCGAGCCGAAAGGCGATCTCGAAGACGCGATTGACGAGCTCACCGTCGCGGATACCGACTACAAGATCGTCCAGGGACTCGCGAAGCTCCTCAAAGACGAGTGTGAGTTCGAGGTCGTCGCCTCCGTCGACCCACGGGAGATTCGCCGGCGACTCTTCGAGAAAGCCAACGAGCGCTATCCGATCGTCCGACAGCCGACGCTCGGCGAAGACACACAGAAACTGGAGGTGTACAGCGCGGTCGCTGACGACCTCGGGGTGTCGCTCGAGGAGTGCTATCGAGGGATGTACGCCGATCTCGAAGACAACAAACGACTCGTCCGAATCGGCACGCGGACGGCCGCCCAGTACGCCAGTGATGACGATACGTCGACGTCGACGACCAATCTGACCGGCAGCAGCGATGCGGAGTACGAACACACGGATCTCACCGTGGACTGGTTGTTGACCCGCTACAACCTCGCGCTCGCCCAGGCGGTGCTCTACGATGCGACGGAAATGCGGATTCGGGTCTGGGACCACTTTGGGACGGTATTCAGCTACGTGAAGCTGTTCGGGTTAATGCATCGCATCTATCCGATCGACGCCGATGGCGAGCGTGTCCCGAGTACGGATCAGGCCGCCGGCTATGAGGCAGTACTGGACGGCCCGTCGTCGCTGTTCTCGAAATCACAAAAGTACGGGATTCGCATGGCGAACTTCCTGCCGGCGTTGCCCCTCTGTGACCGCTGGGAGATGGTTGCCGAGATCCTCGTCGACGAGACGACCGGCGCGACGCGACAGTTCGCGCTCGACCACACGGAGGACCTCGATTCACACTACAGTGCCGGCGACCAGTTCGATAGCGATGTCGAGCGGACACTCACCCGGAAGTGGGAGCGAGCGAATACGGATTGGGAGTTGGTGCGGGAAGACGATGTCTTCGATCTGGGTGCCGAGGTGATGATCCCCGACTTCGCAATCGAACATCCCGATGGCAGGCGAGCGATCCTCGAGATCGTCGGCTTCTGGACACCCGAGTATCTGGACGCAAAGCTGGAGAAGATTCGAAAGGTAGAGGCCGACAATTTCGTACTGGCTGTCTCGGAGCAACTGGATTGTGCGAGCGAGGAGTTCGGGAGCGCCGCCGATCGAGTGCTGTGGTTCAAAACTGGAATTCACGTCTACGACGTAGTCGATTTAGCTGAACAATACGCGACAGAGATGCCCCAGAGTGAAGAGCAGGCTTGAAAGATAGTGGGTCCAGTAAGGCTTTTAACTGTTACCGGATTATTGGTAACCACCAGATGTATGAGGTGCTCGACGACACCGCGGCGCAGGTCATCCTCACCATCGAGAGTGGTGACTCCATCCGTCGTGTCGCCCAACACCTCCACACGCCGTACGAGACGGTGAGACAGGCCGTCAACCGACTCGAAGACGCAGGCTACGTCCGCTATGACGACGGCCTCTCAGTCGTCGACGAGCGCGTGAGGGACGCAGCACGAGAGCTCGTCGCTGCCAGCGCCGGCGTCAGTCCACCATCCATCGAGGAGGCCTACGTCATCCCGCAGTTCGGTGACTGGCCGTTCGCATTCACACGGATCGACGCCGTCTACGTGTGGACCCAGGGCGGCTACCAGGTCGGTCGCGAGCCCAACGACTATCCACTGTTTCTGGCCGTCCGTGAGGAGGACGCCGACGCTTGGGAGGCGTTTTTCGAGTCGTTCGACCTCCCGACCGCATTCGAACGACAGCCCCGTCACGAGCTGGACGGAGCGCTACAGATCGTCCTCGAGCCAGGGCCGTCCCTCGACATCGAGCACGTCGAGGGCTACCCGGTAATACCGAGAGCAGAGACGATCGAGTATATGCGTGAGAACTACGCCCAGTTCCAGTCGGCGCTCGCGATGCTCGACCGGATGTACGAGGACCTCGACCTCGGCGTCACGTATCGAGAGACCGAACGGGCACAGCCATGAGCTTCAACAACCGAAGTGACGCGCTCATAGAACTGCTCGAGGAGCTCACCCAAGAGGGCCACGAGTACGTTCTCGTCGGCGGGTACGCTGTCTCAGCGTTCAATGCTCGCTTCTCCACGGATCTCGATATCGTCGTCGCGCTGGACTCCAAAGCTGACTTCGTCGAATTCCTCGAACGTCGGAACTTCGAGGAAACGGACAACCATGCCAAGGAGTGGTTCTACGATACAGAGGTGATCGAGTACGAAAAGCGGCTCACGCCGCAACAGCCGATCGGCTTCGACCTCTTGGTGAACGGACTCGGGTGTCGCCAGACGGAGGCACAGTGGTCGTTCGACTACCTGTACGATTACAGCCACCAACAGGAGGTGAGCGGGGGTACAGTGACGACGACGGCCAGAGTGATCGATGGGGCAGTCTTCGTCGCGGCAAAGCTCCACAGTGGTCGCGAAACAGATCTTCGGGATGTCCTAGCGGTCGCAGAAGAGATCGATCTCAACGCTGTCACGCCCCACCTGCAGCGAGGGGACGACGATGCGCTCCGGGAGCAACTTGAGCGTGGTTTGGAGATCTTGGAGAGCGACGAACTCAAACACGGATTTCGGAGTGACTTCGGGGCTTCAGCTGTCTCAGAAGAGACGGTCACCGCTCTTCAAGAGTATCTGGATGCACAGATTGACCACCTGAGCTGAAGCTCCCCCTTGATCGGAAGTGAAGATAAGGCCCTTCAGCGGTGCTTGGAGTCAATCAAAAATTGGAGGGGCGGTGTCAGTCGACCGTCGCTAACACACGGACATCCGTAGCTGAGTGTCGTTCCCGTTCAGTACGAGCACCGTGCTCGCGGAGGAACTCATCAATACGGTCGGCAAGGGACTCCGCGTCCTCTCTATCAACGTGGACGATCAGCGTCGGATGTTCCTCGTCGCTGTTCTCAATCACGAGCGAGACATCCTTGAGTTCGTCCGGCTGTCTATACGCCTCAAACTCATCGGCGACCTGGTTGGCCAGGTCGTCGAGTACCTCAATCGGTTCCTTTGTCATAGATTGTATTTCGGCTTTGGAAGGTTGTACCATCGCGAGCGCGTGAAGAAAACGTGGCGTGACTTTCAGAACCACCTCCATCAGACAAACGCGAACGGAGCCTTCTCACACCGATGGTTTACCGAGAAGAAGACCGATCCACAGAAGGGACAACAGGTTAGAGTGCTCGCGGATCGTTATCGACAATGCTCGCAAACGCGACGTTCTCCTGAACTTGTTCGATTTCGACTGTTGGCTCGTCGCCGGGCTGAGCGCCGGGAACGATCACGACGTACCCCCGTTCGACTTTCGCAATACCGTCGCCCTGATCGCCGACGGTTTCGATTGTCACGTCACGGACTTCTCCCTCATCAACAGGAGGACCAGATGAATCATGGCTCGTGCTCCCCTGAGAGGCGGGATGCCGTGGGGCCTGTGGGGATGTTGATTCAGCTTCGGAGGAGGAATCAAGGAGAGCGATGCGATACGTTTCATCACCGGTCAGCGCCCCGTGCTTGATCTCACTCGGAGGAATCTCGATGACGAAAGTGCCATCCTCCTCCTTAATTTTCGCAGTGAAAAGCGAACACAGGGAGTCTGAGATTTCTACCATAACTGGGTTTGATACTGGATACAATTAATCGGTCTCTTTGAGAAGGAGCGAACTGGATCAGCTGTCCTCAGCTGGTTCTTCCCAAGGAATGTCTCGCTTGTGGACTACAGCGAGCTTCGAGTCGTCATCATCTTCCATTGCACTAAGACCACGCTGGACGAGAGTGTGAACCTGTCCAGCAGACTCCGGGAACGAAAATTGGTCATCCTCCGCGTCAGCACGGAGTTCCAGATAATGGAGGTACAACCTGAACGTCGTATCTGCTCCGAGAGGCCACCAAATCGTCCCTATCTGCTCATCTACCTGATTATCCCAATGCTCTATGAGTTCACGGATATCGTCGACGAGCTCCTCCCCAGAGGTGCGAAGGCGGAGGGAGTATTCCTGATCCTGCTCCATATCTTCGATTATATCCTGAAGGAAAGGCTCAGCCTCCAGGGCGGTAGGTGAGGTCTGATCCGCTTCTAGAAGGTGTTCTAACGCCCGAATTTCTTCACGCCGAGCGGCTACAGCGTATGCGACATTGTACTTGTCCTCGGGGAAGATTTCGTGCTGACTCGGTTGCTGTGCCTGAGGGACAGTATCCCCAGTGGATGAGCTAAATAAGGTCTCAAAGAGTCCCATACGCTTCGTCCGGAGGGGACCCATAAGTACTTCCTGTCATATCAGACGGCAATTCTAGCGGCTGTGAACCGATTCACCTTGCCACTCGAAGAAGAAGCGGATTATCTTTGTATCGACAGATAGCGATGGATATGGTAGCAACACGAGAGAGGGCCCTTAGCGAACGCGAGTTCGAACTACTGTTAGAAGGTGCTGGGCGAATAGATGATACACAACAGAGGCTCGAAACACGAGCGGCCATTCTCCTTGGAGGCCGTCTTGGACTTAGACCAGGAGAAACAACGCACTTGTCGAAATCGTGGGTTGACCTAGAGCGGCAGATGATCCAGATTCCCGCACAGGAGAACTGTACGAAGGGACGGGATGGCGGCATTTGTGGATACTGCCGGCAGGCGGTGAAACAACGGCTAGATCACAATCCCAATACGGATTTTCAGAGCTTTGCTGAGCGTTATTGGCTCCCGAAAACAGAAGCCGCATCTCGAACAGTTCCGTACCACTTTTCGTATCGGGTTCGAGTCGCGGTTGAATTGTTACTCGACGAACATAGTGGCTGGCCGTATTCGTTCTCGACCTTACAGCGACGTCTAGAAACGGCCCTGAAATTGTCGCCAGAATTGTCTAACGACGCAACCTCATTACATGGATTACGTGCAACAGCAGCGTCTTATCACGCCGGAAGAGGCTTGGATCTTCCCGCACTCCGAGCAATGTTCGGGTGGGAGGACATCACGACCGCCCGTCAATATCTAAATGTCGATGGAGCTATGACCCGACGAGCACTGGACAGCATTCATCAGTAAGCCTGAATGGACTAAAATTCAAGAACCGGCGTAGTGTTAGCTCAGAAGTTACTCCATTGGCCCTACGTCTCCAAGATGAGTGTATTTCTCAGCGACCCTATCGATGTAGGCTTCCGTCATAATTCGAGGATTTGACACTCGATGAAAGTCATCAAGAACGAACTGCATTTCCTCCCTATCAAGTCCGTAGGCGTGGAAAGAAGCTGCATCAATTTCGGCCTGAAGTCGCCGACGCTCTGATTCCTCGTTAGCGGGGTCAATTCCGCCAAGCCGTTCCCGCATCTCCTCGAACTCCTCGCCGTAGCAGTTGAGTCGGGCCGCCCGGTCAGAAATATAGTGGAACCAGTTGTCGCCTTCTGTGAGACGCGGGACCTGTGATTCTTCCAGTTTGAACCGGACAATGTGTGAATCGACCTTCGTCCGCATTAGATAATCGAACGGAATGCTGTTCAGTAGACCGGTGATGACGAACAGTTCCTCGTCATCGTAGGCACGTTCATAGATTGAACGCAGGGGATACTCTGAGAGGTCTTCCTGGTCCGGATTGACTTCATATGGCGAAAATGTCTGGAGTGTGTGAACACAAACGAGCCCTTTGGGTAACACAGTCGAAATCATTGTCCGTTCATCGGTAGGTCGGGCGATATCCCGGTAGATAATCCGGTATTCCGTGAAGTCTGGAAGGAGATCATCCATACAGAGATCCTGTCCACGGTGTTCCTGAAGAAGATCGTTGACGAATCCCTTCTGTGATTTGCTGGTCTTTGGTCCACCAAACGCTTCGTAAATGTCCTTTTTCGGCGTTCCACCGTTGTACGCCCGTTCCCGAACACGGTATTTAGCGCTCAGATCAGGCTGATCTTCATCGACACTCCATAGTGAAGGGGAATCAAGACTCGAATCGAACGTATTGTCGTGCTGGAACTGGTGAATGTTTGCTCCACCATACACAGGGTAATCACCTTCATTTTCCTCTTCGACGAAACGGTCAGACGCCCGTGACCGATCCAGTTCACGGTGCGGAGTGACGTTCCACTTCTCTTCAATTTCTTCTCCCAACGGTGGGTGCGAGACAATACTCTCCAAAATACCCACTTCCTCAGGATGAGTGATATTAGGAAATATCCGTGCTTTCAGTGAATATTGCGAAAGCACTTCTCGAGGAATAGTAATTGCCATCTCATCAAAATGGCGGAGGACAGAAACATCACGCTGATCAAATACACCCTCTATCTGGTCCGTTTTACCACTATTCTTGAAAGAGAGAATGGCGAATTGGTATCGATTGTCGATCTCCTCAAAGATTCCATGATTTTCGAAGCCCACTAACGTCTTGATCTCTGCGTCATCAAGTAATTTTAATCTGAGATCCTTCGAGAAGGATCCACTGAAGATAACTCCAGGGAGAACTTGCGCTACGTACCCTTGTTTGCTCACGAGGTCAAATAGCCTCTCAAAGAAGAGAGCAGCAAGGTTGTTTTCGTTCGGGTCCTTGCGGCCGTCTATAACCGGTTTCTGGAGAGTATATTCAGAACCGTCGGTGAAATACCGCATTTGCTTCTCTATCTGATCTTGGTACTTCTCCCATCCCTCGGCAATCTCTTCGTCTTCTAGTAACTGTTCTTGCATCTCGTCCTTATCCGAAGGCATCCGGGACCGGAACTGCTCATCAAACTTGACGAAATAATCATCGCGACTCGCTCGAAGCTGGTCCCAAGGCGGATTTCCGATAATAAGATCAAAACCTCCCTGGTCGTAGACTAGCGCGAATTCAAGAATCCAATGAAAGGGGTGGAATTCTTGAACTTGATCCAGAGTGATTTCAGCGCCGGCATTATGGAACTCATCTAGCACCTTGTTGTCCAGATTCTGACTGTAGCTGGTGATGAGCGACTCTGCCTGACGACGGGCGTTGGTTGCTTCTTTCGAGGAATTTGCCCTTTTGTGTTTCCGCTGAGCGTGGATCACGTCCTCGTAATACTCGCTGACCGGTGTTTCTTCACCGATGCCATAATTTGTGAGTGAGGTATCACCCTCTTCGTTGACAGTTTCGATGAGGTCTGTAAATCCAATTAGACTGTTCCCCTGCCGGATGTTGAAATCAATATTCGGGAGCGGTTCGACCTCCCCTGGCTCGTCTTCGATATCCGCAACCATCGAGAGCCACAACCGAAGTTTACAGATCTCCACAGCGCCTTCGTCGATATCCACCCCGTAGAGGTTATCCAGAATAATCGAGCGTTTGGCGTATAGTGACTCCCCACCATGCCCACCCTCGATACTTTCTAATTCCTCACGACTACGAGTCTCCAGCTCCCAGCCTTGCCCTTCAGCCTCGAGCCGCTGAAAATACTCAATACATTGCATGTATAGGTCCATCAGCACCTCCTGTGCGGCGAGCAGGAAGGCGCCACTTCCTACGGCGGGATCGAGAATGTGTGCTTCCTTCAGAATGTCGTGGTAGAGAGTCTCCACATGGCTGGTCTGGACGTTTTCCGTTGGAACTTGCTGAGTTATGGTTCCGCCATCGGCAACAGCTTCTGTGCTAGTATCTGCCTCAGGCACGGGGAATCCGAACACATTGTCGATCTCGTCGTAGTCCGCGTCCACAGCCTCGTTGAGTTGATCGAGCAGATACGGATGGATCGTCCGCCGGGCCATGAACCCCGTGATCTCTTCTGGTGTGTAGTACGCCCCCATCTCCTTCTGATTGACCGTTTGCTCGAAGATGTGGCCCAAGATCGCCGGGGAGAGGTTCTTGGGATCGACGATGTCGAGTCGTTCGTCGACGTTCCAATTCCAGTCGGAGAGGAAGTCGAGGATATCATCGAAGAGCCCGTTCGTTTCCTCGGCAGAGCCACCTAATTTCGCGTCCTCAAACTCCTCTTCGACAGGATTCCTTGCGAACAAGCCACCGTTCAGGTACGGAAGACTACCGAAGTCAGGGTTCTGTTTGTCTTCTGCGAGGTATTCGAAGAAGAGCGGTTCGTAGAACTCTTCGTAGTGGTCTCCCCCCTCGTCGACGACTTCATTCGGCTGTTCGTGAAGGTAATTCGGGTTCCGATCAAGAAGGCGTTTTTCCTGGATGAAGTATAGGAAGATCATCCGGTCAAGAATGACCTGCACATATCGTTGCTTCGCATCACCACGATCATCAGGGATGCCTGTAACCTCTTGAATGAGATCAGTCCGGAGTTCCTCGAACTGTTCATAGAACTCCTTGACGACCTGTTGCGTATCGTAGAGCGTATCGTATATCGCAGCAGAGGAACCGTACTCGATCGAGTTCAGCTTCTGGAGAATAGTGTTCTTCTCCCCGCTGTCCCGCGCGAACTGTTCCTTCGAGAACGAAATCTTTTGATGCTTAATTCGACCGTGCTGCTGCCCCTCCCAGCTTCGGACTCGCGTAATGAAGGTGAAGGTCTCGAAATCGTTGGTAGCAACGAGATTGGTGTGCCGGGAGCGGTTTTCTGGTTTGAAGCCCGCGGCAGTCTCACCGGGACCAGCATTGACAATAACGATGAATTCGTCATCATCAAGCTGAACTACGAGTTCGTTATCGCCCCCTAGTTTCGGGCGGGGTTTGAGCCCGCGTTTTTCAAAGGAGGTCGCTATATCCTGTAAAGAGTCCCAGCCCGCGATATCGGATGCGGTGATCTGCTGGAGAGTCATACTACCTGAAAGTTGCTTTACTCATATGAAAATGGTGGGTACAAGGGTGACTTTCGGCTGAACTGGTCAATACACTTGTCGAATAGAGTGTAAGAAGCAACTCGTATTTTACTAGTATTCGTAGATAAAGTCGAAAACAGCCAATAGCGAGACGCTCAGTTGATGCAATGTATTGAGTATTTTCAGCGGCTCGAGGCTGAAGGGCAAGGCTGGGAGCTGGAATCTAGAACCCGAGAGGAGATAGAAGAAATCGAGTCTGGAAAAGGCTCCTCATCACTGTACGCAAAGCGGACGGCCATCCTCAACAATTTGTACGGAGTCGATCTCGACGAAGGTGCCGTTGAGATTTGCAAGCTCAGACTCTGGTTGTCGATGGTCGCTGATATCGAGGATGAACCGAGCGAGGTGGAGCCGCTCCCCAACATCGATTTCAACGTACGACAGGGCAACAGCCTAATCGGTCAACTCGATACGGACATCGAGAGTAACGAAGACGGAGACAGCGATCTCGATTCTTGGGAGGTGAAAACTCGTTTTGAGGACGTGAAAGAGGCCATCAAGAAGCACAAGAAAGCGGAGACCAGTGTTGAAGCTCAAGAATGGCGGAAGGAGGCAGAAGACAGAATAGAGGAACACCGGGACAAATTTGACAAAATCCTTCGGCGAGAATTCCAAGACGCTGGCTTTGACGACATAACGATCGAGGAAATTCGGGAGTGGTCCCCCTTCCACTGGCCGTTGGAGTTCGCCGACGTCTTCGAGAAAGGTGGATTCGACGTGTTCATCGGGAACCCACCATGGGACATGCTCTACGCGAATCGCGACGACTTCTTCATCCGCTACGATGAGCAGTTCCGTACCTATCCGTCGGAGGAAAAAGACGGTGTGATGGAAGACCTCCTCTCAAGCCCAGAAGTTGCGTGGGAATGGGAGGACTACAAGGGCTCGATGGAAGCTCAGGCAGACTTCTTCACGCAGGGAGACATCTACAAGCTCCAATCTCCGGTGGTGGGCGGTCGGACGATGCCGACAAAAAATGAACTGTCTGCTCTCTTTCTAGAGCGGGTCTTCAGACTCTCTCGAGACGGCGTGAGGGTGAGTCTGCTCCTCCCGGGAACTATCTTCGGTGGAGTGATGGGGAAAGACCTCCGGACACATCTACTGGATCACACAGACGTAGAGAATCTCATTGGATTCGAAAATAAGGGCATCTTTGAGGCGATTGACGATCGCTATCGATTTGCTGTACTGACGTTTAAATACGGAGGGAGGACGTCAGTACTTCGCGGCATCTTCAACCAGCATAACATAGACATCGTATATCGAATCGAGGAGGAAGCAGTTACTATCCCACGAGAGGTGCTTCTTAGCTACTCGCCTGAGGGGCGGATATTCCCTTCAATCACCTCACAGATGGAAGCAAGCGTCTTAGAGAAAGTGGTTGACCAACCGTCTTTGGGAGAAGGGGTGGAGGGGGCCTGGACAGTAGATATGCTGACGAAGGAATTTGTAGAATCGACTGACAAGGACCGATTACAGAATACACCTGAAGGTGCTGACTACCCAGTTTACGGGGGTAAAAATATCCATCAATTCCAGCACGATAATAGCCTCAATAGTGACTTAGCGGGTCCTGAGTACTGGAGTAAGGGACTCCAGGATCCGCCGAATAGTGCACAATATCGTGTCCGGGAAAAGAAGTTCAATAGAGGCCACCTGAAACGAGCAATCTACGAGGCATTCGGTGGGCCAGAAACCAGCAAGTCACAAGTACAATTCGTGGACGAACTCCTCAAGGAACATCGTGGCCACGGATTAGAAGAAGAAGATGTACTCCTTGATTGTGACGAGTATCGCGTCGGAATTCGAGACGTTACGAACTCCACAAATGAGCGGACGATAATCGCCACTGTACTCCCGAAAGACATCATCTGCCTCCATACGATTAACACGTTCAAACCGTTCGATATTAGGCCCAAAGAGGGACACCTCTCAGAGTCTCCGCTTCGGTCACCCTACATCCGGCGATTCACGGATCGGGAACTCTTCGTGGCGACTGGACTCCTGAATAGCATTGCGTTCGATTTCCTGATGCGGACCAAGGTCGAGACGCACATCATCAAGCGTGAGCTACTGGAATCCCAGCTACCACGCCTCACCGACGGAGATGACTGGTTCCATTATATCGCTGAACGAGCTGCCCGGTTGAACTGTTACGGGGAAGAATTCAAAGAAATGCGTGAGCGACTCGGCGGAATCGAGGCAGCGGTAGAAGATCAAGAACGCAGAGAATTACAGGCTGAAATCGACGCGGCCGCATTCCACGCGTATGGCCTGGAACGTCGTGACGTGAAGTTTGTCCTCGACGACTTCCATCGCGTTGAGAGTCCGAAGCTGATGGACGAGATGTACTTCGACCTGGTTTTGGAAAAATATGATTTACTGGATCTGAAGGGGCCCCTACCGTAGCTCCCGAATCACTGTCCGACAACCCCCCAGCATACGAGCTTCGCTTGTACATCACTCTCTCCCATCAGTTTTGTCTGGTATTCAGTAGAGGCTTCGACGTTCTCTTCCAAGAACTCCTCAAGCTGACTGAGGAACTCCACAGTCGGCCACTCTGGGAAGGAGTCGTACTGCTCGTTCTGGCGAAAGATCTCCCGTAGAATTCGGTCTTCATCTGTGTTCGCCAGCTTTACCTCCTGCAGCCGCTCTTCGATGTCGGTAGCCCATTCTCCTAGCGTTTCGAACTCTTCGACAGGCGCCGGCTCATCGCCGTGATTCGGCTGAACGTAGTGACTGATGAAATCGAGGATCGTCTCCTGTTCCTTCGAGAAGGCCTCTCCCTGTTTGAAGGCTCCCTCAACCTGGCCTTCTCGAATCACCTCCAGACGCTCGTCAAGCACTGCTTGAATCTCCTCACGGTTCGACAACACCGTATCTGGATTTCCGGTGATCGGTTCGCCGTCAACTGAAGGGTCAATGTTGAGCGTGCTCACGGGCCGCTCTTTGACCTCGTCGGCGAAGGGTTTGTAGTAGAAAGCACGACGGACGCGACCAAGCGGGGACTCGTGGTCATCATCGTCGAACCAGAGGTGGGCAAGGGCGAACACGCCCGGACGGGGGCCGGCATCGTGGTCAGTTACATTCGTGTAGAGGAATTCTCGTTCTTCGGGCGGGTCATCGAAGAAGTCCTCAGCGTACTCGAAGTCTTCCGCAGTCAGGTCGTAATCCTCGTTCAGTTCTCGCTTCAGAAGGTACCGCTCGAACGCAGCATGTTCATTACTCCCAGCATTGCGGAGGAGCGGATTCTTGCTCGTGTCGTCGAGTTCATTCACGTCGTCAATTTCCCGGGACTTCTGGAGGGAGTCCTCGATCTCGTCCACCTGTAATTCCCCGATAGTCTTCTCCGTGTCTACACCTGTCTTTTCGAGAATCTGGTCTTCGTTCGGATCGAGAATGTTGTTCTCCTTTCCGACGATGAGCGCGATATCGTTGATCTTTGCCTGCAGGCGTTTCAGGAGCTTGATCGCCGCCTCGATGTCGCCGTCCGGGTAGAAGTTGTGGACGTGTTTCTCGGCGGTACTCCCGATCCGGTCGACTCGCCCGACACGCTGGACAATCCGCATCGGGTTCCACGGCAGGTCGTAATTGACCACCACATGAACGTCTTGAAGATTAACCCCTTCACTCAGCGTGTCAGTGGCCACTACGTACTGTAGCTCTGAGTCCCCCGACTCGGCGAGCGTTTGCTGATAGCCTGACGCCTCGGGGGCAAAGCGTTGAATGATGTCCTGTTTATTTTCGTCGCCACCCTTGACGACGGCACTGTTCGCCTCTGTGAGTGGGGAATCCTCGTTGTCACAAAGGGTTCTATAGACGTAGTCTGCAGTTGCCCGATACTGCGTGAAGATGAGCACCTTCTGATCGTGATTAGTGAGGACATCTGCAAGTCGGTCGATCTTCGGGTCGCGGAACTCGCGGAGCGAAAAGACGGCCTCGTAAAAGTCGCGTGTGGCAGGGTCAACTTCACTCAGGTCACTATTCGGGTAGAGAATCGGATTCATCTCTTCTTCAGGAATATCTGGGAGGACACCAGCGTCGTGGTCAGCGAGCCATTGCCGCGTGGAAACCGCATGATCGCTCACATCACCCGCATCACGGGCGACATCACCGATGAACTGCGAGAGGAAATACGAGAGAAGGGTGAGGTCCTCCCTGATGTACGTCTTCACCTCACCGATGGTGGCGTCTGCCAGTTCATCTCCCTCGGTATCAGCTCCTTCTTCCGATTGAATAGCGGTGGTATCGAAACCAAATTCTTCGAGTGTTTGTTCGAGATCTTCAGCAGCGTCGGCTCCTTCGACAAAGTCACCGAGTTCAGAGTCATCTCCCTCCCGAACAGTTCGGAGCATATCGATATCTTCGTCCTCAGGGAGTTCACCAAGAAGGCCGAGAAGCTGGCGTTCGCTCTGATGCAGCGTCTCGATCGACTGGACGAACGCGTACGTTGAGGACTCGAGCCGTTTGAGGAGGTTCAGCTTGTAGAGGGCTTTCAGCGTGCTCCCTGCTTTCGGATTTTTGACTGTGATGTGGGGAAGGTGGAGGGCGTCCATCACGCCGGGAAGCATCCGATATATTGGCTGGTAGGCCGCCGGCAGGGAGTACTGTTGCTTGTTGAGTTTCGGCGGCTTGAAGCTCATCTCGAAGTCTTCGCTGTCCTGAATCTGATCTTTGACGTGCTTGCGCGTCCGGAGAACCATCACTTCGTTCAGGATATTCGAAATCTCAGAGGAGTGTCGCTGGAGCTGCTCGGTGATTTCTTGCTGTTCGTCGTCGCCGACCTCCTCTTTCCCGGATGCGATGCGTTTTCGCGTCTCCGAGAGTTCGATATATTCGTCGAACGCATCAAAGTCGAGTGACGCCTTGTTCCGAAGTTCCTCCGGGCTGGTGAACAAGCTGATGAGGTTCTTTAGGTCGGTAGCGCTGTTATTAATCGGGGTCGCGGTCAGCATAATCATCGTCTTTCCGCGGAGTTGCCTGAGATTCGCGTGTCGTCGCGTCCCCTTGTAGTCATCATCGTGGTCCGGATTCGGTCGCCATTTCCCGTAGTTCCGGAACCGGTGAGCCTCGTCGATAAGCAGGACGTCGAACTCGTCTTTGAGGTCCTGCACCTCGTCGTAGGAGAGATTCTGGAACTTGCTGATACTCATCACGTCAAGGTGCGTGCCGTCTACCTCTAACCCGAAGTACGGATTACCGTCTTCGTCAGTGTCGTTCTGGAGTAGGTCTTCCCACTGATCAGTCAGGTTTGCCGGGACAATGAGGAGACAGTGGTCGCCACGTTGGCGGTAGTCGTGGAGGAGTTCACCGCCAATAAATGATTTTCCCAGGCCGACCGAGTCGGAGACTATGCACCCGTTGAACTGGGAGAGCTTCTCCTTTGCACTCTCGTACCCGAGCTTCTGGAAGTAGTACAGTGGGCTGTCACGGATGTTGACGTTCCCACTCAGTTCGTCGTAGGCGAGCAGCTTGTAGAGCTCGAACGGTTCGAGATACGTGCCCAGCTCCTCGGATGACGTCTCCTGGTCGGACTCGTCCTCCTGCTGTTCCTTCCAGTCCTGGTACTCCTCGCTGTTCTCGATGATTCGGATGATCTCCTCACTGAACTCCTCGGCGTTGGCCCACTGGTTGTCGTACCACTCCTCGAACGCTTCGGCCTTGTGTCGATCCTGACTCGTGAGGTTCAGCTCGATGTTGTTCTGGTGGCCGCTCTTGGTGAAGTTCGAGGAGCCGACAACTGTAGCACATGGGCGGGTGTCTTCATCCCCGTCGTGTCCCCAATCTTCGTCATCTTCGAGTGGCGCTCGAAATGATGCACCCTTTGCGTGGAAGTAACCATTTTCAGGATTTCGCACACGGACGCTCACCTCGCCTTCGGCGATAAAGTCTCGTAGCCGGTCCAGTCGGCCGATCTGAGCGTTATTCAGCTCCGAGATGCTTTCTCTCACCTCTCTTTTGAGTTCCTCTTTGAGATTCTGTCCCTCACCGATTTCGTCAGCAGTTCCCCTATTCGTCTGACGGCCCATCAAAATCCGAAGCGGAGCGTGGCCGAGCTCATCGGAGTCAGCCAGGTTTTCAAGGTCTTCCCGGTAGAGGTCAAATCCTGAGAGATAAAAGTAGCCAGTTGCGATACGGCCTTCCTCGATCTGAGGAATGATCCGCTTGTAAGCGTCTTCTAGTGTTCTGTTAGCGTTATCGACAAGCGGAGGAAGTGAGAGCATCGTAATGCCGAGATGTATTCAGTACGCGAACTTAGTGTTTAGTGACCTCCCTACAGAGGTGGCACCAGACAATAGTCAATCAAACTGGTCGAAGATCCCGCCAGCGGACGTCAACGGTGTCACCATTAGCGATTTCGACCCGAAAAAGATAGCCCTCTCGTTGATCATCAGTCACAGCTCCCGCATCGTCTGAGATGATCTCAACGACTGTTCCTCGACGTCCATGGAGGCGCTCGTGATCTGGATCTGTCTCGTCCGGGATATCGATTCGGACCGTGTCTCCAATATCGAATCGTTTCATAGTAGGTGTCATCAGCTCCGCATCCAGAATAGCCCTATCGAACCAGCCATAACGGTTGCACCGATTATTAGCCCGACTGTCGTCGGAGACGGTAGAGAATCGATTTATATAGACCAATCAAACGTCCTGAGCTTATAGACGGGCCAGAGTGCTAAGTACACAAGGGCGAGCGTGAGGATCAGGTTGAGACCTAATGTAGCGACGAATGTTAGTACAGTTTGCTGTGGAGTGAGACTGACGTCCATCACCTGAAGGAACTGGACGAGTGGACCGAGATTGATGATGCCGAGTATGATAGCGAAGAACCGGACAAACGGTCCTAGGTCTTGGCGACTGTCTGAAAGATTATTGTACCTGGTGATGTTTGTACGCATTCCATCCCGTGCTTCGGTGACTTCATCTGAAGTGGTGACGTCAGTTAGTCGCCCATCATCGAAGTAATGGAAGTGCCAGTGATCTGGATCTGAATCACATTTGCACAGTAATGCGTGAGCCTCTTCTGCGGCAGTCGCTACAAAGTCAACCTGATCAATGTTGATATACTCATTTACGTCGGGACAGACAAGCTGTGGATGTTCTGAGATATCCCAGCCCTGGGTGTCGAAGTGCGCCTGTAGTTCGTCTTCGATTTCTTCCGTACTGATGCTCACTGCGTCGGTGTTAAGCCGGCAGAGACGGAGCGACAGTGGGTTCTGTAATTGAACAATGTCGCCATGTAAACTACTCCAGAATCGGTGTTCAAGGAGTTCGGTCCAGAAAAAGGCGTATTCCTCATCTTGGCAGTGTACGGCGTTAACAAATCCGACAGGGAACCGCTTTTTCAATGGATCGGCTGAGTGGTTTTCCAACCGCTGCCCATCAAAAAATACCCGGAATACAACCTCTCCGACGCTATCTGATTCAGCGACTAAACGCTTGTTGAGGTCGTCGATGGACTCCGTCGTTGTCTCACTAAACCACTCATGCTGGTCTATCCGTTCTGCCCATTCCTGAAACACATAATCTGGATCGATGAAATATATTGTATCGACATGATTCGGGTCGGTGCAACTACACTCGGCTACACTTGACCGGCAAGAAGCGCATACGTCTCGTGCCTCGGCAGTGAAGAAGGCGTGCCACCCAGAGCTCAGATCGGTCTCATCAACACCGGCTTGATAGAGAAATTCCTCCATTTCCGGCTCGAAGAACTGATAATCAGTGACAGCACCATGCGATGGTACCTCACTGAGACACCGGTTGAGGAACCTCGCATCCTCATCAGAGAGCATACTCTTCGATCGCGTACTCAATAATTTCAAGTGGTGATTCCCAGCGCTGGCCTAACATGTGGTGTAGATGGCTTGAAAGGAGTTCAAAGTCGGGACGCGTCATCCCGTCTGCCGTTACTGCATAATTCTCGAAAAAATCCTCAATATATCCCTCATGACGTGGCATCATTTCATCCTCATCCACATCGGGGTAGGTATCAGCAGTCAGATCGAGTCGGGACAGTTCGATACCAAGACACGCGATGATTGACTCGAAGATATGCCGCTCTTCATCTTGGTAGTCATCCTCGTCAAAATAGTCACTGACGAGATTCCTGAAGGCCCGGTTCACCCGTTCTCGATGGATATCTTCCGGCGAAGCGAACGATCCTCGAAATGCTTGATACACATACTCGTCAATTAGATCATCCAACGGATCAAGGAACTCTCGGTGCTCCCGAATGGCTGCTAAATGCTGCTCAAGCTCATTGAGGAAATCCTCCTGCGTCGGTTTCGTGGTGCTAATATGACCGTCGCTATAGGCCCGCACCTGCACTGGTTTCTCGATAGTCCCATCATTATAATCGACATAGAACCGGACCTGTGTGATGCGGCCTTCCTCCCGTGCTGGTTCCAGGATAGGAGACCCATACAGTGATTCAGCACGGTCACCTCGATACCGAGCTGTATTGACATTCGAGTCGCGGAATTCCTCGTAATCGAGTCCAGAGTTGTCACCCCGCATCAAGTTCTGCAACAGGAGCAACTCGGTTTCCCGGAGCGATAACTCAGCTTGGCTCATGATTGTACCCCCCATCGCTTCACCGCGTTCTTCATTTCCTTTCGGATCGGATTCCGGCCCACCGAATTGGATACGGTGACGATACCATCGTCCGCATAGGCGCGCACCTCCATCATGTACCGATTTTCCCGAATCAAACGCTCTGCCTCTTCTAACTCAGTCTCGCTCAAATCAATAACCTCTCCTTCAGCTGTATATGCCGTTTCCAGCCCCTCTGCATCGATATTCTCGGGATGATCGACAACCTCAAACTGTAAATCAACGATACGGGCCTCATCATTCGCCTGGACCTTAGTTAAGGTCGTAGGACGTCGAAACTCCTCGCTCTCGACCTGTCTGAGTTCTTCTCCACCTAACTCTTCAGCACGCGTTACGAGGTCGTCATAGACGATATCATCAACCACATAGAACTGGATATTGAACTGGTCACCTTTCTCTCCATATTGTTCAAACATCGCTTCAATAAACTCGTCATATCGTTCGTCTCCTACCCGGTCTTTGATTTCACCAAGAAAATCTTGCTTCTCGTGTTCCAGCAGGTAAGCCCGCCCTAGATCTGCTTCCTCCAAAACGTCTTGCACAAGTTCCTCTTCCTCTGACCGGAAGTGTTCGACTCGGATACGGCTAATCATATCCTCTGTCCGGTAGTCTTCCCGGAAAATGTAGGTATTATCCGCCATCACTTTCACCTCCGTCCGACGGCAAGACTGGATCAGCCTCCGCCAAGGATTCGAACTCTCCCTTGTAGCGATCTAACATCTCGGTCACGTCCAGCAGCATCATATGAGGGTGAACGAGTTCTCGAAAGGCCTCCCGGACATCGTCCTCCTGAATCGTTTTGGCATTCCTATCCCGTGCGTTCTCTGCAGCTAACTGCCACACAATACGAGTCGTCTCCTCAAGCTGCGCATTTAGATAATCAAGAGAATCCCCACCAACCTGCATTTCCTCCTCATGTGCCTTCACAAACTCCCAGAGCGGCGAACGCTTAATCGGATCAATATCCTCCGATGAATCATCCATACCCCGGAGAATTAAGCCACTGACATAAAATGTTGTGTCTCTGTCCAAACAAAATCATCAATCCGTATCTGAAGTAGTACTCTCTACAATTCTACGAACACGGTCATTGCCCAGAAACACCCACTACCCGGGTCTCTATCACTTCGCTGTCGCAGATACACTCGTAAAAATACTCGGTACCCGGGCGAGTTGGAGGACATGGTCGTAGAGTTGGTGGGCAAGGGTGGTCATTTCGCGGTAGTAGGTTCGGGAGCGGTTGTTACGCCAGAGGCCGAGGTGCTTGTCCCGGATGCCCTGATTATAGAGAAGGACGTCGCAATGACTACAGGGCAGTACCCGTTCTCTGCTTCGAGAAGTCGGCCGCTTTTTGCAAGGCGTATCCTTCCGAAGTTGTAGTAGGGTGTGATGGTCGACGACCAGAAGACATCGCGAGAACGGGTCACGTTGGCCCACAAGGAGATCAAGTCAGACAATCCCTTGTACTACGAGACGCAGCTGGTTCGAGCTGTCGAAAGCATACTGGCACCTCTTGACTGGGATCGGAACGATATCCGACGAGAGCTCAACGGAACACGTGTAGTCGGTATTACGGACTGGACTTGGCGAACCCCCTCCCCCCTTTTTCGAGTTGTAAACTCGTGGCCTCGGGGAGGGGGTGAACAGCAAGAGGAACTGCAAAGCAGCCGATAGTGGAGAATATGCACGATAGAGAAGGTGAGCACCTCATCTTCTAACTTAGGGCTAGAAATGCGAAAGTTTATGTTATACGTTACCTTACCATAACCGTACTAGAGACAAAGAAAACAAATCGTCTAGCTCCGGCTAGACGATTGAGATTTCTAGAGTAGATGGCCTCTTCATCTCGTCCATGGTTCTGATCTCGTGTACTATCACGTCTCATCGCCTCTACGCCAACTTCTGTTAACTCAACGCTTGTTACATGGCGTCTGATGTGGCCTGTTCCCATCGACTTACAACTCGAAAAAGGGGGGAGGGGGTGAAACATTCGAGATCACCGAAGCGGCTTCACCAGCAATCATGTCCGAAACCCGGTATTCCTCTCACTCGTGAATGGATTCTACGAGCGTCGTTCTTTCGCAGCTATTCTGGCGCTTACTACTCGAAAACGGGGAGTGTGAGTAAGTCCGTATCACCCAGAGCATCATTTACAAAATCCAGATTATGTGGATTTTGCTCCGAGACTCACTTCTCCTTATAACGTGAGGGTGGGAGTATCGAACCAGGTGTATTACCGCCCCACATCTTACAACTCGAAAACGGGGGGTCCGGGTCATCGAGGAAGATCGACGACAGCGAGTTTCGTCGAACCGTTACAACTCGACAACGGAGGGTGATAGATTCCGAAGACGGTATCTGGCTCATCCAGAAGATACGGGGCTGTAGTCGTTAGATAGCCTGTTTTCGCCCGGTTACAACTCCACAAGGGTCCATATTTTTATACCCAGAGTTCGAGGGGGTTCATAATGGGACGAGAGGGACGTAGAGCAGGATCGAATAATCCGGAAGGTGAGGAGGATCGTGAATCATCTGCTGCTGATCCTGAAACTCCTGCATCGACGGATGAGGAGGTGGCGTCTCCTGGCACGTCACAATCGACCTTCGAAAACGGATCAGATCCCGCTGATTCGGCTCAAGAAGCAACTAATGGCGACGGTGGTGGCATCTCAATTCGTGATCGACTCCAAACCGAGTCGTCCGGTGGCGTTTTCGCGAACAAAGACCTCGTCCGGTCAGATACCATCATCGACGAGGACCGTATCGTCGGTCGTGACGACCAGCTAGGCCGTGTCGTCGACAATCTAAAACCGGTTCTCCAGAATGAAGGGATCCCCGATATGCTCCTGAGCGGGCCATCTGGAACGGGGAAATCGCTCATCATTCATGCAGTCTGCAAACAGATCGTCGAACTGTGTGAATCCCAGGGCAAGACCTTTGGGGTCATTTCAATCAACTGCGAGGGGCCGAAGACTGCAGATCGGGCTGTCTATCGGTTAGTCAAAGCTGCTGCCGACGACCTCGGCGTTGATCCTGGTGTTCCCCAAACCGGTGTCTCAACGGATCAGAAGCTGGAGCGACTGTACGAACTCATGCGAGAGTATTATGACGGTGTCATCTTCATTCTTGATGAGATCGATATGCTCGAGGGGCCGTATCAGGAAGCAGAGTACAATTCTCTCATCTACCAGCTTTCACGGGCTCGCAAACTCGCCGACTTTGATGGTCCCATCTCGCTCACGACGATCACGAACTACGCCGACTTTATGAAGGACCTCAACAGCCGCGCACAGAGTTCTTACAACCCTGACGACATTTTCTTCGACGATTACGATGCGAACCAACTCCGTAGTATTCTCCGCAACCGACGGGACGCCTTCAAGCCAGACTCACTTGCAGATGACGTTGTTCCGCTTGTTGCTGCGTTCGGCTCCCAAACGCACGGGGATGCGCGGAAAGCGATTGACCTCCTCAGATGGGCTGGTGAATTAGCCGAGCGGCGTGGGGCTGACACGGTTATCGAGACTGATGTCCGTGATGCTCAGGAAAAATACACCGAAAACCGCAAGCTCCGCCATATCAGTGGCATTTCGACTCAAAAGAAACTCTCCATCTACGCTGTGGCGGCCACTGCCCACTACGCAAGAGAACATCCTGAGTGGATCCCTGCTGGACCTGCGTTCAAGACGTATCAATTCATTGCCGATACGATGGATGCGGACCAGTACAGCCGCGAGACGTTCGTCAATCACGTCACAGAGCAGAGTACGTACGGTGTACTGGACTTCGAGCGTCGGGGCAAGGGGCGAGGCAGAGGAGTGCATATGTATTTCTCTCTCTCCGAGGATCCGGAAACGATCATGGAGACGATCCGTGAGGATTCCCGGTTCGAAGATCTAGCTCACGAAGAGGCGACTATCAGCACGGTTGTCCGCGAACGGCTGAAGCAGTTCCGGAGTAAAAACTAATCTCGCCCGTATTCTCCGCGCACTTACTTCTCGAAAACGGGGGGTGTTCGTATCCCGCGCGATGCGTTACAACTCGAAAATGGGGGGTGTCATTCGTCGGGATGTCTCGTTACTACTCGAAAACGGGGGGTGTGTGAGCCAAGAGATTTGACGTGCCGGTCGGTGTACTGTGTTTTCCCCTTTCCCTCTCCCATTTACAACTCGAAAACGGGGGGGTGTGTCCTACGATTTCTTTGTCGTCGGTACCATCGATGATGCGGAGACGGTGGAGAAACGACGGAAATACGAGGGTGTGGTCCCTTCAAAATCAGCGTCACCCCCTCCACACACATCCTGTTACGACGGAAACGTGGGGTGGATGTCCTCTCCCTTCGAGTTTCAGTCCGGGTTGACCGGACCCATTCACACTCTGGGGGGTGTCGTCTGCGACGTCTCTAATGGTACTGAAAAGAACATCGGACTACAGTTCGATCTCATCTACTCGTCGGGATTCACCGGCCCCTTGTACTTCGACGTCACCGAATCTCCTTCCCGCCACTGCCAGTAGTAGTAGCGGTTGTCGTTGATCTCCTTGATAGTGATCGTCGCCTTCGCTGGCACGTCGTCCGGGAGGTCATCGGGGCGCTCCTCGATGTCGGCGTCGTCCGCCTCTTCCTCCTCGAGACGAGCTTCACGCTCCTTGTATTCGGCCAACGCCTCGGCGTAGCTGGCAACGTCCCGAAGATGCTCCGATGAGGCTTCGTTGAGAGTGTTGACGATCTCCGTCGGGAGGTTCGCCGGTGGGATCGGGGGTTCGTAGGACATCGGCTGCTTTCGTGTTAACCAACACTACCCGTGACCCCATAGTTTTGTTGGTTAAGACGATGGGGACGGTTCTCGCGATTGCTAGCTGTAACACTATTCGAAACTTCTTTATATACAAGTTTCGTACTATGTTACACCGTGCGCCGGCGCATCGAACTCGAGGTCCTCGCCACGGTCGACCGCGGCGACACGATCTCCGAACTCGCGACGAAGCTCGACCACAGCGAGAGTTACCTCTCCCGTGCCGTCGCTGACCTCGTCGAGAAGGGGCTCGTCTACACGGAACGCGACGGGCGGCGAAAACGCGTCGTCCCGTCGGATGCTCGCGCCGTCGAGCTCTATCAGGACCTCGTCCGCCAGCACTCCCACATCGAGTTCCCTGAACTGCTGACCGGGAAGGCACTCGAGGTGCTGTACTACCTCGACCAGCCGCGAACCGTCTCCGAGATTGCCGACCGGAGCGACAACTACCGCAATACGGTCAACCGCGTCCTCAAGCGACTTCGCGACCGTGGGCTCGTCGGGACGGCCGACGGCCACTACGAGTTCAACGCCGACTTCGACCGCCTCCACGAGTTCGCCCGGGAACTCGCACACCATCTGTATCGCCAACGCCTCGAAGCCGTGGCCCCGAAGGGCACGATTCTCTGGGAGGACTACGACGAATTCCTCGCCCAGGCCGAGACGGAGATCGACGCGGCGGCGTTCCATGAAACTGGACTCGCTCGGTTCGCGGCCTTCGACCTCCAGTTTCTGCTCACCGGCCATCGCTACTACGTCTACTCCGAGGATCTCGACGCAGTCTCGCCGGCGGAGCTGTGTTGTCACACGCTGCTCATCGACGACGGCAGCCGCCACCGCTCGTACTGTCTCCTCTTGCTCAGCCACGTCGACGTCGACGAGGAGGACCTCCGAGAGCAGGCGGCGAAGTATGGCCTCGAAGACGAAATCGACGCCTTGCTGCGCTACCTCGAGACGCACGGCGAGGTCGACGACGACCGGCTCCCGGAGTGGGACGAGTTCCAAAAGCTGGCGGCTGACTACGAGGTGCCACTATCCTGAGACCGAACATCGTCACCAGCCGTAGCGTCAGCCGGCGTCAGTTCGGATCGTAGGGATTCGTTGCTGTCTCGAGCCGATAGACATCCTCGATGGCGTCAAAATCGTCGTCAAACGCATACAGGTACCCGAGCCCCTCGGTTTGCATATACGCGACAATACAGGCATCGACGAAGGAGAGCGGTTCGTGTTGGCGAAAGAGGGCCTTCCCTGTCGCGAGGGCGTCGGTGGTGAGGGAATCGATGTGGAAGCGGGCGTTTTCTTCGATTCGATCGAGGAGATCGACGGCTGCGTCGTGGCCGGCGTGGGTCGTGAGGCCGTTGAGCGTTTCCGCGAGCACGTAGTCGAGGACGACTGCCTCCGGGAGCGCTCCATTGTCAATGCCGTGGAGCACGGGAAGCGCGGCATCGTGGGATCCATCCCGCCGGTATGCGGCGGCAAAGAGGACTGTCGTATCGATCAGTGTACGGGGCATTTACTCGACGTCGACGCCCCAGGCGTCGTGATCGCTCGTGACATCGGTCGGCTCCTCACCAGCGTAGCCGTCGAAGTCGGCGAACGTGCCCGTTTGCTGTTGGATCACGTGGACCCGAATGCTCCCGTCGTCCTCGAGCTGCCAACGGAGCTGATCGCCATCATCGATATTGAGTTCACGCCGAATCCGGGCGGGGATGTTTGCCTGGTTTCCAGACACCTTGCTTTCGGCGTCGATTCTGTCGCTGCTCATACCTCCCGGTAGGTGACCGGCCGTGAAAAGTCTAGTGTGCCGCCACACTACCACGCACTCCAGAAGATATCGTTCTAGTTCGAGGGTGCTGGAAGGCGCCCATCCGGACGTGGAACACGACCCTGTTTGATCTCGTGATCGACGCGACGCAGATGCTTGCAGCCGCCTTCGGGTGAGCGTTGCTGCCAGTCGGGACAGGAACACGACTCGTCGACGACGTCAACTTCGTACCGGTTCCCAGATGCGGACTGTACTTCGTAGCGGCCACCTTTCGAGAGGAGTGAGACGTCCATCGCTTCGGCGACGGCACGCTTCGTGCGGGGCTCGAGATCGTCCCGTGACTGTTCGTTCTCGTCGACGACCAGTCGGTCGCGAACGTCGCCCGTTCGGCCACCGTCGGGAGCGACGGCTTCCGCAGGGCCACTAAGCCGCTCGTGGAGCACTTCCTCCACCGGATGGCCTTCCGGCCAGAGGTAATGGACCTCGCGGCGCTCGCGATGGTCATAGGAGCCGCACGCGGCTGCGCTCCCAGTCCAGACGCGCCAGGCACCGAGCGCGGTCATCACGTCGACGATGACTCGCGGAACAGCCTCGTACTCGTCGGGGTAGAACATCCGGAAGCGAGTACACTCCGCCTGCGGCGGAACCGTCTTCCACCACTCGACGTCGGGGTCCCAGCTCTCGTACATCGCCTTGTCCTCCCCGTAGCCGACGGTCACGCTGTCGACCTGCGGTACCTTCACCGATGTCTCGTCAGCCTTGCCTTCGAGCAGCCGAAGCACGGCGTACCGGAGATACCCGTGATTCGGATTGTCTGATGATTGGGCGACCTGCTCGTGATGCTCTGCGACTCGCTCTGCCTCATCGAGAACGGTCGTTAGATATCGGTCGGTCATGGGTCGGTGGAGACGGGAGTGCGCCTCCGCCCCTCCGCGGGCGCAGAAAAACTTAACCAACGAATAGCGATCATTCGTATCCTTTGTTGGTTAATTTCTCTCTGCTCGAATGCTGCGCCGGATCGGACTACCGGAGCCAAGAATTGTATATCTGTATAGAGATAACTCTATAGGGAATACGGGGGACAAGACTAATACAGTTAGATACGATACCGATAACTAGCGATGATGGAGTACGTCGACGAGACCGCGGCGAAGATCATGGTCGCGGCCCAGCCGGGTGACTCGATCCGGCGAATCGCCCAGAAGATCGACGGCTCCTACTCGTGGGTCTACGACTGGATCGAGAGGTTGGAGGACGCAGGCTTCATCCGGCGTGAGGACGGCATCTACATCGAGAATTACGCTGTCAGGGATCGCTACTACGATCTCGTCGCGGCCATCTCTCGCGCTGTTCCCCCTTCGATCGACGACGGCTACGTCATTCCGCACTTCGCCGCGATGCCCTTTGCGTACACGAAAATCGACGGCGTCTACGTCTGGACCCACGGCGGCTATCAGATCGCCCGCGGCCACGACGACTACCCGATCTTCATCCAGGTCGCCGACCAGGACGTCGAACGGTGGACGGCGTTCTTCGACGAGTTCGGGATTCCGAGCCGGATCGAAGAGCGGCCGGATGCGACCGACTCCGACGCGGCCGTCTCGTACGTGTTGTTCCCGACGAGTGGGGAGATCACTCGCGAGTGGGTCGACGGCAATCCGGTTATTCCGTTGGACGAGACGATCGAGCACATGTTGGAGTACCGGGTGAACTACGAGCCGGCGTTGGAGATGATCGCCGACGAGTACGACCGCGATATCGACGCGTCCCACGAGGATCCGCGTCTCAATGTATGAGCCTCGGTGAACGCGAAGACGAACTACTGGATACGCTGGAGGCAGTCATTGACGCTGACCTGCCGTACGTGCTCGTCGGTGGGTGGGCGATCGCGGCGTTCAATCAACGCTTCACCACGGACGTCGACGTCGTCATTCCGGCCCAAGCGGTCGACGACTACACGGACCTTCTCACCGACCGCGGCTACGAGAAAACGGCCGATGTCGAGCGAAACGAACTCTACGAGGGCCGGACTATCCGGTTTACGAAAGATATCGGGAATCCGGTTCAGTTCGACGCGATGGTGGACGCGCTGGGCTGTCGCCAGACGGAAGCTGAATGGTCGTATCGCTATCTGGCCCAGCACTCTGTCACCGAGGAACTGCGAACCGGGCGCCCGGTAACAGCCAGGATTCCGGAACGGGAGTTGCTGTTCGCGGTGAAACTCCACAGTGGCCGCAAGGCAGACTCTCGGGATCTGGTGGTGCTGGCTGCTGGCGCGGATTTCGACCGGATCGCGACTCATCTGCATCGCGGAGAGTCCGAGAAGCTCGCTGGTCGCATCGAGACTGTCCTCAACCGCCTCACGTCGGAGGATTTCGCAGATGCATTCAAAGGAGTCTTCGAACAGCAAACGGTTCCCGAACAGGATATCGATGCCGTCGTTGAGTTCCTTCGTGACCAGCAGCGCCGAATCGATTCTGAACGATAACATCGACTGTCGATGGGTATGTCTCGGGACCGATCGAAACACACGGGGTCGGGACGCCGAACGAATTAACCAACAGAGTGGGATAGTATCCCCCCAGATGTTGGTTAACAGCTCAGGAATGCGTGTTCAGCCCTCGGCGACCGTCCCGATGATCTCCTGAGCGGTCGAACTGATCCGGCCGAGACGTTCCTGAATGCTCTCCGCATCGTCGTCCTGCCACGCGGCAAGATAGAACGCTGACCCGCTCGTATCCAGGTTGAAATACCGCCCGACGATGTACGCAACGGCTTCGGCTTCGACCTCGCGTTTTGCGCGCTCGGGCTCGTCGTCGCCATCGAAATGAAGCAGCGCGTGGGCGTACTCGTGAATCAGCGTCACGGCGAGATCGGCTTGATTCGAGCGGGCTTTCGCTTCGACGACGGGTTGGCACTCGTGGAGATTCCGGTGTTTGCAGACGCCTTTCGCGTCGCCATGCTCCCACTCAGCAGCGTCGACGACACGGACGTCGACATCGAGAGTAGCTGCCGCATCAAGGAGCGCTGGCACCAGGTCATCGGCGTTACCTGTGGCCTCGGTTTCCAACTCGGGGAGCGGTTCGCCCTCGGTTTGAGACACATCGAAGACTGCTGTTGGTTTGAATCCAACCAGTCCTTTGGACCACTCCTCGGCCGGTGTCTCGTCGTATTCACAGTCGCTTTGCTCGTGGTAGCTCGGTGAGTTCTCGCACTCTGGGCACTGCTTCGTAATAATGGGTGCCCAGATCCAGATCGCCTGTTCGCCCTCTTGGACGTGTCTGTCGAACTCCGACCTCCACGTATTGTAGCCCGCCACGCGGGTTGCCTCGGGACACTGGAGCTTGATCAAGAGGGTGTTGCGATGGGAGTAGTCGTGGAATCGGGACTGGACATCGAGCCACTCCTGGAACTGCTGGCTGACTTTGGCCTCGTCGACGTCTGCGACGAGCTCGTCGATCCAGTCTTCGATGGTACTGTGCATCTCGTCGTGTCGGGTGTCGGTCTCCTCGAACGAGACCTCCGATTCACTAGCAGTCATCATGGATGGCATCACATCGAGTACGACGACGTCTCCGAGAAGTCAGGACGCGCCGCGCCCCTCGGGGGCGCACGATAAACATCGGCGCAACTTCGGGGGGTTTAGATCGGGGCTGCTATCGGAGGCTAGGATTAACAACCAGTGCGACACAAGCACAGGGAGGATGGGTCTCGTCGAAACGCTCCGCGGGGTCGTTGGGACTCGTATATCCACGATCTCCACCCTGTATGAGTGCCGACACTGCGGAACGACCCTTTCCGAGGACGCTGAAACGTGTCCGACCTGTGGTGGAGAAGACGTTGCATGCTACCGGTTCTAAGTACACGTCCTCCTATCTGGACAAGTTGCGGTCAGCCCCATTTCTGTTCGAGATAGTGCCCGGTCAAACACCCCGTAGTGTGAATGGGGGACCGGTTATCGAAGCGCTGCCTTCTCGTCAGCGAACCCGGTCGTGACGAGATATTCGAGGAACGCATCGAACTGGTTGACATCGCTGGGTGTGTCCGTCGCAAGGTGTCGCACCCACTCGATGGCCCACTGGAACGCGGGATCGGTCCCACCCTTGCCATGTATATACCACCAGCGAGCGGCCTTCAGGACGACGAGCGGATTCGTCGGCGGTTGCTCGCTTGCGAGTCCACGAGTGATCGACCGGATTTCCTCGGGTACTTCAGCGGGGTCGACTTCGCCTGATTGGGTGTTCGATACGTCGACTGGAATGTCGTCGATCGAGACGTCGTTCGGACGCTGTTGTTGACTCACGGAAAATCACCTTCTCAGAGGACTTTTTGGATCGAGCCCTCGCCCCCTCCGGGGCGCGAAAAACTACTCGTAGCGTCACGCCGGTGGAATGTACACGCTCTGCTCGCCGGCGATCTCCTCTAGGTTGTTCCGATGGCGATGTGAGAAGTAGCACTCGTAGCTGCAGTAGCCACAGAGCACGCCGGTATCATACTCAGCGATGAAGGGACCGCGCCGAGTCGTCCAGACGTTCGCTTCGCATTCGGTACACACAGCACTATCGAGATCGGTTGGTGACGGGCCCTCGTACTCGATTTCGAGGATATCGTTATGTGGTGTCGAGTCAGGCCAGACACCGTGAGACTGCCAGAAGGCCTTGATGCGGGCGAGACTGTGTCGGACTGTCTTCCGAACTGTGACGTGGGAGGCGTCACGTCCGCTATCATCCCACCCGTCAGCTGTCCAGAACTCCCCGAACTGTGCGCCGCGATGGAGTCCGTTCCAATCGAGGCCGACGATGTCGGCCGGTGGCTCGCCTGTGAGTGTCGGTCGGGTCAGCTGCTGGATGACGTCCCACTGTTTCGGTGGACTGCCCCCCAAGATGTGAACACGACGGCCACGCCAGTCGGTCGGCTCGGCGAACTCGTGCGCCAACCGGTCGGCGTATCCCCGCGAGTAACCGAGCACGAGATCGTTCGGGATCGCGTCGATTAGCTCCCGGCACTTGGGGACGATGACGAGTTCCGTATCGGGGTAGCTCGCCTGAATCTCACGGGCGACGGCCACGTACTCGTCGACGTCGTCCTCCTCGTACGCATCTCCGATGACGCCGACCTTGGGTTCATGCTCAAAAAATCGAGCGACGTATCGATCCAAATCGGGATTCCGGAAGTCGTTATCCAACATCCCGACGGGGATGTTCAGGTTCTGATACTGGGTCTGCTGGTACCCACAATCTTCTCGGAACCCGGGCAAGAATCCGAGCCGATACGCATCCAGAGCGAACGGTGCTCGATGAAGGAACGCCACGGCGTCGGCTTGTCTGGCAGCGGAAATTTCGCGTTCAGTGCTGTTGCTGGGACTGGTTTCGAGCGACATGAATACGACCGTGCGAGGGCGAATTCGGTCGCCCTGCACCCCTCCCCCGGGCGCAAAAACAACACACGCTAACCAACACTCTCTCTTGGATCTGGGACTTGTTGGTTAATTAGCGGCCGTTGGTAGGCACGAAGAACCTCTCAAAAATGCAGCTGGATGGCCTATTGTCGGCGACTACTCTCGTTCTTCGAGGACGATCCGCCTTGCTTCAGCTACAAGTCCGTGGGCATCGGACATTGCTTCCGCATCAAGAGCGACGGCGGCTCCAATCCCGTCTTCGAGAACGAAATTCATCTCGATAACGTTCTCGAAGCACTGAACCAGACACGTGAGCTGTCCGTGGTCTTCTGAGAAGGTGTTTTCATAGATTGGTGCCGTTAACGACTCCATTCGGGACTCGTCAATTGCTGATTCGAGTTCGTCTGTCGTATATTGCTCAGCGACATCATCCCTGAGATGGACGATCTCGTACGTGTCTTCCTCGTATTTCACGATACTCCGGAGATTCCCGTCAGTCCGTTGCTCGAAAAAGCTCTCGAGCCGGGTGGCCATCCTTGTCGCCATATTACCAACTCGTATCTCTTTCAACATAGGTGTAGGGCAAAGAAATAACATCGCCGCATCGATTATTGTCCCTTCTGTCCTTCAATCTCTCCGCCTACGGCGCACCTGTTCAGGATTCGGTACCCACGGATGAGCGTCCCAGCAGTGCAGGGCGTGCTCTTGTGCCGTGTCGAACAACGCCTCGCACGACCCACATTCGTAGGTGGTCTCGGGCCAGCGTTCTGTGACGAACATCGCCGTCACCGTCGACCTAACTGGATCTGGTGCGGCCGACCGCTGAACGTAATCATAGCCGATCACAGTCCGTCGACGAAGTGCCGACTGCGCCAGCCGTTCGGGCCGGTCTGCTGGGAGGTACACCCACCGGACGAACGCGTCTTCTGAGTCCTTCGCTGAGGGTTGAAGGATGAACCACCGGTCATAATCGTCGCGGAAGAGATACCGTTCTGTTCCCCGATTTTGGAGATAGAGCGGATCGCCGTACCCGGCAATCACCCGCAGACCGATGGACGGGGAAATTGGGGTGAGGAGTCGCTCTTCCAGTGAGAGCGAGCCGGACTCTCCGGATGATGTCTCGCTCTCGAAGTCATCAAGCGTCGCTTCGCCAGTCATGATTCGCCGGGATTCGTCTCGTCTGTGTCTTTCCCAGCTGTTCGCTCGTGCCGGTCGTTGTATCGCTCGAGTTCTCGGCCGATGCACTCCAGCGCCGTGACAGCGCGTTCGATGAGCTGGTACGTTGCTCGCGAAAGTCGGAATTTCTCCATCAGTTGGCCTCCTCTGGCTCGACGAGGTCGTTACTCTCAGCGACGAGTGCCTGAACAGCTGAGGCAGGGTCGTTCTCGACCGGAAGTGTTCGATGGTCAAGCGGGGCGGGATACGCCCGGTCCCCCTGCGCACAAAGTATGATCAACCACTCTTCGCTCCCTTCGGCGAGGACGACGTAGTGGTCGATATCTCGACGTTGGAAGACTGTCCGATCTGTCTGGCTCACCGCACTCCAATTCGCCGGCAGTGACGATGACGGCGCCCCACCATCTGGCGTGAGTGCTCGGTACTCTTCGAATTCGGCGAGTGCCGCCTCGATATCCTCCCCGGTGAGGTGCCAGCAGTCGGCCGGGCCATCACACACCAGCTGACTGACCACGTCGTTGCGGAACTGGATGTAGTGTTGCTGGGCGACGGTTTCGTTGTCGGTGTAATCGAGGAGGAGCGCACAGGCGAGCTGTGCCGGTCCGCTTCCCGTATAGCCCCAGTCGAATCCCGCCGGGCTATGCCGCACGAGATCGAGACTTCGATTTGGGGAGAGGCGTTCGTGTGCGGTGAGGTTCAGGACCACTGGCGTTCCATCGACACGCATTCCGACGTACTCAACGCAGTCTGCACTCGTCTGCCATCGCTCACTCGCATCCTGTACGACTGCTCGTGGGTCGGTAGTCGAATTCATCTCCATCGGTTGTATGCGGGCGTTCGGATTCCCCGCGCCCCTGCTGGGGGTCGAAAAACTACCACCGGTTATTAGCCCCTCAGCCTCGCTTCAAAATCAGAACTCAGACTATTGTAGTTCAGACTATAACATTTCGACGGATAACTAATCAATAGGGGCCGTTTATTCATCGAAGAGACAGCGAGCGGCCGCATCCTCACCGTTGAGGGTTTGCTGATCCTCGTCCGTATCAGCGAAGAGGGTCGACTGATCTCCCTCCGATGATTGCTCAACTTCGGGTCGATCGTCGACGCCGAACTCACTCGCCTCGGGCTGATCAAGACGCGAATCCCGGTCGCGATGATCCACGTCAGCGCCGAAATCCTCAAGTGAGGTCTCGACGCTCGTTTCGGTTACTTCGAGTTGGCCATCGTCACCGAACGCGGTCTGTCGTTGAATCTCGATCTCTGGTCGATCGCTCATCTGGATTGAGCCTCCACCCACCGAGGCTCCGACAGATACCTCCGGGCGTTGGGTCAATCGTCTTGTGCGCGGAGTTCGCTGGCCCGCTGTTCAAGCCGGCGGAGGATTTGGACCCGTTGCTGATTCGCGTTCTCGTAGGCGACGCAGGCTCGCAGCGTCTCCATATCGTTGATCGTCACGATACCAGCGTTGATCAGTCGTGTATTCGGGGGTTCGAGCCGTTGTTCTGGTGAAAGCTCGCTTGCGTCTGTTGTTTGACCGTCTGGATTGCTCACTGATGATCGCCTCCGCCACTGCTGAGGCGACAAAAAACAGCCCTCGCCGTTACCCGTCTTCTTCGGGTTGGATCTGGCGGGCGTCCTCTGCGAGATCGTGGATGTATTCTCTGAGGGTTTCCATGTCCTCGCGAGCGTCTTCGAGGATCTTGCCTTTCGCTTTCGCGATTACCTCGTCCTGATCCCTGGTACCGGTTCCACGTTTGAGTTTCACGGTGAGGGAGACGCCGACGTCACTGCGTTCGACGTACTCCGTTCGTGTCGTCTGTTCATTCGATTCAGCCGATTCGTCATCTGCACGAGATGGTGGGGTGTGTTCTGACATGGTTACTCTCGGTGATTAGTTCAGATGGACGGTGCGACCGGCTCGCCGGGTGTTTCGTGAAGGACTGCGTCGATCTCGGGTCCCGTGAGTCGCCAGCGTTCACCAGACCCAGCGCAGTCCAGCTGGCTCACGACCTCGGTTTTGAATGCCTGGTAGTGGTCGAGGGCGAACGCCTCGTCTCCCGTGTAGTCGAGGAGGAGTGCGAGCGCGAGTTGCGCCGGACCACTACCACCATATCCCCATTCGAATCCCGAGGGACTGTGATTCACCAGCGCGAGACTCCGCTCTGGTGTGAGCCGTTCTTGGCCGGGACGTTTCTCAACGATAGCCTGCCCGCTCTGCCGATACCCGACGTAGGCGATGTCGCAGTCGCTTGCGGGACGTGTCTGTTCAATCGAGTGTGTGTCGCTAGGTCTACTCATCGGTCTGTTCGGGAGCTACTCGTTCGAGCACCCCCGCACCCCTCAGGGGGCGAAAAACAGCCACAGGGACTGCTTTCCCCTACGCGAAATGGGAGATCTCGGCTGGTTCGTCGAAATCGTCGAACTCGCCTCGTTCGACCGGCTGCCAGTCATCACCGGGTGCTGGACTCCACCAGTCGACCTTGTAGGCACCTGGTGCGCCGAGGATCTTCACCCGTGCCGACCCATCGGGTAGGTCGCGACGGAGCTTCTCGTCGACGTGGAGGTTCCACGTTGAGTGGGTATCGAAGCAGGCGAGCACGGCCTCCTCGTAGCCGCGTGTCTCTCGGGATTCTTGGAGTTCGACCTGCGTGTTGCAGTTCTTGCAGAACACACCTTCGAACGGAATGTGACTGAATACCTCGTGCCCGCAGACGGGACACCAGAGGAACTCGAACAGTGCTTCGCTGTGGCGGTCGATGACTTCCAGACTCATCTGTGGATCTGGCCCGATTGAGACGGGCCACCCATTCCGGCCCAAAATAAACGTCACCGCAGAAACGTTCCCATCAATCAGCGCTCGGCGCCGTACACGATTCTCGAGGATGCTTCGTACCCACAGCTCCGACACTCAAACCAGCGCTGAATCTTCGCGCCGTCAGCCGTTTTCCCACCGATCGCCACGTCGCTGTTCGGACACTCGGGACAACTCAGTTCGGGCGCTGGCCGGTCACGGAGCTCGTCACGGAACGATTTCGCGTCCTTCGTCTCGTACCCCCGCGACCACACCGGGTAGCCGTCGACGAGGATTGCGCCACGCCACTTGTAGCGGTACGAGTCCGGTGCTCGGTGTAAGACAGCCCGAGCTCCGGTCTCGGTATTCCGGTATGCGAGTGTGGGCGACCGACTCTCGCGCTTCCAATTTGTGATCCGGGACATCTGTTAGAAGTGGACGTCAGCGGGCACGATCCAGAGCTCCTCGCTCTCCTCCAGCACTCGATCCAGCTGCTCACGGTGACGGATACCGTTCGCATATTCGTTGTACAGGAAGATCGTTGGCCCGTCGTAGGCGCCGACCTGGTGGAAGGCGTGCCGAGCGAGATCTTCGTCGCGCATAATCTCCTCGTCGGAGAGTTCGTCAAGTGCTTCCCTCACCCGTTCGAGATTCCGCTCGAACTCCTCTTTCGTCGCCTCCCAGCCACGCTCAAGCAGGTCTTGGCCGTCATCGGAGTCGATGGGGGCTGCAGTCGGCAACTCTCCCCATCGCGCCTTCCCCGCAACGGACGTGTCCTCCTCGTCGAACGTCACGTGGTAGTCGAAGACGGCGCCGGCATGTGGATCCGCGCCGACCAGGCGGTCGAACACCGTCTTTCCGGTGGCCAGAGCGTCGTCGTGGGTCGACTCTTCTACCAGAGCGTAAATTACCATGTGCATCTCGAACACCTCGAAACGCCGACGCACCGGGAATGATTGCTCGCTCGCTCCTACTGCGCCGGCACCCATCGCCGGCGCTCGAAAAACCCTGATCTAGCGGTCGATTCTTAGGACCCGTTCGCTCGGCCGACTGTGATGGTTAGATCGCCCGACGCGTAGTCGGCCTCGAAGTCGACGGTGAACGCATCCGAGTCGTACGCGGCGTGGTAGGCGTGGTGGCGCTCGAGCGACCCAGTTGCCTTGAAGTGGAAGAACGCAGCTGAGGTGTAGGGCTTGCTCTGGGTCTCGACCTGCGTCTCGACAGAGGCCGGGAGCGCGATTTGTGGTGTGTCCGTGTCGATACTCGCAGCGAACGCCTTCGCTTCCTCGACGGTCGCCTGCGAATGTGCGGGCGTCTCGCCGGTTAGCACGTTTACCGGCGTCTCGGTATCGTTGGTGAACAGGACATCGTGGAAGGTGCGTGTCCCGAGGACTGCGTCGGGATCTAACTCGCAATCGTGGAATAGGTCGTCGTATGGTTTCTCGGGCATCCAATCACGAGCCTACGGTGGGGCTCAGTCCTTTTTGCCCCAGAAAAACCACCATCTGCTTCGACGCAAATCGGCCTACGAGCGGCTGAGTGTCGCGTCCGGAGACGGTGCTTCACCGCCCGGGATACGCAGTTCCTGGCGTTTCCCGACCCACTCGCCGAGCTTCTGCTTGAGGTACTGGCGAGCCGTCGACTGGGTGAACACACCCTTGTTGACCATATCGCCAACGACGTCTTTCAGTGCCCGGAACTGCCCCTTCAGATGGCCGTCGCCGACCGGCTCGCCATCGTGCCACCGAACGGTCGCGAGCGCGCCGTTCCCGACCGTCTCGCCGTGGTCGATTGTCTCGGAGTCGTACTGCAGGCCGAACCACAGCGTCCGGTAGGCGGCCACCTCGAAGGTGGGTGACACCACGTAGAACGCCTCGTGATGGAGGTAGTCGAGATGGTCAGCGATGATCTCCTCGAGCGTGAGCCCGATGGCGCGGGGCTTCGGCTCGACGACCGTCGACGGTCGGTCTTTGCCGGCGAGGTAGCCGTCGACGGCGTCTGCCTCGAGGCCATCGGCCAGTTCTGCCAGCAGCTGTTTCGCCCACTTCGAGTCGGTGTCGTCGCCACCGAACGGTGTTTCGGCCGAGATTCGGTGCTTGAGCTTGAGATTCGCTGCACCCCAATGAGAGTAGTGGAGCGTGTACTGTCCGTCAGTTCGTTCGTACGCAACGAGTGCGCGGTGGCCCATTGAACAGTCACCTCGCAGGACGACCCACGACTGGATCGCCCCGCACCCCTCCCGGGGGACGAACAACGCTACTCGTCGATCAGGTCGGGGGAACTGAGGTCCGCGTACAGCACCTCACCGTCGCGGACGACGTACCGTTTCGCCAGCACGGGAAATCGGCATTTGGTAAATCCGGCTGTCTGGATGTCGAATTCTTCGTCCGGTTCGAGATACTCCGCGAGCGACCGGAGGAACTCGTGGGTGACGATGCCACCGTCGTAGTCAGGAAGACCGTTCTCACGGGCCTCGTACACTTCGAAGCTATCGTAGCCCCAGATAACGAGTTCGCCGTCGTCGTCCACTTCCCAGTTGAGCGTCCCGAAGCAGTGGTTCTCACAGAGCTGGCGGGCTGCCTGTGGATCCGATACGAGCGCGCCGGTCGATGTCGTTGCGGCTTGGAGTGTTGCCATGGGTTGTTCTCGGGAGCGGTCTCGCGCCCCCGCACCCCTTGAGGGGGGCGAACAACCGCTCACGCTGTGACGGCCACAGGACGCTGCGTTGCCGACGCGTCGTGCTGTCAGGATTCTTCGTTGGCGTCACCGTCCGCCGTCGTATCCGGTCGGGTGAGGAGCTCTACCTGCTCTAGAAGCGTCGTTGCTGTGCTGATCCGCTCCCGATCGACGGACTCCAATTGCTCGCCGTCGATACTGGTGAGATTGTTGAGCGCGCGGTGCAGCCGGTAGCCGGGTGTGTCGCGTGGGTCCATATGTGCGCCTCCGCCAATTCTCGGCGCCGAAAAACACCGGCGGGCAGTCAGCAGGTGTGGTATCGTCGGGTGGTCGCGAGCTGGCTTCTGTTAACCAACAACTCCGAGCCGGCACCAGAATTATTGGTTAATTTGACGTCGTCTTTACTGACCGGCTTCGGGTTCGGGCCCGTAGCGTGGCGTGCAGCACCGCTGACAGCCCCACATGGGCTGCCCGGTCCACTCGTCATCGGGGACAGCCTCGAATTCTCGAAATCGATGCTTAGTCTCCCGATCACACTCCCGACACTCGAGGTGAGTTCTGTTTGGGCGCTCGCGTCGTGGCTGTTCGGTATCGGTCTTGCCAACGGATTCCTGGAGCGCAATCGCCGGCACCAGCCAGAGGTCGTCGTCTGCGTCCTCACGTAGGCTTGCAAGACGATCTTCGGAGTGAACCCCACTCCCGGTTTCCTCGTAGAGGAACGTCGTGTGCTCGCCGTCGTGACAGGACTGCGTCGTCTCTGTCCACGCCGTCCGCTCACGAGCAGCCGCGAGCAGCTGATTACCACATTCAGACGTGACCCGTGTCGCCGAGGGGAGCGAGGGCCACTGATCGACAAGCTGTGGGGCCGGTTCCTCGTCGAGATCATAGATTAGCTTGCAGTCATCGACTACTGGGTCATCGTCTGCCTTCACGAGGAGGGTAGCCGCAGCAGATCCCTTCCCGACGGCGCCGTAGAACGTCGACGCCTCAACGACTATGTGGATGATATGGAGGAGAGTCCGTTCGGCAGTCGATGTGTCCTGATCGTCGGCTGCTTCGAGATGGTTCGTGAGACAGAACCGGCACTTCGACTGGCCAGCGGGAATTGACGCTCCACAGGAAGCGCACTCGCTCTCATCTGCTGTCGGGCCGTCTGGATAGTCCGCGTCGACGCCACCAGAGCGTTGCCGCCGGGGCTCACCACTACTACTGGCGAGTTGGTCGTCGGGAACGTGGGTCGCTTCGCCGAGCGGTCGGAGGGCTTTGTAGTCGGCGTACTGGTCGGTCATAGAGTGATCTGGCCGTATCATGCTTCGTCTTCGAGTTTAAACAATGGCTCTCACATCAATCAGCCTACAGACATACAACCGAAAATCAGCAGTGTGGGCGTTAGACAGCCAGTTCGTCCAGCGCGTCGCGGTGGGTCCGCACGGTGACCACCGAGACGTTCGCAGCTTCAGCAATGTCCGACTGGGTGAGCCACCGTCCGTCTTCGCGTCCGGCCTTGTACAGACAGGCTGCGGCGAACCCGGATGGTCGAACCCCCGTGGTTGCTCCGGTCGATTCGGATGCTTCCGCCAACTGTCGAGCCCGCTGCCGGATCTGATCGGAGACGTCGAGCTCCGAGGCCAACCGCGGAACGAACGCACTCGGCGTCACGGGTTGGGCTGGCAGGCCAAGTTCCGTATTCAGCGTCGTGTATGCGTTCGTCACCCGCGATTGCTCGACGCGCGCCGACTCGGTGATGTCGTCGAGCGTTCGCGGCCGCCCGTTACACCGACACGCCCCGTAGACACTCGCGGCGGCCATCGCCTCGATCGACCGGCCCTGCAGGAGGTCCTCGTTCTGAGCGCTGCGGAATAGCTGGCAGGCCTGGTCACGGATCGTCTCGGATAGTTCGAGCGCACTACTGATCCGGCGGACTTCACTAAGCCCGTGTGCGAGGTTGCGTTCAGCTTTCGACTGAAACCGCCCACGGGTCTGTTCACGCCGCATCCGAGCGAGCCGCCGTCGCTTCTGTCCTGAGAGTTCGTTCCCGTTCGCATCGGTCCCGCGGCCGATCTCCGTCGATAACCCTCGATCGTGTCGTGCCGCCGTCAACGGAGCACCCGTGCGCTCCCGTTCGTCTTCGTCGAACCCTCGCCACTCTGGCCCGTGGTCGATCCGCTGCTCGTCGATGACGAGCCCACACTCCTCGCAGATGGTTTCGACTGCGTTGGTAGTGACCCGCCCGTCGCACTCGGGACACAGGTTAGGGTTCGACTCTGTCTGGACGTCCTCGTCGAAGTCAGTTTCGTAGATGTCTCTGATTGCCATCGTTCTCACCGTGTTCAGGATACTCGCCAGTACAGCGAGCCCCTCACCCATTGAGGGGACAATAGACTCTATGCAGAACTGAAGTGCCTACACAGGGAGTCGGGTGAACTTCGACACCTGCCGTAAGAACGGCAAGAAGTGAACCGAGGTCCTCGCTGGGGCTACACCGATATGTCACTAGACCCCTTGTACACCAGATGAGCCCTTCCTAACCAAAATGATGGGTCTGGACTAATCGTCTCGCTTCAGTGCTGCGTAGTACGGCACGCCCATCTTCACCGCGCCAATGAGTCTGTAGACGCCGTAGACGGCGCCAAGGGAGATCCCGACGGTTACGGCCCCGAACTCCATCCCGAGCTCTATCAACATCGTCACACGCGGCAGCACGCGACTGAGCAACGGGACGGATTGCAGGAAGAGACCTGAATCGAGAACGAACGGTACCCCACCGTAGACGGCGAGCAGAGCGGCGTCCTTGAATTTCAGGACGCCAAAGAGGAGTAGCAGGCACACGCCACCGTATATCCATTCGAGGTTCTCTATAACGGCCTCCCGACCCACGGCGATAGAGGTGTCCTTGTTACCGGAGAAGTCACCTCGGATCTTGTTGATGGTCTGAAGGAGGTCGTCGAACACTGTCGGATTATCAGACTGGTCCAGCATAGGTCTTGTTCCGCGTTCCACTTTCACTTCGCTTGGATCGAATTTTTGAACGTATACTCCATTACTACACTTGGAGCCTGGAATACAGTGTCACACGCTCCAGCGCTCCGTCCCCTATGTCGTCGGAGCAATCGATCCTCGGAACCTGTCCGGCTTGCGACACCGAGATACCTGCAGGTATGCTCCTCATCGAGTACGAGAAGGACGGCCACCGAGCGGTCTACGCGGAGTGTCCATCATGCGAGGATCCTGTTCACCCCCGGTGAGTTTCCACCCACATCCGCCCCATCGTCGAGAGCTGCGTTTCGAGACGGTTTCCGACCTTCTTGCGGTCCACATACCCCTTCTCGTCGAGTTTCGAGACGTTGTACTGGATGCGACTTCGGAACGACTCGTCATACTCCTCGCCTTCTTCTTCGGCCAACTGCTCGGCGAGCGCCGACGTCGACGCAATCGGATCCTTTCCGAAGAGGAAGTTCAAAATGGTCTCCTCGAAATCCTCGATGTCACTGCCAGGCGACGAAGGGAACTCGACATACATCTGCCCGTCGAGGTCTCGGGCACCTTTAGTCACGCCATTTTCATCGATCTTGTTCAGCAGCTCCCGAATATTCGTGTACTGCGGATGGACTCGGATATCCTCACTCATCTGCTCAAAGAGATCCTTTGCGTCCTCCAGGGCGTCGATCATCTCGAGAACGAGGTACTTCTCAGGTGCGACGTAGTAGGTATGGAGCATATCTCGGATCCCCTCGACCTCGGACTGGTACTCGGCAATAATCGAATCAGCTGCCGTGGCGAAGGCGAATGCAGTCGTGCGGGGCATCGAGGAGATATTGACGAAGACCTCGTTCCCGTCCTCCAGCTCGTCGAGAATGTACTCGTGTGCGTCCGGATACAGCGTCTCGTACTGGTACAGCTCCTCGATATCAATAGGTTCCCGCTCAACTTCGACATCGATCAATTCGAAGGAGTTCTCCAGTCTGTTGGTCATATTCGATGCCAGCTCCGCAGCACGATCCGTCGCGTCATCGTCTGGATCGCCCTCGTGCGTGATGAGTACAACTCGGTCTGCCTCCAGCTCTCCTTTCGAAATCGGGTAGATGAGTCGATCGAAGTCGAATCCGACCGGGATGAAATGGACTCGTTCGCTCATGGTTCCCTCTGCCTGTGGTTCATGCTAAAGACCTTCGTTATACAATCGATACGTGGGAAGAGTTATGGTTTTAGTGGCCGATATATTGACTACACACCTTGATTAAGACGGCTTGTAGAAAATACGTCCAACATATTTATCCCTGTGCGGTGCGTAGTGTCACGACAGGCACCACCGAGACCACCCGTGCCTAAGAGACCCAGTATGCCGGAAACCGCTTCCCCCCGTCAGTTCGTCGCAAAAGTAGACCCCTTCAACGCCAATGAGCGTGACCTGTTCCGAGACCACGAATCGATCCCATACCTCCAGGTGAAGTACAGCGACTCCCACTGGCTCCTGAACAACCCCGTTGACGACCTCCTCGGCCCGAACCAGCAACTCATTCTGGTCGACTGGGAGGACGGCGAGAAACTGAAGGACCGCGATCCAGACCACGTCGTTCGCCGATGCCTCATGCTGGAGCCGTACATCGACTACGCCTGGCTGGGCGACCGATGGACGTACGAGAAGATGACCCCACGCGAGAACCGGAAGCAGATCAACACGTCTGTTGACCTCCAGCGCTACCTCGGAGAACAGTTCGAGCAGTTTGGGGTCGACTTCGAGTTCAATCCGATGGTACTCGGATGGAAGCCCTGGCACCTTCGACGATTCAGTGATCTGCTGGAGGACTTCGGGAACACGCTCGTAGGGTTCGACGCGACGGCGTACAGGTCGAAATACAACCAGGCGAACGACGTCAACCTCACCTTCGACGTGCTCGACATCGGCGGGATGTACGTGAACGGGTGCATCGGGCCGACTCACCTGAGGTATCTTCCGAATGGAGTCAAGGCGTTCTCCGGCAAGAGCCAGATCCTCAAGGAAGTACGACTCGACAACGACGAGTTCAGTCGCAACCTGCTGGGTCGAAGTATTGAGCGACGAATCAACGCATTCGAAAATCCCCAGACGGAGCTCGGGGAGTTCAACACCGCTACAACGTAATAATGCCACGCAAAGGAGGTAGTGGGGGCAACCCACCAGAAGGCGAGGAACAGACGATTCGAACAACCGAAGGTCTCGTCGCCGGAGCAGTCGACCGGTCGACGGAGTTCGAGGAGGACGAGCAAGGATTCGTCTACGGCGACATCGTCCACGACGAGGAACCGGAAGACCCGGAGGACCTAGTCGTGGTGAATCTCCCGGATATGCGAGCAGACGAGTGGGAGATGGACGAAGGAACTCTCGCTGACCGACACCCAGCGTGTCCGGCATGGGACGATGTAATCATCGTGGTCCCGCTGCTGGAGCTCGACGAGTACATGCCAGAGTGGGATGAGCGCGAGGAGGAGATCCCGCTCGGCCAACTAGAGGAGGATGACATCACCACGTTCGTCTACCCCCGCATGCGGCTGGACCTAGTCGAACCGTCCCACCTCCGAGACTGAGATGGCCGACGAACTGTGGCCGTTCTTGGTCTTGCTTGCCCTTTTGGTCCTCACAGGAACGTTCGGGACCGTTATGGGAGCGTTCGGGGACGTGGTACACCTCCTGTGTCCCGATCCATCGAACCCATTCAGCGTCTGGTGGTGTTAGGTGTCCCGCATTGTCTATGATCGAGGCCCCTTCCTGCAGGTTCGTTGGCGGTAGGTCTTCCTAGGCGTCCAGTGCGGCGGCTAACTGTGCTTCGACGATCGGTGAGTACGGTCGTCCGGCGAGCTTCGAGAAGGTGGATGCGAAGCCGTTCGCGGGCTGTGAGAGTATGTTCCTTGTACATCGTTGCTCAGGGCACGTTGTCTGCCTCTACTTCCCCTCTGGGTGCACACAAACACCCTCTCTCAACCCCGGACAGCCGTCTCACCGCGCTCCTCTCAAGGGTGCGATCCCGGTCGTGGCTGCCGGCCGACCAGCGGGAGGCCGGGAGCGGAGGGTGGGGTGGCGGGGTCTGGGCCGGTCCGGCACACAGCAAAAAAGAAGGCTGCGTCAGCTGGCTATTCTTCCCACCACCGACCGCGCTCTGGGAATTCGATCCGACTCCAGCCCGTGATGGCGAGACTGCACCGACCTTGGTACCAGTTCTTCTTGACTGCTCTGAATCTGACTGTCTGCCCCTCTCGAACCACCGTTTTCCCGCTCTTCTCCCAGATCGTGAATTTCGTTCGCCCGCTCTCGTCTTCGATGAGCCCGACTTGTTGAATTGAGTTGTCACTTGGGGTCCAGAGCTCGGTGATTTCACCCTGGACCGTTACCTCTCCGACCGGGACGTCCGGCACATCTGCGATGGGCACGATTGCACCGGGGACTGCCTTCAGTTCCTCCAACGTCTCCAGCACCGCCTTCGTCACGTCCTGGCCGCGCTGCACCTTCTCGGCCAACTGCTTTGCGACGACTGCTCTCGACCAACCGCCCTGCACTTCGTCGCTGATCCGCATTGCCTGCTTGTTCACCGCCGCGAGTTCCTCCTGCGTCAGCTTCTCTCGGGGATCCGTGCGCTCCACCGGTTCGGGCTCGTCCCGGCCACACTGCTTGGTGACGACCTCCCGCGTCCGCTTCGCGCGTCCCTCCTGCTCACTGAGTTCCGCCTGGGCACTGATGTGCTCCAGCTCGGCTTCCCGGGCCTCGATGCGCTCTTCCTGTTCGAGGGTCTTCCCGAACAGGTGATCCGGACCTTCCTCGACCCGCGCGTCCGGATGGTTGGAATCGACTTTCGCCTGCACTTCCATGTCGACCGTCGCCCGGAACTCCGGCGTCTCGTCGACGACCTCGAAACCGTCCTCGTCGACATCGACGTCATCGTGTTTCTCGAAAGCCTGTTCATCGACCGAAACTACTTCACTGGAGACGTTCTTACTTGACATTGGAACTCACTGGTTCCTGAAGGCGCTCACGCGCCCGACACCGCGATGCTCCTACATCGCGGATTTCCTCGACGACAACGACCGACAGACTCGTCTGCGCGCTCTCGCTCGCGCCTTCGCGAGCGCCCTACCGGGCGCGAGCGAGAGCGCGTCCGAGGCGGACGACCATCCAGCACCGCGCGCCGACCCGCCCGGAGCGAGCGGCCAGCGGGATATGCCCGCTCGTGTCCGGCCCGATGTGCGGGTCCGTGTCCAGGGCAACTGTCGCCGAGAACGCGCGCCGCGGTGTGGCGCGCGACAGCGCAGGCGGCACAAAGCGCTGGAACGCGAAAGCCCGCAAGGGGCGCAACCGACGGGGATACCCGCTGGCGCCGAGGGCACATCCATTTTAGCCCGGAACGGGCGCGGGCGGTGCGGAGAGCGCCCGCATGCCCGGAATGGTCGGTCGCGAGCGACGCGGAGGGCGGCAGCGGCGAGCGGGGCGGGCCATAACGGACACACCTGTCTAGCCGGCCGCGACACTCGGCGATCCAGCTACCGTCCTGGCGGATTCAGAAAGGGCGAGGCCGTCTCGGTCGTCCCCCGACCCCGCAAGCACCACAGGCACGAGGAGCGCAGCGGTGGTCGCGGGATGCCGAGCGGCCGAGGGCTTTCAGAAACTGTATTTCAATCGTCGTGCTGCGCGTTCAATTCTGTCAGGAACTGGCCGGCTGCTGTCCCGATACGAACACCGTCGACGTTACGCATCTCAAGGTCATGCGTGGCAGTCCGAAAGGGGTAGTGGTCGACGAGGATGCGATGGATAACAGTTCGGACGGGGCCGGTCCCGTACCTATCGACAACAGTAGCCATCATCTCGTCGAGATGTGCGTCCCGGTGCTCCGTCCGGGGATGCTGTGCGCGTTCGAGGATGAGTTCGACCACGTCATCAACTGATGCGTGCTCGGGATTCTCCGTTCGTTCACAAACGTCGTAGAGAGCGTCGTTATCGGACATTCCAAATCACTTCGAAGGATCCTCCATGGTGTTAGGTCCCCTCGAGCAACGAGCGAGCTCGCTGCACGTAACTGTTCGCGCCCCAGCTACGGGCGTCACTGATCGCATCGAGGAGCAGCCGCGCATCAGCAGCTGATAGGTGTTCAGTTCGAACGAGAACCGAGAGCAGTGTCGGTGTTGTGACGAGCCTGGTATCAGCGAGGGAGGCGTGGATCAAGCCAAGTTGGTTGAACTCGTCACAGAGAAAGAGCGCAGCGTCGAGATCGTTCGCGAGGGTGACAGCCGCGTTTTCACCGTCATCGAGCGGAAACTCGGCATCGAGGTCGACCGACTGTGTCGTGAATGACTCCGTTTGGTCGAGGACGGCGGACGCGGCGTGTCCATGGACGTCCTCGTAGGATGCAATCTCTCGGAGTTCATCGATGACCGCCGTTGGGACGACGACCTCGTACCGGGAGAGACAGAGTGCGAGTGGATCGGGATCGTCGTCAGTAACGATGCCGAGACTCACGAGGGCGGAGGCGTCTGCGATAAGCCGCGACATCTACGCGTCGGCGACCTCGTCGATGAAGTCCTCGTCCAACTGCTGTTTCAACACTCGGAGATTTGCCGCCTCCTCGGCGCCGACGAGCGCTTTGAGTTGCTCGAAGGTGATCTCATCGTCGTAATAGGCGGCAGCGATCTCCTGGGTGAGTGCGTCGTCGTGAGCGGCGTCTTGGAGGTACTCCCGAAGCGCGGTCACGAGGATGTCTGTTCGGTCTTCCCCGAGGACTGCGGCCAGTGCGTCGGCCCGGTCGATGAGCCGATCGGGGGCCCGAAACTGCACGCGCTTCTTATCGGTGCTCATGATGTGTACATTGTGAGCCAGCGCACTTAGCCGTTTTCGTGTGTACGATGTGAGCCTCACTCGGCCAAGCGTCACTCGGCCACGAGGTGCTCCGTGAGGTCGCGCGTCCAGTACGTCGCGAGCCCACCAGGGCTACAGCGAGCACACAGTTGGAGCGGCCCCTCGAGATGGCCGAGTTCGACGCGGAACCGGGTAAGTGCCGCGAGGGCGTCGACGACCAGTCCGCACCCGTCGCAGGCGTGGTGGTCGCGCTCGTCGGGATCCGACCGCGTCTGGGTGGCGCAGTCGACACAGATTGGGTGCGTCACCCGTTCGTCTTTCCCCCACGTATGCGCCTCGCCCATCTCTGCACCGGGCGGTGAATTGCAGAACGCACACCCAGAAAGCGTCTGTTGCATCAGTTGTCCTCCGCGTCGGCGTCGATGGCGGCCTGCCAGCCACGATGGAACACGGCGAGCTGGGTGATCGACTCGAAGGGCGTGCTACTGGGCTCGTGGACGAGAATGCGGTGGTCAGGGATCGGCGTCACCACATCGTCCTCGACGAGGTCGCCAACGAGACGGCGGGCAGTCGCCTCGTCGATGTCCGCCGTCGCGACCCGGGACGCATCCCGGTCCTGTGCAACGAGTTCGGTTTCGAGCCGGTCGTAGTCGCCTGTCGTGTCGTCGATGATATCAGGTCCAGACATAGGAACTCACGCTTCTGCACGCGCTTCGAGCGCGCCTCACGCCTCCTGGCGCCGATAGACACACCTGCGGTGCGGGCACGATGTCCCACGTCAGCGATCTGCCTCCAGCTAGCCGTTCCTGGTTGGAAGAAAGCATGACGCTACTCCAACACCTACTGTAAGCCACCCCTTGCTGTCGGTCCCCGTCTGTCTGTTAGAACCAGATCACGAGCCCGGTCACGAGTGTCACGAGTCCGAGTGCCAGCCACGTCGTCCGCGCTGCAAGGCGCTGCCAGAACCGCTGCCCCAGCTGGCGGAGTTGATCACGGAGGGCTGCCCGCCGTTCCGTTTCCAGGACCGCGACTTCGTCGTAGTAGTCGCGGCGATCTGCGGGAAGCGTCCGGAGTGTCGTCTGGCACTCGCTGCAAGTGTATTCGAACTCTGCCCGGACGTGCTGGCGGCGGAACTCTTGTTCGCCGCCCTCGTCGTAGCCGGTGACCTCGTACACAAGGAGTTTCGAGACGAATCGACGGTTCCCACACTCCGGACAGTGGTTCATTCTGAGCGTTGGCGTTCCATCCTCGCTGCTTGCATCGTCTGGCCAGGATGTCTGTGGCTCTGTGTCCTCGGTCTCTCGGGGTGGGCTCGTGTGGTTTTCTGACGGCGATGCACTGTCTGCCTCGGAGTTACTGAACGTAGACATGGATTCACCTGTGACTGCACTCAGCTGACACCAGACTGGACACCACGACGGCTCTCGTGGTGGTGCCCATCGCGCTGAGCGCCGTCACCCTTGGTCGGCGCGATAAACGCCACTGCGGGGGAGTCGTCTAGTCGTCCCACAGTACTGCAATCCGGTCTTCGATCTCGTCGAGGACGAGTCGCAGGACATCACGATGATCGGTCGGCCAGGAGTCATCGTCACCGGGCGTCGGGGCGGTGGGTGGGGGATGGAAGTGGTCGCGCGTATTGTGGGGGTTCGGATGCCGATCCCATCGGCATTCCCAGGTGTGCTCCGAATGGACCTCTCGATAGTGGATTGTGAAGTCGTCGTTCGTGTACCAGCGGACAGTCAGGGTTGCGTCGTCGACGGGTGCTGGGTAGTACGATGAGGCAAAGACGACCTGAAGCCCGAGATGGCCGCTTGCATCCGTGATGACCGCTTCGGAGACCTGCCTCGTCGCTTGGAGCCGCGTCTGAAGGAACTCGAGGATGGGACGATCGATGGGGGCAGGGCTCCCGCCATCCCCTGTCGGTGGCGCCATCAGGCGGGCTACCCGGATGCCTGTTCGCGCTCGCCACCCGTGCGTTGCTGGCGTGCGCGTTCGTAGCGGTCACGCTCCTCGCGGGCGGTCGCCCAGTCGGCGAGGTCGCTGTACACGTCGTCGATGGTCCGTTCGTCGCTGGCTTCCGCGGCGGCGACGGCGTCGACGGCGGCCGGTGACGCGGCGTCGTACGCCTCCTCATACTCGGTGATGCGCGTCGTCAGCTCACGAACGCGGTCCTGGAGTTCCTCGACAGAATGGTCGGCTGCGAGCTGGTTGATGCGTCGCCACTCGAAGTACGCGTCATTACGCTCGTAGGTGGCTGGGTGGCCGTCGTGTCGGGTAACGATGCCGAGATCGTCGAACCAGCCCAGATACTTTCGGGCGGTCTTGGGGTCACAGTCGGCGCTGTCGGCGATCGCGCTTGCCGTCGTCGGCTCGCGGGTCTGCAGGATGGTGCCGTAGATACGTTGTTCGACGTCGTCGCTGGCGAACGCATCCTCAAAGGGAGGTGGCCCATCGGGGGCGTCTGTCTCGGACATACTCAGAATTGCAGGTCTAAGGATATAGTTCTTACTTCGAGGAATAGTTTCCCGAACAACAGTATCCTGCGATAGCCCCCATTTTGCGGCGAGATTGAGCGTAGTTAACCAACAAACAGCGCAATATAGCGAGAACGTTGGTTAATACTTCTATCTCGCGGAACCAGAACTCTCGAGGGAGGGCTTCTCGGATGAAGATGACGCGGCGCTACTACTCGGACTGGCCACCGAAGAATCGACTCAACATAGAGGGTGATTCTGAATCGTCATCGGTCTCTCTCGCAGTACCGGAGTCTTCCTCGTGAGACTGCGCAGTCTCCCGGTCACGGGTTGCGAGTTCGTCGGTGAGCCGCTCGACCTCTGCTTCGAGAGTCTCGATCCGCTCCGTCTTCTGTTCGAGTGTTGCTTCGAGCTCGTCGACGCGCTCGCTCAACAGTCGGTTTTTCTCCGTCAGGTACGCACGACTCCGGTCTGCCTCGTCAGGTGTCCCGCCAGCTGTGACCTCGTCAGGTGTGCCGTTGGGATCTGCGGCGTCGTCGCCGGCGTCCGGGTTGTAGAACTCCGATGTGGTCGCAATCGCTCGCTCGATGGTCTTCTCGCCGTAGGTCGACCCGTCAGCGTAGTGAACCTCGTCCCATTTCTCGCGGTGGAGTCCCGACTGGCGGAACAGGTGATCCATCTGCGTCTGGTCGCCGCCGGTCCAGAATGCAAGCAAACAGCACAGCGCCATGTCGGCCTCGGACTGACTGTCGTAGCCGACCGTATTCCCGTTCCAGAGCTGCTCGAACTTCTCGCCGTTCGACGCGTTCCGTGCTTTCTCGAGGAGTTCCTCATCCTCGAGGTCGACGTCAACGTCGACGTCGACCGCATCGGTCGTCGGTGACCGGGCGGCAGCGCCACCACGCTGTTCGGACTCGGATGCTGTGTCGCGCTCGATGTCTTGGACGTACTCACGGTGAATCGCTGTGAGCGCGTCCTGACGACGTGCAACGCGCGTCGGTGTCCGCTCGACGTGGTCGCCAGTAACGGTGAAAAAGCGTGCCGTGTCATACAGTTCGACGCTTCCACGTCGGTTCCGCCCGTCTGGGAGTGTGCCGGTGATCAGGACATGATAGCCGGTGCCGGATGGAGATATCTCCGTATAGGAGTCGAGTCGCTCAATGATGTCCAGCGCTGCGTCGTCGACGTCGCCGGTTTCCGGGTCGCGGCAGTCGTCCAGATCGACGCCGACGATGGGATCGTCGTCAGTAAACACGAACCCGATGCCATCGGCGTGCTCTGTCTCGGTGTAGTCGAGTGCTGTCTCGAAACTCGCCCAGGTCTCTGACTCGGTTGCTGACGCGAACCCACCAGCTCCTGGTGTCACCGGAATCTTCGTCGGTTTGCCGTCTCGCTCCTCTTCTCGCCAGCACACCCATTGGTCGCGTTCGAGCAACGTCTCCGGGATCTGCTCCGGTTCGTCGATACTAATCTCACTCATCCTCACACAGTACCTCGCATGGCTCTCACTGGCTCTGAGCCAGCACAGACTTCACGCTGCTCTACGTCTCGATCCAATCCCTTGGTCCCAACGGGGACCCCCCGTTCTATCCTAGTTGGTTGTTGGGTGGAACACCCGCTATAGCAGGTTAAAAATCGCTGGACGTGAGCGTGTTCCACCCATTTCGGTCGGTTCGTTGGTGTTCCACCCATTGAGAATTTGGGTGGAACATACCGCTGTCGGGTGATTCTCGACTTGTGAGTCTGGTGAGTTGAAATCATGATTCTGCTTGGGTGGAACAGGTCCCGAGATGTCGCGATGATATCGGGAATTGGACCGTGTACGTCCATTTCATGACTCTGATCTCTCTTCAGAGCGAATGCGGACACCAGTGTAATGCCAGACGGGTTCCCCGTCGATTCGCTTCTTCGTGGAGTCCACCTTGATGTGGGTGTTGAGCTTCCGTGTGAACCAGCTCTTATTCAGCGGATCATCGATGCCGTGTGCCTCTGCCCAGTCGTTGTAGAGGCCGAATACGTCATCTTTCGGCACGGCCCCATCCACGTCTTCGATAAGATATTCGTCGACAAACGCTTCGAACGACGGTGGCGATTGGTCTTCCTGGTCTTCCTCGACAGTCTCATCTGCCTGTTCGATCTGACTAGGTAGTTCGTCAGCGGCCGCTGATTCGGGCGATGCCGGACGGAGCGGCCCGTCGGTGATTGCCGAGAGTGGACGCTTCTCATCGTTTTCATATACGACCGATTCCGCCTCATCGTGAAGGATAACGATGCCATACGTCGAACGTGTGTAGTCTGGTACGGGGAGTTCGGCTTCGGGGACGAATGGCTTCTTGATACGCACCCAGTCGCCCTCGAACGCCGATTTCGTCTCGTAGATGTGTTGCTCACCGTGCTCATATACGACGTACTCCTCGGCAGCGTGGTCGTAGCTGTAGATGGCTGGAACACGATCTTTCGAGAGTTTTTCAAGCGATGGGAGGCGGATGTGTTCCGTCTCGATGGCATCACGAAGGACGATTTCGTCGCCATCACGCTGCCAAATATTCTGGGTCCCGTTCTCGTCGTCGGTCGCCGGTCGCACGGCCGTCACTCCACCTTCTTCGGTCGCTCCACCGTTGAACGTGAGATTCGAGCCGGTCGTGTAGAACCGTGTCTCTCCATTCTGGAGGGTACGGACGGGTGGTGTGAGAATGCCGTCGACACGCTCGGCCCACTCAGTTTCGTCGTTTCCTGGTCGAACGACAAACAGCGGGATATCTCCTGCTTCCTGGGCCTTCCGGAGGTTCGTGAGCACCTTCGCGGGATTCTCGGGTGTCGTCGTTTCGACTTCGATGGCGAATCGATCGGCAACGTCAGGGTGGCTCGCCTTCGCGTCAGGTTTTTCGCTGCCATCCTGTGCGAGGATCGAGACAGTGAAGCCGAGTGCGGTAAGCTCTTCTTCGATCTGGCGGAGTGCTGCGTCGTGAGCACTTCCACCAGCGGCCTGCACGTCACCAGTATCAGGTGTCGAGACATCCTCTCCGGCGTCAGTGAGCCGGATGCGGAGCTCGTCGGCGTCGATATCGACGGTCGTATCGAGGTATCGTGATCGCTTGCGAATATCTGCGAGTGCATCATACGATGGCGGGTCGGCGTCGACGTCGTCGAAGAGCCGTCTGAGTTCGTCGTCAACTGCTTCGACGGCCACCCAGCCGTTCTCCTCGCGGCATCCCTCTCGAAGTTGGAGACTCCGAACCACGTTCGCAATCGCGACGTCCAGGTCGTCGCTCGCGATATCGAGGACCTCGTGTCCGTCGGCAGGTGTGCTCGTTGTTGAGGTGTCTGGCTCAGCCGGCACACCGTGTTCGTCGCTGATGTTCTCGTGCATCGAGGAGAGCGTCTCAGTGAATTCCTCCTCTTCACGCGCTGTGAGAGGCGATTCACTCTCGGGGTGGCCCGGTGGAATCGGGAGTGGTTCGAGACTGAACGGATACGGCCCCGTTTCACCGAACGTCGGGCTTGGCAAGCTGGCGATCCACTCTCCGCGCGGCAACGAACGAATCCGATTGGCGAAATCCGCGGGGTCCATCTCTTCGTGGGCCATCGCTCGCGCCAGCTCTCGGTCGACGTTGATTTTCCCGATGAGTGAACTGCCGATGTTGTTCAGAGCATTCAGGTAGATTTTCCGCCCACCTTCAGCCTCCATCTGTTCGGGGAACTGCATCGACAGGCCAACAGAGAGGCGAAAGCCCCGCCCTTTCTCGAGGAGATCGTTCATGATGTCGGAGACCACGACCGACGCTGCCTCGTCAACGAGCAAGTTCACGACGTAGTCGTCCGAGTGCTGGGAGAGCGCCTGTTTTCGATCCTTGAGGGCTGCATCGAGATTCGTCAGGATCACACCGGTCATGATCCGGGCGGCGTCGTCGCGGAGGTCGCCGAGGTCGAAGAGGATGACCGTATCCTCGTCGAGGACATCCCGAAAGTCGAACTGGTTCTCGGTATTATTGAAGATCTGCCGCAGGTGCGTATCCTGTGAGATGTAGGCGAGACGGTTTCCGACACCGCCCATCACGTTCGCGAAGGTGTTCGAGTCTAACTGGAGCTGCCGTCGAATCGTCCGGGTGACCTCCTCGTCGCTCGACCGCGGGGCGTCGCCGATGTTCTCGTTCGGTGGCCCGGCCTCCCAAAGCTGGTCGACGACGTGTTCGAGCTGTCGGTGGGCGAAGTAGTCCGTCGACGCTCGGTAGAGCCCGTTCTCACGGCCGTATTCCTCGTCGAACAGTGCCTTGATGAGTGTCTTGATGAGAGTCGGGGCTACAGTCGCCCGCTCGTAGCGGTCGGTTCCCATCACGAGCTTCAAAATCTCTTCGTAGTGGTCGGCCTTCCGTTGGACGGCGTCTTCGCGGCGCCGTCCGCTCTCCATCGACGGTTCGAGATCGAAAAACGAGAACCCGGGGAGGACGTCCGGGATCGGGAAGTGGACGACGTTCTCTTCGAGGTCGGTCATTCCGAACCGACGTGCGTGAGCCCGCATGTAGTTCTGGGCCATGTCGTCGTTCTTCGGGATGAGGAGAATGGTCGGCCCCTCGGTGTTATCGTACAGCGACAGCAGATCGTTGATCAGGGCCTTCGACTTCCCAGAGCCGGTTGTTCCGAACCGGCCGTAATGTGTGGGTAGCAGTCGGGGCGGAATCTGTGTCGGCTCGTCTTCGGCCTCGCCGGTGTCGTCGAGGGCATACCCGATTGCCATCCCGTCTCGGAACTCACGCATGAGGTCCTGATGCGGACGGGGCAGCGGATTCCGACTCTGCTGTTCCGCACGCGTCCCACGTGTCCCCTCGACAGTAAGCTGTTCCGAGGAGGGGACGAGTACGAAGTGCGCGAGTTCTCGGCCGCTCAGGACGAATTCCGGTCGGGTCGTCCCACGACCGGTCGTGATCTCACGATCCAAGAGCCGCTGCAGCGCCGCTCGGGCGTTTCGTTCTTTCGTGGCTGCCCGGAAGCCGCTGTCGCGTACCCGTTCGGCCGCAACCTCGTAGTACGGTCCGTCAAGCGGGTCGAATACTGGGACAAGTGACTGTATCCGCTCATCGAGATCATCGTGACCGTCACTACCGGATGGAATCCCGATGGCTCGAATGTTCGCGGTGAACGACCGCTTCGGATTTTTCGCCTCGATTGCCGCGACACGTTTTGCAACGGCGTCGCTCAGCTGGTTTCTGTCCCGGCTCTCCGACTGATCGTCGAGTTCGAAAAGGGAGCCAATAATTTCCTGAGCGAGTGTGTCTCGACCGTCGATGACGTCTTCTTTGCGAAGATCGGCATCGGACTGCCAGCTCTCGCGTCGCTGGAAGACGACTTGGAATGCTACTGGTGCTGTCGCCTCCATTAGGTGGTCGACGAGCGACGCGAGCGCACCTCCTGGCTGATCGACGGCTGGGAGTTCCGCTTCGTCGTCTGCAGTAAATGGCGAGAGTGAGGTCATCCAGTCTTGCTTCCGAGTTGCCGACCCTTGCCACCGCACGCCGAGTGGGGAGACGGATTCGGTCGCTGGCCGCGCGAGTATCGTCCCCTCCGATGTTACCGTTGGTTTGGCAAGCGTCGTGAGTGGCTCATCCTCGGGAATCGCATCTGGTGGGGCGAGTTCGAGGGCAGTATCGCCGATCTCGATGATGTGGTCGGCAGACTGGTCACCGACCGTTCCTCCATCCGCGACCGATTCGGCGTCCCCTGGCCCCGATTGTTTGTTGTCGTCAGTGCCACGTTCGTATTGCTCGTCAGGGTCGAATTCGTACTGGAGGTCGCCCGCCTCATAGTGCTCGACGAATGTCTCGCGGTCGAATTCGACAGGCTGTACGAGTCGGGATGCGATGTCGACCTCGGTACGCTCGATGTCGAACGTCTCGGGATAGACCGACCGGAGCCGCTTCTCAAGGGTATCCAGATGGTCGTCGGCACCGTAGTAGAATTCGACGGGGTCATCTTTCCCCTCGCTCAGCGCGAGGAATTCGAAGCGTAGCGGTGTGTCGCTATGTAGCGGATTGAGTTTGTCAGCTAGCCCTGTCGAGTCCGTTGAGGTCAGTTTGTGGAGGCTCTCCAGTGCCTGCGGCAGACGCTCCGGATTGAGCCGTTCGGAGGTTGGCGTCACGCGAAGGTACTCACGCATCGTCGTCACCTCCCGTTTCACCGCCATCAGTCTCTGTTGGCGTCCGCTCAGGTGTGTGTTGTCCGTTGTCGGTCGCTCGGCTTTCAATATCGTCTTGGAACGCCTGCACCTCCGCGTCCACAGCATTCTCACCAGTCCCGGGGAGTGAGTCTCGCCGTTGCTCGGTTGGCTCGAAGTCGATGACCTGCTTCTCCTTGGGCATCGCTTTGACCTGGATCCCACGCCACTCGCCGTCGACGCCCACTAGGGCCTCGGAGAAGCCGGCGTCCTCGTTACCAGGAACGGCGTCCTGGACGAACCGCATCTGTGCGTAGTTCAGACCGAACTCGTCGGCCCACTCCTTGTCCATCCCGTCGAGACGGTGGAACTGCTTGACGGCGCACTGGTCCAGAATCGCCTCGGATTCGGCGTGCTCGAAGAACTCGTCGACGGTCTGCGTGACCAGTCGGATCGAGAGGTCGTGGTGACGGTGGTGGCGGAACACCGTCTCGAGGAACGCTAGGCTCGCGGCGTCCTGCATGATGTAGCGGGCCTCGTCGATGTAGAACACGACCTCCTTCTCCGAGACCTTCGCTCGCTCGTAGACCAGCGAGATGAGCAGCTGCATGGTCAGCGCCGTACTGCTGTCGACGCTCCCCTCCTGCTGGGCGAGGTCGAGATAGATGACCTTCTCGTCCCGGATGTCGAAGTCGGATTCCTGGCCGAGGTTGGCGTGGCGACCGTCGTCCTCGAAGGGGCGGAGCTGGTCGAGGAGCCACGTCGCATCCTCCTTGATCTTCCCTGCCTCTTCGTCGGACCGGACGACGAACTCCTCGGGGTCGTCGACCATATCCTCGAACACGTCCATCATATCACGGATGGTCGGACTCGGATTGTCGTGCGTCGAGATGTCGTCGGTGATGCCCTGACGCTTGTAGGCACGCTTGAGCCCGAGTTCGAGCGTCGTCCGTCGGTCGCCCAACGAGATGCCGCGGAGCGCGAAGAAGTTCGTGAGGAAACTCATCGCGTCGTCGAGCTTCTCGTTGAACGGGCTCGCGTCCTCGCCCATCGCCCGCTGGACGTGTTCGGGCGTCTCGCGGATCTCCAAGGGGTTCAGCCCGAGCGTCCCGCCGACGGTGATTCGCTTGGCGTCGAGCGCCTCTGAGACCCCCGCCCAGTTGTTCAACGGCTCGAGGATGATGCCGATACGGTCCTTGCTCTGCTCGATGGAGCGGATGAAGTTCTGCTTGGAACTGAACGACTTCCCCGAGCCGGTATCGCCCACGGTGAACATCGCGTACCCGTTGTCCCGGGCGAACGGGTCGATGACCACGGGGCTTTGATTGTCTTTGTGAATCCCGAACTCGACGCCGCCCTCCTCGAGGATCGTAGCGTTGTGAGGCGAGGAGAGTAACGCGCCGACGGCGCCGCCGAGCGCAATCGACGTCCGCCCGAACTTGTTGTCGCCGATGGGTGCGGCGGACTGGAGAGCGAGATCCTGCCGACAGATTGCGGTCTTCGGCGTGAGGTTCGCCGGGTCGTCGCGGAGCGCGCTCTTGACCGTCTGGACGGCATCTCTGAGCTCGTCTTTCTCGTCGGCCCGGACGGTGATGAACATCCCCTGGTCGAAGACGTTCGCGCCGTTCTCGACGGCCTTGTACGTCGCTGCGGCCTCGTTGGCGCGTTCCTGCAGGTAGGCACTCCGGATACTCTGTTCGAGGTCAGCATCGACCTGGAGGTCGTCCGCGATGTCTTGCAGTTCGTTCCGAGCCCGCTCCTGATTTTTCGGCGTGATGTGGGCCGTCAGATCGAACTGGACGTCGGTCATCTCGAAGAGGTCACTCAGATATCCGTCGTTGGGATAGTCGGCATAGTTAGCGATATACAGCGTCGTCGTCCACTGCTCGCCGACCCGTGCGGCTCGCGTTTCCCACTCGACAGCTCCGGGCGCGGTAACGGTCTTGTGCGACTCGGAGATGTCGTCGAGGAGCTTGCGTTCGGCCTCGCCTTCTTCGAGTGTCTCCTCGTCGAGGACATCGGTGAAGTCCACGTCTGGTTCATCATCCGCAGTGAAGCGGTCCCAGAGGTACTTACTGCCGACGCCGAGGCCGAGACCCACCACAAGGGCTAGTACTGCACTCTCTGCTGGTGTCAGGTTCTGGAGCCACCCGGCGACGGGGCCAAGCGCGCCACCACCGGTCTGGAGGAGCACGTTACGCATCGTGTGGGTCCTCCCGGCGCGAGTGGCCGATGATCGATTGGTCGCGAACGACACGTTCTGCCTCGTCGTAGTCGTGTTCGCGGCCGTTCCAGAAGTCCATATTCAGGACGAACAGCTCGACCGTGCTGAGGCGGCGTGCGGACCACCCCGACGCCTGCTGTATGAGTTCGGAGCGAACGTCGTTGACGCGACTGTCGAGTTTCTCGAACATCTGGGCACGGCGCTCGACGTCGGTGAGGTCCTCACGGCGGGTGACGAACGGGTTGAACAGGAACCCGATGACCGGGAACTGGGTCAGCTTCTCTGCGGGGGTGCCCTCGTCACGGAAGCGGTCGTACACTTCTATCGGGCTGACTTCAACGCCGATGTAGTACCGGACCTGCTGAATACCCCGGTCACGCATCTCCTTCGGCCGTGTCTCTCGGTACTCTTCGAGGAGTTCCCGGAAAATCGGGTTCTCCGTGACGTCTTCGTCGGTGAGTCGGTCCTCAATGGTCTCGGTGATCTGCTCCACCGGAAATGAACGGGTTGTGGCGTGGAGTTTGAGCTTCGAGTCCAGCTCTTTGTTGGCGAACTCTTCGCCAGCGTCCTGGAGCTGCGCCCAGTCGTCGGACATCGCGAAGTCCATGTTGGCCGGATCGATCTCGATGAACGCCTCCATCGCGCCGTCTTCACGCTGGGTGGCACCAGCGCCCGGCCACGCCCGCTTGATGTTCGTGAGGTCCTGTGTCCGCTCGTCCGGCTTGAACGGCGTGTAGTTCGCGAGTCCGCCTTCGTTCCGCTCTGACTCGTTGGTACTCGTGTCGGCGTCGGCGGGCGCACTGAACGTGACCTGAGGCCGTTTGAGGTACCGATAGACGTCTTTGGTCCACGTCCAGGCGTTCAGGTGGGTTGGTGAGACGTAGATGACGGCGACGCCAAAGCCAAGCCCGCCAGCAACGAACGGGAGGGCCAGTGATTCGATCCCGGTGAGGCCCGCGATAAACAGCCCAATAATGGGGAAGGCGATGAGCATGCCAACGTCTCCTTCCTCGATATTGAGATACGGGATGCGGCTCTCCTCGCCGAACTGATCCATGATACGCCGTGCGGCTGCGTCTTGATCTGCTGACATTGTTAGTGGATTCCTCGATCAAAGTCCATCCCGCGTCCGTCACTCGCCGATTCCGCTGTTGCTCCACCTGGGTCATTCTCCGTTCGACGGTACGACGGCGTGCCGCCATCGTCCGCTCCGTGCCCACCGCGGGCAGCTGCTTTTTGCGCGACGGCGTGGCCAGCGGCAGCTTTCGGACCCCACCGAGCGGCGGTCGTCGCGACGCCGGCACCACCGACGTAGGCCCCGGCGGCGACACCGCCAACGAGGGCTGCGCCTTTCGTCGCACCGCCGACGACTTTGGCCGTCAACGGGGTCGCGTATTTGAACGTTTTCCACGTGATGAAGAGTGCGACCAGTGGGAGGGACGCAGCGACGAGATATTTGAGGAACGCTGTTCCTGGCGTGAGCGTCCCCCCAGCGTAGATCAAGTCGTATCCCTTGAGTACCATCGCAGCTGGGAGCGGGAGGACAGCCAACGGGACAAACCGTTTGCAGAACCCCATCGCGATATCGGATACGACTGGAATGTTTCCGTAGGCCAGTGCAAATGCAATCGGCATTCCGTATAGGTAGACATAGAGCAGGATCATCCGGATGTAGAACAGAGCCTCCAGAGCCCACATCGAGATTCCACCAATCACGGCGAACAATAACCCCAGTCCGGGGTTTGTGATGGCTGCTCCCAAGAACTGAAGCATCGCCGAGGCTACGGAGGAAAGCTCCGGCATCAGGGCGATAGTGAATCCGTCGACGAGGTAGAGTGCGAGAGTCCCAAGCCAGTACCATGTAATAATCAGAAAGGCTCCGACCCAGGCTGTCTTCTTGGTTTTTCGGGCTTCGTAGGCACTTCCGATATTGAAGATTCGAACCGTGTGACGCCCCTGGACGCTCATCACGAGGAGCAAAAGGGCAACTAGCATAATTTCGCCGCCGATGAGAGCATCGTGGATCGCTGGCCAGGGTGCGTTGGTTGGTTCACCAAAGACAAAGGCTCCATTCGTCTCTGGGGTCGGGGTTCCGAACATCCCCTCAGTCAGAGTCTCATACCCCGACCTGAGACCGTCCATGAACAGTCCGATGAACCAATCAACGACGCCCTTGATACCCTCGAGGACGACGTCAATGAGATCAACCATCGTCAGGCCTCCGTGATCGTGACCTCACAGTCAGTCATCTCGTCAGACCCGGAGTACTGGACATTGTAGGCACTTGTGACTCGATTACCACTGACTCGGGTCTCGACGATAACCGTGAACTGGCCGCTGTTACCGTCTGGGGAACACCCCATTCCGTCCTCACTCTCTGAACCGAACGGGAACGAATTACTGAACAGGTCGGTCGTCTCGCCAGGGGAGACTACTACCCGGTCGGTTTCGTGCATTCCACTGCCTCTGGGGTTCTCAATTGGATTGGGGACGTCCCCGGAGAAGATCAGTTCAGTTATCGCTTCCGGACCACTCCCTGTGTTCTCTACCGTGACGAATGCCTCGCCATTCTTGATTCGGTCTGTCTCGGACTCACCATAGACTTCGTCCCACGGCTTATCTGGATTATTCCGATAGAGTCCAACATCCTGTATCTGGATCTCTGGACGCAGTTCAGTCGAGGTCTCGACTACTGTCTCCTCACCCTTCAACGCGAGTACGCGGTACTCACCGGGTGCATACGCGGTGCCGATCTCGAACGAGACCTGCTGAGCACCTGCGGCTACGTCACGTTTCCCGAATAACTCGCCGTTCGGTTGGATGAGGTTGACCTGGTCGACGTCGGACTCTTCGGAGAGTTCGACGACGAGTGTTGTCCCCTCGACAGCGATACGCGTGAGTGGGCCTTTGCCATCTGTAGAGGTCGTTCCGCCACTGGGTGTTCCAGACCCGCCATTGTCGTTTAGACAGCCAGCGACGCCTGCGAGCGCAGCGCTGGCGACTGTTCGGAGGGCGGTTCGCCGACTGATGTGTGGGTGGTTTCTAGTCATGGACTATGGGTTCCGTTGGAAGATATCTTCTGGACCGAGCATTCGGAGGAGCCGCTTGCCTGCGTAGAACATCACAAGAAACGGGATAAGCTGCCAGCCGACCTCGAAAATGAACGCAAACCAACCGTCGATGGTTCCGAGCGGGTGCCAGCGGGCAGTAGCCGTGGCACTCACATATGCGGGGTTGTGCCCGAGCCACGAGCCTGGATGGTACCGAACCGTGTAGATACCCGGTTCATCGATCGTCACGATCGCCACCCCGGACACGTTGGTCTCGACACGCTGCTCTGCGACGGTGATGTAGCCGTTTCGAGTGCTTCCACCGATTGGATATCGCCGGTCAGGATCGCTGAGAACGATCGGTGCGCCCGTCTCGTTGTCCCGGAGTTCGATGCGGAGTGTGGCCTGACTTTCGTTCTGCTGGAGCACCTCAACAGTCAGATTACTGCGCCGGAGCTGCCGCTCTGAGCCAGCGTCAGGTGCCACAATCGAGGCGTTCACGCCCCGTACGATCCCCGCTACCTGGAGCGCGTCGCGGTCGACGCTCTCGGCGCGAACTGCGACGCCGTACGTCGTCGTGTACGACTGGTTGACGATGTCGATGTTGATGTTCTCGCCGAGCGTGCCGACCGGAGACGGTCGGTCAGTGCCCCAGATGTCGATGATCTCTGGGCCATCGCGAACTGGTTCAGCCCTCGGGCCGATCCGCGAAGGGTACGCGTGGACGTACACAGGAATCGCGTCAGACTCGACGGTGGCGCTGTCGGTCCGGTTCGACCTGACGAGTGTATCCCAGTTGGTGTTCCGAGCGGTGTAGAACCGCCAGACGCCACGCACTCGTGCGCTTCCATTCTCTGTCAGCGTGTACCCCTGCCACGGCCGGGACTGGAAGATAGCCACACCGGCGTCACCATTGGGATACTCGGCGTAGTAGGGGTACGCCGAGAGGTCGTAGATCTCGACGGCGATCGAATCCGAGACGTTGAGCGACTCGGTACGATACGTGACCTCGACATCGGTCTCGTCGCCTCGGTCGATTCGCGTGGTCTTCTTCAGCCGGACGCTGATTTCGGCTTCAAGCGTGAGCTTTGCACTCCAGTCATCCTCGATCTGGTAGTCGAGGGCCGGCGTGTGCGAGCCGTCGCGCTCGACGATGGTTTCGCCGTCATTCTGCAATCGAACCTCCTCGACCTCGTTGCTCGTGAGCGACCACTCGATCGTCGTGTTCCCCGAAGAGCTTCCGTTCGGGACGCGAATGCGATAATCGACGAACCCCCGCATCGTGCCGTTCGGCGCGATATAGAGCGGTGTGTCACCCGACTCCAAGTGACCTCGCGTCGACGGCTGTACTGCGAACACCGTGGCGTGGGCGTCCTCGATAAACACGCCATCTTCGAGCGACGCGTGGCGCGGATGCACGGACGTATCCGACCCACCGGCTTCGAGATCAGCGAAATCGTTTCGCGTCCACGTTGCAGCTGTCGCTGGCGGGCGCGTGAACGTGATGTCTGTCCCGTTTGCGAGTTGGTGCATCGCGGTCCGGCTCTCGCCGTAGCGCTGCTGGTACTCCTCCTGGGTGATGTAGTTGTCCGCGTCACGAGACCACAGCGTCGCTGATTCATTCTCAGTGAGTCCATTCCCCTCCGTGCCTGGCCGTGGCGGGCTTGCAGTGACGAGACCAGTGACTAGGCTCGTCACGAACAGGGCGGCCATTAGCACGGAGAGCTCTCGTTGTGTCATGGGGGCTCACGACGGGGGTGGTAGTCACCTACCAAGGGGCGAGGTCGACGCACTGCGCCAGCGGGAGGTTCATCATCGACCCAGCGACGGTGTAGAGTGGTCCGAGGGCGACGAGGACGACCGCGGACTTCATCGCCGACCGTTTGTGGCGCTTGAGGCCCTTCTTCTGCTCGGGCGTGATCGTGAACATCTCGATGAGGGAGTCAGCCTGCCACACGACTGCGAGGCCGACAATGCCCAGCGCCGTGGTAAGCTGGAAGAAGCCCTCGATCATGCTGGGAAGGTTGTCCGCACTACAGACGGCATTCGTTTGTGCGGCGGCGGGTTCCACAGCGAACAGGCTCAGGGCGACGACGATGAACATAGCTTGCCTGGGAAGCCTACTCGATGCCGTGGACTGGCTGTCGGGGCGATTCGAAGCCGTCTCGGAGGGCGTATTGTCCTGTGACATAGCGGGTTACTCCTCTGCGTCGTCGACGAGTGCTTTCAGATCAGCGTAGCGGTTGGTTTCGTCGACGATCTCGTCTTTCGTGTAGCCCTGTTCGCGGGCCCGTTCGAAGAGATCTCGAAGCTCGTCGGGGTCGACGTCGCGAAGCTCCATCTCATCTCGGAGGGCGCGGCGATAGAGGGCGGAACCGTTGATATGGCTGTTCCACGTCAGGTACAGATCATCGATGTCTTCGATGGTGACTGCCCGTGTGATCATATGTGCGGGGTGGGTATGCACCGGTTGAGTCCCGGTCCATGGTGGTGCGATAGCTAGAAGATCGGTATATGCTTTCTGGCCACCAACTGGCGCAAAAATCTAAAGTAAATTATAACCGGAGAGTTCGTTCACCTCGCAAAGGTACCGTTAACCAACAATGGGGTTAGATTCCGTTGACTGTTGGTTAAGATTGGGATGGCGCTCTACTCGAGTTCTACGACCTCTCCACGCCCGTTGTCGAGGATTTCTCGCACTTCGGCCAAGAGCTCCTGACCTTCTTCGTGGAGCCTTGTCCCTTCATCGAGGTCACACTCGTCCGCATCGAGCTGCTCAATGATTTCTTCGACACGGGCCAGCCGGTCGTGGATCTCTTGGTCGTTTGCCACGCTTAGATCACCCCCAACCAAAGCCCAGTGATGGCCAACAACAGCAACAACAGCACAGCGATTGCGGCTTTGTAGTAGACCGGCGGGAGGCCCTCGGGTACGGCCGCCTCGTCGACTGCTTCGGCAAGCTCCCGTTTATGTTCGTGCTCCTGCTGGAAGGTTTCGTACGCGGCGTCGAGTTGCTGTGCCAGCGGCTTGACCTCGCCCGCGAAGAACTCCTCGCGGGAATTCACGATATACTCGCCAGCGGCCGTCGGCGTGATCGTCGCCACATCCGCGACTTGATCGGCGATTAACCGGTCGTCAGTATGCCCGATCGCCGTGACGGTCGGGGTGTTCGCGGTGAAGATAGCTTCCGCGACCCGCTCGGTGTTGAACGCCTGGAGGTTCGAATCACTCCCGCCGCCACGGCCGACGATGATTGAGTCGACGTCCTCGGAGCGGTCCAGATGATGGATGCCGTTCGCGATGGACGTGGGCGCCTCCGACCCCTGGACGGTGGCGTCCTTCACCAGGATGTCGACGGTAGGGTCCTGTTCGTGAATCGCGTTCTGGATGTCATAGCGGGCATCGCCACGGAGGGAGGTTACGACCCCAACCCGCTCTGGGAACGCCGGCGGGCGCTGTTTCTGCTCGTCGTCGAACCAGCCACGCTCTTCGAGTTCACTTCGCAGTCGTTCGACAGCAGCTGCTTGATCGCCGTCGCCGACGACGATCACCTTCCACGGTTTGAGGTCGATTTTCCCACCTTCGGTCCAGTAATCGATATCGCCTTCGAGGATGACTTCAGTCCCGTCCTCGAGATCGACGTCCATCTCCCGGTAGCGGTTCGCCCAGATCATACAGGGGAGCTCGGCGCCGCCGTCGGTGAGCGTGAAGTAAAGCGCCGTACTGTTCTGGTGGAGGTCAGTGACTTCGCCAATACAACGGACGCCGTTGAGGGCAGGCGTGTCCTGGACGACCGACGCGATCCGGTCGTTTAGCTGTGACACGCTGAGAACCTCTTTCGCGTCGGGGTCGACCGCCTGCCGTTCGGTATCCGGTGCGTCCGCCATCTCCGTTTCCTAACTTCTGTACAGGAACCTCAAAAAGCTACGTTCGAGTGACGGGGGTTGGCTACGCTAAGCGGGCCTACAGGTCGCGGGGCTGGACCGTCTTCCGGTCATTCGCTTCGGCACGCTCTGCGGCGTCGTCGAGCAGTTCGGCGACCTCTTCGTTGAGGGCGTCGTAGAAATCTGCCGAGACGTTGTGGTCCGAGAGTGCGTCCTTCACGGCTGCTTTGACGATTAGGTCAGACATTCCATCGCGGACTTCTCTTGTCCGCTATATAAATGTTCGAAGTTCATAAGTGGAATTTCCACCCTGTCGTATCGGATATTCGCCTCTGAGTACCAGAGAAAACATATGCCACCCCTCAAAAACGGGAAACAGACAGATGCACGATCTGACTGGGTTCCAGCGGGACATCTTGTACGTAACCACCGGGCTCGAGGAACCACACGGGCTCGCAATCAAGGACGAACTCGACGACTATTACGAACAGGAAATCAACCACGGCCGCCTCTATCCGAATCTCGACGACCTCGTCGAGAAAGGACTGCTCGAGAAGGGTGAACTCGACAAGCGGACGAACGTGTACACGGTCACGCAACGCGGATTGCGGGAGATCGAGGCGCGACGTGAGTGGGAAAGTCAGTATTTAGAAGACGTGAACGCACCCACTCCGTCGTAGAATCATTATAAAAGCGGGACTGCTTTACCCACTTCCCACGAATCCACAGTAAGATGGCTCGGCTCGTCTTCTATCACCACCCACAGGCCGAGAATTTCTCACTCAAATATAGCTCGGCATCGGTAGCAGAAATCCGGTCTCAGCGAGAGCAATCTGACGAGTCGACAAAGCTCATCGGGTACCCCTTCGAAGCTCCAGTCTATGTGCTCTACGAAGGCGATTCAGAGATCGAATCTGCCCAAGACATCGACTTCGATCAGGAATGGCTGAGCGACCGTATTCGTGACCTCCCCCGTGCTGGGCAGGTTGTCGCATTCCGATTAGTAGAGTTGCTCGAAGCCGCGGTCGATGTTCGAGATGAGGATGAGTTCCGGCTCTACAAGGAGTTCGAACCGCAAAAGGTCCAGCAGGCACTCGATCACGTCTCCTGGGGAGCACCACTTCCGACCGTCTCTGGAGAGGTGATGTCGAATTTGATCCTCCGTCATTCCCTCCCGAATGCGAATCATCGAACTGGCATCGCGATGCTGCAGTTCTGTATTGAGAGTGTGGACCCGGATTTTGAGATGCCACGAACGCACGTCGACGACGATTCCTGGCGAGAGTGGGTCGATCCCTATATCGTCGATTCCAAACGGCTCATCACGGTCCGCCGGAACAACCTCCGTTTCAAGCAACTCGAAGAGTTGGACGTCGACCTCGTCGAACGGAAAGATGGGATCCAAATCCGATTAGCCGAGTTCGAGCTGGATATGCACTGGCGAGAAGCCCTCACAGAGTATGCTGGGCAGCACGAATCTCACTGTACGGACTTCGCGCAGGCAGTTCTCGAACGAGCAGGACGGGACGATCTACTTGACCGTCAAGGACCAACGAAACAAGAGTTCATCACGTATCTGGAGAACGGACTGGTCGAACGGGACTTCAGAGAAATGTTTTGATCAGTCGCGAAGCTCGGCGACCGACTGACCAACCTCACGGACGTGTTCACTTCGCTCGAGGTCGAGTTCCTCGGCGAGGTAGTCAACCGTCTCTTCGAGGCTCATATCGGAATGAAGTCCGTCTAACGGTATAAACCTAGTGCTGGCGCAACAATGTCGCCCATCAGAGGAAGCGTCTGTGTATACCGAACTACGTACCCCTCGGGAAAACTGTGGAATCGGTGACCGCGTAGCGATACCCACCGAAATTACGCAGTGTCGCCATTTGCTGTCCATCAACCGAACTCAATTGAAAGTAGCTCCGAAGCGATCGAGAGCGTTTCAGTCTGCAGGTTGTGCGTCGGTCGCTGGTGTCCCGCTTGGAAGCTCGGGGATGGACAGGTCCACGCGTCGGAGCAACTGTGCGTTGATGGCGACGATGACCGTACTCAACGACATCAGGAGCGCACCCACAGCGGGGGAGAGCAGAATCCCGATCGGTGCCAAGACGCCTGCTGCGAGCGGAATCGCGAACACGTTGTAGCCGGCCGCCCAGACGATGTTCTCCTGCATCTTCCGGTAGCTCGCCTTGCTGAGTTTCACGAGCCGAACGACGTCCATCGGGTTGTTCTGGACGAGGATGACGTCCGCCGACTGGACGGCGACGTCGGTGCCGCTCCCGATCGCGATACCGACGTCGGCCCGCGTCAGCGCCGGCGCGTCGTTCACACCATCGCCGACCATCCCCACGAGCTTCCCTTGGTCTTGGAGTTCCTGGACTTTCTCGTCCTTATCCTCGGGGAGGACCTCCGCGAACACCGTGTCGATGCCCAGTTCGTCGGCGACGGCGTTGGCGACATCCTGGGAGTCCCCAGTCAACATCGCCACCTCGATGCCTAGATCGTGGAGCGCGTCGACGACGCGGAAACTCTCCTCACGGATTACGTCAGCCATCGCGAACGCGGCAATCAGCTCGCCTTCACGAACAAGGTATACCACCGTCTGAGCGTTCTGTCCCGCCTCGTCAGCGAAGCGGCGGAGATGGTCGGGTATCTCGCTATCGAGTTGGGTTAACAGGTTTGGCCCGCCGACGTACACCTCATTTCCGTCGACGTTCGCACGGACGCCCCGGCCTTTAATCGCCTCGAAGTCGGTCGCGTCAGGTGCGGTGAGGTCCTGCTCGTCGGCGGCCTCGCGTATGGCTCGCGCGATCATGTGTTCGGAGTCGCTTTCGACGGCTGCTGCCAGCGCGAGAGCGTCGTCCTCTTCCACGCCCTCGACGGTCGCCATGTCGACGACGCCGTGTTCGCCTTCGGTGAGCGTCCCCGTCTTGTCGAAGATGATGGCGTCCAGGTTCCGCGCCTCCTCCATCGCGATACGGTCCCGGACCAGCATCCCGTTGCGAGCCGCCAATGACGTGTTGATTGCGACCACTAGGGGGATGGCGAGCCCGAGTGCGTGCGGGCAGGCGATGACGAGCACTGTGACGACGCGCTCGATGACCGTTGCGTCGAATGAGACCGCGAGCGTCCACGCGATTGCTGTCACGACTGCCGCCGCGAGGGCGACGTAGAACAGCCAGCCTGCCGCTCTGTCGGCCAGTACCTGTGTCTTGGATTTGCTCTGCTGGGCTTCCTCGACGAGGCGCATGATTCCCGCGAGCGTCGTCTCCTCGCCCGTCGCACCGACGCGCACGCGGAGGCTGCCGTCGCCGTTGATCGTCCCACCGATGACCTCGTCGCCGGGGTCTTTCGAGACCGGTTTCGATTCGCCCGTGATCATGGACTCGTTGACGTCGGAGTCTCCCTCTTCGACGACGCCGTCAGCAGGGACACTCGCACCCGGCCGGACGAGTACGAGGTCGCCCTCGGAGAGTTCACTCACCGGGACCTCCTCAGTGTCGCCGCCGTCGGTAATCCGCTCGGCGGTGTCCGGCATCAGCTTCGCCAGTTCGTCGACCGCACTCGAGGCCCGTCGCACCGACCGCATCTCGATCCAGTGCCCCAGCAGCATAATGTCGATCAGGGTGACGAGTTCCCAGAAGAACGCCGACTGCGTCGGGAAGACCACGCTCGCGAGGCTGTAGACGAACGCGACGGTGATCGCCATCGAGATGAGCGTCATCATCCCCGGCGACCGATCTTTCAGCTCCGGTACCGCCATCTGGAGGAACGGCATCCCACCGTACGCGAAGACGATGACCGCGAAGACGGGGTTGATCCACTCGCTGCCCGGGAACGCGGGGACGGAGAACCCGAGCCACTCCTGCAGCATTTCGCTGTATAGCAGGACTGGGATCGACAGGAGCGTCGAGACGAAGAAGCGCCGGCGGAACATCTGCTCGTGGCCCTCGTGCATCCCGCCATGCCCCTCACCGTGGCCCTCATGGGAACCGTGGTCGTGTCCTTCGCCCTCGTGCCCAGCGTGCTCGTGCTGCTCGTCGAGCACAGTCTCACTCTCCGCAGCAGGGTGTGCCTCTTCTTCCAGTAGCTCCTGTTCTACCCGCTGCTCGTCCGACTCGGCGTCCGATTCATCCTGCTCGCCGTGTTCGTGCTGGTGACTGCTGTCGTCCTGCTGGTGTTCCCCTCCAGGGGGATTCTCATTTGTATCTTTGTGGTCGTCCATAGCCCATATTCTCTGTAGAGGTGGATCCGCTGGCCCCCTGAATCTTCCCCACTGAACTGTACAGCAGGACCAGCGTAGCGAAGCTTCAAAGACAACGGTTGGCCGTTGTCTCGGAGTGGTCCGCGCGATTCTCAGGCGTAAGCGGTGTACCCGGCGTCTTCGACGGCCTCCACGAGAGCTGTGACATTTGCCTCACCATCGACGCTCGCCTGTTCGCTCTCCCTGTCGACGGTCACGTCAGTCACGCCGGATACCTCTTCGAGGGCCTCTTCGACCGTCTGCTCACAGTGACCGCACGTCATGCCTTCCACGATGATCGTCGTCGTCATACAGGGATACACACGGCCTCCTCTCTTTAGCGGATTTCCCCTTCGATCATACTGATATCGTGGGGCTCAAACTTTAGATTCAAAGTGATACCTGCGGCCGTAACGAACTAGACATCGGATGCGCCAGGTGTCAATAGCGAGGTGGCTCAAGTATCGTTGTGACGCTCTCTGTACGTCTTCGCCGCTAAAAAGACATAGAGTGCGCCGATAGCCCGAATGCCCAAGCGGAATCGCTCGTTCCATTCTATCGACTCTGGACGCTCGTACAGGAACGCGGTGGCAAATCTCTGATACAGGTCGGGAAATAAGAGGACTATCGCACCGAACACGCCGGTAAGATTCATCAGCAATGCGTATGCTCGCCCGTTAAAGAGTGAAAGCGCAGCTATCAGAACACCCTCCGACCGGACTGCTGGACGTATCCACCCTCTCACTGTTCCCTCGTCTGGATTCGAAATGGCGAGTTTCTCGAAGAGCTCGACGATTTCGTCCGGGAACAGCGCTGAGATAGCGCCGAGGACACCGACGAGTGTTCGAATCATACGATATGGTACGACCGATATGGATATAACTCCCACTGCGACGCTACACTATCGAGAACGAGGGGAGTCCGAACAGTAGCGGCTTCGAACCGGGCACGACGCGCAGAGGCCGCTTGTCGAATGGGCGTCCTGAATCCTTATGGATTCGGGGCATACAGGGCGTAGAGGATAGACAGCATCCCGGCTGCGGTGACGAGTGCTGCGACGAATCCTGCTTCGAAGATCGACACCTGGAGGAGTTCGAAGAGGACGCCTTCAAGGAGGCCGCCAAGCCCGACCAATGCGAAGCCGGCGGCGACGTACAGGAGTAACTGCGTGTGATGTCGTTGGTACCCGCGATAGGCCTGATATGCGATGACCAGTGCTAACGCGGTCGTGAACAGTTTGCCGATGACGAATAGCGTGTGGTCCATGATTCAGTCTCCCCGCATTTCCTCGAAGATGGTCGTAATCCGGTCGGCGGGGTCAGGCCGGATGTCGATGTTGACGTCGAAGCCCTCCGCCTGCAGGAGGATTTCGATGCGTTCGAGGCGCGCCTCATACTCGCTGTAGTGCCGTCCCCCGGGGTCGACGTGCGTATACTCCTCGAGGAGGCCCTGCTCGACGAGGCGGGTGACACGGCGCGAGACGGTCGGGCGTGACATGTCACATTCCTCGCTGAGCTCCTTCGCAGACAGGCGGTCGGTCTTCGTCGCCACGAGGATGTCGCGGGCGTACTCGTCGTCGAGTGTCGCGAAGATTTCCGACGGGTCGGCCTCCTCAGTCACACGTCTCTACTCGCGACAGGAGCGTAATATAGCCCGCCGATTTTCTGACCCAGAACGCCGGCTCGCCGTTATATCGTCTCTGCCTCCGTACTGATAGTTGAAGGTGCAATAACTATGTCCACACTCGACTCCGGCATGAATCAGCTCGAGAGCAGAGTCGGCGGTCTGACCGTCGGCGGGAAAGTTCACAGTCTCAGTGCGTGGTTCGTGCTCGCGCTCCGTCTCATGATGGGCTACGCGTTCGCGTACTCCGGGTTCACGAAGATCACCGGCGAGTTCGCCGCGGGCGGTTACCTCACGAACGTCGCGGCGACGAACGGCAACCCGCTCGCGGGGATGTTCGCGTGGATGGGGAGTACGCCGTGGTTCGTCGAGTTCGCGAACGTGGCCGTCCCGTGGGGCGAGCTGTTCATCGGCCTCGGCCTGCTCGTCGGCGCGTTCGTCCGCCTCGCGGCGTTCTTCGGCGCGCTCATGATGCTCATGTTCTACTTCGGGAACTGGGACATGAGCCACGGGTTCATCAACGGGGACTTCGCGTACATGCTCGTGTTCCTCGCGGTCGCCGCGTTCGCCGCGGGCCGCATCCTGGGCCTCGACCAGTACATCGAGAACTACGACGTCGGTGGCGAGACGCTCGTTGAGCGCTACCCCGCCCTCGAATACATCCTCGGCTAACCACGCCGAACTCTCTTCAGGAGTACAATAATGCAAAATCCAATTCAAGCACGCGGGATTCGTTCTCTGGGACTCATCGTCATCGGAGCACTGACGCTAGCCGTCATCATTGGAATGACTCTGACGCACGCTGCTGTTCCAGATACAGTGATGTGGGACTGGCATGACGGGATGTGGAATGATGGTCACATGGCCGGGTGGGGAATATGGAGCTGGGGGATGATGTTGATCGGTTTGCTGTGGATGGCACTTCTGATCGCCCTTCCCGTCTACATCGTCTACTGGCTGACAACGCGGTCGCCATCGGACGGCCCCACCGAGGATAGCGCACTCGCTGTCCTCCAGGAACGGTACGCTCGCGGCGAAATCGACGACGAGGAGTTCGAACGCCGGCGCGCCCGACTCACGCCTGACGGCGGCCGTTACTGACTGTTCTTCCCCTATTCGTCGACTTCCGTCTTCACGACGGTCGCTGGGCGGGTCGTCAATCGAAGGACGCGGTCGGTCACGCTTCCGAGCAAGGCCCGGTATTCTTCCGGCCGGTGTTTCGTTCCAAGTACAAGTAGATCCATATCTTCGGCATCAGCATACCGTACAATCGTCTCAGCCGGTCGGCCGTGCTCAATTGCTTTGACAACATTGACACCGACCTCCTTCGCTTTATATTGGATGTCTGCGATTGTTTCCGTTCCAAGTTCTTCGAGGCCATGTTCTGGGCCTTCGGCTTCATCAACGTACTCGTCACCGCTGTATGCTGTTACGACGTCCTCATCGACTACATACAGAACATGAAGATCGGCATTATGGGCCTCTGCTAGCGCGATAGCATGGGATTCAGCTTCCTCAGAAGCAACTGTCCCGTCAGTCGAGAGCAAAACCGTATCGTACATTTCTCTTTACTTATTGAGACTAGATTATAAAAGCCAGCGCTCTTGGATAGTGGCGTAGTTGGTAACACTTTTTGTAACTTCACAAAGTTTGGAGATTGTCGTCTCTCACGGTTGAAGAGTGGAGGATTTCTATGACGACCAGCTGATGCTAAGCTATTTCCTGTTATGAGTCGTACTGATTAGCATGGGTACCAGACCAACTGACCTCCGGATGGATATTGGTCGTATTGCTGATGAGTCGGTCGCCCGTGTCACGCCTGACGCCACGGTTGCCGAGATCGCTCACACGATGATCTCCCAATCGCGGTGTGCCAGGTACGTGGTCGTCGAAGAATCCGATCAGATCTCTGGTATCATCACCGATCGAGACCTGATTGCTAACCTGCTCACCGAGGAAAGCGAGTTAAGTGTGCTCACAGCCGAGACGAGTGGAGACGACGTACGAGCTGCTGACGTGATGACGCGTGACCCACTTACTGTGCCAGCAGATGCTGAGATTCCAAAAGTCCTGAGACAAATGAACGAAGCGGGTGCTCGACACGTCCCGGTTGTTGAAGACGGGAGCGTTATCGGGATGATCACTCTGGACGATTTAATTACGCATGTTGCTGGTGAGAGCGCACACGTTTCAGCTCAGATGGATAACGTAGCGGGCATCATCCGAACAGAGTCTACGCACGATTGAAACGCTAATTTGGACTCAAAGTTTTTCGTGTTGCTTGTGCTTCCAGAAATAGAGTCAGTTGAGAGAGATTATCGCATGAGGAGCCGTCTAAGGACGTAGTGGAGGATGCCGCCGTGTTCGATATAGGTCACGGCGGCCGGCGTGCCGACCTGTGCTGTGACCGGGAACTCGACAGTCGACCCGTCCGCGCGCTCGGCGATAACGGTCAGTTCGTCCATCACATCGAGCCCGTCATCGAGGCCGTGGATCGTGAAGATCTCAGACCCATCCAGACCGAGAGATTCCCACGAGTCGCCATCATCGAACTGCAGGGGGAGCACACCCATGCCGACGAGGTTGTCGCGGTAGATGCGCTCGTAACTCTCGGCGATGGTTGCGCGAACACCGAGTAGGTCCGTTCCTTTCGCCGCCCAGTCCCGGCTGGAGCCGGTACCGAACTCTTCGCCTGCCATCACGACGAGCGGGACTCCCTCCTCGCGGTAGCGCTGGCTGGCTTCGAACACGGTCGTCTGCTCGTCGGTTGGGTGGTGGATCGTATAGCCACCCTCGACATCGTCGAGCATCTCGTTCTCGATGCGGACATTGGCGAACGTTCCCCGCATCATCACCTCGTGGTTGCCCCGGCGCGCGCCGTAGGTGTTGAACTCGTGTGGCTCGACACCGTGATCGAGCAGCCACTGACCTGCGGGGAGGTCGGGACCGAACGGGCCGGCTGGACTGATGTGGTCGGTCGTAACGGTATCGCCGAGCGTCAGTAGACAGCGTGCGTCCTCGATATCGGCGACGCCGGGTTTCTCTACCGGGAAGTGCTTGAAGAACGGCGGTTCACGGATGTATGTCGAGTCCTCATCCCACTCGTAGACGTCACCACTTGGCGCGTCGAGAGCAGTCCACCGCTCGTCACCCTCGAACACGGAGGCATATTTCTCCTCGAACATCTCCGGAGAGACGTTCTCATGGATTGCTGCCTGCACATCCGCTGCGTCGGGCCAGATGTCCGCCAGATACACCGATCCCCCCTCCTCGTCGGTGCCTAGCGGCTCGTTCTCGAGGTCGACGTCCATCCGCCCTGCGAGGCCGTAGGCGACGACGAGCGGCGGGCTCGCGAGGTAGTTCGCGCGGATCTTCGGGTGAATACGCGCCTCGAAGTTCCGATTTCCGGAGAGGACGCTCGTCGTCCAGAGGTCGTGGTCGTCGATCGCTTGCTCGATGGGATCGGGAAGTGGTCCGGCGTTCCCGATACAAGTGGTACAGCCGTAGCCGACGACCGCGTACCCGAGCTCTTCGAGATACGGAAGCAGGCCCGATTCCTCGAGGTACTGCGTGACGACGCGACTGCCGGGTGCGAGACTCGTCTTGACGTACGGCGGGACATCTAAACCTTTCTCGACGGCGTTCTGGGCAAGCAGACCAGCAGCGATCATCACCGACGGGTTCGAAGTGTTCGTACAGCTCGTGATGGCGCTGACGAGGACGTCTCCGTGTCCAATTTCCACTGTCTCACCGTCGAGGTCGACCTCAACGCGTTTGGTTAACGGGTGCAGTTCCGATTCGGGTTCGACCTGAACACCGCCGTCGGTCTCCGCACCAGCTGCATCACCTTCGCCGAGCCACCGCTGTAGGGCGTCTTCGTCGACATCATCGAGGTCGTCTTCGAACTCCCCGTGGAGAAGTCCCCGGAAGCTCTGTTTCACGTCCCCCATCGGAATCCGGTCCTGTGGCCGCTTGTGTCCGGCTAGACTCGGTTCGACTGTCGAGAGGTCGAACTCGATGACCTCAGTATATTCTGGTTCCTGTTCCCCGAATAGACCTTGAGATTCGAGGTACTCGCGAACGAGGTCGACGTGGTCGGGATCACGCCCGGTGAGTTCGAGATACTCGAGCGTCTGCTCGTCGACCGGGAACATACTGATCGTCGAGCCCTGTTCGGGCGCCATATTGGCGATCGTGGCCCGGTCGGGGACTGTGAGGTTCTCCACACCAGGACCGAAGAATTCCACGAACCGGTCGACGACGCCGACCTCGCGGAGCCGTTCGGTAATGTGGAGCACGAGATCCGTCGCCGTCGCACCCTCGGGTAATTCGCCTTCGAGACGGACGCCGACGACCTCGGGGAGTTTCATCGTGACCGGCTGACCGAGCATCGCCGCTTCCGCTTCGATGCCGCCGACGCCCCACCCGACCACACCGATGCCACCGATCATCGGGGTGTGGCTGTCCGTGCCGACGAGCGTGTCCGGCAGGAGCCAGTTCTCGCCGTTTTGCTCGCGGGCGTGGACGACCCGACCCAGATGCTCGAGATTCACCTGGTGGACGATACCGGTTCCCGGCGGGACGACGTTGAAGTTCTCGAAGGCGTTCTGCGCCCACTTGATCGCGCGATACCGTTCGGCGTTTCGCTCGTACTCCAGTTCGACGTTCTTTTCGTAGGCGTCCTCGGAGTCGAAGTAGTCGACCTGGACGCTGTGGTCGATCACGAGATCAATAGGAATCTCCGGTTCGACCAGGGTAGGATCCCGGTCTTTGCGGTCGACTTCGGATCGAAGGGCCGCCAGGTCGACGACCGCGGGCACGCCGGTGAGATCCTGTAGGACGACTCGTGATGGAGAGAACGGAACCTCTGCGTCCGGTACGTCTGGCTCCCAGCCAGCAGCATTCCTGACATCCGCCGCAGTAACGGTTTCGCCGTTGGCGTTTCGGAGCACCGACTCGAGGAGGATACGGATGCTCACCGGGAGCGTGTCGAGGTCACAGAGGCCCTGTTCTTCGAGTGCTCGAAGATCGGCTATCTTGTACGTCGTCCCGTCGACGTCGAGTTCGCGGACAGCATCGAATGGGAGCGGATCAGTCACAGTAGTTGAATATGTGATAGGCAACGATATCAATCTCCCCCCGAATCCGATTCGATGGGAATCAGGATTCAGTTTTCTGTGAGGATGTCCCTGGACTCACCGAATAAAAGACCAGAGGAGGACAGTGAATCCACATACCAACGCGACGGATTCAGCGATATGAACCTGTGTGAGTGTTAATGCTGAAAATTGATAGAGAAACCCCTCTATGAGGACGCCGAGTGTAATGAATCCGAAGCCGATCGTTGCATCACGTAAGTATCGAGTCTGTTCCTGACGATAGGCGCGAAAACTGATTGTTGTCGTCGCAACGCCCAATAAGAGGAGAAAGACACGGACTCCAATTAGCGTAACTTCCCACCCACTAGTCATGAGTCACCCCCTCCATCTGTCGGTTGAGACATTCGTCCGTATAACGAGTAGAGGATGATAAGCATGCCCACCGCGACAATAGCAGTCTGAATCGTCCCGGCCACGAAGATGGACAGCCCGACGACGTCGAAGAGGATGCCTTCGATTACGGACCCGACACTGATGAAAAGGAACCCGATAGCGACGTACAGCATCGGTTCGCTACCGTGGACTCTGTACCCACGAAACGCTTGGTACGTTATTAGCAGTCCCAGTCCGACTGTGACGAGCTTTGCGATGACGAGTTCGATGTGCATGATTAGGTGTCCCGGATGTCGCTCCAGATCCGCGAGAACCGCTGTGCGGCGTCCTCACGAACGTGCATCTTCACGGCGATGGTTCCATCTTCGACGTCGACGTTGAGGTGGTCGACGTTCGCTTCATAGACGCTATGATGGCTCCCGTCGGCCTCCATCTGTGTCCGTTCGACGAGCAGGTCGTGGGCAACCATATCCTCGACTCGGCGATAAATCGTCGAAAGAGCAACGTCGCACTCTTCACTCAATTCCTTCGCCGAGAGTGGTTCACGGCTCGTCGCGGCCAGAATCTGACGAACCCGCTCCTCTCCGAGGAGCTCCAACAGTTCGTCAGCGCTGTCGTCCGTGGACACAGCTATTCCTCGCAATACCAGATGCTTTCCCGCCGAGACGTAAGTAACAGCCAGATTTGCGTGGCGTGCAAAACAGGTCTTCCACCTTTTTCCACAGCTCTCATACGTCCATCTGTGAGGTGACCCACGCTATGACAACTAATTCAGGACTAACGCGTCGGCGGATGCTCCAATTGACCGGCGGTGCAGCTGTCGTTGGGCTCGCGGGATGTACCGGGACGCAAACAGACGATAGTGGCGGCGGGGCAGACAGTACCTCCACAAGTACTGAAGAGGGAAGCCACACCGAGGACGGCGGTGAATCGGGGCACAACGATGAAGGTGGCCACGATGAAGCTGTCGGTGCACCGAGCGATTCGGTTGATGTCTCCATGATCACCGAGGACGGGGGGTATCACTTCGAACCGCACGTCGTCCGCGTTAATGTCGGCGGGACGGTCACGTGGACCAATGAGAGCGGCAGCCACTCGACGACGGCCTACCATCCAGACAACGACCAACCCCAGCTCGTTCCTGATGGGGCTGCATCATGGGATAGTGGCCTTCGCTCGGAGGAAGGCGCGACGTTCGAGCACACCTTCGAGACCGAAGGTGTCTACCACTACTACTGTACGCCCCACGAGTCGCTCGGCATGCTCGGGAGCGTTATTGTCGGTGATCCGGACCCGCACGAACAGGTCGCGCTCGAAGACCCGCCCGCTGATAAACCGGAGACCGTCCGCGAGAAACTCACCGAGCTGAATGAGATAGTTCGGACGGCGCTCGGCGACGACCACTAATTACCACTTCGACTACGTTCTTTATTAGATGAGGAGATTGAACACGACGTGAGCCAGCCCAAGGACGAGATAGCCCCCCAGAAGTAAACCGAGAGTTCTCCGGGATAGAGACGGTAACCCAACGGTATCGGTTCCGTGGATTCGCTCGCCGAGTGTGTAAACGAAGCGTCCTGCCAGCAGCGCGAACGGAAGATGAACGAATAGTAGGGGGAGGAGTATGGAATCGAACTGGGCGGTCCTTTCGAGACGGGACAGATACTCGAGTTTGAGGACCAGTTCTAACCCACCAACGGTGAGTCCAGATGCGACAGTTGCAAGGAGTCCCTCAGTTTTTGAGAGCAATCGATCTCGGGCGTAGCTCCAGACGTAAAAGACGAGTATCAAAGGGAGCAATCTGACGAACGCTTCCTCGATGAAGCCAGCGAGCCACATCCAGAGTCGAGAAGTTGTCGCTGATAGTAGTACGAGTTCAACCCGATAGGCGATTAAAACACCGAGGGCTGTCACTAGAGCACTGAAAGTCGCGAGCCCGAAGAGCGACCGGTACCGAGCGGACACGCTCGACCAATAGCGGTCCAACAAGATAGTCATGGGGACTTTCTCGCAGTGACAGTTGTTTTGCCTCGGCACCCTGACGACACCACTCTTATACCCATACGCGTGTTACCTGTTACCACAGGATCTGTCATCTGCCACAATAAGCTATTCCAGCATGGGCTCCTCAGAACAAGGCGACACATGCGATTCCGCATCTGGGCCTAGTGGCGACATCGTTGATCGTATTGAGCGGGAGGTCCTCTCCCGACGGGCGTTTCTTGCTGGAGTTGGTCTTGGATCGATAAGCGGTGTCGGGGCAACAGTCACCCTTACTCGAATGGATACAGGCTTCCAGTCGCTGGCGACACTGGCAGGTGGGGCGACGACCCCGTTGGATACTCGGTACTATCTTCCAGCGGTGGACGCAGATGGCGCTGGCCTTGTCGTCGAGACCACCTTCAAATTCGCTGCTGGCGATGGTGAGTTGTTCGTCAATCTGAACGGGATTGAACTTCGACACGACCTCCAGCGCGCACTTGACGAAGCAAAGCAAACTGCGACTCGTCTCACCGGACGATCGTTGGCAGATATAGCCATACACGTATCGTTCGTGTCACCCGAGTCCGACACCCTTGCACTCCAGGGGAAAAGTTGGGAGGCTGGCCTCACAGTCGCACTTATCGCTGGTCTCCGTCAGCAGCCGTTGTCGTCTGAGACACTCATTACTGGAATCGTTGACGACAATGGACACCTGCTTCCAGTTGGCGGAATCGAAGCAAAAGCCCGGAGTGCTCGGGCGTTCGGAGCGACCGAATTAGTCGTTCCGAGCGGTGCCGATTCAGGCGGAACTATCGAGGGGGTTCGTCTGACACCGGTTGAATCGGTCTCAGACGTACTCGATCGACTGTTCTAACGGTATATTCCGCTGTGACAGAGTGTCGCTGCCCTTCAGTTGTGGCGTGGTCGGATTACGCAGACGCGTCGTATCCAGCGTCCTTGACGGAGCTGACGAGTGTATCTGAATCAGCGGACCCCTCGATCGTCGCAGACTCGGCGTTTCGATCAGCAGTCGCCGCGGAAACGCCCTTGACATCTTCAAGTGCGTCTTCGACGGTCTGTTCGCAGTGTTCACAGGTCATCCCTTCGACGGTGATGGTCTGGCTCATAGCCATCTACAGATAGAGGATGTGCTTCTATGTGGTTTTCCACTTAGAAGCAAATGTATTCTCCACCCCTAATCCCAACCTTCCAAAGTTTATAGTGCGTAACAATAATGTATCCAGCGTAATGAGGCAGTAGTATGCGCAATCTGGACGAAACCGATCTGGAGATACTCTCGTTACTGGCCGAAAACGCCCGCCGTCCATTCAGTGCGATCGGGGAAGAAGTTGATTTATCAGGCCCAGCTGTTTCCGACCGGGTCAAACGATTACAGGAAGCAGATATTATCAACAATTTCACAATCGACGTAAACCGGGCGCACCTTCGGGCCGGGGTTCCTGTGTTCATTCAAGCCGAAATCGAACCGGGATCACTCGAGGAGGCCCGCACGCGAGTTCGCGGATCGGATGGCATCGAACACGTCTTTGCGACAGCCGAAGGCGATCTCTGGTTCTATGCCCGTGTTGAGGCACAGAACGTCCGCCAGTGGGTAGACAGCCTTTTTGATGGTCTTGAGATATCGGGATATTCAGTCACCTTGATCGACGAAACTGAATGGACACCTTCAATTGACGGCGTCGAATTTGCCCTCACCTGTACCGAATGCAACAATACCGTCGACAATGAAGGTGAGACGACGCGCATCGATGGGGAGATCTATCACTTCTGTTGTCCGTCTTGTCTCGCACGATTTGAAGACCGCTATCAGCGGCTCGAAGAGGGAGTATAGTACGCTCTTTGGATTCCAAATTTCATTGGGGTCGATAACCACCATCTCGCAACAGTAAACCGCCTAAACATAGACCCCGTATAGTAGAACGAGCATGACAAGCCGAACAACTCATCTCGACATCACGGGGATGTCCTGCGCCAACTGCTCGGCGACAATCCAGGACACTCTCGAATCCCTTGACGGAGTATCGGAGGCGGATGCGAACTTCGCCACCGACGAGGGGTCCGTCACCTACGACCCCGACGAGGTATCGCTCCAAGAAATCTATGACGCGATCGATGAGTCCGGCTACGGCGCAGTCTCGGAGACGGTGACGGTTGCCATCTCCGATATGACCTGTGCTAACTGCGCCGAGACCAACGAAACCGCTCTCGAGAGCACACCAGGTGTCATTAACGCGGAGGTCAATTACGCCACCGATGAAGCGCAGGTCACGTACAACCCTGCGGAGGCGTCACTCGATGCGATGTACGATGCCATCGAGGACGCTGGCTACTCGCCCGTCCGCGAAGATAGGGACGACAAAGAGTCGGGCCAAGACGCACGTGATGCTGCCCGGCAGGCCGAGACCCGGAAGCAACTCAGACTGACCCTGTTTGGGGCAGTGTTGTCGGCGCCGCTGCTGTTCTTCCTCATCGACAGTTACCTCCTCGGCGGCACCATCGTCCCCGAGACCGTCTTCGGCGTGGAACTCGGCTGGGTCGAGTTCCTCCTCGCAACACCGGTGCAGGCGCTTCTCGGATGGCCGTTCTACAAGAACTCCTATAAGGCGGTGGTGAAGAACGGCCGCGCCAACATGGACGTACTGATCGCCCTCGGCTCGACCACGGCGTATCTATACTCTGTGGCAGTCCTTGCCGAGCTCATCGCGGGTGGGCTCTACTTCGACACGGCAGCCCTCATCCTTGTGTTCATCACCTTGGGTAACTACCTCGAAGCTCGGTCGAAGAGTCAAGCTGGCGAGGCCCTCCGGAAGCTCCTCGAAATGGAAGCCGAAACGGCGACTATTGTCCGCGAGGACGGCAGTGAAGAAGAAGTTCCGCTTGAAGATGTCACAACGGGTGACCGGTTGAAAGTCCGTCCAGGTGAGAAAATCCCAACAGATGGTGTCGTTGTCGATGGTCAGTCCGCCGTTGACGAGTCGATGGTCACTGGAGAGTCTGTCCCTGTCGAGAAAGAGGAAGGCGATGAGGTTGTCGGCTCGACGATTAACGAGAACGGGGTCCTTGTCATGGAAGCGACGAAGGTCGGCGAGGATACGGCGCTCCAGCAGATCGTGCAGACTGTCAAGGAAGCACAGTCGAGCCAGCCTGATATCCAGAACCTCGCGGATCGTATCTCAGCGTACTTCGTGCCCGTGGTCATCGCGAACGCCCTCCTGTGGAGTATCGCCTGGTTCCTCTTCCCCGAAGCGCTCGCTGGCTTCGTCGACTGGCTCCCGCTGTGGGGGCAGGTCGCTGGCGGGCCCGCGCCGGTCGGCGGGACTGTTTCGGTCTTCGAATTCGCGATCATTGTCTTCGCGTCCTCAGTGCTCATCGCCTGTCCCTGTGCGCTCGGGCTTGCAACCCCGGCTGCCACGATGGTTGGGACGACGATTGGTGCGCAGAACGGCGTCCTGTTCAAAGGCGGTGATATCCTCGAACGCGCCAAGGACGTCGATACAGTCGTCTTCGACAAAACGGGTACGCTCACCGAGGGTGAGATGGAACTCACCGACGTGGTCGTCTTCGATAGCGATGGAAATGCGGTGACTGATGGAGGTGAGCCGGCACCAGATGGTGGACAGCTCAGCACTCGTGAGCGCCTCTCTGAGGATGATGTGCTTCGGCTGGCGGCGATAGCCGAAAGCGGCAGCGAACACCCGCTTGCCCAAGCAATCGTCGAAGGGGCTGAAGAACGCGGACTAGACGTGACTGAGCCCGACGACTTCGAGAACGTCCCCGGTCACGGCATCAAAGCAGTCGTTGGTGACAGCGAGGTACTAGTCGGTAACCGCAAGCTGCTGCGGGACAACGGCATCGACCCGTCTCCCGCCGAAGAGACGATGGAACGCCTCGAAAATGAGGGGAAAACGGCGATGCTCGTTGCCTATGAGGGCGAACTCGTGGGTGTGGTCGCCGACGCCGACACAGTGAAAGAAAGCTCCAAACAGGCTGTCACAGCCCTTCAGGAGCGCGGCGTCGACGTGATGATGATTACGGGCGACAACGAGCGAACTGCCCGTGCAGTCGCCAAACAGGTCGGCATCGATCCGGAGAACGTCCGTGCAGAGGTCCTCCCAGAGGACAAGTCCAACGCAGTCGACAGTATTCAAGACGAGGGCCGGCAGGCGATGATGGTCGGAGATGGCGTCAACGACGCGCCGGCACTCGCGGTCGCACACGTCGGGACAGCCATCGGCTCGGGCACGGACGTCGCCATCGAGGCTGCGGACGTCACGCTGATGCGCGACGACCCGCTCGATGTGGTGAAGGCGATCCGTATCTCGGACGCGACACTTAAGAAAATCAAGCAGAACCTCGTGTGGGCGCTGGGGTACAATACGTCGATGATTCCGTTAGCATCTCTCGGCCTCCTGCAGCCAGTGCTCGCTGCAGCAGCGATGGCGTTCTCCAGCGTGTCGGTACTGACGAACAGCCTGCTATTCCGTCGATACACGCCCGATCACGACTACAAGCTCCTCGGGTTCCTTCGCTAACCGCTACCTCTATATCAATGTCGAATATTTCCCGCAAAACCGTCCGGAGGTATCTCGTCGAAACGGCCAGTACAGAACCGACATACCTTCGGGCTCGTGAGATCGCCAGTGACATCGATGGCTCGCCCAAAGCTGTCGCACAGTATCTCAGCCAGCTCCAAGACGACCTCTCATCTGTTTCACTCGAACAATGGGGGCGCTCAAAGAGTACAACGTGGCGCTTGGAGGTGAACGAGTCGTGAGTACTGTCACGCGACGCGTAGAGACTGCCCTGCCGGAGACCGGCACACGTGAATGGTGGACACTGTATCTGCTCGCCCCGCTCGTCCTTGTCGGGGCGGGCCTCCTCGTATTCCCCACGCTGGTCTACGACCGGTTCATCTGGCAGTACCTCTGGGAGCCAGTCATCGCCGATGCGGCTAGTCAGCCAGTCACGCACGAGGGAATTCGTGCTGTCCGGGGATACAACGCTGTAAATACGGTGACCTATCTCGCGGCGGTCGTGTACAGCCTCCCTGGACTACGGGCATATCTCGACCAGCTCGACGTTACGTTCGACGCACGACTTGCCTACGGATTTGCCCCGATAATTATCGCCGGCGGGGCGATGCGCGCCCTCGAAGACATTGGCCTGCTCGGGGACTACGCAGTGTGGTTCATCACGCCGTCGATTTACTTCGTCGTCACAGCCGTTACCGTCCTCGCGCTCGGCGTCGGTGCACTCGTGCGTGACATGGATGTCGCTTCGATCCCGCTAACAGTCGGGCTTGTCGGGTCGGTGTGGGCTGTCGGTGCCGTCGGGTGGGCAGTTTGGCACGGTCTCTCGACGTCGACCCCGCTCCGCCTGTGGGTTCCTGTCGCGACGACGGGGATTGCTCTCGGCGTGACCGCACTCTACTACTGGGGTGCGAGTTTCGCTAATGTCGCACACCTTCGAAACCCGCTAATTCTGCTGGCCGTCTTTGGCCAGGTGTGGGACGGGGCGCAGAATCTCATCGGTGTGACGTTCCTCGGCTACTCTCCCAAGCTGGTCGTCACGAATCTCGTGTACCAGGCGACTGGATTCTCCGGATCGACGTTCGTCCTTAAGCTCGTCGTGACTGTCGGCATCGTATGGTATCTCGCTGATGCGAAAGACGAGATGAATCACACGTGGTGGTGGCTTATGACGTTCTTCATCGGGGCGATCGGGCTCCCGATGGGTGTACGCGGGTCACTTCGGATGATGCTCGGGGTCTAACAATGGACTCGATGAATACGAACACTACGACACGGCAGTACGGTGCGGCAATCGCCCTAGTTTCGGGACTCTATTCGCTACTCTCGGTGACTGGCAGTAGCGGGATGATGAGTTCGAATAGTGGCCTCTTGATGGCGATCCTCGGTGTGGTTGTCGTTGTTCATGGTGTTGTGTTGCTGACGCCCTACGCAGACCGACTAGGAACTGCGAGCGGTCCGCTAATGATCGCTTATTCGCTGCTAATGTTGCTTAATCAGGTTCTGGTAGGAATCACCGGAAGCTCAAACTGGGGGATGGGAATGAGCGGCGGTATGGAATCAGGGATAAACGGTGGTATGGAGGGAAGCATGGGTTCGACGATGACCGCAGGAATGGGATGGGATCTCGGGATGGTCGCCCTGGCATTCCTGATGCTCATCAGCGGGCTCATTATGACGAAGCGAAGCACAGACGATTCCGGGATGTGAACGTTATGTCATCTCCAACACGGTCAGCTCGTCTACCTGCCTACGTAGCACCACTCCCACAGCGTCTCGAGGACCTCGCACTCCACTACGCGTGGGTTATAGTGGCGATCAATCTCGCGGGGACCGCGTTCGGATTCTGGTACTATCGCTTCCAGTTCGCACAGACCCCACTCGTGATGTGGCCGTTCGTTCCCGATAGTCCCGGAGCGACGCTGTTCATCGCGCTCAGCCTTGCCGCGTGGAAATTGGACTACGATGTCGAATGGCTCCACATGCTCGCCTTCTTCGGAAACATCAAGCTCGGCCTCTGGACGCCGTTCGTCCAGCTGTTTCTCAATGGGGCGGGCGGCATCGAACCCTGGCTCTACTGGTTCCTCATTGTGAGCCATCTTGCGATGAGTCTGCAGTCGTTCCTGATCTATCGCTATGCCGAATTTCCGGTCGGTGCGGTCGCTGTCGCCACCGTTTGGTACGGACTTAACGACGTCGTGGACTACTTTGCGCCCCTCGTCGGAGAGTTCCATCACACGTTTCTTCGGGCCGAACTCGTCGGCACGACACTTGACCATTCACTACGAGCCCACGATCTCGCCGCAGCGGCAGCAGTCACGCTTACACTCGCGGCGACGTTCCTGGCCCTCGCCACACGGGTGAAGAAAGTCGAAGTTCAACGGTCTCCCGCCCCGCTTGGAGGCGACCCACCAAACGACAGACCTGACGGAGGGGGTGAGTCATGACGACACTGCAAGAACGGCTCCGTGCCGTGGGAGTAACCATCGGGATCGGATTCGGGAGTCTCGTAGCTGGAGCGCTGCTCCTAACGGTCGTGTCACAGTTGCTCTCTCTGGTCGGAGTTCAGCTCCAGAATCGACCAGCGTTGCGTCTCGGCCTGAGCACGGTATTACTCCAGGGGGTGGCGTTCGGAGGCGTCGCGCTCATCTATTTACGGATCAGCGAACGAGGTGTAGGCTTCATTCAACTACGTATTCCGACACGACGAGATATCGGATGGTTCATCGGAGGACTCATCTCGCTACTGATTACGGTTCGCGCGCTCTCAGCGATTATCGCGTATCTCGGATTCGAGCAGGCCACCAATCAGATCATCGAGGTCGGCCAAGAAGCCCCAGCTGTCTTCCTGGTACTGATCCCACTCTCGTTCCTGTTGGTCGGTCCCGGTGAAGAACTTCTGCACCGAGGGGTCATCCAGGGGACGTTGCGAGAATCCTTCCACCCGGCTCGGGCAATCATCTTGGCCAGCCTCATCTTTGCGATGGTACACGTCTTCTCCCTTCAAGGAAACGGGAAATTCGTGTACATCGGTGTGGTCTTCACCCTTGCACTCGTGCTCGGGGTGGCATACGAACTCACGGATAACCTCGCTGTCCCAGCCCTCATTCACGGGGCGTACAATGCTGTACAGTTCGGCATAGCATATTATACAGTCACACAGGGTACTGCGTTCTAGAAGCGACTCATGGCACTGAACGCACTCTCCAGACGCACTGTGCTCCGTCGAAGTGGCCTAGCTATCGGGGGAGGAATGGTAGCCCTCTCGGGATGTCTCGGCGGACGCAGCGGTTCCTCAGGACCGACTGTGACGATGACCAGTGACCTACGGTTCGACCCAGCAGAAGTAACAATCGAATCCGGAGAGACCGTCACGTGGGAAAACGACAGTAACGTTCCTCACACGACGTCAGCCTACAAGCAATCACTTCCAGAGGGAGCGGCGTATTTCGCCAGTGGAGACTACGAATCGGAACAGGCTGTCCGTCAAAGTACATCGGCACGCGGATTTCTCGAGCGGGGCGAAACGTACCAATATACATTCGAGGTTTCTGGGACGTATCGATATTTCTGCCTTCCACACGAGGAGAATGGGATGATCGGAAATGTAATTGTAGAGTGATTCGAGACTCGCGAAGATACCCGATAGACGAGAGCAGAAATTCCACGATTTTATCGGCTTTCAGCCTGGTTGGAAGGCAGACCTGGTTTCCCGTCGTAAACCCACAACCCAACGCCAAGGACGGTGAGCAACATCTGGAGGATGACATATGGTGTCGGTCTAACCAACGCTAGTAATCCTCCGATTGAATCGATATGATGGTAGTCCGTAATCAGCGGCCAGTAGACAAACACGACCGGTTCTTCATGAATAATCTGTGAGTCGACGAGGTCTGCACCGATATGTGAGAGATATCCGAAGACAGACGCGGCCCCGAATTTCCACCGATTTGCTCGGCGTGTGACGTAGAGAATCACCAGGCTAACGAGAGCCACCATGAAGAATGAGTGTGCGACAGAGCGGCTCGGTAGCGATGTTACCACGAAGGAAAGCGGCTTATCGACGATATCAGGGAGTAATGCAGCCCCCACGACTGCCAAAACATCGATATCGCGAGGTCGGTCAGTAGAACCAACGGCGAGAACACCTCGGTACGCGAGATAGGCAACTGCAGCGTGGACCCAGAAGAGCACACTCAGACCTATCGCCGGAGGTATTTAACGCTTCGAGCGTGACCGCTCATTTTCATCGTATGAATCAGCCTTGGACTGAATAGTTTCCCACTCAAAGTAGAGCAGTTCGAGTCCAAGAACGGCGATCGTTACGACAAGAACAACACTAAACACGGCAAGTTCCATCATCGAAAGACTACAGGAAGTTACCAATGGATACTCCACACCAATCTCTGAAATCATTAAATCGCGACCAATGGCTGGCGATAGATGGCTGCTGGGTTTTATTGACGATGGTGTCATTTTCTATACCGACGGAACGATTGCTTCCACCCCCAGGGTTAGCATAAACCACCGTATTCAGACTCAGGTAAGACGTTCACAATTGGACGCTGGACTAAATAGAACATGATTGCAGGGACCAATTCGAAACTTGAAGTCGCTGTCCTTGTCAGTGACGAGTATATCGAGAAGTGGCAACGGAACGCGTTAGCTACGCTTGTATCGGAACCAGATATCGATATAACTCATATCGTAATTAACGATCGGAAGAAGGCTCCCGACTACAGATGGGAGTGGATGACGTTCACCTGGAATGCACTCGAACAAATCCGCGCATATCCACTCTGGTCGCTTGTTGGTGTTGCCCGACTTCTAACGCCAACCCCCGATTATAAACGACCCGTCCACATCGACTCAATCGAAGGGCTCTCGAACGCTGAACGACTCACCTGCTCGCCTCAACCTGATGGTGAGTTTTGGAACACACTCCCGGAGGAAACCGTAGACCACATCGAAAACGTCGACATCGTCGTGCGGTTCGGCTTCGGGATGATAAAGGGACGAATACTTACAGCACCAAAGTACGGCGTTCTCAGCTACCATCCTGGAGACATCCGCAAGTATCGCGGTCAGCCTGGTGGTTTCTGGGAGTTTCTCAATGATGAAGACGAGATGGGGGTGACGGTACAGCGGCTTAACGAAACACTTGATGGCGGTGAGATTGCTGCGCTAAAGCGTATTGACATCAGTGGAATGAATACATGGCAGGAAATCAAAAAGGAGGTGTACTCCACGGCAGAGAGTATGTTGGTCCCGGCCGTTCGGACGCTCACAGACCCCGACAAGACCGTCGAACGGCCTGATCAGATCGGAGCTCTATATACGATCCCAGAGGGATGGGCCGTGTTAAGATACATGGTTAAGAACACTCGCGGACGAATACAGAGCTATATCGCCCGAAGGATGCCGTCACCCAGCCGCAAGTGGCGTCGTCCGGGTTTCTTAACCTCTCTATTACTCGCTGGGCTACTAGTCGTTGGAACGCATCCACTTTTCACCCACCACGACGTCGTCCCCATCCATATTGAGCAGATTGTTGGACTTGTGATTGTTGCGCTCAGTATTGTTCTACTCTTTAGCAACGACCATCACCAGATCACATAACTCAGGTTTCGTTCAAGCCATCAAGCGGACCTTGCTGCGGGGGTAAGAAACTACTCCGTTCCCTCGCCTTGCGTACCTGCGCCGTTCGCTTTTTTGGAAATGTATACTTGAACGAGACTTCCCCTGTTGTATCACAAGACGGGAGTGGGATGAGGTTGCTTTCTCACGGTTTGACGGCGTCAACAGCGTAGTCTCGGGGTCAGAATATGCAGTAGCTGTAGCCGCCGATGTTGTGTGAATAGTTAGATATATTGTATTTTCTCTTGGGTAAGTAACTATATCGATGCCTCTCCTAGATACGTCCTAAAAAAGGGGCAAGCGGCGAGCCCTAACTCGCCGCCTGCGTTAGGTAATGCACGATGCATTTTCGAGTGAGCTCCCGGAACTTGCCATGCTCAGTTCTCGCTCATCGTCTCAATCCTCGATCGATTCATTTAGGCTACTTGTCATTGGGGCCAAAACAAATCTGATGCGGAACCGCGACTCAAACGAGTTGCTGCTCAGATTTAGAAGAGCGAGTAGAACCACGCTTCGGTATCCGGGTGGAGACCACCCTGAACGGCGTGGACCGCTGCCGCTACCGAAACAGCAAAGACTGCGTGAACCAGATGCGTCGGAGCCCAGTCAACCAGTACTGCACTCGTTCCAACCACTACGGCCCAGAGTGCTCCAAAGCCGATTCTGAAAAAGAACGGACGCTGAATCACCAATACAACGTCTCGATAGAGGAGCGCATAGCAAAAGAGCGCAAGCCAACCAGCGACGACTATCGAGAGGAGTGAAAGCAGTAGTACGGTCATCGCAGCTCTCCTCCCGAACATCCAAGTCGGGGATGAATGTATCCGAGTCTGCCGATTACTGCTGCTATACCGAGAATAGCCCCTGTTTCAATCGTGGCAAACAGGCTATGCGAGAGCGGCGTGAGCATCCCGAGATGAGCGAGCCCGAACAGGAGGCCAGCGAGTGGGACACTAACGAGTAGTCGACCATATTCTCCCCTGTACCGGTGCCAGATTGCGGGTGTTCTCACCGCAATATACACAGTACTCACGAGAATTACTCCCATCGAAACAGCGCCGCCTGACGAGCTGAGCATATGTCTACCTGCTCCAGCTAACTTCAAATCTGTTCCCCCTCATCGGCGACGTGCGAGCTCAGGTTTTGATAGTAACTTCAAAACGCCCCAAATGGGTGAAAGTTGATTTTCTGACAGCGTATTCATATAGGGGGAACCTTTCGGATTGAAGCTTCCATACCAACGGAACCTGACACCAACAGGCCAGATGAAGGCAAATTGGATTTTTTCGTTGTTCCGCTTCTCACACATCATTCGACTCCACTGATTGTCCGATATCATAGCCGAACTATCGAAAGACCACGCCCTCTGAGTCTGATATTTCCTAACAGAAATCCGAATGAACAGGAAGCACGTATATTGATGTAATAATGCCCATCCACTCTGCTGGTGGCCAACCCAAGCCAGAAAAGCCGTTATTGACGCCACAACGCGCTCTACGAATGGATTGCCTTCCCGAAGCCGCCACCAATAGCCTAATTATAAAACCCATCAGGATAGAATAATGAACCGTCGAACATTTCTACAAACAGCAGGAGGGGTCGCAGCAGCAAGCACCCTCGCACAACCGACCACCGCACAAGAAGCAAACACGGTCCAGATCACGATGGACGGTGGAAACTTCTTCATCGACCCGGTTGGTCTGTATGTTGAACCCGGTGAAACAGTCACGTTTGAAATTGGTGCGGGAGCACCGCATTCCTCGACAGCCTACGAAGATCGCATCCCGAGTGATGCAGAGGCTTGGGACAGCGGATTACTACAAGAAGGGGAAACATTCGAACACACATTTGATGTTGAGGGAACGTACGATTACAACTGTTCTGCACACGTCTCGTTAGGACAGGTCGGTCGCATTGTCGTCGGTAGTCCTGGCGGTCCGGCTACGGAAAGTGAGATTCCAAACACCCCTCCGAGCGGACAAGTGCCAGACAGTCAAACGGTCGTTGATCAAGGGTCGATTGCGTACCCGTTTACTGGCACCGCAAGTGGTGGTGGTGAGAGTGGTGGTGGACAACCAGCACCGCAGGTGCCGGACAGCGCAAAAACCCTTGGTATCGCAACATTCGGTGCAATGGTGAGCACGCTCGGATTGACTTACGTCTTCATGAAATACGGTGGTGATTATGGTGTTGAGTAGAATCGCACCTGACTCGAGCACGTCCTGTCGAGGATTGAGTGAGCTTAGTGAGGGGAGTAGAAGCTACTGTGACAAGTCAAAAAACCATGTCTGAATCGAAAGAAACGCTCGAAATCCAGAACGTGGTAGCTTCAACCGAACTAAGTCAGGAACTGAAGCTAGAGCAGTTAGCCGACGATCTTCCCACTACAGAATATCGGCCAGAGTCCTTCCCGGGGCTGATCTTCCGCACCCAATCACCCAAAGCAGCCACGCTTATTTTCCGTTCCGGGAAAGCTGTCTGTACTGGTGCAAAAAGTGTTAGAGACGTTAATAAGGCGCTAGAAGTCGTTTTCAACGAATTACAAACACTCGGAATCACTATCGAGAGTAGCCGTGAAGTACAAATCCAGAATATAGTTTCAAGTGGGGATCTCGATCATCGACTGAATTTAAACGCTATCGCAATTGGAATCGGGCTGAAGAATATTGAATACGAGCCGGAACAGTTTCCTGGTCTTGTTTACCGACTAGAGACACCAGACGTCGTAATATTACTGTTTGGAAGCGGAAAGGCAGTGGTCACGGGGGCAACCAGTATTGGGGAAGCTGAGCTGGCATTCGAGACTGTAGAATCGGAATTACAGGAGTTAGACCTGATAAACAAATGATGGCACCCAAAGAATCTCAGCCAAAGTGGTCGCGTCAATATAGCAATTGCTGGGGTGGTGATAGATGACCCAACATCTCGAACTGCTTGTGTTCGTGTTTTTCGCATTGGTCACTCTCGGAAGTGCCCTTGCGATGGTTCTCGTTGAGGATATGTGGCACTCCGCGTTACTAATGGGGATAACACTTCTGAGTATTGCAGTACATTACGTGATGCTCCAGGCTGAGTTTGTCGCTGCAATGCAGGTCCTCGTGTACGTCGGCGGTGTACTCATCCTGATCAGTTTCGCTGTGATGCTCACACGAAAGGGACCAACGTCTGAAGTTCAATCTCGAGGTGCTAGCAACGATGACTAAATTGCTCTCTTTCCAAAATGAAGCAGGTCCTTTCAAACGGGGGCGATCTCGAGGTATGGTGGCCCAGAACCAGCAGTTGGCCTCCCGTCGGTGGAAAGCAGTTCGAGACATAATGTGGGTGATGTACTAATGATTCCAGTTCAATACTACCTATTACTGTCGGCAGGACTGTTCAGTATCGGATTATTTGGGATTTTGACCCGGCGAAACGCGTTAATGTTCTTGATGTCCGTCGAACTAATGCTTAATGCAGCTAACATAAATTTTGTTGCCTTCTCATATCAATGGGGGAATCTCACAGGGCAAACGTTCAGCCTCTTTGTCATAGCCCTCGCTGCTGCGGAGGTTGCCGTCGGACTTGGAATCATTCTTGTCCTGTATCGGAATTTCAAGGGTCTCGATGTCACAAAGGCGGCAACGATGCGTTGGTAATTTTCAAAATATATGATTCATAATATACCGAACTGGAACGGGACGATTGCCCATTCTGGAGGGTGGGCAATCGCGTTGATCGTTATCGTGCTAGTTTCGTGGGTATTCTATCGCTATTTCGCACCGCAAAATTGGCGGGAATGGGCTGGTGCTGGAGTTGTACAGGCCTTCGTAATCGCGTTGTACGCTGAAATGTTTGGCTTCCCATTGACAATTTACCTACTGATTCGCTACTCTGGCCTAGATCGCGAGTATGTCAGCGCAAATCTCTGGTCTACATTGGTTGGCGTAGGTGAGACCGGTATGATTATCTCTATGACACTGGGATATGGGCTGGCATTCGTTGGAATTGGCGTCTTCATTCAAGGATGGAGGCAAGTCCATCAGGCGCGACAAGATGATCAGCTGGTTACTAATAGCCTATACAGCGTAGTACGACACCCACAATACACTGGCTTGTTCATTGCTCTTTTCGGTGAAGGAATTATTCACTGGCCAACAATATTTTCGGTCGGTTTATTTCCTGTTATTGTTCTGACGTTCACATGGTTAGCACGAAAAGAGGAACACGAAATGTCCGCCCAGTTTGGAGATCGCTACCGGACATATAAACAAGACGTTCCGATGTTCGTTCCCCATATTGGACAGTGGCGTCGGTTTCTCAACGAATCACGATCAGGACCTAACCAATGACCCAATCATCCAGAACTGCGATAATAGGAGGGGGAATGGCCGGACTTGCAGCAGCAGCAGGATTTGACGACGCTGGATTCGACGTCGAACTGTATGAGCGCCAGTCCTACGAGAGCAAACGCGTTAATTGCGGAGAAGCGATGACAGTAGTATCAAAGATCCCGCTCGAGCCGACTGTAGAGAACGGCTTTCTCAATCCGCTGCCAGCGATGGAAGTGGAGGTGTATGACGGAATCGACGCCGATCGCCGACGCATTGGAACCGGCACTTTTCCCGCTTCGGATACATATATAACGGACCGAAATACCGTTGAGCAGTCGTGGGCAGAACAACTCTCAGAGAACGGTGTTAGCATTCATGAAAACCAGTCAATCACCCGGGCAGATTTCCACGAGTTCACTGAAGAGTATGATCTTGTCGTTGATGCAACCGGTCAGCCATCACTCTCTAGTAAAGCGCTCGGAACAACTGACGAGTATTCAGGATATATGGTTGCGCTCAACAGTGACGTTGAAGGAGACTTTACCGAGCTATACCCGAACAGCCGGATTGTTCTAGAGAACTATACCGGGTACTCGTGGGCATTCCCGAAGACATCGCAACGAGCCAACGTTGGTATCGGCTGGACGGTCAGTGATCGGCCTCGTGATTATATGAATGCTTTTAGAGAAGCGTGTGAGCGGAATGGGTGGCCGATCCCGTCGCAAGAACAGACGAACGTCGCCATCATCCCGGAGGGACCCAGTCTCGATCCCGACAGAACCTATCTACCGGAGCATTCCGTCGTACGGGTTGGTGATGCTGCGGGGATCGCAAACCGACTCACTGGAAAAGGAATTTCACAGGCCGTTGAATCAGGATATTTGGCCGCAGAGCTGGCTAAAAACGGCCAGTTGCACAAGTATCCCGACAGCTTATATCAGAGGATGAAAACGGAGTATGTATTCGCCACTGTTGTGAGATATTTTCTTGAAACTCGAAATTCGAAGGTTCTGGGAGCAGCAATTCGTGCCGCTGCCGGGATCGATATTGAAAACGTTGACCGGTCTCCGAGCACAGTTCTACTGCGTCTCCTTCGCCACCCTGGTTTATTCGTTTGTATCTTCTCGAGACGACGAGTTTTAAACCGTGTCTATGGGGGAATGACCAACCAGTGGGAGTTAATTGATTGACTTTCTTTTCTGGTTGGACTTCCGAAGAAACGTGTACGGATGCTTTTTCAATTCCGCTGTCGGGCGGTTAATCGTCAACACAGGGCAATCTGCTTTTTCGATCACTCGATCTGAAACACTCTCCTGTAATAGTCGGTGAATGCCAGTCAATCCTCGTGTCCCCATTGCAACAAGGTCGATGGTATTCACCTCTGTATATTCGAGGATCTCCTGCTGAGGTCGACCATAACTCAACGTAGTTCGGACAGGAACGTCCAAGGTTGCTGCCTTCTCCGCAATGTCATCTAAGAGTCTATTTCCCCGCTGTTCCCAAGCGTCAGTAACCTCTCCCCACGTGAATCCAGGGCGACTCACATAGGACTGTTCGTCAATAACAAGAAGTCCATGTAGGGTCGCATTATGCCGTTTGGCAATTTGTAGTCCATGTTTGAACGCAACAGACGCCTCATCATACCCATCCGTAGGCACGAGAATATCGGTGAACTGGCTGGTAAATGAACCCCCAATCGGATCAGAAGTGTCCTTATCAGGTATCGTCAAGACAGGAAGAGGAACATTTTGAATAATATGACTTGAGACGTCTCTCCGAAGAACTCGTGCTAATCCACTTTGTTCAGATTTCTGGTGTACAAGTAAATCAATATCATTCTCTTCAGCGTACTGCTGAATAACACTTGGAGGGCGCCCACTATCTACTGCTGGTATCACATTGAGTCCGAACGAGTGGGCCTGATCCACCACGGGTTCAATTACCGCTGCTGCGTCCCACTCTGCTTGATTAGTGACTTGTTCGGATTCCAGTTCTGTGCGGTCCTCATCTTGAATAAATAGTACGTGGAGGGCCGCATCATATGCTTTTGCAAGTGATAGACTGTATTGGACCACTGAGTCCACGACGTCAGTTTCGTGGAGTGGAATGAGTATCTGGTCGTACAGGTTGATATCCGGACCTTCTCGAACTTCTAGACGGGTGGTGGCGCTCATATATATCTATACGTAACGACGATTTACCGCGTTTTCTGTTAAGAATCGAAACCGCGTGAACAGTCTCCAAGGTGAGGGTTCGAGACTTTTATTTTGGATAACTCGCCTTGATATCCTCCTCCGGCTCAAGCCGGAGGAATCCTAAGCGTTGGAATATAACACTCCTATTTGATAAAGGTGCGAGATCAGGAATATCTGACGCACAGAAATACAAGAGGAAGCCTACAGCCCCACAATAGCAGTATCCGCTAAGAAATCACGACTGCTCTGCGGCTGCGAAAGCCTGTTCGAGATCGGCCCGAAGGTCGGTAACGTCTTCGAGGCCGACGCTTATGCGGACAAGGTCGTCAGTGATACCTGCGTCCTGTCGTACCTCACGAGGCACTGACGCGTGAGTCATCGTTGCAGGCTGTTCGATAAGACTCTCGACGCCCCCGAGGCTTTCCGCCAGCGTGAACACCTCGGTCGCGGAAACAAGTGTCTCCGCCATCTCCAGCGTGCCGTCGAGTTCGAAGCTCAACATCCCCCCGAAGTCGTCCATCTGCGTAGCGGCGAGGTCGTGTTGCGGGTGGGAATCCAAACCTGGATAGTACACTCGGTCGACAGCTGGATGGGCGTCGAGCCACGCCGCCAGGTCGCGGGCGTTCTCACAGTGTCGCTCCATCCGGACGGAGAGAGTCTTCGTTCCACGGAGGATAAGGAAACACGCGAACGGATCCGGCGTCGCCCCCACGCTGTTCTGATAGAATCCCAACTGCTCGTCCAGACGCTCGTCGTCGGTTACGAGCGCGCCGCCGACAACATCAGAGTGGCCGCCGAGGTACTTCGTCAGCGAGTGAGCAACGATATCCGCGCCCAACTCTAGGGGGCGCTGGAGATACGGCGTTGCGAACGTGTTGTCCACGGCACAGAGAGCGCCGCGATCGTGAGCAATTTCCGCGATGTCCGCGATATCGACGACCTGCATAAGTGGATTCGTGGGCGTCTCGAGCCACACGAGTTCCGTCACCGGGGTGACTGCCTCTGCGACTGCGTCGCGGTCGGTCGTGTCGACGAAGTCGAACGCGAGGTCGTAATCCTCGTAGACCTGCGTGAATAGCCGATGGGTCCCGCCGTAGACGTCTTCGCCGACCACGACGTGATCGCCTGCTTCGAGCAGATTCAGGACAGTGTTGATCGCGGCCATCCCGCTGGCGAACGCCCGCCCGTACGCTCCGCTTTCGAGGCTGGCGAGGTTGGCTTCCAGTGCTGCCCGCGTCGGGTTGTCGGTCCGTGAGTACTCGTAGCCACGGTGATCGCCGGGCGCGTCCTGGGCGAACGTCGAGGAGGCGTAGATGGGCGTCATGACTGCCCCGGTATCCCGGTCCGGACGCTGGCCTGCGTGGATCGCCCGCGTGTCGAACCGGCCAGCGTCGTGCGTCTCGTCCCGCTGGTCGTCGCTCATGCTTTCCCCTCCCAGGTCTCGAAAGAACCGTAGATGTGCTTCGAGAGGTACCGTTCGCTGCCATCGGGAAACACCGTAACGACAGCCGGTGCTGGGAGTTCGAGTTCATCAGCCGCGGCCTCCTCGGCGACCTCGCGTGCAGCGACGCTCGCCGCACCCGAACTGGAGCCGACGAGATGCCCCTCCTCAGCGGCGAGTCGGTTCACTTCGGCATGTGCGTCCCGGTCGCTAACCGTCCGAATGTCGTCGATCGCATCTGGATCTAACAGTTCGGTCACGTCCGGGTCGTGTGTGCCGATGCCTTCGGTCTTGTATGGTGTCTCTTCGCGTTCTCGGTTCAGGAGTTCGCCAAACGTCGAGCCCTCCGGTTCGACGGCTACGACGTGGACGTCGGGGACACGCTCGCGCACGGCCCGAGTGATTCCCATCAGCGTCCCGCCGGAACCGACGCCCGCAACGATTGCGCCGACGTGCTCGCCGAGCGTATCGAGGATTTCCTGGCCCGTCGTCTCGTAGTGGGCCTCTACATTCAACGGCGTCGAAAACTGCTGCGGAACGACAGCATCCTCATGTTGGTCGGCTATCTCGTTGGCCGTTTTGGCCGCTTCGCTCATCCCCGCATCACCGGAGACGTGAACGATCTCCGCACCGAGCGCGGCCATCAGTCGTTCTTTCTCCTCGCTGAACCCGCGGGGAACGACGAAGATCGTCTCGAGGCCGAGTCGAGCGGCGGCAATTGCCATTCCGATGCCGGTGTTTCCGGCTGTGGGCTCGACGATCGTGCCGCCAGGTGGAATATCGTCGCGTTCGAGGAGTCGTTCGAGGATGTGCTTGCCGAATCGGTCTTTCACGCTGCCGCCGGGATTGAACGTCTCCAGTTTCGCGTAGACGGAAACGTCGCTAGGCGTCGCGTCGAGTTCGACGATCGGGGTGTTGCCGATTGTTTCGAGGAGCGATGCGTCGGAGTCGGTGTGACGAGTCATCTCTCTGGGTCATATGGGGGCACTCTGTGGCCGGTACGCTCGCTGACGGAAATTCGTCAACAACAGCAACAGCCCGAAGACCCAGCGCAGAAACAGTCCGCGATGATCGCAGTACGAGAGTGCAGTCGCTGTGTCACCCGCCGCTGCCGGCGGGACGCCGAGCCGTGATCGCGGGCACGCCATGATAGAACGGTCACGGCAGTTCCCTCGACCGATGGGGCTCGCCTCATAAGAAGGACTATGAGGCGCTGTCTTTTGTGGTTTCCTCTTTGAAACTGAAAGTCAGCACCGCCGTCCTACCCGAATCCGTTCTCAATGCGCAGGAAAGGTCGACGTACAATAAACACCCCCGACCCAAGTGACGAACATATGGAACGGGCCGTACCTCGCCGCGGACTACTACGGGTCGGTGCGACGACAGTCGCACTCGGAACCGCCGGTTGTTTGGGATCATCGAGTGGGGATGAGTGGGATATCGAGGGAACGCTAGCGGTGACGAACGCCCAACAATACAGTTCACCAGGCTGTAGCTGTTGTGGAAAATATGCGTCGTACCTGCGGGAACAGCTCGACACGACGCTCGGGGAAACCGAAACCGAGGACGTGACGGATCTCAAGCGCCAACACGGTATTCCATCGGATCTACAGAGCTGTCACACACTCGTCCTCGACGAGTACGTCGTCGAAGGACATGTTCCTGCCGAGGTTATCGCGACGATGCTCGAGGAAGAGCCGGCGATTGACGGCATCGCGTTGCCCGGGATGCCGGCTGGATCGCCGGGAATGGGCGGGACGAAGTCCGACACATTCACCGTCTACAAACTCGGCGGCGGAAAGACAGGTGACGTGTACACCGAAATCTGAACAGAAAACACCTGGTCAAGATACTTTGGGACGGCAGTCGACAGCCTGAACGATGATTCGACGATTCCTCCACGATCTCGGATACGTGCTTGCGTACGTCCTTTTCCTCGGCGCGAATACGCCAGAATCGGTCGTCACCCGTCTTCGCATCGCATATCGCCTTGTCGGTGTTCGGATTGTCGAGACGCCACAGGTCGATTCGGTCGAACGGACGATCTTCCTGTGTCCGTACCGAAATCTGGGCACTACGTGGGTTAGGGAGAAGTGGATCTGTCACGACATCCTGGACCGCGTCGACGACGGATACGTGACGTATCTCCGACGGCACAAAGGAATCGACTATCAGCGTCCTCGCGGGTGTGCTGACCTCGCGTACTGCGACGAATCCGAGTACTGCTATTCGGAGGTTTCCGAACTCGAGTAGGTGACCGATGGATCAAAGTACTCTACGCAACCGGATCACCGACCAGTTCTCCTACCGCGGCGAGCGAGCCGATATCTGGCGGGCGTTCGACCTCCTGTTCGATACTGACGAGTTCCTCAATCTCGGCTACTCGGAGTGGTACCAGCCACATATAGCCGGTTCGAGTCAACGTCGCCTCGTCACGGAAGTCGGCTCGAGGGTCGCGTCGCACCTACCCGCAACGGACGGAGTGCGCCTCCTCGATGTCGGCTGCGGTCGGGGGGGTCCAGCCCTCCACCTCGCCGATCAGTTCGGCTTCAACGTCACTGGTGTCGACCTCGTTCCGTACAACATCCAGATGGCAACCGAGAACGCACGGGGTAAGCACCTCGATTCCGAGTTCATCATCGGTGACGCGACACAGCTCCCGTTTACCAGGGACTCGTTTACCGCGTGTACAGCCATCGACGCGCTCGTATACCTCCCCGAGCGGAATCGCGTTTTCGCTACAGTCGCAGATACCCTCGAACCCGAGGGGGTTCTCGTAGTCTCCGATCTCGTGATGCAGTCAGACGTGACTGAAACGGAACGGAGATTGGTCGATTCATTTGCGGATGCGTGGGATATGCCGTCCTTGGGTACTGTTGAAGGATACAAAGCCGCTCTCGACGAGACGAGCTTTGAGCTCAAAGCGGTCGAAGATATCACGAAACACAGCGTCGGACGCTTCCAAAAGTGGACGACGCTGTACCTCCAGCTACTCACGAGCCCCCTCCGGGCTCTCATTGAACGACTGTTAGGAGCGTATGATCTCGATCCCGCAGCGATTACTGAGCAGGTGAGGAAGGCTCACCACGCGCTGCCGTTCTTGCAACACGTTATCTTCGTTGCGGAAATAGAGGCCACTTGACTGCTACTCGCACGGCGCAAGAAAGAATCAAATCGTCATGTCGACGCTTGAGCAGCCACGAATTTGGATGGACCTGTGGGATCTTCACCGCCCGTGATTGTCGTGTGGTGGATCGTGACCCATAGATTTAGAATTGGTTCAGACTCCAGTATTTATATAGGACACAGATAGGAATCCGTTGGTATACTCGAAGGATAGTTCGGGATTGTGAGGTACTAATCGTTGATTGCGGAGTCGGACAAGCAAAACCGTTCAGCACGGCGCAAATCGCTATGTATCCCGACTTTGGATTACTAAGAACAAATTGCTTGGTTCAGGCCCTCGTACCATTGATGTGGGGTGAAACCGAATGGCAACTGACCCAGTCTGTGGAATGGACGTCGATGAAAAGGATGCGGCGGCCACAGCTGAGTACGACGGTCAGACGTACTACTTCTGTGCCGAGGGCTGCAAGGAGACGTTCACCTCGACACCGGAGGAGTACGTCTAACCGTCACACCCCACACCTGCGTCGTAGCTCCCCCACACCCACCCCCATCCACCCGATCCCTTACCCCCATTCCGCCTTTCGATGACCCAACCAGAAATTGACGACACGGATCGCGAAATCCTCCGTCTTTTAGCGGAGAACGCGAGACGACCATACAGCACTATTGCTGAGGCAGTAAATCTTTCAGCCCCGTCCGTTTCAGCACGCGTCCGTCAGCTGGAGCAAGATGATGTCATTCGTCGATTCACCGTTGATCTCGACCTCACACAGTACGAAAACCGGATACACGTCATGGTGCGGCTCCGGTCTGAACTTGGGAAGACAGATTCACTTCGAGAATCGATCCTCAAGGCCCCATACGTAGAACACGTATTCACAACTGCTGAGGGCGAGGTCGTGGTTGTTGCGACACCGCCGCGGACTACGGTCGGAAACTGGGTGCAGCACAGTCTACCACTGAGTGACGTGCGACGATACGACGTGCAACTGCTGTCAAGTGCCACCCGTTCAGCCTATGCCAACGGTACTGAATCCGTACTTACGTGCGCACACTGTGGAACCACTATCAGCGAAGACGGACTAGCTACCCGCGTTGGTGGATCACTCCAGCAGTTCTGTTGCAAAGACTGCGAGACCGCGTTCAAAGGAGAGCACGAGAATCCCCAAGAAAAGTAGAACTACAGATCAATGCCTGTTGACCCCGTCTGTGGGATGGAAGTCTCACAAGAAACTGCCGACCCGACTATCGAACACGACGACAAAGTGTATCACTTCTGCTCGGAAGACTGTCGAGCAGTGTTCGAGGAAGTACCTGAGAAGTATACCGAAACGCCACATCCGCATCTCGTTGAATCGGGAGGAATGACGCTCCCCCGAGTGCCATACGGTCGAGCCACTGGAGAGTTCGATCTCTCGATAACCGACCCATCTTCACTTAGCACGGGAGATAGTGTTCGCTTCTCGAAGACGATCACAGACGAGGATGTTAGGAAATTTGCAGAGGCGACCGGAGATACAAACGCGGTCCATCTCAACGAGGCATTCGCTGAAAAGACCCGGTTTGGCCACCGCATCGCTCATGGAACGCTCGTCTCGGGAATGATAAGTGCTGCACTCGCGTGCTTTCCCGGAGTCACGATCTATATTTCCCAGAATTTAGAATTCCGCCGACCAGTCAGCATTGATGACACCCTGACGGCCCGATGTGAGATCACCGACGTTCTCGATAACGACCGATACAAACTCACAACACAGATCGAAGATGATAGTGGAAGCCTCGTTCTCGATGGGGCAGCCACCGTTCTGATCGATCCCCTACCGGACTGAATCCGGTAGGGCTGTCGTGTTGACCACGGCGAGATTCCCGAGACCGTCGTATGACATCTGTTGTAGACCAACTCGGAGGCCCATCTAATCAGAAGGGGTATTCGATTCGATAAGTCCGAAAACTCGGCCATCACAGGATAGTGCGGAGGAAATACTACTATTCAGGGTCGCGTTGACAGTGTTGTTTTGGATTTGAAAGAGTAATCGCAGTGAATTAGGAGCGTGTACATGTAGCTGACTATGGGATCATCCACAGCTACTACGCCAGAAGGGAACAGTAGTGAGATACTCGTTCGTGCTGAGGGAATCGAAAAAACGTACGGGTCAAGACTCCCATTCACACGATCTGTGACCGTCTTGACCGGTGCAGATCTCGAAATTCGGACGGGGGAAATCGTCGGCATCGTCGGCGCAAACGGGTCGGGAAAATCCACGCTCATGAACATCCTCGTCGGTGTCCTCGAACAGGATGGCGGAACAGTCGAACGGACGGGAACCGTTGGCTGGTGTCCGCAGGAACCACTGCTTTACGACCGCTTGACGGTCGGAGAGACGTTCCGATTGTTCGGTTCCGGATACGGAATGACCGCCGAAGAAATCGACGAGGCCAAACACCACTTGGCGTCGAAACTCGATTTCGAGCAGTACCTTGACTACCGAATCGACCAACTCAGCGGTGGAAACCGGCAGAAAATCAATCTGAGTATCGCCCTGATGCACGACCCCGACGTCCTCATGCTGGACGAGCCTTACACCGGATTTGACTGGGAAACGTATCTAACGTTCTGGGATCTCGCTGAGGAACTCGCTGCCGACGGAACAGCTGTCACGATGATTTCACACCTGATCGAAGAGCAAAGTCGTCTCGACCGCATCTACGAGGTACGTGATGGACAGGTCTACGACGTGACTGACCAGGAAGGCGAGACTGATGCAACGGCCAGTGAACGGGGGGGAAGAGACCGATGAATAGGGTTTGGACGGGGATCCGGACGAACGTCTCCACCTTCCTCAGAACCCCCCTGAATGTTGTCCTGGCACTCCTCCTTCCGGTTGTCGTTATCGAAGGCTGGGGACAAGCAATGGCTGGGTTACCAAGTATGCCGACGGTCGAGGCGATTCCGATCGAGCTAGGTCGCCTCCTCGGAGCGATATTCGGGGTCGCCATCATTGCCGGCCTGATGGGACTCGCGCAGATGATTAGTGCGCGTGCAGCCGATCGGCGACTCGTTCAGACAGGCTATCCACCCCGAACACTGCTTGCGACTCGATTAGCGACGCTCGGAGGTGTGACCGTCGTCGTGGCTGCCGTAAACTACGGCGTTCTCTGGCTGACGATTTCACCGGAAGCCCCTGTCCTGACGTTCGTATTCCTCGTACTTGCCGGCCTCGTCTATGCGTTTCTTGGCGCACTCGTCGGGGCGCTCCTTCCACGACTGTTCGAAGGCTCGCTCGTCGTGGTGTTCCTTGCGATGATGGATGCGTTCCTCAGTGGCGACAGTCCGCTGACCGCCGACGTTCCCGAGTTCGTGGAGTACTTCCCGCTCTATCATCCAAAGGAACTCCTTCAGGAGGCGATGTTCCAAGGCACATATACGACGGGTGATCTCGGCTTCGTCGCCGGATACCTGCTAGTCCTGCTTGTACTCGTCACCGCAGTGTTCGGGATAACGATGCGCACCAATGGTGGGTGGTCGGCATGAACCGTACGACAACGGCGTTCACAATCGGCATCAAAGAACAGGCGCGAAACTACGTCCTCGTCGCTCTACTGGTCGTCTTACCGGTTTCGTTCATCACGTTGGCGTTCGCAGTCACCCAAGATGTCGAGATGCCGGTTCGGACGCTCGTCGACGGTGAGACGGCGACGGTCATGCGGGGGATGCCTGAGGTCCACGGCGTGATCATGACGCCGATTACGAGCGCCCTCATCGCCGGACTCGCCGGGTTGTTCCTGATGCGAGAAGCCAAAGACACGGATGGGCGTCTGGCAGTCGCCGGCTATCGTGCATGGCAGGTGATCGCTGCCCGGTTTGGGGTTCTCGCAGCAATTACTCTCATCGTCACCGGTGTCTCAGTTGGTGTGATGCTCGTCGATTTCCAGCCCGAGTATCTCTGGTGGTTCGTCGCAGCGATGCTCGTCGTCTCGGTCACGTATGGTCTCATCGGGATGCTCGTCGGGGCCGTCTTCGACCGTCTAGCCGGGATGTGGCTAATGCTGATTCTCCCGATGCTCGATATCGGACTGTTTCAGGATCCGCTGTTTATTCAATCTGAACCTGATTGGTGGATGAAACTCTTTCCGGGCTATTGGCCAGTCCGTGTAATGGTCGATACCGGACTCACAACCGACGTAGATACGGCTCTCTCGTTGGTGTGGGCTACTGGATATCTTCTCCTCGTAGCCGTGCTCGCAATTGGTGTTTACTACCGAGCCACACAGGCGAGTTGATCACAAGAGAAATCAATCATAAATGGAACAAAACAGGTCACGGGATCGTTCTGAAATCAAAGGTATCGGTGAGGGCGGTATTCTCTAATTCCCGAATCACTTGACCCCGGTGAGTTCACCCTCTCACGGTGGCAATCAGTTGGAGATGTCCTCATCAGTAGCATCTAATCGCTCACGGCGACGTCTATACTCCTCCTCGTCAATTTCGCCCCTGGCATAGCGGTTCTGGAGCGTTTTTCTGGCTGAGTCGTCGGTAGTCGATTGAGGAGATTTTTGGTTTCCAAGCCAGTAGAGCCCGCCACCGAGAACGCCCAGCATTCCGAGTACGCCACCAACAGCTGGTAGCCCTCCAACTCCACCTCCGTTGCGGCCACTCATCATTCCAGAACCACCTCGTCTCATCATTCCACCACCAGTATTCCCGCTTCCATCGCTGCTTGAGCCGTAGGCGACTGTACCCTGGTCAACAATCGCCTCACTCGATGGGACCTCTCCATCCGGGATTGAACCCTCCTCTGCCGGTCCGCCAGGACTGCCAACCACGATCCGTCCGACCATCCCAATCGACTTGTGCGGGATGCAGTAGTAATCATACGTCCCTGGCGTTTCGAACGTATATTCGAAGCTCCCGTCTGAGATCGTCCCACTATCGAAGGCGGAAGCGCCCTCCGGAATACGATCTGCGTACGCCGTAGCGGAATGTGCCCCCGCTGCGAGTTCAAATTGAACGGTTGTCCCGGGATCAACACGTAGGCCGATTGGGTCGAAGTAATTGTTTCCCATCTCCACGATGGGCGTCTCCTGTGCGTTCGCTGACTGAGCAAAGCCGGTGCTGGCGACTGCGCTGGCACCGACAATGCCTAAGAATTGACGTCGGCTGTGATGTGTCATGTGGTCTGTATCATTCGTCAGGGGGTAGCTACGCGCGATACTGGTGCGAAGACTTCGGACGTGACTCACTCCGAACTTGTCGTTTGTTCCCATTACTACTCACAACCATATGCTGAATCGAGCACACCATTTCGATGTAACGGAACGATGCTGCCGAACGGTTGGTTTCGATACCCTCGAGTCGATCCGCAGGTGTTCAAACGGGTGAAACACGGTTGGGGTAGTGGTCACTCTGATTGTTCGAGCTTTTCTCGTCGGGCTTCGAACTCTTCGTCCGTGAGATCGCCACGAGCGTACGCCAGACGTAACTCTTCCATCGCGGGATTATGAGACGTCTGTGTCTCGCTCATCCGCCGGAAGATGAGATATCCACCGCCCAGAAGCGCAAGGAGGAAGATGACCGGGACGAGCATCCCGATGAGGGGCCACCAACCACCTGTGGTACCGTACTGGCCCATCATTCCTCCGTATCCCATCATCCCACCGAACCCCATACCCATTGTGAGCAAGGGAAGGAGGATGAACGCTCCGAGGACGATGAGCAGTATCGTCGTCGTATCCAGTTGATCCGATGATGCCATCAGAGATCAGGCCTCCGATGCGGATCCGAACTCGTCAGTTACGGCTGCCAGTACGCGGTCGAATCGTTCGCTGACCTCGGTCGCGACGGAGTCAAGCGCGTCGTTATCAGCGATCCCGACTAACTGTTCCGGGTCGACCGCACTCACCACGATGACGCCGTCATCGTTCTCGTAGACGATGACGTTACAGGGCAAGAGCGCACCGAGTTCAGTTTCTGCACTCAACCCTTCGTATGCCAGCGGAGGATTGCACGCACCGAGGATGCGATACTGGCGGAACTCCTCACCGAGTTTCTCCTTGAGCGTCGCCTGAATGTCGATGTCACAGAGAACACCGAATCCCTCGTCTTTGAGCGCGGCATTCGTTGCGTCGACGACATCGTCGAACTCTCCATCAATCTTGGTTTGTATTGTGTAACTCATGTAATACTGTATCCTGTTTACGCACTTAAGCGTTCGGTCCCGTCGCCCCAACTGGCAGACGAGAATTTTTTCTCGACGATGCTCCTTCTATTTCGGTCATGGGCACTACTCGAGTTGCTTTCGTCGACGTTCGAACTCTTCATCGGAGAGTTCACCGCGAGCGTAACGCTCACGAAGAACCGAAAGCGGCCGACTATCACTCCTCTCAGAATCTCTGTTGAGGAGTGAGTAGACGAGATAGAGCGGGACGACGATTAGGAGCCCCATCCAAAGGAAGCTCCAGAGGCCCATTCCACCGCTGAAGACCCCCCAACCGCCGCTACCCATCATACCGCCGCCGTAGCCTCCACCACCGTGAGCCGCTGCGGTGCCCGTTGCTACAATCAACAGCGGAACCGCTAGTATTGCGATTCGACGAGTCGTCCGCCCGAGAGTGTTGGTGTAGTGTGTCATTGTGATCGTTGAGTCAGTAAGTCGAATATCTATCGTGTCAGACGAGGATCCGAACAGGGATCGTTAGCAGCCGTACCCCTGTCCGTTCATCCCCGTCGCGGTGTGATTGTCGTCCGCCATATCTTGGGCCATCTCGTCGACGGTCACGCCCATGTGCGCTTCCATCTCGTCAACGGCATTCGGGCCCATGTAGTCGGTCATGTGACCTTCCATCCAGGCCGCCCAGTCTGCTGCACTACCATCGGCTGGCGTCCCTTCAGCTGCCGTCTCGTTCCCCTGGATCGGTTCGTCACCGTGTGCGCTAACTACCGGGGCGGCAAACGCGAGTCCGACAATCGCGAGCACCACGAGCAGCCATCGTCCGAGGTTTCGGTTGGTCATTGTTTTTCGCCTCAAGTAGTCATACGGTGGGTTCGGGGTTATCTTCGTGGGAGTGAACTCAAACAGGAGAGCGTTCAAGAACGTCTATAACGCCATCTAAACGTTTTCTACTGACGGGATCGTTCATACCTGCCGAATTCGAAAGGATCAGAGGAATGGTGAGAGCAAAGGGGATCCGTCGAGACTGTTCACCTCATTGCGGCGATCCAGACAATAACCACGGTTCAGGCGGCGAGGGAGGCTCGGGTATTGCTGACCACGAACGAGATGGATCAGTTCCCTCGGAACTGGTGATACTGCCTCGTGAGTGCCTGACGATGGTAGAGGATTCCAATTGTCATGAGGAACAGAACGGTCGCAATTTCGTAGCCATACGCACCAAGCAATAACATCGTTGAAGAACCACTCAGTCCGCCTGCAAGTAGTACGGCAAACAACGGGCTAACGCAGGCAGGGCACGCCACAATCCCGACTATTCCTCCGACTGCCGACTGCGAGAAATCAAGCAATGCATCATAGACGAGATACGCCAGCGCGAACAGGCCAACCGCTTGGTAAGGAATGAGCGAGACCGTGATCAGGTCACCTGTATAGACGAAGACCGGACTCCATCCCAAAGATCGACCCCACGTTATTCCGAAGCCGCTTGGTCCAGTGAGCTGCCCGAAATGAGAGGTGCTCGGTCCAAGTAATCCTGAAAAATAAAACATCACGATGAGATATAGAGCAACGACAAGTGCGGCACCAATACGATACACTCGACGTTTCGTTACAGGTCGAGTGTGCCAGATCACCCAGACTGAGGCGGTGAACCAAATAAATGGAAGGACGAAATGGGTCCACCGGCTCCCCATATCTCCTGTGAAATATGCGTACACCAACCCGGCGATCAACTGTGCGGCGAGGAGGAGATTGAGCCACGTGCTTGACTTGAGAACCCGGCTAATGCGATCAGTTTCGAGTGTTGCTTGTGACATGATGGGTAGTGTTAGTATGAATTTCTACGTCTGTTAGTTCTGCAGGTCATCACTCGGATACACGCGGTAGGTTCGACCCTGTCGTTCCCGATACAGCAGCCCGCGCTCCTCGAGTGAACTCACGGTCTGGCTCACTTTACTCTTTGAGAACTCAGATCGATCCCGAAGTTCGATCTGCGTGATTCCAGGCGAGTTCAGGACGGGTTCAAGGACGCGTCGTTCATCATCCGGTAAGAGATCGAGAACGCGCGCTTGCGGATCCGATTCAGGATTGATAGGCGTCGCCGGCGAGGCGTCATCGTCTATCGATGTAGGCGTTGCCTCCGATACCTGATCGGGGTCGATGTGATCCGCTGAGTCGGTTGTCGAATCGATGAGATTCCCTCGAACCACGTAATAGATGCCACCGATACTGCCTGCGACCAGAAGGGTTCCAACCACGTACCAGAGAGGATCTGGACCGTGAATCGCCCCCATAGACGAGTCCATCATCGGCCCCATCGACTGCTCGATAGCGCGACGCTGTTGATAGGCCCGCCAACTGAGTAGTCCGCCAGCCAAGAGGACGAACCCAAGGAGCACACCAACGACGGTATCCGCTGGACGTTGGTTCATATGACATCCCCTTGTTTCGATATCTGACTGCTCATACAATCAATTTTGGCGCGACAGGTGTGACAATTGCGGATTGAAGGTGCGATGATGAAGTGCTTCACAGCGGATGAACCACAGTACATCTATCAGTGATCGTGATCGTGGTTTGTTATCTGCGGGCTTTGATCAGCAAATTCCGTGGGCTCTTCCTCGAATGCCCGCTTACAGGTCTTCGAGCAAAAATAGTACGTCATCCCATCATTGGACGCACTCGGCCCCTCATCGTCGGTCCGCATGCCACACACCGGATCACGATACTGACCTGGTGCGCCGATTCCACGTCGGTAGACATACAGGAGGAACCCGGAGAGCGCGAAGGCGATAATATTGAGGTAGAACGTGTAGTTGAGCTCGAAGTACGTCTGTTCGGTCGCCGTCTCGCCACCGGCCAGATCTGGTACGATGCCGAGGGCGTCGAACAGCAACTCCATGAGGAAGCCAGTGAACGCCATCGTCACGAAGAAGACGCCAAGGATGTACAGCATGATCTTCCAGCCGTAGTACTTCCGGTAGACGTTCAGCACGGGCACGGTGATGAGGTCGGCGTAGACGAACGCGATGATCCCGGCGAAGCTGACGCCACCGCCCCACAGCGCGACGGCGAACGGGACGTTGCCCATACTGCCGACGAAACTGAGGACGGCGATGATGACGCCCATGACGGCGTTCTCGGCAGTCACGAGCAGGCCGTCGCCCTGAATGAACAGCGTGTTCCACACCCACTGCGGGACGAAGACGATGACGAACCCAGAAATAAGGAAGCCGGCGACGATGTCTTTCCAGATCATCGACCACTCCTTGCGGTACTGATTCCCGACCTTGTACCAGCCACCCCACGACAGCAACTCGTCACGCCACCCGCCGCTACTCGACGTCTCCTGGCGATAGGTCTCCATACAGCCCTCCGAGCAGAATTTGAGCGTCTCACCGCCGTCGGTCGTGAGCGTGTACTCGTCTTTCCCCTCCATCCCGCAGGTGGGATCTTCCGTGACGCCCGCCTGGCGGTCGCGCTCGTTGAGCTTCTCGCGGACTTCGTTAAACAGGTTTTCGGGAAGCGTAAGGTGGACGATGGCGGCCATGACGGCGATGAGAATCAGGCCGCCGAGCAGTTCCGCGACGAGGAACTCCCAGCCAAGCAGGATGAGAATCATCAGCCCTAGTTCGACGATGAGGTTCGTCGACGCGAACATGAACGCGAGGAAGTTCACCGCGTGCGCCCCCTTCTTGAACAGGCCCTTCCCGATGGCGACGGCGCCGAAACTACAGCCACTGCTTGCTGCTCCGAACACAGTCGCCTTGGTAAGTCCAGTTAGATCGCCCTCACCCAGCACCTGTGCCATCCGCTCCTTCGAGACGTAGACCTGGACCAGACTCGTAATCGTGAGGCCCATGATGATCGCCCACGCCGCCGTCCAGAGAAATCCGACACCGATACGAAGGGATTCAAGAACTCCGTCGATTATCGTCGCCTGCATAGGTGTATCATTGTAGGGATCATCTATTGCGGTTTTGATTAGAATATACTGCCTATGAGGGTATCAGTACTATGGCATCGTAACCGTCGGCCATAGATGATCTATCGTGAAGAGGGGAAAACATTGCAAACCTCCACAAGCTCCACGGAATCCGACTTCAGATTCAAAAGGGGAATCTGATTAAATCACGCCGACGTATTAGAGGCTAATGGGACCAGTAGAGACCGATGATATCCCAAATGAGGGGAACACCACCTGGAAGAACAGCCTTCGCCGGCCTGCTCGGTTGTCCAGTACGGTAACTGTCACATCCACTTCCTAATTTACGATGGCTGTCGATCTGGCAATCCATGATGCACTCGTTCTCACAGCCGACGAGCGGAACCGCCTGTACGAGCGCGGCACAGTATGCATCACCGATGGCTGTATCGAAGAAGTCCGACCATCACGTGCAGGAGACGGAGAATTAGAAGCGTCCACCGTTATCGACGGGAACGGGAAACTGGTGATGCCGGGGTTGGTGAACGCCCACACGCACTTGGAGATGACACCGCTCATCGGTGCGTTTAGCGAACTCGAGCTGACGGAGATGCTTGGGAGTGGGACGGCCTTGTTTAACAGATTAGGGAACGGCGAATTCGAGTACCTCGTCGAGGCAGGCGTCGAGCTCGCAGCGCTCAATTTCCTCTTGGGCGGTGTCACGACCGTGAACTCGATGGACGCACGGCCTGCCGCAGGTGCAGAGGCGTTCGGGGAAGCAGGGCTCCGCGGATTTTTCGGCCCGGCGATCTCGGACCTCTTCTGGGACCAACCAGTCGATCAGCAGTTCTCCCGTGCTCGCGAGTTCGTCGAAACGTACCACGACACGTACGAGGGCCGAATCAGGGCGACGATCTGCCCGCACGACGACTGGTCGTGTACCAGGCAGCTGTGGGAACGGACCGCGTCCCTCGCCGCAGAGTACCCGGACCTGCTCGTCCACACGCACTTGCTCGAACTCGAGGAGAGTAACACGATGGCACGAGCGAACGGTGGCGAGGACTCGGTGGGATTGCTCGACGACGTTGGACTCCTGGACGACCGACTGGTCGCTGCTCACTTCCGCCTCGCCGACGAAGAGGACATCCAGCGAACCGCCGAGGCGGACGCGGCTGTTGCGCACTGCCCGTCCGTCTTCTGTTACTGGAATCCGGACGGGGAGACGCAGTGGACGCCCGTTCCCGAGCTTCGAGCCGCCGGCGTCGACGTCGGAGTAGGGATTGACGACCACTACTGGCACGACTCGTACAGCATGTTCGGTGAAGCGCGGCAAGCTCGGCTGGCGGCAAATCTCAAGCGTTCAGCCGGGCAGTTCGACTCGATGGAACTGATACGAATGCTCACTATTGAAGGCGCACGCGCGCTGGGGATGGGCGACGAGATCGGCAGTATTGAAGCGGGAAAGCGCGCGGATATTATCCTCCTCGACGTCGACAAACCGAAGTTCACGCCACGGACCAATATTCCTGCACAGGTCGTGAACAACGCGGTGCCGGCCGACGTCGAGACAGTGATCGTTGACGGCGACGTCGTCCTCCGGAATGGTGTGCCCGAGACAATGGACTCGGACGACGTGCGACAGCGAGTAAATCAGGCTGTCGAACGCTTCATGGACGAGACAGGCTGGGAGTTAGACATTGGTGGTAGTGAACCGCCGACCAGCATCGAGACTGTACGGGACCTCCCAAAGCGTGGCCCTGCGCGACTCCTGACTCGCCTCGCGATGCAATCCGCGCGTGATCGGTTCTCCTTCTAAGACCCTGCCAGCGTAGGGGTGGTTCCCCCTCAGGAATTTCTGTGGGCGCGAACGAACGCACGTCGCAGGACGGTCAGAAGAACGTACGTCTCGTACTTCTGGGTCTGGCAGTGCTCGCAGGGCTGCATATCCTCGACGATCTCCTCAATAGCGTCGTCGTACTCGTCGGTGAGCGTAGTGAGCGCGTCCGTGATCTGGGGCTGGGCAGCGTCGATCATCTCCTCGACGGCGGCGTCGGCCGAATCTGGTAGTGAGTACGAGAGGACGATCGTGTTCGCGTGGTAGTACTTCGTCGTCCCACCACGCCCCTCCTCGAAGCGAACGACGTCGACGAGGCCCGCATCCCGGAGCTCGTTGATGTGATGGCGGACCGTGTTCTCCGTCCGGTCGATGCCGCGATCGTCGAGGCGTTCGTGGACCTCGGTCGCAGTTAGGGCTTCCTCGGACAGAATGTCGAGGACCATCGCCCGCATCGGCTCGTCGATGGCGTCCGAAATCCGAGTGTCTCGCACCGCGATGTCGTCGAGACGGTGGTCGGTATCGGAATCACTCATACGAGAACTGAGCGCGAGCACGCGGGAAAAGGTAGCGGGGCAGGAGTCGGGTAGGTGTCTGTCGAGGTATCCAGTACAGGATGGACCCGCGATAGCGAAAGCCCTAGACGACCCGTTTGACTGTTCCAACGACCCGTATCCGAATTCAAACATATCATCTAAAAAATACTTATTGAGGTACGGGCACTATCTCAAACTGTAATGAGCGACACAACCCAATTCCGCGTCCTCGACTTCGACTGCCCGACCTGCGCGAGTACCGTCGAACGCGCCCTGTCGAACGTCGACGGCGTCCAGCACGTCGAAGTCCACTACGCGACCGGCCGCGTCGAGATCGAGTACGACGACAGCGTCACTGACCCCGACGCCTTCGCAGAGACCATCGAAAACCAGGGGTACACTCCCCAGCCCGCCTAACACTATGAACAAACAATCGATCACGCAGTACTACCGGAACCACCGGAAGGCCATCGTCACGGCGACGAGCGGCCTGCTGTACGGCGGTGGCTGGAGTCTCGGCTACCTCACGAGTTTCGAGATGGCAAGCGCCGCCATCCTCGTCCTCGCGACGGTCGTGGGTGGCTACGACATCGCCAAGACCGCTTACCACGAGGTCACCAACCGGACGCTCGGCATCAAGACGCTGGTGACGCTGGCCGCCATCGGTGCTATCGTCATCGGGGAGTACTGGGAAGCCGCCGCCGTCGTCTTCCTGTTCAGCCTTGGCAGCTACCTCGAAGGCCGGACGATGCGGAAGACCCGGACGGCACTTCAGGAGCTACTGGAGATGACGCCCGACACGGCGACCGTCCGTCGCGACGGGACACTCCAAGAGGTCTCCGCCCGCGATGTCGAAGAGGGCGAAGTCGTCGTCGTAAAGCCGGGCGGGAAGATCCCGGTCGACGGAACCGTCGTCGACGGCGAGAGCGCAGTCAACCAGGCGCCGGTCACCGGCGAGAGCGCGCCCGTCCACAAGGCCGACAGCGACGAGGTGTACGCCGGGACGGTCAACCAGGAGGGCGCGCTAGAAATCCGGACGACGGGAGCGGGATCGGATACGACTCTCGAACGGATCATCCGTCGCGTCGAGGAGGCCCAGGAGGCTCAGTCGCCCACGGAGAGTCTCATCGACCGGTTCGCGAAGTACTACACGCCGGCCGTCATTGCCCTGGCTATCGGCGCGTACGCGGTCACGCAGAACGCGATCCTGTCGCTGACGCTGCTGGTCATCGGCTGTCCGGGCGCGCTGGTCATCGGGCCACCGGTCAGCATCGTCTCGGCCATCGGTAACGCCGCCCGGTCGGGCGTGCTGATGAAGGGCGGCGAACACCTCGAACGCGCCGGCAAGATCGATCTCGTCGCCTTCGACAAGACGGGGACGCTCACGAAGGGCGAGACCACCGTCTCCGACATCGAGGGGTTCGGCGTCGCCGCCGCCGACGTCCTCTCGCTCGCAGCGACCGCCGAGAAGAAGAGCGAACACCACCTCGCGGACGCCATCGTCGACATGGCCCGCGAACGCCAGACGGCTGCGACGGACGGTGGAGCGACGGTCGCCCAAGCGGACGATACGGACGTGGGGCGCAGGTCGGTCCCCGATCCCGACGACTTCGACGTGGTCGCCGGCAAGGGCGTCATCGCCCATGCCGATGGCCAGGAAGTCGTCGTCGGCAACCGCGCGCTGCTGGACGACCGCGACGTCGATGTCCCCGATCGGGTCGCCGACTACGTCCGCGAGCGTGAGGGGCGCGGCGAGACAGTCGTCCACGTCGTTCGGGACGGGGACATCATCGGCGCGATTGCGATGCGGGACGAGCTCCGGGAGGCCGCTCCTGGGGTCGTCGCGGCGCTCCAAGACGCTGGCATCGAGACGGTGATGCTCACCGGCGACAACGATCGGACGGCCGCTGCCGTTGCCGAGGAGGTCGGTATCGACGAGTACCGTGCCGAACTCCTCCCCGAGGACAAGCAGTCCGTCATCGAGGGCTACCAGGCCGACGGCCACGTCGTCGCGATGGTCGGCGACGGCATCAACGACGCGCCATCGCTGGCGACCGCCGACGTCGGCATCGCGATGGGTGCTGCGGGGACGGACACCGCCATCGAGACGGCTGACATGGCGTTGATGGCCGACGACCTCGAACGAATCCCGTACGCGGTCAAACTCAGCAAGGCGACGCGCTGGAACGTCCTCGAGAACGTCGGGCTGGCAGTGTTGACCGTGACCGTCCTCCTCGCGGGCGTGCTCACCAGCTACGTCACCCTCGCGTCGGGAATGCTGGTCCACGAGGCCAGCGTCCTCCTCGTCATCCTCAACGGGATGCGACTGCTCCGCTACTGACCACGAGACACGATCACAACCACAACTCATGACATCGAATTCGACTGCGACTGACACGACCCAGACGAGAACCAATTGGCAGGTCGACTACGACGTCGACCCGATCGAAATCCGCGACCCCGTCGCGGAGGCCCTCGGCGTCCTCGAACCGGGCGAGCCGTTCGTCGTCACCTATCGGGACGCGGTGAAAGAAGCGGGCCACTCCTGTCCGACAGCCTCGGGCGCCTACCGGATCGCCCAGCTCGGGCTCGACCCCCTGTATCCCGACGGCTATCCAGTCCGGAGCGAAATCGAGGTCCAGACGGCCGGCCCGCAGGACGATGCCGCGTACGGCGTGATGAGCCGCATCATCTCGTACGTGACTGGCGCGACCGGCGATGACGGATTCAGCGGGCTCGCCGGCGGCCATGGCGGCCGCCGCGACCTCCTCGTCTTCGACGCGTTCGACCCGGACACGGCGGACCCGACGTTCCGGTTCCGGCGAACCGACACGGACGAGACCGTCGAAGTGGCCTACCACGTCAGCGACGTTCCTGGCGGTGGACCCGCAATCGGGAACCTCCAGGGGATTCTCGACGGATCGGCAAGCGACCAGCAACGGGAGGCCTTTGCTGACGCCTGGCACCGCCGGGTACAGGTCGTCCTCAGCGACGACTCGCTGTTCACCGTCGACGCGGTGTGAACGCGACGGTCTACCCCTCACACTCGAAATATGTTACTACGGTATACTATCGATCTCCTCGAGCGCCTCAGTAGCGACATCACCGAGTTCTCCGGCCTCGATATGTGAATACCGCTCTCTCACCATCTCCTCCGAATTGTCGAGATACCGGGCGGCAACCGTGTATCCGAATGCTCGAACGAGAACTTCACCCATTCCACGCCGGCCGCCGTGTGGAGCAAGGTAATCGTGTTTCGGATGGTCGATGTCTATCTCTGCAGCTTCTGAGAGCCGTTGGAGAATCGATCGTGTGCCGTCCGTCGTAATCGAGGGCGGTCGAATATCCTCATCGAGCGCCAGGAGGAGGTCGCGAGCGTACTCCCCACGGCGTTCGGCGATTGCCTCCGTATGTTCCCCTCGGTCGGCGAGCTCATCTTGGACGAGCCCTGCGAGCGTCCGCTGGTCAAACGTGGGAAACACCGGCCAGCGCTCCGTCGGTGGGTCCATCAGTTTTCGGTAGCTCCGCAGCGGCGAGATTACCGGATCGGGGAGACTGGCGGCGTCCCACTGCTGTTTCTTCCGGTAGACGTCCATACTCCCATCGTCGAGGGAGAGGTCCTCCCAGCGGACGCCGCGCCGGCGCGGGTCGTTTGGATCTCGGAGGAGTTCGCCAACGCGGACGGCGGTGTACGCGAGGACGAACACCAGAGCCCGGTCACGAGCCGCCTTCAGCGCCGCGTAGCGTGCTCGCTGCTTGTCGAGGGGATCAGTATCCTCCGGGAGTGTCGTGAATGCCTCGACGGCGTCGCGGGCCCGTTCGTCGGCGTGGCGGGTGAGGGCGTGGCGCTGTTCGGACGTCCAGGCCTGCTGGTCACCGGGCTTGCGGCCGTCATCCTCGGGCAGCGGCGCCATCGCACTGGCCCGCTGCGCGTAGTGGGCCTCAAGATATCCCTCGTTGACACACCACCCACACCACGCAGAGATATAGCGGTAATAGGTTTGTACCGTGTTCTGCTTGAGTCCCCGATCTCCCCCGAGATGCCGAGCGTACTCCCGGAACACGCGTTCGTCGAGATCGTCAAAGGTGGGCTCCCGGTCGACGTCGTCGGGGACGATCCCGGTCCAGTCGTCGTCGCCGCGGTCGCCGGCGGCCCACTCGGCGAACCGCTCGAGCTCGCGGGCTGCGTTTCGTCGATAGTTCCCACCGTCGCCACCGCGACCCTTCCCCTTGTCCTGGAGATACCGTTCGAAGGAGCTCGCGAGTGACCGATCGGCGCGTTCTCGGGGTGTCATGGTTCCTCGTTCGCGTACTGGTAGGTCGGACGGACGTCCTCAAGGAGCTCTTCGACGATTTCCCAGAGAATCAGGGAGGGAGTCTCGTGTTCGAAGGTGATCCCCCAGCGGTCCTCCGTATCGGCGACTGAGTACTGGAAATGCGTCCGTCCCAGATCGGGATGGTCTTCGTCCTGGTGCCAGCCGGCGTGAAAGCCCGTGTTCGGATCGGTGTAATTGATACGGAACCAATCATGTGGCTCCTGCCGGTACCACTTGATGGACAGTTCCGGCGACTCAGGCCCTGTCGAAGGGTCGAGACGGGCTGGATCAAACCGTGCCCGCAGCTGTTTGGCCTCGATATCATCAGGAACGAACTCGACTGTCGTGATCTGTGGCACACGGTCGAGGACGTCCCGCTTTAGCTGGGCGTAGAAGTTTGCGTTCGGGTCACCACCGGGATGCGGGACCGACATCCGTCAGCTACTGGCCTCGGCAGGCTCTGTTGTCGGAGCGAGGAAGTCCCATTCTCGGATGGCGAACCCAACGATCTGGATACGCCGCTGAAGATGCTCCCACTCACGGGCAATCTCACGGCGACTATCTTCCTCCTCAGCGTCAAGGGACTCGTCAGCGAGCGTCCCGCGAAGCTGGTTCGGTGACTCAACGCCGAATTCGTCCTCCCAGTCGCGAATCTGCGTCTTCATATCGGCGAGACGGTCCGTGAGCTCCTCGACAGTGTGGCCGCTGTCTCGAAGACGCATCGCCTCCTGCATCGCTTGGCGGCGATAATCAGGGTAATACGTCGTGTGAGTACCGCTTTCGTCACGATGGAGGATGCCATCGTCGACGAGCCGTTCGAGGACGCGTTTGGTCGGCTCGTGTGACCAGCCCGCTTCGGAAGCGATCCAGTTGGCTGTCCGCGGCTCCGACAGCTGCCGAGCAACCATCCGCACGCGGTCTTCACCCGTGGTCTGGCGTTCCATCAGACCCTCGGAGTTCGATTCATCTTCGGTCATACAACATCGTTCGGGCTTTGTCTTAATATAGGTTGAGGTCATTAGTCCTATATCGAATCAGCTTCTTCGCCATCGCCCCGATCTCAGCTGAGGGTAGCCAGAGCAAACTCGGAGCCCGGTCTTGGCGGCTCTACCCCGGGGAAGCGCCGTTGTGAGGCAGTTGTAGCATTCGTGCTTCCCCGACGGCGTCGGGGTACTTCATACTGGTCGTGATTACCGGCGTAATCAGGACCATCGAGTACAGAAATCTCATAACCATTTTTCCGATGATAGAAGGGTTCTATCCCCTGAAATTCGGATTTGACCAACGGTATAAACCATATACCGATATACTAAAACCGCGACTGGTAGTTTCGATTCCCCGGGTTTTGCTGAACGGGATTCCCAGTTCCAACTGCGATCTCTCCGGCTTCACCGACGAACAACACCGCAAAACCAGTCACGAACCGGGCACTTCACCGGAACCCGTCGAAATCACCGCGAAAACACGGCTACTGCGTACTGATGGCTCTTACAGGAACTGCTGCCCCGAAAATGAGGTACGGGCTATATCAGCCGCGTTAACCGCCGCTGAATATAGCCACGGAACCGCTCAGCAGTAATCCGCGGCTTCGACCGGAACTCCGTATCAAGCCCGGACTGAACAAGGAAATCCACCATCAACCACGCATTATACAACAGCACTGCGAACCCGAAATGCCATAACCGCACCTCGAATTCTTTCGAAGTCGTCCACGCAGCGAACTCCTTAATCTTCTTGTACGCCGTCTCGATCCCACCACGACGATTATACTGCTCTAACTTCCGCCGTGTCTGCCGGCGATCCACCGCGATCTCATCATCCACGTACGTGTTCGTATAGAACGGCACTGGCGAAGGATCATCATCGTCCTCATCCTCGTCATCCTCATCAGACGTTTCACCGAACCCATACTGGTCTTCGTCAGGATCACCAGGCAGTCCGACGAGGTTCGTTGTCACGCGCTCATTCGACGCCCCGTGCTTCACTGGGCCGTGTAACGCCCAACCCCGCTCAGTAGCGATGATCCCCTGTTCAACGTCTACATTCCGCTTCAACCACCGCTTCGTCCGGTCGTTCCGCGGCGCAGGCATCATATACCGCATATCGTGTTTCTCGAACGCGGCGATCGCGTCCGCCGCGGCGAATTCACGGTCAGCGTAGACGCACTTCGGATCCACATACCGGTTGGTGATCTTCAATAGTTCCCGAACGACATCTCCGACAACGTACGACTTGTCTTCCTCACCAGGGTACGCGTCATTATTCGTCCAGTCAGGGTTCCCGACTGGAAGCATCCCTACAACCATGTGGATACCATCGCCCACGAGCGTCGCAGTAGCGAACTTGTGGCACCAACTATACTCCTTTTTCGATGGTGCTCCAGACACCCACTCCATTTCATCGCGGTCACCGTAGTAGGCGACGTACGTGATGTCGATTGCCATGAACACCGGATCGGGAAACTCAGCGTACGGCTTGATGCGTGTGAGCGCCCGCTCAGCTGCGCGGTTCACCATATCCGTAATTCCCGAAACAGTGAGTTCCTGAATCGACTCTAACAACGTCTCCCCATCCATACCGTCCTCGTAGAACGGGTCATCTAGGTCGATGTCTTTCTGCGCAGCAAGCCGGTCACTATTCAGGTCCGCTCCGTTGTTCGCAGCCTCACCTTCGATACCCATCACGGTCATTAACTCCAGCAGATCCTCTTCGTCGTAGATTGCTTCCTCGGGCCGTGGTAGGTCCAGCGCTGGGAAGACTACGTCAGCCATCTGGTCCATTACTTCCTTCGTCTTCTTCCGTAGCAAGCGCTGTTCAGTCCGCTTCGATGTCCCGTCCGTTTCTTCCGGGTTCAACCCGGTGTGCCCGCCTATCGGGCTTCCACGCTCTGTGGCGAGTTTATCAATATCTTCCGCTGACCGCTCGATTGTGTCTTGCATATCATCGAAGCGTTCGCGCCACGCGCGAGCGAACGTATCACCGTGCGGGATGTCGTCCGGGTCATCGAACCCGAATGCCGCAGCAATCTCGGGGTTGCCCTCTAGGCGGTCAGCGATCCCGGTGACAGACTCGTCTTCAGTTTTCGCCCACAGCACTGCGAGGAACACCGGTTCGAAGTCGTTCGTTTCGTTGTGCCACTCTGGGTACGGATCTCGCCGCTGGTACTGTGACACATCCAGCTCACGAGCGAGTTCCGGCCATTCCGTCCCGGTCTCGATCACGTCGTCAGCCTGCTTGGCGAGCGGAGTGAGTACCCGCTCCAGATCAAGGTCATCAATACTTGCCCGGTCACTCATCGCCTACCACCCCGTACCCGCGGTGAGAGGCCGGTCGTGCCGGCAGCCGGGTGTTTCGTATCGTGTGCATATCGATTCCGTCAGTCGTTACTCCAGTTTGGAGCCTAAACATCCGCGTGTACTTTCCGAATAAATCCATATAAACGGCCGCAGACCGTCTACTTCTCTCGAATTCTAATTACTGTGAGATTGGAATTGCTAAGAATTTGGAAATAGCTTCGATTTGGAGTTAACTATGATTCACTTGTACCCGGTGCTCGTGTAACAATGGTATGGCGGGTAGCGATGAGTACGAGCCGTGTGAGACGCTGGTAGAGTTTCTGCAGTTGAAAGGCAGTGTCGGGCTGATAGCGTTACTATATGAGCGGCCACGGACGTATTCGGAATTGGAATCGGAAATCGAGATTACCTCATCCACGATTTCACGACGACGCGACGATGCGGATTACCTCGGACTACTCACGGTGGAATTGGAAAGCGACGAGCACGGCACGAAACACGTGTACACGCTCACAGACCTTGGAAAGTACGTCGCTGAGCGTATGGCGAATAAAGGAATCGTTAGTAGTTACCACCAGATGCGGGGCCGGCAGAAGGAAATCGAGCAGAAGACCGAAGAGATCGTCGAGTGGGTCGCGGACAACCCGACGAACTTCATCAAGTTCGATGCAGCGCGCGAAGAGCGCATCACTCCCAGAACCGACGCTGATTGGCCACCGTCAGAGTTAGAAGAAGTACAGGCAGCCAAAGAGGATAGCAACGAAGAGACTGGCACCGGTGGTAACGACGGTTCGGAGAGCAGTACAGACGAGGCAAATGATCAGACGGAGACTAGTGAGGAGTCATCTGACCGGCCGCAGTCCCCGAGTGATAAGCTTCCAGATGATGTTGGGGAATCGGGCGAGGATAAGACGCAAGGTACGTTCGAGGATATTCCTGTAGATGAGACGGAGTCCGAACAGACTGACAATGAGCCTGACTCGTAGCCCACGTTAGTCCTTGTCGATGTTGAGTTGCGTGTGGGGTTCTGGGCCGCTTAGTGTCACTAAGTCGTTCTCACGAGCGCAGGTCGGGCAGAGTGGCAGGTCTGACACATCGCCGTCCCAATCAACCGCATCCCACGCGTACGTCGCGCTGCACCGCGGACACGACCAATCATACGCTCCGTACTCGGCAGCTAAGTCCGGGTACTTGTGGGCGAGCGTCGGTGTGAGCCGCGCATCCGCGTCCGTATGCGCGTCCAGGTACTCGATGAGTGCGTCCCGATCGTACCCGTCGAACACCGGGAGTAAGCCGTCCGGCCCGATGTCTTGGTACGGTGTGTCGGCCTGCCCACAGCGATGCTTGAACGAGCAGTAGTTGCACTCCCAGTCCTGTTCCGGGTCAGCTGGCGGTAACTCACCCGCCTGCTCGCAGGTGGTTTGCGTGGACATCCAGTCGACGACGCGCTGCCAGAAGCCGGGGTTGAACGTGACCTGGAAGACGCGAAGGTCGAGTGTTTTCCGCGACCCGTAGATGATGAGCCCTTCAGTAACCGGGTAGTCGTACTCGTTATTGAGCGCGTACAGGTAGGCGTGGAGTTGCGCCTTGTGGTGTGGCTTCGGCTCGGTCAGGTGGTCAACGTCGGTTGTCGTTTTAATCTCCGTGAGGAGCGCAGGGTCGCCGTCTGCAGTCACGACAGCTGGGTCAGTCGCCCCGCGTAACCGCATTTCAGTATCGTCAACCGTGACGGTCGCGTCGATCCACAAAGAATTCTGGATGTACAGACCGTCCGGGGTTGCGTCCTGCAGGTACGGCACGATGATGTCCTCTTCGAATGTTGACCCGATCCAGAAGATCCCGTCCGGTGTGGTGTCTTCTCGCGGTGCGTTCTGCCGGGCGTACAGCGCCTTCCGGTGACACTGTAACAGTTTGCTCGGTGTGTGCCTGTCCGGTGGTTTCGCCGGTGACGGACCGTTGAAATACGGTTTCCCATCGAGCAGATTCTGCTCGATCTGCCGTTCATCGTACCACTCGCTGAATCCGTGACTCGTAATCGCCTCTGTTACGGTGTCACGAATTCCTTCCGAAACCGGTTGGTCTGGATTGGGCTCGGTGTTGGTGTTGCTCGGCGGCATCCGTACCGTGACACGTCGTGACCGGCCGGGATAGTGGTCGGCGTGTCATTTCCGAATTCCACTGGAACATGTAGCGAGTCTCTTGCGTTTGTCAGGTACAGGCCCGATAGGTGCGGCCTTTCGTGTTCCCTTCGGACTCAATGAGGTTGTAGTGTTCGAGCTTCGAGAGGTGATTCCGAACGGTCCGTTTTGTCTTCGGGTCCGCAACGAGTTCCTGGTACTCATTGTAGAGGGTTTGGGGTTCAATGGTGCCGTGGTCGGTGATGATGTTGTAGAGCGTTTGCTGGTGGTCTGTGAGGCGGTCGATGGTTTGCTGCTGGATTTCCGATTTCGTTTCCGGAACCACGTCTCGAATCACGTCTGCCGGGATTTCATTGAGGCTGTTTTCCTGAGCGTGCCGGGCTGCGTTCCGCAGGATACCGATAGCGATGCGTGCATCACCGGCCGCCTTCGCAGCAATCAGGTTCAGGCGTTCCTGGTTGATTGCATCCGGTACAAGGCCCCACTGGACGCGGTCATCGAGGATGGTGGTGAGTTCTGCCCGAGAGTAGTGGTCGAAGTGGATACGGGTCGCGGTAGTAAGTCTGCTGGTGAGACGGTCGTCAACCTCTGCGAAGACTTCGGTTTCCTTGTTGGCGATGAGAAGCATCGTGAGGCCCTTGACGCGGTAGAGATCGTACAGCAGACTCTTGTCTTGGAGCTGGTCAACTTCGTCGAGGATGACGACGTATGGTGGGCCGGTGTAGTCTTTGAGTCGGTCGAGCAGCACGTCTTTCGGCGTGGATTGGCGGTGGATGTCGATGGTGTTGTTGATGCCGTCGAGGATGCTGTACAGTGTTTTGAAGCGGCTGTAGTCTTCCCAGCAGTTCACGTACTGGTAGTTCACGTCGACGACTTCCTGGCGGAGTCGTTCGACGGTGAACTGCGCGATACACGTCTTCCCTGTTCCGGACGGTCCGTACAGGAATGCCGGATCAGCTCGTCCACCATCGGTGAGCGGGCGGAGCACGCTGGAGAGCGTGTTGACCTCTGCATCCCGGTGTTTCACCTCGCTGGGGATGAATTCCGGCTGGAGTACGCGGGCGTCCGTTATCATGGACTGTCGACACGACCCGCCACCATATTAAATGGAAGCGTGTCATTTCCGAATCTTCCAAAATTGGAGTTAGCTCCAATATCGATTCACGAGCGTTTAAATGAATGCACCGGAACTATACTCAATATGAAGGACACGGTTGACAGTCCAAAGCAGCCAGACGCCATTTCTAATAGGCAGGCTACTACGCAACAGGAAGTTGATATAGAACTCCCAGAACTTGAAAACTTCCTCTATGAATGTGCTGACATCATTCGGGATCGCGTCGACCGTACGGATTACAAGGAATACATCCTGCCACTTGTCTTCTATAAGACCTTTCACGACACATACCAAGACAACTACGCACAGGTTCTCGAAGAGAAAAAAGAAGAAGGCGTCTCTCATAAGGCAGCTGTTGAAATAGCTCACGATGAGGCCTTCCATGAGGTCGTTATGCCACGAGACTTTATGTGGGATGACCTGCTCAATGCTGACAACCCTGCCTTAGCCGTCGATAATGCTCTTCGGAAATTCCAAGAATTAAATAATCAGTTCACAGCGATTGCTGAACTTGATGACTACGGCGACGTTGAGGCGTTCACAAATCCGGAGAACAACCGCCTTGATCAGCTCTTACGGCATTTAGAATCTAAGAACTTGAGCCGATACCGGATTCCACCGGATATGCTTGGAGAAGCGTATATGGATCTCGTGAAGCACTTCGCTATCGAGGAAGGCCGAGATGGTGGAGAATTCTTCACACCGCCAGAAATTGTGGAACTAATGGTTCGTCTGCTTGAGCCTTACGAAAAGAATGCCAGCATTCATGACCCTACTTGTGGTGCCGGTGGGATGCTCGTACAGGTAGCTCAGCATCTTCGGCAGGTTCAGCGTGTTGATGAAGAACATTGGCGAAGTGTCCGGTTTACCGGACAAGAAGTGAATGCGACAGTTCAGGCGATGGCAGAGATGAATCTAGCTATCCACGATGTAGAAGGTCAGATTCGACGCGGGGACTCTCTTGCAAATCCCCAATTCACTGATGGAGAAAACGGACTTGAAAAAGTCAACTACGTCTTAGCGAATTTCCCGTTCTCCACAAGTCAATGGAAAAGTGCAACCAAAAAACGAGTTGAAAAATTCGGAGATTTAGACTGGAGTGATTCACTCCCGCACGGTAATTATGGAGACTTTGCCTTCATTATGCATATGTACTCTCATTTGGCTGATGATGGGCAAATGGCTACGGTTATTCCGCGCGGCGTATTGTTCAGAAACGCTGATCATGAGTACCGGGAGTATATGATTGAAAATGATATTGTAGAAGCTGTCATTGGTCTCCCCGAGAATCTCTTTGAAACAACTGGTATTCCGTCAGGTATTCTAATTCTAAACAAGGATAAGCCAGAAGAACGCAAAGGAGAAATACTCTTCTTCAATGCTGATCACGAAAATCGGTTCTATGAGGATACGGGAAGCGATCGGTGTAAACTGCTTGCACCGGAATTCACAGCAAAGCCGGCTGCTGAAATCGAGAATCCGAACGGGATTACGGAGATTAAGCAGTTGTATGATGAGTGGACAAATGAAGAAGGTGTTTGCCAGGTTGTTACTAATGATGAGGTTCAAGAGAAAGGATACAACCTGAACATTGCCCTATATGTCGATACTACTGAGCCAGAAGTAGATATAGACGCCTGTGACGAGGTCGGTGAGTTATCTCACTTAGAAGATCGATACAATAGGTTGAGTGACCAGTTGGATACGTACATTCAACAACTTGGTTACAACTCCGGTAAGGACAATGAAGTTGAACAAGGACTAGAGACTGGACTGCTTTCGGGCGATATGAGAGTTACACCCAGAGTTGAGGTTAATGAAGGTATTCTAGATAATAGCCCCTCTGAAGTTGATGGCGATGAGGGTTGGTCTACACGGAAAATAAAGGAGATCGCCGAAATTAATCCGGAGTCCTTTGACTCCGATGACTTCGATGAAGACACTCTCCCCTATCTATCTCTTTCGTGTGTTTCTTCGGGTTCTTTAGTGGACGTTGAAGAAATCGATGTGGATGACCCCCCAAGCAGGGCTAAGCGTATTGTCCGAGAGGGAGATGTACTATTAGGAAAAGTGCGGCCTAAGCAAGAAAGCCACTACAGAATAACAGAAGATGAAGACGGATATGTGGTTTCATCCGGGTTCGTTGTCCTAAGGCCTACTAATGAGGTGGAGTCTGCTTTCCTCATTCAGAAAATATTGTCACATAAGTTCTATGAACAAATGGAAGCTTGGGCCACCGGCAATAGCTATCCGTCGGTTAATACTACTGAAGTAGGATTGATGACTATTGATGTTCCACCACTATGGGAGCAGGAACGAATTGCCTCGGTCCTCAACGTGCTGGATGAAATGATCCAGACATCCGAAGATATGATTGCTAAGCAGAAACTAGTGAAAAATGGTCTAATGCAGGATTTGTTGGACAATTAAAATAATACCGGGCACATTAGAATAACTGGTGAGTGCGAGAATAAACTCCTAAATTCTGCTACTACACCGAACGTTCTACACTAATGTTTAAGCGTCAAAAGAGAATCCATTAGAATATGGGTGTTGTTGAGCGGACTAATGAAGATTCACTTCTTCGTTGGCTTGATGAGTTAGGTTGGGACGTATACGGCGGTCCGGATTACCATGCAAACGGTGGTGCACTTATCAACGATACATTTGATCGATCTACTGATGAGGATATTCTCTGGCAGGTTCTCCGTGACAAACTCATTGAATTCAATCCTAAAGTGACCCCAGAGAACGTTGAGAGTGTTATTACAGGTATCAAGGGTGATCTAGATGTCTCTGGTACCCGGTCACTCCTCGAAGCCAACCGCGCTGCTCACAACCTATTAACACGAGGGCGGCAAACCACCCTACAACAATCAGGAAAAGCACCGGTCAAAACAAACGTCAAACTGATTGATTTCAATAATCCTAATCAGAACTCGTTCATTGCTGCGAATCAAGTTCACTTTCACGTTGACGGGCGAACGATCATTCCTGATGTTACACTCTTTATTAATGGGTTTCCGATCGTTCAGGGCGAATTAAAATCGACTGGGCAAGGAAACCGTATTGCTGACGCCATCCGGAACTTGCGAACATACGAAACCACACACCCCAAAGCCTTCCGTACGGTTCTCTTCAACTTCGCCGGTGAAACACACAAATACTACACCGGTGGAGTCGGGGCCCCGCGCGAACAGTACCACCCGTGGTCACAGGCACCACCAGAATATACAACTGAAAACGATATTGAGCAGTTCAAGCAGGGTGCTAAGGCTACACTGAACAAGCCGACATTGTTGAATATCTTAGAAAACTACGTCTTTTTCGAGGAAGGTGAACATGGAATTGCGAAGATCGTCCCTCGGCATATGCAGTACTATGCGGTCGAGAATCTTCGGCGACGGATTCAGAACGGTGTGGAAGCCAGCGAGCCAACGAGGGGGCTTATTTGGCATACTCAGGGGAGTGGGAAGTCATTCACGATGCTGTTTGCAAGCGACCAGTTGTTAGAGGCGGAATGGTTCCCTTCACCGCAGATTTTACTTCTCGTTGATCAGGATGAACTCCGGGAACAAATGAGTACGACACTCAAGAATATCGGTTATTCTCATCGGTTTGAAGTCGCTGACAGTATGGATCATCTCTATGAGTTGGTTGAGAGTGGGGTATCAAAGATTATCCTAACGACGATCCATATGTTCGAGGAAGCGCCGCAAGACCTGCAGACGAACGAGAATACGGTTATTCTAACTGATGAAGCTCACCGGTATATGGAGAAGAAGCTCGGGAATCGATTAGAAGGCGCACTTCCTAATGCACACCACTACGGGTTTACAGGGACTCCTGTGAGCGACCGTGTTCGGAACACATTCCTCAACTACAGTAACGGAACTGAGAGCAATGGTGGGCGGGCCTATATGGATCATTACTCGGTTCAGGACGGCATCGAGGATGGAGTCATATTACCGGTTCACTTCGAGGTACGAACCGATATAGGTTGGCGGGTGGATGATATACGTCTTGACGAGGCTTTCGAGGAAGAAACAGCTGAACTTTCTGACGAGCGGAAACGCGAGATCATCCGTGAAAATGTAACTAGTCGACAACTGAGCGAGTTAGATCCCCGCGTTGAGGCACTGAGTGAGGACATCTACAAACACTTCACAGAGAAAATCGCCCCAAACAGTTGGAAGGGAATGGTTGTGACGCCAAGTCGTGATGCGGCGATTAAGTACGGCGAGGAGCTCAGGACATACTTTGAGAGTCCTGATGATGTGCAGGTGATGATTTCTGAAGACGAAGCTGATTTGACCGACCTGCCGGGGTGTGTTGTGCCTGAAGATGAACAAGAGAGAATCCGGCGAGATTTCAAAAAGGAAGACTCACCGAAGTTGCTGGTAGTCTGTGACAAGTTACTGGTCGGGTTTGACGCTCCTGTGTTGAAAGCGATGTACTTGGATCGGAATTTGAGGGATCACAAATTGTTACAGGCGCAGGCACGGGTGAACCGGCCTTCTGAAGGGAAATACAATGGGTTGATTGTTGATTATCGTGGTGCGCTGTCGAACCTTGAGGATGCGCTTGAGTACGATGAGGATGTGATTGAGGAAGAACTCGTCGCTGAGGAAGATGAACTCTTAGATCGATTCGAGGAGTTGCTTGATGAGTGTGTTGCGATGTTCTCGTCAGAGTTGGAAGTGGATACACAGGAAGACATCACGCAGTTAGTCTCAGAAGTTGCGCGGCAAAGCGAGCAGTTCAAAGAGAATGTCAAGCGGCTACAGAACGTCTATGAAAGTCTCTCTCCGCATGGTGATTTGGTGGAGTACGAAGATACATATCAGACGTTGAATCGGATTAGGTTGGAGTTAGAAAGTATCGAGAATGAGGATGAGGATGGTTTACCGACGGGTAATCAGTGGGGTGAGAAGACACTGGAATTGATTGAGAATCATATGGAGATTGAGACTGTTGGACAGCAGTACCCGACCTTTGAACTTGGGAGCGATACCTTAGACGAGATTTCGGATGTTCCCCCAGAGATTAATGTAATACAGGTGGGGAAGGGGCTGCAGGAAATCATTGAGCGGGAACGTCAGTCGAATCCTCGGTACAATAACTTGAGCGAGCGGCTACAGGAAGTGTTGGAGAAGTGGAATCAGGATATGGAGAGTGCAACGAAGACGTTGGATGCATTAGCAGAAATCGAGGAACACGTACAGGAGCTACAGGAGCAGGGCGAACACACCGAGTTGAATAAGGCGGAATACGCGATTTATTTGATGATTCGTGACGAGTACGAGGATCAAGTACCGTCAGAGGAGAGGGCCGAGGTGTTAGCTAAGGAGATTGAGTTTCAGTTCCAAGATAATGTACAGCGGGATTTCTTGGGGTGGAAGACGAATCCAGAGACACAGAAAGAGATCCGAGAAGCCGTAATAACAGCGCTACAGGAATGTGATGCCCTTGGATTGTACACAGAAGACGACAAGTTTGTCGATAACTGTGTCAAGTATCTTGTTGAAAACCACAACTAATCCTGACAAGCCCCGTTTGGGGCTATACACCGCTAAAACGAATGAATGAGTCCGTACTACGAGGACATCGGGATGCCGTTGTCGACACTGCAGTATTACTGGCAATTCCAGTCGGACTCGCGTTTCTTCATTTCTTCCTGCCAGATGCTATGTACGACGAGTTGGTGTTCACCTACGGTGACGCCAACCCAGCTACTGCATGGACAGCGGCGTACCTACACGGTTCGAATGGGCACCTCTACTCGAACCTTGCTGGGTACGGTATTGCAATCGGATTCGCGTACTACCTGTACTCCGCGTACTTGCAGAACCGACGGTTGTTCTGGATTACTGTCGGTATCCTGCTCGTCATAGTCCCGCCGATCACGACCGTGGTTGACTACGTGGTTTTGTACCAGCACGCTGGGTTATTCGCTGACGAGGCCATATCGAAGGGATTCTCCGGGATTGTGAGTGCGTTCGGTGGGATGTTTCTCGCCGCGATCGGGTTCGTTGTCGCTGACGAGTACAACACGATGACCGGCGCACAAACGGTGTTACTGATCGTTCTAGCTGCACTTGGTGTTGTCACAGCCGCGAACGGGATCATCACACCAACTATTGCCGGTCTTCTCGTCTTCGCCATCGTCCTGCAAGGTACGGCATTCGTCTCACGAACCGACCTGTACCAACCATCCCAGCTCCGTACACGAGTAGAACAGCACGCCGTGAATATCGTTCAGGTCACAGCCTACGGTGCTGTCGTCTGTATCTTCGTATACCTAATACTCCCAATCGATGTCGTGCAATCAGGGAGCTTCGTTAATATCCTGGCACACAGCGTTGGTTTCTTGACCGGTGTGATTACAGCAGGATCGACATACGCTTCTGGCTTTATCAAATAATTCTCTATTCGTAATTTCGCGCATCCGTGTAGAGTGTCTGTGAAATATTCCGCGTGACCTCTAGGCCTTCCCACCGGTCACGAATCCACTCCGGGAATTCATCGTCTAACCGGTCTTCGTCGCTAAGTTCATCCCACCGGAGCTTCAGGTACTTCCCTAACGCAATACGGTCAATCGGGATCTCGTGTTCCTGGTGCCAATCAATTAGATTCTCGTCTGACTTACTGGAATTACACGACTGGCAGACCGGCACCATATTATCCATCGTATCCTCACCACCAGCAGACACCGGAATGATATGGTCAAACGTCGTCTTGCTTTCCTGGTTACAGTACGTACAGAGCCCGACGTTCTCCTTCATCTGGTATTGATTTTCCTTCAAGATTGAGGACATCTGCACTTCACCGTCGACCCGGTTCTCGTAATTCTTCCACAACAGGGAATCAGCTAGCAGGTCATCCTTCTTGATCGTTACAGAGAGGTGTGTCAGGCGAGCTGCTTGGTAGCAGAACAACTCACGGTGCGTTTCAACACGCTTCGGCACGTGGGAGAATGAAGATTTGAGGCGTGGGGATGGGTATGAATAGACCTTCAGCCCAGCCTCTTTTCCAGCCTCGTGGATCTCTGATGGTGGCCGCGAATACCAACCATCTACGTTTTCATCAAGTTGAGACCGGTACATCGTTTGAACCACAGGGAGATCCGCGTCATAGTCTGAGTTGAAGTCAGCAACTGTTTTGCCAGTCCCCGGGACTTCAAACTCTCTGCAGGTCTGTTCAGGATAATTCGTTACGACCATTCGAGTGTAAGTCCCGTCAGCATCATAGACGGTCATTCCTACAGGAATACGGTGTTTCGGTTCTTGATGAATCTCTGGCGACATCTTGCTCTAAGTTGGAGTAAACTCCATTTTTGGATAAACCCTATCCGTATGATGGATGCGTAATACCCTGGCCCTCAAAAGGGAAAGCAGCATATTTTCCGCGTATGGCCCTTGATAATCACGGTGATCCGTGGTCGGATGCTGAGGAACAGAAATTAAAAGAACTCTATCCAAACACGGCTGCGACGCAATTGGTAGAAGAGTTCGGTCGGACGCATGAGGCCCTCAAGGCAAAAGCGAAGGAGTTGGAGATACGGAAAAGTGATGACTGGGACGGAAGCGGGACGGCTGTTTCTGACGAAGCAGGCAACCGCGGTGTAGATGCTGAAGAGCGGTTTGAGGACTTTGTAGAAGAGAAAGGGTGGGAGTGCTACAAAAACAGTGTTTTCAGGAATTTCTCAGGGAAGCGGGAAGCCTATCAACAAAAGAAAGAGTGGTATGAAGAGTTGATTTCAGATCCTGATGAGGACTGGGTGAATGAGGAAAAGTTCAGAGATGAGTTAGAGGAGATGCGGAAGGAGATTGACGAGAAATCAGATTGGTTCTTCACCTTACGAGAGGAAGTAAACGAAGCATTGGATGAAAGCGAGAGGCGGTCAACTCTGTATCCCGATTATGTTGTAGGAAATCGTTCTGAGGGCCCTATTTTCGTTGAGGTGAAGTATGGATCCTCGAACCTAATGAAGGGGCAGATACGTTTCTTTGAATTATTGCAAGGCAGAGAGTTCGATGTCTATATCTTCAGAGTCAAACCAACTGGTGAAACTGACTTCTCAGAGTGGGACGGCGGCTGGAAATAAGATTTTATCTATTTCTGACACAGATTATCGGCGGATTCAGTAGCCTTCGTCGGGTTATTCAATCCCGTTCAGCAATCTTGGCATCCGCAACTACAGCGCGACCGTGGAAGTTGAGACTACAGCGGGTATACCGGGTCTGTAATGCGTGGTATCGGCCGAATTGATGAGTGGAATCTGCGTC
>NZ_JBUXKW010000008.1:0-62650 GCF_055271655.1 Haloarcula sp. HT12
GGCGTTGAGTCCAATTAAACCGCAGGCTCCTCCGGTTGTGGTGCTCCCCCGCCAATTCCTTTAAGTTTCATCCTTGCGGACGTACTTCCCAGGCGGCTCGCTTATCGTCTTCACTACGGCACATCACGTGCTCATGGCGCGTGACATACCTAGCGAGCATTGTTTACAGCCAGGACTACCCGGGTATCTAATCCGGTTCGAGACCCTGGCTTTCGTCCCTCACTGTCGGGTCCGGTCTCTCAACGTGGTTTCCCCATTGGTGGTCCGTCCAGGATTACAGGATTTCACTCCTACCCCGGACGTACCCGTTGAGTCTCTCGGCCCCAAGCTGTGTAGTTTCCACCGGACGCCGACCAGTTGAGCTGGTCGATTTCCCAATGGACTTACACAGCAAGCTACGGACGCTTTAGGCCCAATAATATCGGCCATCACTTGGACTGCCGGTATTACCGCGGCGGCTGGCACCGGTCTTGCCCAGTCCTTGTTCCTGAACCACCTTACGGTTCAGAAAAGCGAGGGCTATATGCCCTCACACTCGGAGTCCCCCTATCGCACTGTCGTGCAGTGTAAAGGTTTCGCGCCTGCTGCGCCCCGTAGGGCCCGGTATCTTGTCTCAGATACCGTCTCCAGGCTCTTGCTCTCACAACCTGTACCGATTATCGGCATGGTGGGCCGTTACCCCACCATCTACCTAATCGGCCGCAGCCACATCCTACAGCGCCGGAACGTTTCTCACTCTCGGCACTCCAGCATGAGAGTGATATCCGCTATTGGCCTCAGTTTCCCGAGGTTATCGCGGTCTGTAGGGTAGTTTGGCCACGTGTTACTGAGCTATATGCTACGAGTCTAAACTCGTGCAACTAGCATGGCTAAATCGGACTCCGATAGCAATGGCCTCCGGCAGGATCAACCGGAATGTGCTGATATACATCAGCGGCGGAAGTGGTTGCACTCCGTCGGAAGCTAACACACTGGTTCCTACGCCAGTGTTGACTACTGCATGGGTCCGTGGGCTCACATCAGATTCCATCTTGACGGCGGACCGCAGGGGTGGAATCCTCATGGGGTGAGATCTCGCCGACCCCAGAGGGGAAGGCGAGAGTCTCTCGTGGCTCGGCCGACCCAGGTGGCCGTCCGAGCGTGTCGACCCGGGCTCGCTGCCCGGTGCGACCTTCGCATTAGTTCAGAAGACGGGGGAACATATAAATGGATCGTCTCGCACCCGCCCTGTGTAGAACACACACGACGCATACGTAACGTGATGGCGTGACACGCATAACCACTATACAGCGCAGGGATGTCGGCAAGCCAACGGGTATTCGTATACGGTTTCTGTCATACGGCTGGTCGGCAAAGACCCGCTCAGCCATTATATATCAATAGATAGCGGTACTAACCCACCGGTTTACGCGCGTCGTGTACCGAGCGCTACAGTGGGACTACGGTCGCGCTGCTAATTCTGTCAGAACCGGATTCAGGGTAGGTCAGGTCGCGCCGGAGAACTGTCTCGAAGGTCTCGGAAACCAGGACGCGGGTACAGTGGTAAAATTAGGCGGTCAGCGAATCGATGTGGCCTTCGGAACGGAGCTGGTCGGCGTCCTGCCCCTTGTAGCGCCATTCGATGTTGGCCTTCTCGTCCTGCCAGTCCCACGGCTCGGCGAGAACGATGTCGTCCTCGTTAATCCAGGTCCGGAACTTCATCCGGCCCGGAATCCGGCCGAGTCGGGTTTCGCCGTCCTCACAGCGAATGCGGACGTGGTTCCCGCCAAGGTGCTCTGTTACCACTGCAAACATCTCGTCGTTTGTAGGCATGCGGAGATTCCGCCGCCCTGAATCGTCGCTCACAGCATAAATACGGTCGCCTCCCGTATAAGTCGTTTGAGAGGCGAGATAGCGTGTACCATGCAGTCGGCCGAGCAATCGCGCCGGAGCAAGGACTTTGATGCTGTCCCCGTTCTGGTCGGAGAGCCGGTCGCTACTGGAAGAGATGAGACGGAAAAACGACTGACGACGGTGCGGTCGGCTCAGTCGGCAGTCAGCGCCTGTGGCTCGTCGGCTTCCTCTGCCATCGCATCGGTCAGCCCGGAAGCGAGGGCGAACACCGCTTCCTTGTGGTCCGTCTTCGATTTGTGGATCGATGTCGGTTTGACACCCAGGTCGGCGTACAGATCGTGCTCGACGCTTGTGTCCGCTTCGTGCTCGTAGTGGTTCTGTACTTGTGCGAGAAGACTGTGAAGGTGAATGAGTTCTTGCTTCTTCATTAGTATCCAATCGTATGGATTGGAGGGTAATAGTACTACCTTGCCAACGACTCACACGTAGCTACCGTTCGGATACGGGACTTGCCGATTTCAGATACCGGTATCGAGTCGTATGCCGACGTATAATCGCCTGTATGCCGGATTCCGGATATCGTCGTGATATTCTGTCCGAGTGTTCCGATATCAGACATGTATAAATGATCGATATCATGACAGATTTGAATTACTACCGCTGGACCGGAATCGAGGGGCTATTGACCTGCGAATCCCTCTCAATCATGAAAAACCACGACATTGTATTAGTTTTCGAACACTTCATACCTGTTGAGCACGTACCTCTGTCCGTAATGAACTGGAAGCACCCACGAGACGAGACTGCAGCTATGGCGAAACAAGAAGAAGCAAACAGCGGAACACGATGGTCGTTCATCGCCGCACTGACGGCTGCTGCGTAACGACTTTCTCACCGCTCAGTACTGACCCGATAGCGGCAGCGCTGTTCACTACAGACGTGACACGCTAAGTGATAGTGCGAACGTCGACTGTCGTATTGTGGACGACAGCACGGCTAATACCGGTGCACTGGAAGGTGTGGGGTTCCGAGTGGCTCGACCAGTCCGACAGTTTTTGCTCGAAGAGGCGGTGCCACGCATCCGGATACGCAGTCTCCGAGACGTTGATCGAGACGGTTGTCGCGGATGGTGACCGGCCCGCCTGTGGCGATACGAGCGTCTTGTTCTGAGTAGTGGTCTCTATTGTGACACGGCCCGACGACGCGAACTCCGTCCGCCCGTCGAGCGAAAGCACGGAGAGATACGCGCTGTCAGAACCGCACCGAAGGGTGGGCTTCCGTGAGACGACTAGCCCTTCCCGCTGGACGCGGTACACTGCGCCGCTGGTGTAGACGAGATCCGTTCCGGAATCGGTCTCTCGAATGAACGCGCCGGTCGAGATATTCGTTGTGCGGCCGTCGACAGTCACGTTCAGCGTTGAGGACCGCAGGGAGAGCCCGTGGCCCTGGAGTTTCATACTGGTGGTCCGCCGCGGGGCGTCGCCCCGGATGTGGTCATCCGTGGTCTCCGCGAACCCGATCATCGACGTTTCCGCGACGTCCGTCGTCGCTCCCTGTTGAATGGTATCGAACGCACCGAGCCCACCGAGCGACACCAGCGCAATGCCGGTGATGATGATACTGAACGTGAGTGTAAACGCGAGCAGGTCGGACACGCCGCGGTCGCGACTACAGCGGCCGAACGGGTCGGCTCTCATCCGCGTGTCACCTCCATACAGTCGGCCGTCGCGTTGTACGAGACTGCCAGTGCACCGCTGGGCACGACCGATGGACAGACACTGGTTTCGTTACTGAACTGGACGACAGCATACCGATCCAGTCCCGACGCGTTCACGTACACGCGCGTGCGGGAAGTACCAGGATCGACCTCGACGTTGTACGACTGGTCGGCGATTCGCTCGGGGTATGTCGCTCGGAACGACACCGTTGAATTGAGGGTCGCAGTGTCGAACGCATCCAGACGGACCAGATCCCGTGCGACGCCGTCGCCGACGTTCTCCAGAGCCTCTTCGGTCACTCGTTCACGCTGGGAATCGACCATCTGACTCCCGCCGATGAGGAGCCCGGTCACCAGCAGCGACGTGATCCCGATAGTGAGTGCCTGCGTGACCGCTGGCGAGACGCCGCGGCTGTCGGACAGGAAGCACCCGAGGATCATCCGTCGTCCACCTCCACGCGTACCGTTCGGTTGTAGCTCGCGGATGGCGTGTCGTAGGTCGTGTCGACGGCGGGAACGACGGGATACGGCGCAGTGTCCCCTGAATCGTAGCTCGTGCCTGGGAAGTTACCGATTGCTGCAAAGCGGTAGGTACCGCGTGCGCGGTTCCCCTTCTCAATACTGACCGTGTACGGGGCATCCAACGAATCGGGAAACGGCGTGAAAGTCCCGGACGTTCCACCGACCGAACAAGTTCCATCGAGAAAGTCAATATTGGCGTCCTCGGAGTCGGGGCCGGAACAGACGGTGGTCGGCGGCGAGGACGGGGGATTAACCGTCACCTCCCTGTCGCCTGGCTCTGCCACCTCCACGTTCCATGTACTGCCACTGTCGCCTTCGACAACGACGGTAAACGGCGTCCCCGACCCGGGGATATCGGTCACAGTCAGATTAAATACGACAACGCGGTCCACGCTTCGAGCGAGGTCCCAGTCTACGTTTGACCCCATACCACCGGGCCGATTAAACCGAGATGAGGTCGTTTGGTTCACCTCTGTGCCGAGCGACGCCGACTCGTTCAGCGTCGCGTTCAGATAGGTCCCCTCGCGCGTTCCGACAACGCGGTTGTGCGTCCGCGTATAGTTCTGAAGCGCGCCTTCGTATCGCCCTTCGAATCCGTCGATATCGTCGCCGCGCGTTTCAGCCGCAAGCCGTCCGAGGTCGCGCTCGACGGAGGCTTCGCGGTCAGCCGAGCGTTCGATTGTATCCGCACTCCCGGTGGTCGTGATCCCGTCGGTGACGGCGAGGCTGTGGGCGAACAGGATAGTACTGAACACGACGATAGCGACGGCGATGCCGCCGATCAACAGTAGTTGCCCGCGCTCACTGGCTACCATACGACCAGTCGCACCTCCACGACGTTGTAGACGACAGAGTCGGGCTCCGCATCAGGGGCGAAATACTCGTCAACGGCAGCGAGGGGCGGCCCGGTACCGCTGCAATCGCCGATTCGGGCGGCCATATCGTCGGTCAGCGACACCGTTTCGGTCGCGACGGCTGCGTCGGCCGGCCGTTCAGCGACGTTCTCGCCTGCTTCCTGCGAAGCGAGCGCGGTTTGGCGCGTGTCCGAATCCGGGTCCCAGTAGCTCAAGTAGAGATTGTACTGGTCGCCCTGGCGGTCGAAGGACCGATTCAACATCGTCTCGAACTCGGTGGAGCTACCCGTCTGATTGCCGTTGAGTGTCGGCGTCCCGACGCTGTAACACGCCGTCGCGTTGTGCAGCGCACCGGTTTCGGCCGCCAGTGACAGGGTATCACTCGCGCGGGTTTCCAGTGCCGCCGTCCGCTGCTGAGCACCCGTCTGGAACGGGCCGGTGTCGACCGCCGACAGCCCATAGACGGTCGCCGTCACGACGACGATGGCCGCGAGAACACCCTCCAGGGTGTAGGCCTGGCCACGCATCGTTACCACACCCTCACGACGAGCCAACAGACCGGGTCGCACTGGCCGGTTGCGTTGGTCAGTTTCACCACGCGGGAGGTCGACGCAACGTTCGTCCGCCCCTCGGCCGACGGCCCCCAGGCGAGCGTCCTGTCGTGGTCGTCGACTGCCGGGTCCCGTGCCCCCGCGTCGAGCGTCGACGCGTTGACCACCGTTACGTTCACCCGCGGGTTCACGCGTCGCTCCGTGGCAACGAGGAGGCCGGCTTTCTCCTTGAGATCGCGGAGATCGTCTGTGTCCGCGTTGAGGGACGCGTTGATCCCACCGCTCGTGTTGTAGCGAACGTGGTTCCGCGTGCCCTGGACCGAATAGTTCTCGACGAGGTACGTCCCCGCTCGGTCCGCGATTGGTTGATTACGCTGTACGTCCGGGGACTCGTACACGCCGACCGCACTGCCCTGTACGAACGCTAACACCCCGATGACCGTCACGAGCAGGACGCTCACCCCCACGGCGAAGTCCTGCGGTGTTTGTGCTTTCGAATCCATATCCCACACACCCTATTTTCCGTCTGATACGACCGCCGCCGAACCGCGGGTAGTTCGCTATCCCACGGCGATCCACACCACCAGTGCAATCGTCGACAGGACGACGGCGAACTTCACGCCGGCGACAAGTTTTACTTCGCGGATGTAGCCGGCGATAAAGGACGACAGCAGCGCCTGCAGCGTCACCGCGTGGAAGAACAGCATCGACAGCAGTTCCGTGTCGACGCTGCCACCGAACCCGCCGCCGGGCGCGCTCGAACTGCTCGACCCGGAGGCCTGCGTCGCCAGCCCGGCCATCACGTCGAGGAACTGCGTCTTCAGCAGCGCCATCACGCCCAGCAGCGTCAGGTAGGTCATCAGGATGATGACCGTCTGCATCCGCGTCCGAGACTTTCGCTCCCGCTCGATGTCGTCCTGGTTCTCCGAGGCCTGGGCCGCCGTCGAGAGCACGTCCTGGATCTGGCTGGAGGCTTCCTGTGCCTCCGCGATGAGCTTGACCGTCCGCGCCAGCCGCGGGACGTGGTACTTGTTGTTGAACTCCCGGAGCGCGTCTTTCAGGCTCGTCCCGTAGTTGACCTTCGCGTGGATGGTCTCGAACTCCTCGGAGAGCTTTCCGGAGGACGTCTCGGAGACCACCTTGACCGACTCCAGCAGCGTCATGCCGGTGTCGTTGGCCGACGCGAGCTTCCGTAGGTTCTCCGAGAGCTTCCCGATGATCGCCTTCCGCGAGCGCTGATTCCACTCGTAGAAGACCATCAGCGGGACGAAGTTGATGTACATCGGGACGTACACCCAGAAGAACGTCGAGCGGACCGGGACGGCAATCATCCCGTCCAGCGACAGCGGGGCCCACCCGATGACAATGGCCGCGACGATGGCGAGAATCGACAGCGGGACCGTCAGCCACAGCACCAACAGCGGATGGTCACGGAAGAACAGGTCAGGCCGTTTGAGGATCGCGAGGAGTTCGTGGGTTCCCTCCCGGCTCTTGATCCGGTCGAAGACGCTGTAGGTCCCCGTGTAGCTCTCGATGAGCCCGAGGTTGAACACGCCGACACCCTCGTCGACGACGAGTTCCTTCTCGCCGGGGCTGGAACGCAGGTAGCCGTCCCCGATAGAGTCCTGGGTGACAGTCGAGACGAGGACGAGAAAGCCCAGGCCGGTCAGGGGAATCAGCCCGTAGACGGTGCCGTAGATGAGCGACTTCTGGGCGTTGCCCATCATCGACATGATGACAAGAATGATGATGAGCAGCAGCGGGAACAGCGAGAGCGTCATGTACATCTCGCCGAACAGCTCCAGCGTCTCCAGCATCTTCTCCTGTTCCTGCCGGGCGGTCCGCATGTGCTTTTCCTTCTGGTCTTCGAGGAAGGAGGTCATGTCGCCGCCGGAGTTGATGATAGAGAGCATGTCCGTCAGGAACTGCGATAGTTCGTCCGACGGCGTCTGCAGCGCCTGGTTGCGGACGGCGGTCCGGTAGTCGGTATCGAAATACTCCGTCTCCAGCACGATTGACTGGAACTCCTTTGCGACCTCGCCGTACGTGTCTTCGGCCTTCCCCATCGACTGCAGAATTTCGAGTTGGTTGAGCCCACCCACGGACAGCGCGTACATAAACGAGATAGAGTCCGACAACAGAACGTTGATTTCGCGCTCGCGCGCGCTCGCACGGAAATACGGGATCGAGACCAGCGAGCCGAACCCGATACCGAACCCGATGGCACCGAAGACGATGCCGGTCACGATGACGAGGAAGGGCAGTTTCAGCACGGCCAGAACCGCCGAGACGTTCTCCGACACCGGAATCCCGATGAGCGTCGGCGCTTCCCCGCCCGAAAACAGCAACTGGACCAGGAGATAGCCGAGGAACGTGCCGACGAGCCACAGCGCCAGCCCGGCGATGACGCCCACCGCGAGCGCGCGTGCGAGGAACATCTCCACGTTGTCGGCCATCCGGGCCTCCGCGAGTTTGTTCTCGACGCTGTTGACGAAGTCGCCCTCGTCGTCGAACACCATCTGGTACGCCGGGTAGAACGTGTCACCGAGCGCGCCGCCGCTCCCAACCTGTTGCTGGCTCGGTGTGTCGAGACTCATTCGCTATCTGCCTCCGCCCCGGCCTTCGGAACGAACTGGCCGAAGTCGATGCTGTCTTCGTCAGCGTTCTCCTCGGAGTCGTCCATCAGCGCCGAGACGATGTCCGGCGTTTCGCGGCTCTTGTACGTGTTGAACAGCGGCTGGGCGTTGTCGAGTACCTGCTTCGTCTCCTCAACCATTTCCGGCGGCGCGTCCGGCCGGGGCACCATCTCCTCCTTTTCGGGGTCGATGTCGATCTTGACTGACTCCATCTCCCGGAGATCCTCGAGCGAGAGTTCGAGCTGGTCGTTGGCGATGAGCGTCAGGATGGTGTCGGGATCGTTGATGAACGCCTGGATGGTCGCCGCGACCTGCGTGTAGGTGTTCAGCCCCTTCTCGATGAGGTACGCGAGGACGACCTTGCGCTTGAACAGCTCCTCGTCGAGTTTCTCCTGGGTCCACCCGCGGTCGAACTTGATCTCCTCCAGCGTGTTGGAGTTCCCCATCTGGATGTACTCGTCCGTCTCGGCGCGCCACTCGTAGACGTCCCGGACGTTGATCTCGTCGTTCTCGGCGGAGTACTCGTTGATTTCGGTCAGTGACTTGTTCCGGCGGACTTTGTTGCCATCGACCCGCGTCTGGGTCTGGATCGACACCAGGTCAAGCGCGGTAAACAGCGTCTTCGAGACGTTGATCGGTTCGGTGGTGAACCGCTTGATGACCTCACCGACGGAGTCGGCGTGGAACGTCGTGTACGTCGTGTGCCCGGTCGACATGACCTGGAACAGCGTCCGACCCTCTTCACCACGGATCTCGCCCATGACGATGTAGTCCGGGCGTTGACGGAGCGCAGCCTCAAGCAGGTCGAACTCGTCGACGTCGCCCTTGTCGTCCTCGCCGAACGATGGGCGCGTGACGCTCGCCACCCAGTTCCGCTGGGGGAGTTCGACCTCCCGCGTGTCCTCGATAGAGACGATCTTGGAGTTCGAGGGGATGAACAGCGAGACGGCGTTCAGCGAGGTCGTCTTCCCGGACGCGGTACCGCCGGCGAAGATGAGGCTCTTGTTGTTCTCGATACAGAGCCAGAGGAACGCCATCTCGTCCAGCGAGAACGTGTTCCAGTTGATGAGGTCTATCGGCGTGAACGGCACGTCCTTGAACTGCCGGATAGTGTAGTTGGTCCCGTGGTCCGAGACTTCGCGCCCCAGCGTCAACTGGGCACGCGAGCCGTCGGGCAGCGTCGCGTCGACCTGGGGCTGGCGCTTCGAGATGCCCTTCCCCGAGCGCTGGGCGAGTTTCACGACGAAGTCGTCGAGTTCGCCTTCACCGTGTTCGACGTTCGAGATGATCTGCTCGTAGTCGGTGTGATAGACGAACACCCGGGAGTTGTACCCGTCACAGGAGATGTCCTCCACGTTGATGTCGTGTTTGACGCCGTCGATGCGGGCGTAGCCGACGAAGTCCCGCTTGAGCATGTACAGCAGCTTCTCGACCTGGTACTCGTTTAGCTTCGGGTCGTCTTCTTCGAGGATAGCCGGCTCCGGACGCGTCGAGATGCCTGAAAGCTGTCCCGTGGTTTCGCTTTCTGCTTCCCCGTCCATCCCGAACAGCTCCTTGACCTGCCCGAGAACGCTTTCTTCGGTGCTACCGGAAACTGAGCCATTGTAGAGGTCGTACCGCGAAAGGAGCTGTTCGGCTTCCCGCTGGATGACCTGCGCACGGTCGGCGTCGGTCCCCTGGACGATGACGTCGTCCTCGGAGTACTTGATCGCGGTTTTGAGCTTGCCCGAGAGGAACTCCCGAAGGTCGATCTCGATGTCGGTGAGATACGGTTCGATGACGTAGTACTTCTTCTCGTTTTCCTTCCGTGAGTGGAAGATGATGACGCAGGCGTAGGGCTTGTTGACCCAGTACCGCTCTAGTTCCTTGAAGTGGGACTTCTTCGACAGCGGAACGGCCTTTTCCAGGTCGTAGCGGTTGACGACGGTCGTGTGGCCCTCCCGCGTCGAGAAAAATTCGTCCTCGTCTAGCTCCGGATTCACGTCGACGGTGTTTTCCTCGACGTACTCGTGGAGTTCACTCGCGATGTCTTCGGCCGCAGACAGTTTGTTGTCCGTGTATTCGGGATCGAAATTCAGATACTCGCTTGCGTCAAAAGGGATAACGTCGCCGTCACTGTTCCGTGGGAGGCTGCCGTCCTCGTAATAGTGCTCCTGTTTGAAATGCTCCCACGTGTAGATGTCCTTCGCGACTGGCGTCGTGGTCGGATCGAGGTACTCCTCGAACGGCGCTTGCAGCGTTTTGCCGGCACTCGCCGCGTCTTCGAGTCGTTGGCTGAGTTCCCGTGGCTCGAAGCCGAGGTACGCGCTCCGGTCGAACCGCCCCCCATCGTGTACCTCCCGGCGGAGATCGTCCCACGTGTACTCGCCGACCCGTACAGGCTCGTCAGCCAGTTGCCCCCCACTGTTAACCCGATCTGACTCACCTCCCCCGGTATCATCGATAGCCATTGTTATTCATCTCCCGTTAGGTGGGAAAAAACTTTACCCCCACCAACTGTTACTGAAAAAGAAGTTCCGGCTGTTCGTATCACGGTCTCCTTACCGTAGTAAGTCGACCATACTGAATGTTTCGCCGGTTTTAATTATCAGTCAAGGAATGACTCGATCCGGGCCATCGCCTCTTTGAGGTCGTCGAGTCCAGTCGCGTACGACACCCGCAGGTGGCCTGACCCGCCCTCCCCGAAGGCGGTTCCGGGCACGACCGCGACCCGCTTTTCCTGGAGGAGGCTTTCGGCGAACTCGCCGGCATCGTCCCAGGGACATTCCGGGAACGCGTAGAACGCCCCGGCCGCCGGGAAGCAGTCAAGGCCCATCTCTTCGAAGCGGGTGAGGACGTACTTCCGCCTGCGGTCGTACTGGGCAGCCATATCAGTGACCTCGTCGCGGCAGTTGTCGAGGGCCTCGATAGCGGCATGCTGGGCCGTCGTCGGGGCCGAAAGCATCGAGTACTGATGAATACGGTTCATCGCCTCGATGGCCTCCGGCGGGGCCATCGCGTACCCCAATCTGAACCCCGTCATCGCGAACGCCTTGGAAAAGCCGTTGAACACGACGGTCCGCTCACGCATCCCGGGGAGGGTGGCGATAGACGTGTGGTCGTGTTCGTACGTGAGGTCGGCGTAGATTTCATCGGCGAATACGAGGAGGTCGTTTTCCCGACAGAAGGCCGCGACAGACGCCATCTCCTCTGCCGTCATCGTCGCCCCGGTCGGATTGTTCGGGTAGCAGTACACGAGGGCGTCGGCCTCGGCCGCGCCGGACGATTCCAGCACCTCTCGGGTGAGTTTGAACTCGTCTTCCGCGCGCGTCGGAACGTCGATAACGTCGATGCCGGCGAACGTCGCACCGGGGACGTACGAGACGTAGCAGGGCTGGGCGATAGCGATGGAATCGCCGGGGTTCAGCAGCGCTCGAAAGGCGAGGTCGAGTCCCTCACTCGCGCCCGCGGTGACGAGGATTTCCTCGTCGGGATCGTACTGCAGGCTGTGCGTCGCCGCCTCGTAGTCCGCGATGCGTTCGCGGAGTTCCCGTTTCCCGCGGTTGGCGGTGTACGAGGTCTGGCCTCGTTCGAGCGACGCAATGGCGGCTTCGCGGGCCGCCCACGGAGCCGAGAAATCCGGCTCACCGACGCCGAGCGAGATGATGTCGTCCATCTCTTCAGCCAGTTCGAAGAACCGCCGGATGCCCGAGGGCGGCACGCTGTCGACCCTGTCTGCGGCTTCGAACGTCATGGTGAGACGGACAGCCGGTCGTCGTCGTCGTGGTCGTCGAACTCCATCCCCTGCTCCTTGTACGACTCCATGATGTAGTGGGTCACCGTCTGCGTGATCTCGGGGATCGGCGCGATCTTGTCGCTGATGAAATGCGAGACTTCGCGCATCGAATCGCCCTCGACCTCGAGGTCGAAGTCGTAATCACCGCTGACGAGGCGCAGCGAGGTCACCTCCGGGAACTTCGCGATCCGGTCGGAGATGTCGTCGTAGCTGGTTTCACGGTCCAGCGTGACGTTGAGTTCGACGGTGGCCCGGACCCGTTCCTCGTCGCTTTCGACCGCGTTCCAGTCGACGACTGCCTGATAGCCGCGGATGATGCCTGCCTCCTCGAACTCGTCGATGGTTTCGGCTACCTCGCTCTCGGAGTAATCGGTCAACCGAGCGATGTCCTCGGTCGTGTAGCGAGCGTTCTCCCGCAGCAGGTCGAGTATCTCGCGGCGACTGCTCATACAGTGCCAGCAGAGTGACGCGGACAAAAGCCTTGCTCAATAGTGAGAGAGCGTCCCACTATCGGGCGGAAACACACCAGACAGCTTTAATATCTCTGCGGGGTAGGAATCGATTAATGTTCGAAGAGGGTGGCCAGCGGGCGGGTTCTACTACGGGATGGGCACATATCGCCAACCACGACAAGGCAGCGACAGTTATTGACACGATACTCCGCCTCGATGCGGACGAGACGTACACCAAAACTGCCCTGAGCGAAGCGGCCGGCGTGCCGCTGAAGACGCTGTATCTCGACGGCACGCTCGAAGAGCTAGTGACGGTCGGGTTGCTGGAGAAACATGAAGCGGAGGGGGAAGAGACGCTGTTCTCCGTTGACGACGGGAGCAACGCGTTCGAGGCAGCGAAGGCGTTCGATGCCGCGGCAGCGACGTCCGGCGAAGTGGACGGTTGAGCGGAAAGCGGCCGTCAGCATAGGGCGTCCGTGGACTTTTAGCGGCGACAGTCGTAGTAGGAGACGATGGTTTCAATCGATTCGGAGTCCGACGTGCTCGGACGTGGGGACGAAGCACCGACGTTCGAACTACCGGGAGCGGATGGGACGACGTACACACTGTCGGATTTCGAGGACAGGGACGCACTACTGGTCGTATTTACGTGCAACCACTGTCCGTACGCGAAAGCGAAGGTGGACGAGCTAAACCGCCTGGCGACGACGTACGACGACCTCGCCGTCGTTGGCATCAACGCCAACGACCCCGAGGAGTATCCCGACGACTCCTTCGAGCGGATGCAGGAACTCGTCGAGCGCGGGGAGATACAGTACGACGCGTACCTGTTCGACGAGTCCCAGGAGGTCGCAGCCGCCTACGGCGCCCGATGTACCCCCGATCCGTTCCTCTTCCGAAACGACGGCGGGAGATTCAAACTGGCGTATCACGGCCGCCTCGACGACGCGCCGAACCCCGACGACGAACCCAGCGAACGGGAGATGGCCGGACACGTCGAGACGTTGCTTGGCGGTGACCAGATCACGGCCGCAGAGAAACCGTCCCGAGGCTGTTCGATAAAGTGGAAACCCGGCAACGAACCGGCATACTGGGACGCCTGATTCCGACGGGCGGGTGAGCGGGTTGGGTTTCAGGCAGAGGGCGTGGCTAACAGTAGAGTACCGTCGAGCCGGACAAAGCGGATATCTCTGTCGGTGAGATTTCCCTAGCTACGAATACTTTTATGCGGTGGTGAGCCATCCGTCAACATGGATCATGAAAAAGCTCATCAACGACGCGGAGACGGTCGTCGACGAGATGCTCGACGGGATGGTCGCAGCGTACCCGGACAGCGTTCGTCGACTGCCCGACACGCAGGTGCTGGTCCGGGACGACGCGCCAGTCGACGACAAGGTCGCGGTCGTCAGCGGCGGGGGTAGCGGCCACGAACCGACACACGCCGGCTATCTCGGCGAGGGGATGCTGGACGGCGCAGCGGCGGGGGAAGTGTTCACCTCCCCGACGGCCGACGAACTCGAAGCGATGATCGACGCCTGCGACAGCGGCGCAGGCGTCCTGCTGGTCATCAAGAACTACGAGGGCGACGTGATGAACTTCGAGACGGCCGGGGAGATGGTCGAAATGGAGGGGACGGAGGTAGCCGAGGTCGTGGTCAACGACGACGTCGCCGTCGAGGACTCGCTGTACACGAGTGGTCGCCGCGGCGTCTGCGGAACGATTCTCGTCCACAAAGCGGCCGGCGCGAAGGCCGCCGAGGGGGCAAGTCTCGACGAGGTCCAGCGCGTCGCACAGAAGGTCGTCGACAACGTCGGGACGATGGGCATGGCCCTCACCTCCTGTGTCACTCCCGAAAAGGGCGAGCCGACCTTCGACCTCGGCGAGGACGAGATCGAACTCGGCATCGGTATCCACGGCGAGCCGGGCGTCGAACGGACGGAGACGATGACCGCCGACGAGATTACCGACGAACTCACGGAGGCCGTCCTTGCGGACCTCGACCTTGACGCCGGACAGGAGGTCGTCACCATCGTCAACGGGATGGGCGGGACGCCACAGATGGAGCTGTTCGTCGTCAACCGCCGCCTGCAGGAACTCCTCGGTGAGCGGGACATCGAGACGTGGGACGCGTGGGTGGGGGACTACATGACCTCGCTTGATATGGCGGGCTGCTCGATCACGGTCTGTGCGGTCGACGATGAGCTGAAATCGCTGCTGGACGCACCGGCAGAGACGCCGGCCATGACGGTCCGATGAGCGCGCCCAACGACGAGGGGGCCGCCGCTGTTGCGGCCGTCGAGAACGTCGCAGCCAGGATCGAAGCCGAGCGCGAGCACCTCACCGACCTCGACTCCGCAATCGGCGACGCCGACCACGGCGGCAACATGGCCCGCGGGTGGCAGGCGGCGGCCGAGGCGGTTGCGGACCTCGAGGACCCGGACGTCGAGACGGTCGTCAAGACCGCCGGCAAGACCCTGCTGTCGGAGGTCGGCGGGGCGTCGGGGCCGCTGTACGGCGGCTCGCTCGTGTTCGCCAGCGCGCAGCTAGACGGCGGACTCACCGCTGAATCCGCCGTCGCCTTCGCGGAGACGTACTTAGAGAAGGTTCAGGACCGCGGTGATGCCAGCGTCGGGGACAAGACGATGGTCGACGCGCTCGTTCCGGCGGTCCACACGTTCAAGAAGTCCGTCGAGACGGACGACCTGCCGCCGCTTGAAGCTCTCGCGAAAGCCGTCGCGGCGGCGGAGCGAGGAGTAGAATTCACCGTCCCCATCCGGGCCGCGAAGGGCCGGGCGTCGTATCTCGGGTGGCGGTCGGTCGGCCACCAGGATCCGGGGGCGACGAGTACGCTGTACATCATGGAGGAACTGCTGGCGACGGCCGCGGATCACCTCGACAGGGAGGTCCCGTCAGCCGACGCCAGCTCCCCGACGATTCCCGACGCGGAGGCGACCGAAGAGTAATGGTAGGACTCGTCGTCGTTTCTCACAGTCACACTGCTGCTCAGGGAATCGCCGAGATTGCCGCGGAGATGGCGGGGGAAACGAACATCGAACCGGTCGGTGGCGACGGCGACGGTGGCATCGGGACGGTCTCCGACGACATCGAAGCAGCACTCGCCGCCGCTGACGACGGCGACGGTGTCGTCGTCCTCGTCGATCTCGGCAGCGCCGTCATGAACACGGATGTCGCCATCGAGCTAAGCGACATCGAGGCCGTGATAGCTGATGCCCCCATTCTGGAGGGAGCCGTCAACGCTGCGGTGGCCGCAACCAGCCCGGACGCCACGCGCAGTTCCGTTCGGGATCAGGCCGAAGCAGCCCGGGATGTAGACAAGCTCTGAACGAAGTACGTGTTTGCCGGGGGAGAATAAACGGGCAGTCACCGACGAACGGCTGCCCGAAACGCCATACTGGAAACTCAGGCCACGAATCCAGTCAGATCTCGTCCAGCGATCCGTACCCGCTCCAACACTCGCAGTCGAGGTCGTCGATAGACGTCACCTCGTCCGGAAGCGAACTTATCGGCATCCCGTCCTCGAACTCATTACACTCTTCGATGTGGATAGAAAAGTCGCTACTCGACATGATAGGCATAGGCCGGGATACGGCGTAGCGTCGCAAAAATCCTCGGAATCGAGACGAACCGACGTGTACGCAGAGACCGGCTGCACAGTGGGAGGACGTCCAGATAATGACAGATGGGCTACCGTTGTTGCGTGGATCGTACTAGTTACCGAGGTAACTCTTATTTGTTGATGCCTTTATGGTTCCTGATACGATACAGTACGCAATGAACTCCGGCAGTGGGACAGTGGACCAGCCGCTCGACGAGGCTACGTCCGTATTGGTGTTGGCACGCGATTCGAGCGACGCTGAACGGGAAGGGTGTGCCGGGTTCCTGACCGAACAGGAGGTCGGCAAATCGAAGGCGATCTGTGTCACAGTGTCCGAATCCCCCGACTCCCGCCTCTCGCTGTGGCAACAGCACCTCGACGACGAGATGCCCGAAGAGGCGATCATCGTCGATGCCGGCAGCGAGTTACCGGCCGACTCACAGGCGGCAGCGTCGGGCGCGTTTCCCTCATTGACGCTCGATACCCTTCCCGCGGCGGTGGAGCCGATAGACATCGGAGTGACCGTCTCCCGCCATCTCGGCCGACTGGAACCGGCAGACGCGCCGCTGCTTCTGTGCCTGCATTCGCTGACTGGACTGCTTGAGTCCTGGGAACGTGACCGTGTCATCGCGCTGGTGACCGCGTTGAACCGACAGTGTGCGGAGATGGGCGTCTCGAGCCACCATCACCTGGACCCGGAGGCGCATACGGAGGAGACGGTGGAGATGTTCCGGCCGCTGTATGACGTGGTGTACGAGTACCTCCCGGACCACGGGTGGACCGTCACGGCGTCGAAGGACGCACAGGAGGCCCCGACGTTCCGGGACACCATCACCCCACCCGGTGGCGTGAAGAAGGGCGATCCGGAGGAACCCGAGACGATTCCGATTCCCTACTCGTTTGACCAGGTTCTGGAGCTGATTTCAGCCCCGCGGCGGCGCAGTCTCCTGTATCACCTGAAGGACCGGTCGGAAGCCGAGGTCCCGCTGGACGACCTCGTCGACCGCGTCTACGAACGCGAAAAGGCCATCCCGGCCAGGGCGACGCCCAAATCACGCGACGAAGTCGGCGTGTCGCTGGCACACAATCACCTCCCGCGGCTGGACGACCTCGGGATTCTCTCATACGAGACAGCGGGGAACACCGTCGAGTACTACCCCAATCCCGCTTTGGAGTCAGTCATCCAGTACGTCGAACGCCTCGAACTCGGCTAATTCCGGTCCCGACCCACTCATTTATGTCACCGCTCCCGGCATAGACTGGCATGGACGAAATCCCGCTCCCGGAGGTCACAGAGCAGTTCGCCCGTACACTCGCGCCGGCCAGCGATCCGGTCATCGAGGAGATGGACGCCAAAGCCGACCGGGAGGGGTTCCCGACGGTCGGCCCCGCAGTCGGCGGCTGGCTTCGCCTCGTCGCCCGGATGGTCGACGCTGACCGTGTTTTCGAGTTCGGCTCAGGGTTCGGCTACTCGGCGTACTGGATGGCCCCCGCCGTCCCCGAAGACGGGCAGATCGTCTTGACGGAGGTCGACGCCGACGAACTGGACGAGGCCCGCGAGTTCCTCGGCCGCGGCAGGTTCGCCGACCGGGCCGCATTCGAACACGGCGATGCAATCGAAACCGTCGAGGGCTACGACGGTCCGTTCGACGTAGTGCTCATCGACAACGAGAAACACCGCTACGCGGAGGCCTTCGAAGCTGTCCGGGAGAAAGTACCGGTCGGTGGGGCCGTCGTCGCCGACAACATGATCGAGGCCGGGCCACTGGAGTTCGAGGCGGTCCGTGCGTTGCTGGCTGGCGATGACATCGACGCCAACGAGGCGAGTCGCGGCATCGCCGCGTATCTCGAACGCGTCGGCGAGGACCCGGCGTTCGAGACCGGTCTGCTGCCCCTCGGTGAGGGCGTCGCGGTGAGCGTCCGCGTGGAGTGACGAACGCAGGGCGTGACCCCCCGAGCAGCTAAACGACGGCCGCACCCAAACGCTAATGCCATGCGTGTTGATGACTAGCATGACAATGGCGAAAACAGACACCGGCACTGCGTCGACAGAATCGGGCCTCGACGGTGCCGTCATCGAGCGAGTGGCCGAGTGGACGGGCATCGGCGAACAGGAGTTGTGTGATGCGCTGGTCATCCTGCATGCGGACCTCATCGGACGGCACAGCCGGTTCGAGCGGGAGTTCGACTACGTCACCGTCGATGGCACGCGGGCCTATCGCATCTCGGACGAAGTCTGTGATGAACTCCTCTCGGAGTTCGGATTCGAAGACGCTGTCGCGGCTGGCGTCAAACTCGCACACACTGAGCAGGCGAAGCTCCTGTTCGCCAAATCCGTCCGCGGGGACGACAACTTCGACGACGACGAGTGTGGCATCGTTATCGGTATCGACACGGCCGAACAGTTCTGAGCGGGCTCCGATTCTCGCCGACGAAAATGCGGGTGCATAGCTTATGTAGGAGGGCCCACAACTGAGCGGCAACGCTGGTCCTAACGAATGAGTCTGATGATAGATATTCGGAAGCTCGGGTTGTTCAATCAGATGGCTAAAGAGGGCGGGAACACCGTTGCGAACCACCTCAGCCAGATGACGGGGATGGAGACGGAGATGGAGATCACGAAGATCAACTTCATCGATATCCCGGATATCAAAACACACGTCGGCGACGAGAAGCAGATCGGTATCAGTATCGAAATGGTCGAAAAGCCCCACGGGCATATCCTGTTCCTGTTCAACGCCGCCAGCGCGAAGGACCTCGCCACCGGGATGATCGGCGATATGGGTGAGACAGATCCCAACGCCAGCGGCTTCACCGACATGGAGCGGTCGGCGATCCAGGAGATCGGCAACATCATGACCAGCGGCTTCATCGACGGGTGGGCGAACGTCCTGGATACGACCATCGACATCTCGACGCCCAGCTTCACGTTCGGGCCCGGGAGCGGGATGGTGGACCAGCTCGTCGGCGACCGGGACAACGAGATGGCGCTGATGTTCGACTCCCGCGTCCACGCGCTCGAGTCCGACATCAACGTGAAAGTGTACACGTTTCCGGAACTGGAAGAACTGGTCGATCTGATGCAAGAGATCGAAGTGTAAGCGGCCCTGAGCGAGCCGCGTGGCAGACGCTTCGGATGAACTCCTTTTCCTTCATAAAAGATTTAGCAGTGTTTCTTGTACCGTGGGCCCTTGCATCGTGATATGCCAGGAGGAAGCCCGCAAACCCTGCGACCGTTCCTGTGGCGTGCAGAGACACTGTATCCCGACACAGAAGTGGTCTCTCGGACCCACGAGGGTATCGTTCGTCACGATTACGCCGAGTACGCCGAGCGGACGGCGCAGTTAGCGAACGCGCTCGAGGACGCCGGCTACGGCGACGGCGAGCGGCTCGGGACGTTCTGCTGGAACCACAGCCGCCACTTCGAGACGTACTTCGGGGTCCCGGGTATCGGTGCGCAGTTGCATACGATCAATCCGCTCCTGCCAGACGAACACATCCAGTACATCGTCGACAACGCACAGGACCAGGTCATCTTCGTCGACGAATCGCTCCTGCCGAAACTCGAAGGAGCCGCCGCCGACGACCCGGACTCCTTCGAATCGGTCGAGCAGTTCATCGTGATGAGCGAATCCGTGCCCGAAACTGACCTCGACGCAATTGCGTACGAATCGTTCATCGCCGACCAGCCGACGGAGTACGACTGGCCCGAACTGGCGGAGGACCGCCCGGCAGGCCTCTGTTACACCTCCGGTACGACCGGACGGCCGAAAGGCGTCGAATACACCCAACAGATGCTGTGGAGCCACACGATGGCGATTCAGTCGCCACAGGGGATTCCGCTCGACGACGACGACGTGATGATGCCGGTCGTCCCGATGTTCCACGTCAACGCGTGGGGACTTCCGTTTTCAGCGACTGCAGGCGGGGCCAAGCACGTCTACCCCGGCCCGCAGCCCGAGCCGGCCGACCTCGCGAAGCTCATCGAAGAGGAGAACGTCACCGTCACCGCCGGCGTCCCGACCGTCTGGCTGGGGCTGATGGAGTACATCAAGGAAAACGACGTCGACCTCTCCTCGCTTGACCGGCTCATTGTCGGCGGAAGCGCCGCTCCGGAGGCGATGATCCGGTTCTTCGACGACCACGACGTGGAACTCGTCCACGCCTGGGGAATGACCGAGACGGCCCCGGTGGGTGCGGTGGCGTCCCTGCGGAGCGACCTGCAGGACGCCGACTACCAGACGCAACTGGACAAGCGCTCGAAACAGGGGCTCATCACGCCCGGGCTGGAGTTCCGCGTCATCGACGACAACGGCAACGAGGTGCCGCACAACGGCGAGGACTTCGGCGAACTACACATCCGCGGGCCGTGGGTGACGACGGAGTACTTCAAGCGACCGGAAGCGAACGAACAGGAGTTCGAGGACGGCTACCTGAAGACCGGCGACGTGGTATCCGTCGACGAGGACGGCTACATCAAGATCGTCGACCGGGCGAAAGACGTCATCAAGAGCGGCGGGGAGTGGATCTCCTCGCTCGAACTTGAGAACGAACTGATCGCCCACGACGACGTGAACGAAGCGGCGGTCATCGGCGTCCCCCACGAGCGCTGGCAGGAGCGGCCGCTCGCGATGATCGTTCCGACGGCCGACGCCGACGAGGACACCCTCGCTGAAGAGCTCCGGGAGCACATTCTCGACTCCTATCCCAAATGGTGGGTGCCGGACAACTTCATCACAATCGACGAGGTCCCGAAGACGGCGACCGGGAAGTTCGACAAGAAAGCGCTCCGTGACGAGTACGCCGACGAGTCGCTGGTCGAGGGCCGTGTCCCCGACGACGCCGCACCGGATTGACATCCTCCCCGCGCTAAAGCGCGAGGATTCCCCGAAGGGGATATTCAGGTTGCGCGTTTCCTCAGTTCTCAAGGACGCTTTCGCGTGGAACGTCAGCGGGAGCCGTCCAGTTGTGACCAAGGACGTGCGTTACAGTGCGTACAGCCCTGTCAAAGGGGCCTTCCTCCTCGCATACAGCAAGCGTCGACGACGGCTGGCTATTCAACCAGCGAGGCAGCACGGTTCGCGTCAGCCGAACTGTTACGCCGTGCATGGGTCTCCCTCCCGTTGAGCGATATTTTCTGACGCGTTCAGATCAGCGTGGCGTCCACGACCGCACTCCGAACATGAAAAGTGGTCACCATCACGAGTCCCTGTCGAACCACACGCCGAACACTCCTGACTGGTGTGGGATGCATCGACCTTCTCGACGCGGATGCCGGCACGTTCGGCCTTGTATGTGATGAACTGTTGGAGTTGGTGGAAGTGCCACGAGTGAACGCCTGACCACGAACTGTCTTCGCGGATGCCTTCGAGGTCTTCTATCCGAATGATGGGATTCTCGAATTGTTCCGCGAACGTGATGAGGCGACGGGAGAGTTTGTGATTCAGATCTGTGATTCGACGCTGTTCTTTGTCACCCACACGGTTGCGTGCGCGAAGCGCACCCGACTCCGAAAGCGACTCGCGTAGGGAACGATATTTGCGCCGAACGTATTTCGCCTCACCACCAGAAACCAACATGGACTCATCCTCACCGTATGCTGTAGCTGCGAGTATGCGACGTTCGCCGATATCAACGCCAATGGGCGTCTCGCCCGAGGTATCAGCGTCGTACTCAATATTGAACATACAGTACCAATTATCTCCACGGCGGTACACCTGCAGACGGGTTTTCTTGGCGTCACCTTCGACCAGACGGTCTACGGGGTCGGCAATATCGTCGTACACATCGATAGGCGTGTACCACCATTGGGAGACACACGGGAAGCCAACGACGACCGTTCCGTTCTCAGTCGTGTCGATTTCCCAGTTCTGGTTGTTGACAGCGAACGGTTGACTCTCTCGGTAGCGCACCTCACCATCCTTGCTATGGTCGGATTTCGCCTCGCGGATGGCTTGGTTCTGAATAGCCGAGTAGAGCCCGTTGTCGATGCTGGCTGTGGTCACAGATTTATCGAAGTCACCGTTTTCCCACCCATCAATGCAGAACTGCTTGGTATCACGGTAGAGCCGAGTAGCGCGTTGCCACTCTTTCCGCCGTGAGAGGGATGGATTGTGGAACTTCGCGGTGACAGTCACCGTGACCATTACAATTGTAATTATACTCTCTCGCTTAACTATATATTGGAATATCAGGCCGTGCTATAGGCAGTGATTGTGACATCAACTGTCGGATTCATCCCCGCGCTGAAGCGCGAGGCTTTCTCCTTGCATTTCCGTAAGGGATTGCCGCTGAACTGCAAGCCCGCCAGTGCGCAATTACGGTTACTGCACGCCGGTGACGAGGTTCCGGACCTCGGTCCGATAGGCGTCGGGCTGGAGTCCGAGATCGACGTCGACGGTGACTGTGATGCCGTCGCTCAGGGCGCTTTCGACGACCTGATCGAAGTTCTGCGCCGGGTACGCACCCCCGGAGATGATGACGAAATCGCCGTGGTGCCAGACGGCGAACATCGCCGAGATATCGATGTCGCTCGCCGGAATCTCGACGGCCTCGTTCTCCGTCACGTCGAACGTGATGCCCTCGAAGGGGTACGTCGCCGACAGCCGTGTCGTCTCGGCCGTCTCGCCGGTGTCGATGTCGATGGTTCCCTCGCCGGTCTTCTCGATATCGGTCAACCCCTGCGCTTCCATCTGCTGTTCGAAGCTCTCGCGGGCGTTCGTTCTGACTTCAGCCAGCAGTTCTTCCTGGCCCACGCCGGCCGGGAGGTTGTCCAGATTGGGGCTGAAATCCACCCGCGTGGCGAAAAACACGGAGAGCGCGGTCTGCACCTGGTCGAGGGTACGGCTCGCGACGCGCTCCTGTAACTCTTCGTCGGCGTACTGGACCGTACTGGAGACAGCCTCGACGGATACCGGGCCGTAGCTCCGGTCGAACACTGTTTCAGAGGACTGGTCCGTTCGCGTCCAGCCACCCTCGTCCAGTTGCTGTTTCGGAACGTCCGGCGGCGGCGCTTCGGCCGCAGCCAGAAACGAACACCCCGCAAGCCCGGCGGTTCCGAGGCTGGCTCCGGCAAGCAGGTACTCTCGGCGGTTCATGTCCGAGGAAGGCCACAGCCATGGAAAAGCGTGCTGGCCGATTATCAGTGATTTTCGTGGAACAACTACGACGGTGTTTGGCGGAGTTCCACGGAGTATATGAGTACACAAACCATGATAGTTTCTATGGATCTACTGTCCGAGAAACTCGTTCCGGAACACGCACACGGGGTCAAGGAGGAGGCTCGGGAGTTCGCCGCGGAGCACATCGAACCAGTCGCGGGTGAGTACTACGCGTCCGGGGAGTACCCCTGGGAAGTACTCGAAGCAGCCACGGAGGCCGGACTCGTCGCACAGGACATCGGCGAGGAGTGGGGCGGGAGCGGCTACGACCTCCAGCAGATGCTCGCGATGGCAGAGGAGCTGTACAAAGCCGACGCAGGGATCGCGCTGACGCTCCAGCTTGCCAGCTTCGGCGCCGAAATCGTCGAGGACCACGGTGCCGAGTGGCAGAAAGAGGAGTTCCTCCGGCCTGTCGCCGCCGGTGACCAGCTCACCGGTCTGGCCGTCTCGGAACCGGAGACCGGGAGCGACCTCGCCGGGATGACGACGGCCGCCGAGAAGGACGGCGACGAGTGGGTGCTCAACGGCGAGAAGTACTGGATCGGCAACGGCGTCGAGGCAGACTGGGTGACGCTGTACGCCAAGACCGACGACGACCCGAACGACCGCTACGGGAACTACTCGATGTTCATCGTCCCGACGGACGCCGACGGCTACCACGCCGAGCACATCCCCGAGAAGATGGGGTTCCGGGCGTCCAAGCAGGCCCACATCGTGCTTGAGAACTGCCGGGTTCCGGAGGAGAACCTCATCGGCGTCGAGGGGGCCGGCTTCTACATGCTCGCCGAGTTCTTCAATCACGGACGCGTCGTCGTCGGCGGACACGGCATCGGCCTCGCCGCGGCGGCCATCGAGGAGGCCTGGGAGTTCGTCCACGACCGGGAGGCCTTCGGCAAGACCGTCGACGAGTTCCAGGCGGTCCAGCACAAACTGGCCGACATGCAACTCGGCCTCCAGTCCGCCCGGACGCTCACCTGGCACGCGGCCGAGCGCGTCGCCAACCAGGAAAACGCCGGCTACTGGGCCGCACTGGCGAAGACGAAAGCGACCGAAGCGGCGATGGACTGTGCGGAGAAGGGCATGCAGCTTCACGGCGGGCGTTCCGTGCTAACCGAGAACCGCATTTCCCGCGTGTACCGTGACGTGCGGATTCCGGTCATCTACGAGGGAGCCAACGACATCCAGCGGAACCTTATCTACAAACAGGCCCCGATGTAGCGGTCGGATATCAGTCGGGCAACGTCGCTTGGTTGATTGTCCTAACCGTCGTGTTTTTTGCGAACACCACCCTTCGAGTGTTCTGTGCCGGAACGTGACTGTGCAGCGCTCGCTACAACGGTTGGTCCCGCAGATAGTCCGGATACACGAGTCAGATAGCTCAGTATGCCCCCATCTGCGGTCTACACGAGTGCTACAGGGCCAGTACACCACCCTACAAGTGTTCTGACACCACCCTGCGAGTGTTTCCAGTTCGGCTCCGACCAGCCGATGACAGTGGACGCGTGTTCACACACCACCCTGCAAGTGTTCACACGGAGTTCCCACCTCGCACACGTTCACATGAAGTTCCCACTCCGCACATGTTCACACGTGGTTTGCAAACGCGGGAATTCCCGAAAACACCACGCTGCAAGTGTTTTTGCGTTGTGGATCGGCCTTTCGGTGGGGTTTCTCACACCACCTTGCAAGTGTTTCCCGGACTGATCGAAAGGGGAGAGTTCATTGGAACACCACCCTGCAAGTGTTCCGACGAGCCCGTTCTGGGCGGTTTTCCCGGTGAATCGGGTTCACACCACCCTGCAAGTGTTTTCGAAACGGAATACCGTGATGCCGCGGTGAAAACAGACTGACACACCGGTCTGCAAGTGTTCTACACGCCAGAGACGGGAGAAGATATCTCCAGACACTCTGCAATCACGGCCTATCGTGGGGCCCACACACCACCCTGCAACTGTTCTGGACTGCTCGATAGCTGCGGCCGCCGATGAACACACACACACACCACCGTGCAAGTGTTCTACGGTGGGAACCCCCGTGGGGGTGTGGGGGTGGTGGGGCTACGTGAACTGCCAGAGGTTCTGTTGCTCGTCGTCGGTGGTGTCCGGAGCCTCGAACTCCGTGGCTTCGTCTTCCAGATAATGTTCGAGGATTCCGTTGACGTTGCTCGGGACAGCGTCGCTGTACGAGGACTGAAGCGCGGCGTTGATAATGTCGGTTGGGTCGTCCGTGACCTCGTAGATGTACTTGCGCCCACCCTTCCGACCGAGGTTCCGCTCAGCGGATCGGACCAGTCCCTGCATGGAGAGCTGGTCTAGGAACTCGTAGATCTTGCGCTCGGATTTCACCCGGCGGCCGCTCGACTCAGCGATTGAAGAATAGAGATTGTAGATCCGCTTCGTCGAGGCCTCGTGTTTCGGTTCGATGAGCGCAAGCGTCGTCGCGAGATACGTCAGCGCCTGCTGCGAGCTGAGATCGTGTTCGAAGTAATCCAGCAGTTCGTCAGTCTCAATCGTATCTGTCGCCCGGCGGGTATGTGCCTCCGTCACACCATCCGCGCCCTCCATCCGCGCGTACTCCCCGGCTTTTTCGAGTATTCGGAGCCCCTGCCGAACGTCACCGCGTTCCTGTGCGGAGAAAGCCGCTGCCAGCGGGACGACGTCTTCGCCGAGCACGTCCTCCCGGAACGCGATGTCGGCGTAGTAGCCCAGAATGTCCCGAAGCTCCGTCGCGTCGTAGGGGCCGAACTTGATCTCCCGTTCTCCGAGCGTCGATTTCACCTTGGGTTCCAGCACGTCGACGAACTTGAGGTCGTTCGAGATACCGATGAGCCCGACCTTCGCGTCGGTGATGGGCGTGTTCTCGTTGGCTTCGGCGCGGGGCAGTTCATACAGGAAGTCGTTGCGCGCGTCCGCGGGGATGTTGTCGATCTCGTCCAGGATGATGAGCACGTTCCCGCCGACGGCTTCGATCTCTTCGTAGAGGAACTCGAAGACGCTGTCAGTGCTGTAGCCGCTCTCCGGGAGCTGGTTTTCCGGGTCCCGGAACTCGTTGACGAGCGTGTTGACCAGCGCGTACGCCGACCGGTAGTTCCGGCAGTTTATCGGGCCGATAACGGTGAGCGGTATATCCTCGGCTTCGGCCTTCTCTTCGAGTTTATCCCGAACCCACTTCGTGACAGCAGTCTTGCCGACGCCCGTGGGACCGTAGACGAAGACGTTGTTCGGGTCGTGGCCGACGATAACGTCCTGCAGTGCGTTGATGTAGAACTCGATCTCCTCGTCGCGGTGAAAGATCGTATCCGGCGTGAACGTGTCCTTTTTCAGCGGTTGCTTTCGTTCGAAGATCGCGTCAGTCCCGTCGAACGGGTTCTCGTTCACGTCGACCATCGTATCCCACCTTTTGAGTGACTCTATATAAAACCAGTGACCACCGTTCAAGTGTTTCAAGTGTTTCTGCGTCGAATAGTCACACACCACCCTGCAAGTGTTTCTCCGAGCGCTGTCGAAAACAGCCACGAGCGGTCTGCTGTGGCGATTCCTGATCTAGCACACTTGAGTCCTGCGATTCTATATTCTCTCGTTCTAGACTATAACTAGACCTAGTAACTTTGATTTATATTTTATGGTACAAGCAATAACATCCGATCAACTCAAGGATAGTGCTGACAACTCAACTGATTCTACAACCGCTCTAAACCCAGTTTATGTACTCTTGAGGGTTCTACCTATCAGAGACTTCCGAGACAACTGATCGTTACTTCGATCGTTTAAATACGCAAGAGGGGCCCCTCCCCTCCCCACCCCCTCTCCCGCCAACACCGAGAACACTTGCAGGGTGGTGTGTGTGGGTCCTGTCCTAACGAGCATGAAATAATATAAAAGGGACTCCCATCGTCGAGGGGACGAATCGACTTCACGCTGGCGAGCAGGTGTTCCAACGAGTGAAGTCAGCTACAGACGATTCGCCATAGTTGACACCGCTTTTTACTTGGCGACAGGACGTAGCGATCCTATGGACGAGATCACGGTGACGTTCGTCGACCGGGGCCGCGTACAGGCTGACCGAAACTTCGTCGTCGACGGCCACAGCGTCGCGACGGCCTCGAACCGCGACCCGGAACACGAGTACGAAACGTACGTCGTCTGGAACCTCGTGATAGAGACGCCGGAACTGACCGTTCTCTGGGACACCGGCTCACATCCGGAGGCCAGGGACGGGTACTGGCCGACGCCGCTGTACGAGGCCTTCGCACACGTCGACGCCGCCGAGCACACGCTGGCAGCCGATCTCGAAACTGCGGGCTACAGCATCGACGAGATCGACGCCGTCGTCATGAGCCACCTGCATCTGGACCACGCCGGCGGCCTGCACAACTTCGCGGGAACGGACGTGCCGATCTACGTCCACCGCGAGGAACTCCCGTACGCGTACTACAGCGCCAACACCGACGAGGGCTCTATCGCCTACCTCGCCAGCGACTTCGACCGTGACCTGAACTGGGAGATCGTCCACGGCGACAGCTATCATCTCACCGACGGTGTGGAACTGCTCCACCTCCCCGGTCACACGCCCGGGCTCATGGGCGCATTCATCGACCGCCCGGAACAGCCGCTCCTCGTCGTCGGCGACGAGGCGTACGTCGAGGCGAACTACGCGGGTCAGCCGATGGCGACGAGCCTCCTCTGGAATAACGGTGCGTGGAAAGAGAGCCTAGAGCGGTGCCGCGACCGCCAGCGGGCCACGGGGGCCGAGGTGCTGCTCGGCCACGACCTCGCGGTGTTCGAGGACGTGTCCGGGATTGGGGACTGATACAGGGCATTGGCAGGGCAGTCCGTCACACAGTCACGACAGATCAGTCAGTCACAGGGACTAGCGTTCGGCGCTGGCCGTCGTCGGTCGCCACGACCCACCGGTCTTCGTCGCGTTCGACGATAGCCCACACACCGAAAAACAGGTGCAACTCCAGTTCGAGACCGTTGAGGCGCTCGCCGGTCTCTTCGATACGGAACTCTCGGGACTCAGCAACGTTCGTCATGTCGTGGACGGGATGGTAGCCACCGGCCAGCCGTGGTAATAGCCACGTTGCCCGGTTCGAACGCGGCTTTTACTGTTCGAGATAGCCGTACGTCTCCTCCAGGTAGTCGATGATCCAGTCGACCGTGGACTCGTCGTAGGTCCAGAAGCCGTAGAACTCGCGCGGTTCGCGTTCCTCCGCCAGCAGTGCACACTTCTGGGTCGGGTCACCGCCGCCGTCGAACACGACGAACCACGAGTCGGCGATCTCGTCTGACCGTTCCAGGTGCAGCGAGAACGTACTGTACTCGGGTGGTTCGACGTCCGGTACACAGTAGGCGTGAACGTCCACGTCCGTCTCGCCCAACCGCTCGTAGAGGTCGAGTTCGCCCTGGAGCGTCGAGAGGGTCTGAAAGCCAGCGTGTAACGTCCCGTTACCCACCCGCCACGCGCGGTCTTCGATCTCGCGGGAGGCGGCGGTCATCCGCTGGATCGACCACGAGGTGAACATCGTCTCGTCGAGGTGGTCGAGGATCGACGCGTACGGACTGTTGTCCCGCGTGATGTACTGTCGGCCTTCGTCGAGCGAGTCGGTAAAGGAGTTGAGACTCGCGGCCGCGATGACCTCTTCGTCCTCGCTCAGCGTAATGAACTCGCCCGGTCGCCCGCTCTCGGTCTGCTCGGTCTGAACGTGGACGTTACGGTCCGCGAAGCGCTCGCGCAGGTCTTCGGCCGCTGTCGGCCCGGCGTTGAAGATAGTCAGCGTCTTCTGATGGTCCTCGACGCCAGCGATGAGTTCCGTTAACGACATCCTCGACTATACATCGGTAGTCACTGTGTTAGTCGTTGCGGGAGGGAGTTGCGCGACTTACTATTCGTGGCTGACAGGTGTGTCCCAGAGGTCGTGTACACACACCCCAACAGTGGCGAAGTGCCATTTCGAAAACGGCAATCTGAGGTACCTGAGCCGAAAGATAACGATTAATGAGTGGTGTTGTAGTGGAAAATCTTTAGTCATGGCCCCCCAACGGGAAGATACGGCACCAGAGCTGGGGCCGAGGATTTCACCATGACAGACAACGAACTAATCTGGCGAATCGCCGGTGGTTCCGGTGACGGAATCGACTCGACAAGCCAGAACTTCGCGAAGGCCTTGATGTGGTCGGGGCTGAACGTGTTCACACATCGCCACTACCCGTCGCGTATCCGCGGCGGCCACACGTACGTGGAAGTACGTGCGAAAGACGAACCGGTACAGTCCCGCGGGGACGGCTATAACTTCCTGCTTGCCCTGGGTGACTCCTTCGCCCGGAACCCACAGGAAGAGGCCTACTACGGCAAAGAGGAGCTGAAACCGCTGTACGAGAACTTCGACGACCTCCGCGAGGGCGGCGTCCTCCTCTACGACGAGGGGCTGCTCGACGACGAGGACGTCGACGAGATCGGTCTCGAAGAGGCCGCCGAAGAGAACAACTGGCACGTCGTGCCGATGGACCTCCGCGGCATCGCCAAGGAACACGGCCGCGAGATCATGCGGAATACGGCCGGTATCGGCGCGACCGCGGCGATTCTCGACATCAGCACCGACGAGTTCGAGAAGCTCATCACCCAGAACATGAGCGGCGACATGCAGGAGGCGAACCTCAACGTCCTGCACGACGCCTACGAAGCCGCCAGCGAACTCGATATCGACCACGACATCGAGGTCCCCGAGGGCTCCCACGACGAGGAGCAGGTCATCCTCTCGGGCTCGAACGCCATCTCCTACGGCGCAATCGACGAGGGCTGTCGCTTCATCTCGGGCTACCCGATGACCCCGTGGACCGACGTGTTCACCATCATGTCCCAACACCTGCCCGAGTTCGGCGGTATCTCCGAGCAGGTCGAAGACGAGATCGCCGCCGCCGCGCTCGCACTCGGTGCGTCCCACGCCGGCGTGAAGGCCATGTCCGGGTCCTCCGGCGGTGGCTTCGCGCTGATGTCCGAGCCGCTCGGACTGGCGGAGATGACCGAGACGCCTATCGTGCTGGTCGAAGCGATGCGAGCCGGCCCCTCGACGGGGATGCCGACCAAGCCCGAGCAGGCGGACCTCGAACACGTCCTGTACACCTCACAGGGCGATTCCGCCCGCGTCGTGTTCGCACCCGCGAACATCCGCGAGTGTTACACCCAGACCCGCTCGGCGTTCCGCATCGCCTACGAGTACCAGATTCCGGCCATCGTCGTCTACGATCAGAAGATCCAGGGCGAACTCCGGAACCTCCCGGCCAGCCACTTCGACGAGGAACCGAACGCCGATCCCGGCTCGGTCCTCACCGAAGCGGAGATCCAGGACGCCGCACACCACTCCTCCGGGAAGTTCCAGCGGTTCCTCCACGAGCCCGAGGACGGCTCGAACGTCAGCCCGCGCACCGTGCCGGGCCAGAAGGACGGGCGCTTCCTCGCGACTGGCAACGAGCACAACCCATCGGGCCACATCAGCGAGGACCCCGAGAACCGCGTCGCCCAGATGAACCGTCGGCTCAACAAGCTCGACGACATCCGTGCTGACCTGGACGAGAACACGTCCCACCAGACCTACCACGGCCCCGAGGACGCCGACTACGGCATCCTCGTATGGGGCAGCCAGCAGGGGACCGTCTTCGAGGCCGTCGACCGGCTCAACGAGAACGGCCACTCCGTGAAGGCACTTGGCGTCTCCGACATGGCCCCGTACCCGGAAGACGAAGTCTCCGAGTGGCTCGAATCCGTCGACGAGGCGCTCGTCGTCGAGATGAACGCCACGGCCCAGTTCCGCGGCCTGACCCAGAAGGAACTCGGCAAGTACGGCGACAAGATGTCGAGCCTCCTGAAATACAACGGCAACCCCTTCGAGCCCGCCGAGATCGTCGACGGGTTCGAGTCCAGCATCGACGGCGAGGAACTCGCCGCGAGCAACATGAAGTACGTCCCCGCGGCAGGTGACTAACCAATGAGTGCATTCTCAGCAATCAACGAAGAACGCGAAATCGACCGCGACGAGTTCACACCCGGTATCGAACCGCAGGCGACCTGGTGTCCGGGCTGTGGCGACTTCGGCGTCCTCAAGGCGCTCAAGCAGGCCATGCCGGAGGTCGGCAAGAACCCCGACGAGGTCGCCCTGTTTACCGGCATCGGCTGTTCCGGGAAGCTCAACAGCTACTTCAACAGCTACGGCTTCCACACCATCCACGGCCGCTCGCTGCCCGTCGCCCGGGCCGCGAAGCTCGCCAACCCCAACCTCGAAGTCATCGCGGCCGGCGGGGACGGCGACGGCTACGGTATCGGTGGGAACCACACCATCCACACGGCCCGTGAGAACCACGATATGACCTATATCGTGTTCAACAACGAGATCTTCGGGCTGACCAAGGGCCAGACCTCGCCGACGTCGCCGAAGGGCCACAAGTCCAAGACACAGCCCCACGGCTCGGCGAAGTCGCCGATCCGGCCGCTGTCCCAGCAGCTCAACGCGGGCGCGACCTACATCGCCCGCACCGCGGCCGTCAACCCGAACCAGGCGAAGGAGATCATCGCCGAGGCCATCGAACACGACGGCTTCGCGCACATCGACTTCCTGACCCAGTGTCCGACCTGGAACAAGGACGCGAAACACTACGTCCCGTACACGGACGTCCAGCAGTCCGACGAGTTCGACTTCGACGTCTCGGACCGCGCGGAAGCCGCCGAGATGATGCGAAAGACCGAGGAGCGCCTCTACGAGGGCGAAGTGCTGACCGGTCGGATGTACATCGAAGACGAGCGCCCCTCCTACGGCGAGGAGAAGCGCCAGATCGGCGAGATGCCCGACGAACCGCTCGCGGAGCGGTACTTCGACGAGGACGCAGAGTGGGAGCGGACCTACGACAACCTCCTCGAACACCACAAATAAGGCTCGCTGACGGACTGCGGACACCACCTCGAACGTGGGTTTCCGGTTCGGAAGATATTTTTTCATGCACCGAAAAGATTAGTCCATGAGTGCCGAGTCCACGGAGCGTCGAATCCTGTCGGTCCTTGAAGAGGACGCACAGGCCTCGTACGCAGAAATCGCGGAGCGAGCCGACGTATCGAAGCCGACAGTCCGGAAATACATCCAGAAACTCGAAGAGGAGGGCGTCATCGTCGGCTACTCCGCCGACGTCGACCCGAAGAAGCTGGCAGGCCAGTCGATTGCCCTTGTCGGCATCGACATCGCGAGCGATTGCTACGTCGAGGCCACGCGGAACCTCAAGGAGATTCCGGAGATGGAGGAACTGTACACCTCCAGTGGTGACCACATGCTGATGGCGGAGGTCCGCGCGATGGACGGGGACTCGCTGGCGGACGTGATCGAGGACAAGATACTCGCGCTCGACGGCGTTACCGCCGCGCATCCGTCGTTTCTCCAGGAACGGCTGAAGTAACGGGTTTTTAGACGCTCCAGCGCTGACTGCACGGTATGCTTTCTCGGCTGGTGCTCGGACTCGGGCCGACGGCCGCGGACCTTCTCGACGCGATTAGCGACGACCGCGGCGACCTGGCAGTCGTGACCCAGGACGAGCACCGTGCTGAAACGCTTCGGGCGGACGGTATCAACGTACTCGAAGCCGACCAGACTGAGCCATCCGTTCTCGCCGATCTCGACTTTCACCCGGAGAGCGTCATCGTCGCCAGCGAGGACCCCGAACGGAACGTCGCCGCGGCAACAGCCGCACGCGACTGCTTTCCCGACGTGTTCCTCCTCGCCTACGCCGGCCGCGGCGCGACAGCGGACCAGCGCGACCGACTGGACAGCGTGGCGGACCGGCTGGTCACTCCGGAGGCCGTCGTCACCGATTATGTCACCCAGTCGGTCGGCGACGAAGGAACGCGGGCCCGGCAACTCCATCAGGTGCTGCGAAACATCGACGACCACCTCGCCGTCGTCACGCACGACAACCCCGACCCGGACGCGATTGCCAGCGCCGTCGCCCTCGGCGCGCTCGCGGAGCGGGCCGACTGCGAGGTGACGATCTGTTACTACGGGGAGATCTCCCACCAGGAGAACCGGGCGTTCGTCAACCTCCTCGATTTCGACCTCCGGAACCTCGATGCCGACTCGCCGGACGAACTGGAAGCCTTCGACGCGTTCGCGCTGGTCGACCATTCCAGAGCCGGCGTCAACGACCAGCTCCCGCCGGAGACCCCTATCGACATCGTCATCGACCACCATCCGCCGCGCGTCCCGATCGAAGCCCGTTTCGTCGATCTCCGGAGCGGTGTCGGGGCGACGAGCACGCTGCTCGTCGACTATCTCCAGCGGTTCAACATCGACATCCCGACGCCCATCGCGACGGGCCTGCTCTTTGGCATTCAGGTCGATACGAAGGACTTCCGCCGGGAGGTCGCCGCCGCCGACTTCGAGGCTGCCGCCCATCTCGTGACGAACGCGGACATGGCGACCCTCCAGCGCATCGAAGATCCGAGCGTGAGCCCGGAGACGCTGTCGGTCATCGGCCGCGCGATTGCGAACCGCGAACAGGAGGGGTCGGTGCTGCTGACCGGTGTCGGCGAGATCAACGACCGCGACGCGCTCGCACAGGCGGCCGACAGGCTGCTCGATCTCGAAGGCGTCCAGGCGACGATGGTGTACGGCGTCGTCGGCGGGACGATCTACGCCTCCGCGCGGGCTCGCGGGGCGGATATCGATCTCGGTGAGGCCCTGCGGGACGCCTTCGGGCAGATCGGGTCGGCGGGCGGCCACGCCGATATGGCGGGCGCACAGATCGACGTGGGGATGATCACCGTCGATGATCGCGACGAATCGCTGGAGGAGATCGTCCGCTCTATCGTCTCGGACCGGTTTCTCGACGCCATCCAGTCGCGCTCGCATCGGTTGCTCGGGCGCGTCTACGCCCGCACCGACTACGATGTCGCTGCGTTTACGGAGTCGACGGCGCTCAGCCAGGACGGCGATGACACTATCGCGACGGCTGGCGACGCGCCCGAACAACCGGGTGAGGGTACCGCAGAGAATTGGGACAGCGACGTGACGTATCTGGAAAACGGTGATGAGAACATTGACGACGACGAGTCAGAACAGACGGACGACACAGCTGAGCCGACAGACGATGAGCCTGCTGACACGCCGGACGACAGCCCGGAGACGCTCGTCGAACCCGACGACAGCGACCCGTCGTAGGCGAGCCTTTTTTGCCGTCGGTCGAGAACTCAGTGTCGATGGAGGAATCGAGTCGACCGACGGTCGGAGACTACATGACACGCGAGGTTGCCACCGTCGAACTCGACGACACTGTCGGGGAGGTCGCCCGACGTATCGCCGACAACGACCACTTCAGCGGGTTTCCGGTGACCGACGGCCGCCGGGTCGAGGGGTTCGTCAGCGCGCGCGACCTGCTGCTCGCGGAGGACCACGAACCGATGTTCCGCGTGATGACCGACGACATCCTCGTGGCGCACCCGGACATGGCCGTCCAGGACGCCGCGCGCGTCATTCTGCGGTCGGGCATCCAGAAACTCCCGGTCGTCGACGACGCCGGCCACCTGGTCGGCATCATCTCGAACGCCGACGTGATCCGCTCACAGATCGAGCGGGCAACGCCGGGCAAGGTGGACAAACTCAGCCGGACGCTTGAGAACATCCACGGCATCACGACACACGAAGGCCGCCGGGAGGTGAAGCTCGACGACCTGACTCCGACGCAGACGACGGTGTACGCCGACGAACTCGAAGGCCGGGTGTACGAACTCGAACGCGGGCTGGCGGAACCGCTTGTCGTCATCGACAACGGCGGGGACCTGCTGCTGGCTGACGGTCACCACCGGGTGAAAGCCGCCGCGCGGCTCGGTATCGACGAGATGGACGCCTACGTCATCGTCCTCGATGAGACGGTCGAACTCGGGATGGCCGAGACGGCCGCGGACTCCGACCTGGAGTCAATCGACGACATCGAGGTCGTCGACTACGCACACCATCCGCTCGTGCAGACGACGGAGCGACTCCAGAATTAGTCCCGGCTGTGTGGCTGTCGGTACCACCACACACCGCCCGAACCTTCTTACTAAATCATGACATACACGGAGGCATGTTCGACGAGTCGGACCTCCGGCGCATCCGCGAGCAGAAAGACGAGTGGGAAGCCGAGACACTCGACCCCGTACTGGATGCCTACGGCGAGCGCAAAGAGCAATTCGCGACAGTATCGAACCTCGATGTAGACCGACTGTACACGCCGCTCGACGTGGACGACATCGACTACGAGGAGGACATCGGCTTCCCCGGCGAGGAGCCGTTCACCCGCGGCGTCTATCCGACGATGTACCGCGGCCGGCAGTGGACCATGCGGCAGTTCGCCGGCTTCGGCACCGCCGACGAGACCAACGAGCGGTTCCACTACCTCATCGACGAGGGCCAGACCGGGCTGTCGACTGCCTTCGACATGCCGACGCTGATGGGGATCGACTCAGACGACGTGATGGCTGACGGGGAGGTGGGCAAGGAGGGTGTCGCCGTCGACACGCTGGCGGACATGGAGCGACTGTTCGACGGCATCGACCTCGGCGAGGTGTCGACCTCCTTCACGATCAACCCCAGCGCGCCGGTCATCTATGCGATGTACATCGCGCTGGCCGACCAGCAGGGCGTCCCGCGCGAGGAGATCCGTGGGACCCTCCAGAACGACATGTTCAAGGAGTTCATCGCACAGAAGGAGTGGGTCATCCCGCCGGAGCCGTCGCTGAAACTCGTCACCGACACCATCGAGTTCGCCAGTCAGGAGACCCCGAAGTTCAAGCCCATCTCGGTGTCGGGATACCATATCCGAGAGGCCGGCTCGACCGCCGTGCAGGAACTCGCGTTCACGCTCGCGGACGGCTTCGCCTACGTCGAGGACTGCCTGAACCGCGGGCTGGAGGTCGACGACTTTGCCCCACAGCTCTCCTTTTTCTTCAATTCCCACAACTCCATCTTCGAGGAGATCGCGAAGTTCCGCGCGGCCCGGCGCATCTACGCCCGGGTGATGGACGACTGGTACGACGCCGAGGCCGACGCGAGCAAGCAACTGAAGTTCCATACCCAGACCGCGGGCCAGTCACTCACCGCACAGCAGCCGTTGAACAACATCGTCCGGGTGACGATTCAGGCCCTCGCCGGCGTGCTGGGCGGCACCCAGAGCTTGCACACCAATAGCTTCGACGAGGCGCTGGCACTCCCGTCCGAGCAAGCGGTGCGGGTCGCCCTCCGGACACAACAGATCATCGCAGAGGAGTCGGGAGCCGCCGACATCGTCGACCCGATGGGCGGCAGTTTCGCAATCGAATCCCTGACCGACGAGGTCGAGGAGAAGGCGATGGCCTACATCGACCACATCAGGGACGAACTCGGCGACGGGTCGGTTCGTGACGGCGTCATTCAGGGGATACAGGACGGCTACTTCCAGCGTGAGATCCAGGACGCCGCCTACGAGTACCAGCAGCGCGTCGAAAGCGAGGAAGAGGTCATGGTCGGCGTCAACAAGTACACCGTCGAGGAAGACACCGAACCCGAGATTCTCACCGTCGACGAGGACGTGCAGGAACGCCAGCGGGACAAGCTCGCGACGGTCAAAGCAGAGCGCGACGACGCGGCCGTGGAAGCGGCGCTCGAGGAACTGCAACAGGTGATCACCGACGGCGGGAACGTCATGCCCGTCATCATCGACGCGGTGAAAGCCTACGCGACGATGGGCGAGATCATGGCCGTCTTCGAGGCAGAGTACGGGAGCTATCAGGAAACGGCGAGCGTCGCCTGACTGGTCCGCTCATACACACTGATACGACCCGAGCCGTTCCCGGTCGACGGATTCGGTCCCGTTCAGGTTTGTCGGCTCTCGCAGGAGAACCAGATCTACGCGTTCGAGCGCATCGTCGTGGCTCTGGTTCCACCGGGAACACAGATACGTTGCGAGCGACCGTCGGAGACCGGGTTCGTGACGGGCTGTCCCGAGGAACTTCTTCCAGCGCTGGTTCGGGAACCGGTCGGACACCTCCGACGGCCGGGAGAGATTGACCGGCCTCCCGGTGAGCGCGTCGACTCGGTCCCCGGACTCCAGGGTTGCTGGGGCCGCGTACCACCATGTTTCCAGCGCGGGATCCGGCGCGAACATGTTCCAGCTCCGGTCGGAAACTCTGTCCGGCGTGCCCGTCGGTGCGGCGACGAAGCCGACCGCGATAGCGTTGAGAACGACGATCACGACGATACCGAGCGCCGCCAGCGAATACGTCACCGTAGGGAATCCGACACGAGAGCGGCCTATCGCTGACTCCGACCACCGCGGTCGCAACGCCTCGATAGCAGCGGGCCGTCGATCCGCGAGCGCGTCCCAGAACGACGGCGGGAGAAACAGCACCAGTCCGAGAACCGAGACGAGCGGGAACACGCCCAGGCGGAATGAGAGCGCCATACACGTGTGGGCGGTGATGAACGCCGCGACCAGCCCTGCCCGATACCGTCCGGTCCAGACGAGCAACAACGGGGACCCAACGAGCAAGGCGAGCCAGAGCCAGTTCCCCAGTACCAGCACCGGGTCCCAGCCCGCAACCACGTCACCTGCGCGGACGGTGAGGTGGTCGAGCTGGAACACGTATCGAACCCCAGTCCCCTGGTGCCAGTACGTACCGCGAAGCTTCATGAGGCCGTTCGTCACGTAGACGGCAAGCACCTGCAGGAGGATGCCTGCAGTGCCGGCGGTGGCGACCCGTGTCGATGCAGACTCCGGCGTCCCGTTCTCCCAGCCACATCCGAGGGGAAGCAGGAGGCTCCAGAACAGCAACCGCCGAAACAGCGTATCGCCGGCGTTGAGAACGACGGGGTTTCGGAGTTGTATCGAAACGAGCAGGACGAACGCGACGCCCGCACTCAGGCGCGGGCGGTAGCCGACCACCAGCGCCAGTCCTGCGAGGGCTGTCAGTCCGAATGCCGAAAGCGGCAGCCAGGCGGCCCCCGAGACAGCGAGCGGTGACACGTCGCCCAGGACCGGATACAGGTCAGTCAGTGTCGAGCGTGGGAGTGCACCACTATCGGTGTAAAACGTGACCGTGTCCGACCACCGCAGGGCGATGTCGACGAGGAGACATAGCCCGAGCGACACCCTGAACGCGGCGAGCGCACGTCGGTCGATAGCGAACCGGCGGACCAACCACTGACGGGGGGCAAACTCGAGGCGCATCTGTGGGGAGGGCAACGAGACGCCGACCTGGTGTCAGGCAGGCGACTATAGGGCGGTTCCTTGCCGGATTAGATTAAACTAACGAAATACAGGAATCAAGTAGCTGGTGGCCAACACGCGGGACGAGGTAGCTACAGCGTGGGACTGAATTAGTGGTACGGCGGGGGATGATATAGCAACGCGCTCAGGACCCGGCCGTGTCGTCGATGCGCCCGGAGACGTAGATGACGAGCACGAGCAACACGCCAAGGACGACACCGATGGTGACGAATCCGTAGACAGCAACGCCAAACGGTGTCGGGGGCAGCGCAATCACGCCGAACAGTTCCGGCTGGAGGTCCTCCGGCCGGATACTGCCAAGCACGAACCCCATCACACCGGCGAGAACCACGATAGCGACGTACAGGCGAAGGACGATCTTCCGTCCGGACCGGCCCTCAGCTTGCTCGGTCATGTGGATTCATCGGCGTGGAGACGATTAGCCTTTTTCACTTCCACGCCGTAGCTATCCTATGTCACAGAAGGAACTCCTGTTTCTCGTCCTGACCGGAATCGCGCTCATGATGTTCGTCACGGCTATGGTCCTCGTCTCCGGCGCGAGCTAGGGACGGCTATCACGGTGACCTGACACGCCCACAGCAGTAGACAACAGACTGCGAAAAAACCGCGACGCGCTTACGAGTCGCTGTCGTCTTCTTGGCCGCCGTCAGCGAGCAGCGACGGGTCCTTCTCCGGTGCCTCGGCTTCGAGCTGTTCGTCGAACCACTGGAACTCGCGGTCCAGCATGCCGTCGCGTTCGAGGTTCCACGGGTCGCCGTCCTCGACCTTCGGACCTTCGAGCCAGGACTGGACGATGTTCCAGACGAAGAACAGCTGGCCGATGAACAGGATGACTGCGCCCACCGTCGCCAGCTGGTGGAACGTCGCCACCTGCGTCAGCGGCGCGATAGCGCCGTCGAATTCGTAGGTGGCGTACCGGCGCGGCATGCCCAGGTAGCCGAGCGCGAGCATCGCGAAGAACGTGAGGTTGGTCCCGACCATCGAGAACCAGAAGTGGGCCTTGCCGAGGGTGCGCTGGTACATCCGCCCGGTGAACACCGGGAACCAGTAGTAGATGCCGGCGAAGGCCGCGAAGCCGATGGCTCCCATCACGATGTAGTGGAAGTGCCCGACGACGTAGTAGGTGTCGTGCAGGATCAGATCGACGGGGATGGAGGCGAGGAAGACGCCGGTGACGCCGCCGATGATGAAGTTCGAGACGAAGCCGATACAGAACAGCATCGGCGTCGTCAGCCGGAGGCGGCCGTTCCACATCGTCGTGATCCAGTTGAACGTCTTGACGGCGCTCGGTATCGCGATAGCCAACGAGACAGCCATGAACGACGCCCGGAGCCGCGGATCCATGCCCGTCGAGAACATGTGGTGGGCCCAGACGCCAAAGGAGAGGACGCCGATGGCGAGCGTGGAGTAGACGACGAACTTGAAGCCGAACAGCTTCCGACCCGAGAACTTCGGCAGGATCAGGCTCACGAGACCCATCGGCGGCAGGACGAGGATGTACACCTCGGGGTGGCCGAAGAACCAGAACAGGTGCTGCCACAGCAGCGGGCCACCGCCCTCGACGGCGAAGAACGTCGTCGAGAGATTGCGGTCGAGGAGCAGCATCACGATAGCGCTCCCCAGCAGCGGGAAGGCGAACAGGATCAGCGCGGACTGGGTGAGGATCGTCCACGAGAAGATGTCGAGGTTCGCCCAGTTGACCTCGCCGTCACGTTCGGTGAAGATGGTCGCGATGAAGTTGATCGCCCCCATCGTCGCCCCGATACCGGAGAGGTGCAGCCCCAGCAACATCAGGTCGACGCCAGGGTTTGCCTGCTCGACCGACAGCGGCGTGTACATCGTCCAGGCCGTGCGGGCCGGCTCGATCATGTTCTCGGTCACCGGCGCGAGGAAGAACCCGGCCCAGATGAGCAGCGCCGCGGGCGGGAGGATCCAGAACGCGATGGCGTTGATACGCGGGAACGCCATGTCGTCAGCCCCGATGAGCAGGGGGATGAAGTAGTTCGCGAACGCCGCGATGATGGGCGTCCCGAACAGGAACAGCATCGTGATGCCGTGGCTCGTCAGGATGGAGTTGTAGGCGTTGTTGCCCAGAATGGCCCCGGCGGGCGTGACGAGCTGGATGCGGATGAGCATCGCCATGATCCCACCGACAGCCAGGGCGATTACCGCGTACACCCCGTACAACAGACCGATATCCTTGTGGTCGACCGTAGTTAGCCAGCGAATGATACCTGCGGGTTTCTCACGGTTGATGACTGTCGTCTCGTCACCCGTGACTGCCCCGCCACCCGCGAGCGGCGTATACGAACGCCAGTTCTCGACACGGGTGAGAAGCGCGGCGACGCCGACGAGGAGGACGGCCATCAGCCCCGTCAGCACAATATCTCCTGCTACCATAGTCGTCCTTCAGGACTGGGACATTATCAAAGGGTCGATTCCTGCAGCAACGGCGATAAAATACGGCTCCCATCCGGCAGTGAACCCGTCGAAAGAAGGGTCGACCGCACACTGTCCTCGCTGGCGAGCTGGGTACGTTCCCGTGACGGGCTGTCTGAAACTGTCCGTTCAGTCCTCGTGGCCGAGTTCGTCGCTCTCCTTCTCGGCGTTCTCGACGGCTTTCCCCGCGTAGTAGGTCAGGACAGCGAGCAACAGGAACATCGAGATGATCAGCGCGAACTGCATCCCGGAGAAGACGGGATCCGTTCCGAACGCCGGGAACGCGGCGAACGCGACGATGAAAAAGAAGAGAATCCCGAGCGGGATGACGTTCACAGTGAGGTCGAGCAGGGTGTCTTTTTCGAACCCGAACAGTGCCATGCCTCCCCGTTAGAACAGGCCAGTAAATAGAGTGTTGGTTTCGATCAAACGTCCGGGTACCCGTCTCACGCCGCGGTCTGTTCCATTATCGAGGCGACGCTGCCCATCGCAATCATCACAGCGCCCGCCACACCGACGGCCACCAGCCGAGTGAGTAGCGGTCCAGTTCCGACGTTCGACAGCGCGATCTCGGCGACCGGGATCTGCCAGACCGCAAACGCAGCAGCGATGACGATGAGGGCCACCCCGACGCCGAGCAGGGTCGGCCACGGCCGCTCGACGTAGCCGGACTCGGTGAGGATACCGGCGATACTGCCGCCGAACAGTATCAGCCCGAAGACAGCCACCGGAAAGAGCCCGACGAACACGCCGATCTCTGACAGTGCTAGTCCCAGTGCGACAAACAACGGCCACGGACTCGCGGTCGGATACTGGTCGCTTAGTCCCGGCTCCTCTACCATACCAACAATAACGGGTGAATCATCATATGTCCATCGGACTGGCCCCGTGGGCACAAACTATTTGTCCACCATCCGGCTTGGTGGGAGTAATGAGTACACGCACGGTCGAACGGGTCGACGGCTGGGAGTCGGTTCCGTTCGACGGCGGGTTCGAGGGCCTGCAGGACCTCGCCGGGCAGGAGTTCTCCGGCGCGGTCATCGCGGGTCCGACGCGCCTGTTCATGTTGAACGGGACCGTCGTCGGCGTCCTCGACGGTACTATCGAGGATTTCGAGGACGCGTCGGGAACAGCCAAGCGGTCACCACACGAGGCCTTGCCGCTGCTTGCCGTGATGCAGGAGCGCGCCGACGAGGTCAAAGCACAGTACTACACCGAAGACACGGCGCTTGCGGACGTCGACGGGACGCTGTCGAGCGGCAACTTTACCGGGTTTATCGAACTCTCCGAGAACGTTCTCTCGGGTGACTACTACACAGTGTATCATCAGGGCCGTTCGATGAGCGTCGCGTGGGTCGGCAACTCCGACAAGCTGCTCACCGACGACGAGGCCTTCGAGACGGCCAACGACGAGGTCGGCATCTACGAGGTGATGCCGGTCGACATCGAGCCCATCGAGATACCGGAACCGCCGGAAGACGATACGGACGAGCAGTCAGCGGACCCGGCGGCCGCCGGCGTCGATCCGCTCGACGCCGACGACGAACCGGCTGTCGCCGACGAACCGGCCGACACCGGCGCAGTGGACAACACGCCGACAGGCGGGGCAGAACCGGACGAGGCGACACGGCGCGACGACGCTCCCAGCGACGAGCCGGCGGACCCGTCCCAGGACGCTGGCGGGGATTCCGGTACCGACGGAACCGACAATGCCGGACAGACCCAGACTGCGGCAGAGTCGCCGTCGGACCGTGGTCCGGCAAGCGGTCCGCCGGGGTCGAAAGCCGCCGGTGCGGCCCCGGATCGGTCCCGCCGCAGTTCCGAGTCGGATGATCAGCCCGGTCCGGACAGCCAATCGGCGACCGACGTGTCCGACAGGGCGGCGACAGGCACCGACACTGAGTCACAACCGGACCCCGACCAGCGTGCTCCCGACCGGGGGGCCACAGAGCGTGACGCTCCGGAGACCGAACCGAAGCGCTCGGCGACGGACCCGTCACAGACGCAGGAGGCGCAGGGGGCCAGTGCCCGAAGCTCGTCGTCACAGAGCGACCGGGCCGCTTCGACAGACCAGCACACTGATCGGACCGACTCGAAACCGAGCCAGCGCACCGAGTCGCGGCCGGCCCAAGCACAGTCCGGGTCAGCGGCGACTCCGGCTACGGAAGCCGGGTCTGGCGGGTCACGGACGGACCTGGAAACACGCTCGGTCCCGTCGCTGGATCCGAACAAATCCGGGGGTGCCCAGCAAAGCACGACGACCAGCGTGTCACCCCCTCAAACCCAGCCGACGGGAGGACAGCAGGCATCGACGCCGCGACGCGACCAGCCGGCCCAGGACGACCCGGTACCGTCGACCGAATCCAGTGTGCAGGGTCCGGCTCCGGCCCAGGAGAGCAGTAGCACGACTGCACAGGCCGAGACGCCGCAGTCCCAGCCGTCGACAGCGGACCAGTCGCGGCCGCCGGCCGACGAGACGTCGTCGCCCGAACGGGAACGCGTTGCGGAACTCGAATCCGAACTGGAACAGCGGGCCGAGACGGTATCGGACCTCGAATCCGAACTCACCGATCTGGAGGCCACAAACCAAGAGCTCCGGGACGAACGCGACCGCCTGGAGTCGGAACTGGCCGACGCGCGGGCCGAGATCGACCGGCTAGAGGAGCAACTCGACGAGCAAAACGACACCGCCCCGGGAGGCACCCGGCTCAGCGTCAGTGAGGCGATAAACGGGACGAACCTCTTCGTCAGGTACGACTCGAAGGGCAAGGCGACGCTGGAGGAGGCCAAGGACGGCGAGGCGAGCCGCGAGGACGTCGAGGCGAACCTCAGGCTGGAGTACCACACGCAGTTCGAAGCCGAGGGCGCTACGGTCAACGGGACGCCCTTCGAGGAGTTCCTCGAAGACAGCATCCAGTACCGCTTCGTCAACTGGCTCATCCGGAATCTCCTCTATGAGATCCGGGACACCGGGCACGCGGGGGCGATGAAGGACCTGTACGAAGGCCTCCCGGCCATCGACCGCGCCGAACTGAACGGCAACGTCACGGTGACCTACACGGAGGACGGCCAGGAGAACCGCTCACAGGAACGGTTCGACGTCGTCGTCCGCGACCGGATGGGGAACCCGCTGGTCGTCGCCAACATCAACGACTCGCGCGAACCGGCCTCCGAGGGCCAGATGTCGGACCTCGTCCGGAACGCCGAGCGGGTCGGCAACGCCTCCGGGTCGCTCGCGTCAGCGTTCCTCGTCACCAGCAGCTTCTTCGAGCCGGGGGCGCTCGAAACCGCGGAAGAAGCCACCTCTAGCGGGCTGTTCAACCGCGATAAGCGGAAGAGCTTCGTGAACCTCTCGCGCAAGGAGGGATTTCACCTCTGTCTGTTAGAAGCGAGAAACCAGGAGTTCCACCTGGCGGTCCCGGAACTCTGAGAGAGAAGCTTAGCCTTCGATTTCGGCCGCGTCTTCGATCTTCATACCTTCGAGCTTGTCGATGATTTCGTCGACCTTCTCGTCTAAGTCGTCGACGAACTCACCGGTCTGTTCGGTCGTGATCGCACCCTGGCTGGAGGGCTCGATGAGGTTCTCCTCTTCGAGAACGCGCAGCGAGTAGCGCACCTTGTGGTGGGGGTAGCCAGTTTCGTTGGACATCTTCACGATACCGATAGGCTCGTTCTCGATAACCATGCGAAGCACCTGCAAGTGGCGCTCCAGCATGTCAACTTCCTTTTCAAGCCTGTCTATCATGGCAATTGTTAACTTGTGTTTGTGGTATTTAAAGGTTCTCCCTCGGACAACCGCTACAACGTTGATACGTTCGAACAGGGGTGTCTTAAAACCGTCGTAACGATTCACATGGGTACTGCTCACGAGCGTGATATCGGGACCGTAATCTGTTTATCACGGTGGCTGGAAGGTGGGTTCGATGACCGTAACCATCGTCGGCTCACAGCTCGGCGACGAAGGGAAGGGCGGCATCGTCGACCTGTACGGCGACGACGTGGACGTCGTCGCGCGCTATCAGGGCGGCGACAACGCCGGCCACACCGTCGTCCACGAGGGCGAGGAGTACAAGCTCTCGCTGGTTCCGAGCGGAGCCATCCGCGGCAAGGTCGGCGTCCTCGGCAACGGGTGCGTCGTCAATCCGCGAACGCTGTTCGACGAGATAGACACGCTCCAGGAACGCGGCCTCGACCCGGACGTCCGCATCGCCGAACGAGCACACGTCATTCTCCCGTTCCACCGCGTGCTCGACGGTATCGAGGAGAAAGTAAAAAGCGAAACGGATCAGGAAGTCGGGACGACGGGCCGCGGTATCGGCCCGACCTACGAGGACAAGGCCGGCCGGCGCGGGGTTCGCGTTGGCGACCTGCTCGACCCGGACGTGCTCCGGGACCGGCTCGAATACGTCGTCCCGCAGAAGCGGGCCGTCGTCGAGGACGTGTACGGCCTCGATATCAACGAACTCGAAGACCCCGACGCCTTCGACGTGGACGCCATCTTCGAGGAGTTCCGCGAGTTCGGCCGCCGCTTCGAGGCCGAAGACATGACCGTCAACGCCGGGGCCTTCCTCAGCGCCACCATCGACGAGGGCCAGAACGTCATGCTGGAGGGCGCACAGGGGACCATCATCGACATCGACCACGGGAACTACCCCTACGTCACCTCCTCGAACCCGACGGCCGGCGGCGCGGCGACCGGAACCGGACTCAGCCCCGGCGTCGTCGGCGACGGCGAAGTTATCGGGATCGTCAAGGCGTATCTCACTCGCGTCGGGAGCGGCCCGCTGCCGACCGAACTCGGCGGCGTCGTCGGCGACACGCCGGGCTACGACGAGCAGGGCGAAGGCGAGAACGAGGAGCTGGCGAACTACATCCGCGAGGAGGGCGGCGAGTACGGCACTGTCACCGGCCGCCCGCGACGGGTCGGCTGGCTCGACCTGCCGATGCTGCGTCACTCGACGCGCGTGTCCGGCTTTACCGGCATCGCCATCAACCACCTCGACGTGCTCGCCGGCCTCGACGAAGTCAAAGTCGGCCACACGTACACGCTCGACGGCGAGGAACTGGCGTCGATGCCCGCGACCACCGAGCAGTGGGCGAAATGTGAGGCGAACTTCCGGAGCTTCGACGGCTGGCCGGAAGTCGACTGGCAGGCTGCCGCCGACGAGGGGTACGACGCGCTGCCGGAGAACGCGAAGGCCTACGTCGAGTACATCGAGTCCGAACTCGACACGCCGGCCTACGCCATCGGTGTCGGTCCCGGCCGCGGCGAAACCATCGTCCGCGAACAGCCGTTTTAACTGCCATCGCTGTCGGGTTCGTCGTTTGTATGTTCACTCACCAGCGCCCAGCGACGGGTCCGTCTCCACTGGGAGAGCGGCAGACTTTTGCGACCGCCGGTCTTGGCTGAACGTATGAAAGAGGACCTGATGGAAATTATTTGCTGCCCTCTGGACAAACACGACCTCGACCTCGAAGTGACGGAGCGTGACGACGGTGAGATCCTGTCGGGCGAACTCGTCTGCACCGAATGCGGCGAGACGTTCCCAATCGAGGACGGCATTCCGAACCTGCTCCCGCCGGACATGCGCGACGAGGCACCGGCCTGAACCTTTTTTTCCTCGCCCCGCGGAGTCACGCCCGTGCCTGACTCCCTGCCCGTGCACCTCAACCGAACGGACATCCACAGCCTGGAGGTTCCAAACGAGTTCGACGCGACAGGGAGTTTCGACGTGCAGTTGATCAACCACGGCGAGGCCCTGCACGTCCATCTCCACCTCGACGACTCGCTCTCTTCGGTCGCGTCGCTTGACGCCACGAACCATCACGTACGGGCCGAAACCGATCGATTGGTCAGGGTGACTGTCGACGGTGACGGACCGGTCCGGGGGAAGCTAAAGGTCGTCACGGCCTACGGCGCCGAGACTCGATACATCGACGTCTACATCCCGGAAGGCGGGACCGAGAACGAACCGGTCATCGTCGACGACGACCTGTCGAAACCACAGCCGAAGCCGGCGACGGGATCGGAGCCCGGCCTCGACGACCTGTCCGCGGGGCCGATACTGGCGGCCGGCGGCTTCACGGTCCTGATCGCGGGGCTCATCACGCTGGTACTCACCGGAAACGTTCTGTTGACTGTCGGCGCCGTCCTCGCGGTCACAATCCTGGTCGGCCTTCTGTTTGTCGCGGTCCGCTCGGCCTGATACCTCACTCCTCCGTCTCGACGCCGCCGAGGTTCCCCTCGTCGTCGAACAGCTTCGCACGCAGGAACCGCGCCCGGTACCGGTTGGCCCCCTCGTAGATGTCGGCCTCGCGGATGTCGTCCGCCTCGCCGTCGGCCACGGCGTCGATGATGTCCTCGATCTGCTCTTTCTCGCTGGGCGTCAGCTCGAACTCGTAGGTCTGTGACTGCTCGCCTTCGAGTTTCGTCCACTTGCGTGCGCCAGCGATGACGAGCGAACAGGGTTCACGGCAAGGGAACTCCCCCGATCCGCCGTCGACATCGAGCTCCGTCTCGTCGTCGTACTGCCACTCCCGGCGTTTGAGACACTGGGAATCGTCACAGCAGGCCTCGGCGACCCAGTTGACGTGCTCGTAGCCGTCGCCGCGGTCCCAGGTCTTGACGACGCCGTAGATGCCCGTCTGCCGGTCGACGGTGTCCCGCCAGTGGGTCACGTCGAGTTCGCCCTCCCGTTCGCGGTGCCAGTTCGCGACGGTCGCCGGGTAGAACGCGTCGACCGTGGTGACGAACTCACCCGCCGATAGCTCGGGGAACGCCCAGCCGGTCCGGAGCGACGGCGCGGTCTTGAGCGGACGGTAGCCCCCGTCGTCGTCGTGTTTCGCGATTTCGCGCGCGTCGAGCGGGTCGTCATGCGTGTCGAGCACGCTGGTTCCGACGTCGGCGTCGGCGCGGTGGCGAACGCTGTAGGTCCGCTCCCCGTCGGAGAGCGTGACGGTCAGGTGGAGTTCGCCCCAGGTCGCAGCGATGCCGTCGGCAAGCGCGTCGTAGCGCTCGGCCACGTCCCGCTGCTCCGCGCCTTCGAGCCAGCGGAGGAACGCCCACCGGTCCGCCTTCTGGGGCGCGGTGGCGTGCCAAAAGTACCAGTTCCGGACGTACGGCGAATCCGTCGCCACCGTCCGGAGCGTTGCTTCGTCGATACCACTATGGTCCACGTCCGGCGTCTGGAACGTGTACCCGTCACTGTCGTGGGCAACGTGGAGGTCGTCGAAGGCGATGCCGTCGGGGGCGGTTGCCACCAGCGCGTCCACGTACTCGCCGTCCATACGGGGAAACGGGACTCGGTCGGCAAAAGTCGGCTGGTTCCGGCCAGCCAGTGGCGGAACCCCGTTATTTTGACCCAGCGGTAGCAGTCGGTGAGCCGTCAGTCCCCCGTCGCGGGCTTTGCGCCGCCGGTTTCCTCGCGCACCTGCTCGATGGCGCTGCGAACGTCGGCCCCCGCGTCGGCGGCCCGTTCGAGCACCACGTCGGCCATCAGCGGTTCCGTCCCGACCGCGCCGGCGTACCAGATGTCGTGGCCCTCGACGGTAGTCGGCACGTCGTAGCCCGTCCGGTAGTCGTCAGTCAGGCCCATGTCTTCGGGGATGTCCTCCTGCGTGTGGAAGCCGTCAGCGATGAACAGCGGGACGACGACGATGTCGTCGCTCTCGAAGTAGTCGGCCACGTCGTCGACCTCGGGGTCCTCGTCCATGAACAGCGACTGGACCTCGTCGAAGCGGCCTCGCTCGCGGATGCGGTCGGCGTGGTACTGGATCGCCTTCGCGGAGTTCTCGTTGCGCTCCGTGCCGTGGCCGACGACCGCGAGACCGAAGCCCTCGCCGACGTCGGGGTCGCCGGTGACGGACTCGGCCCGCTGGACGATGACGTCGCTCATCGAGTCGTGGGTGCCGACCGGGCCGCAGTAGTGGACCGTCTGGTCCGTGTCTTCGGCGGTCAGCGTCGCGTTGGTCGCGCTCGTCCCGTCGGAGTCCCACAGCTCGGGGTCCCAGTCCTCCAGACGGAACTCCCGGGGGATGACCTGCTCGGTGAAATAACCCTCCGAGATGAACAGCGGGACCAGGTACACCTCGTCGGCGTCGACGGTCCGTAGCGCCTCCCGGAACGACGGTTCCTCCTTCCAGAACGATTCACGGACCTCGCCGAACGCGCCGGTCGCCCGGATCGTGTCCGCGTGGTCGTAGGTGGGCGTACTCGATTCGGCGTTCAGGTGGGAGCCGTGGGCCGCGATAACGAGGGCTTCGTCCATACCGCTCGGTTGGGGCGAGCCGTTCTTAGGGCCTTCGTTGGCCTGTCCGGATAGCCGGCAGGCTGTGCGATGTCGAACTCGGAAAGTGAGTGGTTGCCGACCGATTCATTCGGTTACAGCCCGAACAGGAGGACGTAGAACAACAGTCCGGCGGCCGCAAGCAGCGCGGCGTGTCCCAGCGCACCAGCAGCAACGACGATGGCGCCGATAACTCGCTCCGCTGCTCCCAGGGGCTGTCCGAACGCTTGCCGTTCACGTTGTGCAATCGCCATTGTTCTTCCCTCATGTAGAGAGTGGACGCCGAGGGGGACAAACCCCCCTTACTGTTCTCAGTTGCTGGGACCGGCCCCACAGTTCTGAGGGGACAGCACGCCTGTGTGGCGGTTATGGCCCGACGACGCTGGCTCCGCTGCCCGCGGTCGCTCGCACCCGATAGAACCACTTTTGCCCGCGCCGCCCGTGGCCGACGCCAATGTCACTCGCAGCCGCGACCAGGGACGCCGTCCGCGAGCGCCCGTTTCTCTACGACGCGCTCCGGGCCGGTGTCGTCAACTACACGGCCGCCGCACGCGCGCTCGACATCGACGGTGAGGCAGAGGCCATCGCGACTGCGCTCCGCCGGTTCGCCGAGGAACTGGACGACGATCCGTCACACGACAGTGACGCCAGAGTCTCGATGCAGAGCGGTCTGGGTCGGGTCGAGTCGCCCGACGCTACGTCCGCTGTCGTCCTCGGAATCGGCGACACCGCCTTCGCCGAGGACGCCGGATCGCTGACGGGTATCGTCGCCACCGGTGACCTATCCCCGGCGGCGCTTGCGGAGGTACTCGGACGCCTGCGAGCGGCGGACGTTTCCGTCGAAGCGGCTGGTGTCACCGACGACGCGCTCGTCGTGGTGGTGGGCCGTCGCGCGGGACCGGACGCGCTCCGGACGGTCGAGGCCGTCGTACAGCGGTGAATCGCCTTCCGACGGCTTAAAGCGGGCGGCACCAGTGGTCCCCGGTAATGACGCTTCGCGTGACGAACACGTTGACCGGTGAGAAAGAGCCCTTCGAGCCGCGCGACCCCGACTCCGTGTTGCTGTACTACTGTGGGCTGACGACCTCCGACCCGCCGCATCTCGGTCACGCGCGGGGCTGGGTCCACGTCGACGTGATGGCCCGCTGGCTCGACCACCTGGGCTATGACGTCCACCACGTCGAGAACTTCACCGACGTCAACGAGAAGATCGTCGCCCGCGTCGGCGAGGACGGCGACAGCGAGGAGAGCGTGGCCCGCCACTACGTCGGGCAGGTCATCGACGACATGCGGTCGCTCAACCTCGGCCGCGCGGAGGTGTACCCCCGCGTCTCCGAGCACGTCCCGGAGATCATCGACCTCGTCGAGCGACTCGTCGAGGGGGGTCACGCCTACGAACAAAACGGCTCCGTCTACTTCGACGTGACCAGTTTCGAGGACTACGGGAAGCTCTCGAACCAGTCCGTCGACGACATCGAGTCCCAGGGCGAAGAGACCGAGGGGGAGAAGCGCCACCCGGCCGACTTCGCGCTCTGGAAGGCCGGCGGCGTCGACCCGGAGGACATTGCCGAGCACCAGCACCCCGAGGCCGCGCCGGCCGAGGAGGCCTGCCAGACCGCCCAGACCTGGGAGTCGCCGTGGGGCGAGGGCCGACCCGGCTGGCACATCGAATGTTCGGCGATGTCGATGACCCACCTCGACGAGTCAATCGACATCCACGTCGGCGGGCAGGACCTCGTCTTCCCCCACCACGAGAACGAGGTGGCCCAGAGCGAGGCGGCGACCGGAAAGCAGTTCGCGAAGTACTGGCTCCACGTCCGCCTGCTGGAGACCGAAGAGGAGAAGATGTCATCCTCGCTCGGCAACTACTTCGCCGTCGCCGACGCCGTCGATGAGTTCGGCCCCGACGTGCTCCGGACCTTCCTGCTGTCGACGGCTTACACCTCGCGGGCGACCTACAGCGACGAGACCATCGCCGAGGCCGAGGAGCGCTGGGACCGCCTCTCCCGGGGCTACGAGCGTGCGGTCGGGGCCTGCGACGACGTGGACGCCTACGCGAAAGTGACCGACGAGACGCTCCGCAACGCGGTCGCGGACGCCCGCTCGGCGTTCGAGGCCGCGATGAACGACGACTTCAACACGCGGGAAGCGATGACCGCGCTGCTCGACCTGACGGCTGCAGTGAACTCCCACCTCGATGCGCACGAGCAACGAGACTACCAAGGGCTCCGCCGCGCCGTCGAAACCTTCGAAGAACTCGGCGGCGGCATCCTGGGTCTGACGTTCGGCGACGACGACAGCGGCGACGTGTCGCTGGCGGGCGATGTGGTCGACTTGGTCCTGAACATCCGTGAGCAGGAGCGGGACGCGGGCAACTACGAGCGCGCCGACGAACTCCGGGACGAACTCGAAGCGCTCGGCGTGGAGGTACAGGACACCGACGACGGGCCGACTTACCGGCTCTGACGGACCCGACCGGGCAGTTCTGACCGCGCTGCCAGTACGATTCTTGTAGTCTCAGAGATAGCTTGAACGGCCAAGTACTTTATATACGGGACACAGTGTAGCAACAATAATGCGAAAGGGCATACTCACGCTTCTCGTCGGACTCCTCGTCGTCTCGTCGGGCTGTGTCGGCCTGCTGACCGGAGAGACAGTCGAATTCGAGTCCTCGCCCGCGTCAGTCAGTGACAGCGCGCTCGAAGAGACCGGCTACGAGCAGTCGATGGCGGACGAGCAGACCATCGAGCGGACGGTGGACGTCGCCGGCCAGGAACGGACGATTCGCGTCACGAACCACGTCCGCCAGTACCAGCGCGGCATCGACCTCGGGCCGGTCGGTGAGGTCAACGCCGGCCGGTTCATCGTCTTCTCGACGCCCAGCGCGACCGTGGCAGGGCAGACACTGAACCCCGCCGCGAGCTGGTCTAACGAACGCCTCGTCGAGGAAGTCGCGAGCCGGAACGACCAGATCAGCGACGTCGAGTTCCAGCGGAACCGCTCGGTGGACGCGCTCGGCGAGTCCCGCGAAGTGGCCGTCTTCTCCGGAACGACAACCATCGAAGGCCAGGAAGTCGACGTGCTGATCCATCTCACGAGCTTCGAGCACGAGGGTGACGTGGTCGTCGCCGTCGCCGTCTACCCTGAACGGATCGACGACCGCGAGAGCCCACGGGTCGATACGCTGCTCGGCGGCCTCTCCCATTCGGGGAACTGACTGCGGGGATACTGTTTTCTTCCGGGCCGGTGATGACGGAGGCATGAACCGGCTGTTTGTCGCAGGTGTGGTGCTCACGCTCGTCGGCATCGCCGGCTACGCCGTCGGCACGAGCGTCGCCTATCCCGGCCGGTCCGCGTCAGTGACGGCGGTCATGGTCGGGCTGACGGTGGCCGCTGTCGGCTACTCCACGCCGATGGAGGACCCACCGTGATCTCCGCGGTGGTGTACGCCGACGGGCAGGCGCTGGAGTACGAGGAACTGGCGGCCGCCCGAACCGCTGTCGGGACGACGTGGGTCCACGTCACCGACGCGACACCAGACGAGATCGAGGCTGTCAGCTCCGTTTTCGACCTCCACCCGCTGGCTATCGAGGACATCAAGAACGACGTCCGGGCGAACGTTCAGGAGTTCAACGCCTACACGTTCGTCCTCGTCAAATCCGCGTCGCTCACGCCCGGCGACACGACCTTCGACAAAGAGGTGAAGACGACGCCGCTTGGCCTGTTCATCGGCCCCGACTGGGTCGTCACGCTGTCGACGGGAGCCGTCCCGTCCGTCCAGCGCGTGATGGACGCCGTCGGCCGCGGGGACGAGCGACTCCTCCACCGCGGGCCGGACTTCACCGCCTACCGGGTCATCGACGTCATCGTCGACGCGTATTTCGATCTGCTTGACGAGATCGAGACCGATATCGAACAGATCGAGGAAGAAGTGACGACATCCACCGACATCCAGACGCTCGAACGGATCAACGACGTCCGGCGCGACCTGCTGTCGTTCCGCAAGCAGGTTTGGCCCGCCCGCGAGGCCATCGGTATCCTCGCTCGCGGCGACCCCAAGCAGATCCAACCACAGACGGAGAAGTACTTCCGGGACGTGTACGACCACCTCGTCCAGATTGTCGACCTGACTGAGACGTACCGCGACCTCGTCGCTGGCGCGCGCGACATCTACCTGAACACGGTGTCCCAATCCACCAACGAGGTGATGAAGGTCCTCACCGTCGTCGCCACCATCTTCATTCCGCTAACCTTTGTGGTCGGTATCTACGGGATGAACTTCGCCGATAGCCCGTACAACATGCCGGAACTGGGCTGGACGTTCGGCTATCCGGCGGTGATGGTCGGGATGGCTGCCGTCGTCGCAGTGATGCTCGCTCACTTCCGGCAGCGGGGCTATCTATAGCGCCAGCGGGACGAGCAACACCCCCATCAGGGTCGCCCGTCGAGCCCCGAACTTCGGCGGGAGGTGGCCCACAGCGGTGGCCGCGCCGAACGCACCGATACCGACCAGCCCCGCAAAGAGCGCTGAGAGACAGACGAGCAGCGCGAGCACTGCCACCGAGAGCGCCGCTGGATCCAGTTGCCCGACGATCCGAAGATAGCGATCACCGACGGTCGGAACGAGTATTGCGCCGGTGACGGCGGCGATGGCGACCGCTGCGAGCAGCGCCGGGAGCACGAGCGGCACCTCGGCCCGGTCCAACGCAACGAGGACGCCGGTTCGCGGTGTTCCAAGCGAGTCGAGCGCGAACAGGGCAAACACTGCTGTCGCCGTGTTGACGCCGCTCGTCGTGACGATGAACGCCCGTGGCCCCTGATCGGCGACCAGCCCCAGTGCCAGCGTCGCCGCGATGGCACTGGAGATTCCTGGAATGTAGCCGACAGCGCCGCCACAGAGCGTGCCGACGCCCGCGAGAACGCCGACTGTTCGCCGCGGCGTCGTCACCGTCGCGTCGGCCTGCGGTGGGACGCCGTCCCCCTCGATGGCAGCAAGCAGCACCGGCGCGCCGAACAGCCCCGAGAACAGCGGGACCAGCACGTCCGAGACCGGCAGCCACCCAGTCAGTGGCGCATCGAGCAGCGCAACACCGAGCAGCCCGCTGGCGGCCAGCGAACACGCGGCACCCACCTGCCGGCGACGGCCGTGTTCGGTGATCACGAGCAGGACGGCGACGCCAGCGAGCAACACCGACAGCCACGGGCGGAGCAGCGGATACATTCGTTCCATCACCAGCGTCAGCGGAACCGCAAGGGGAACGGCAAACACCACCGCCAGGCCGCTCCCCAGCGCCGACAGGCGAAGCGCTTCTCGCCCGCGCCCCTCGATGACCAGCTGGTGGCTCGGCAGCGCGCTGGCCGCCATCGCCGGGTCCGGAACGCCGAGTGCCAGCGCCGGAATCACGTCGAGAAAGGTGTGTGTCACGCCGGCCGAAAGCATCGCGACGCCGACGTAGAGCCGCGGCCCGGGTAGACTGCTCGCTGCGGCCGCGAGCAGCAGCGCGAACGTGTTTGCGTGCAGCCCCGGGATGAGGCCGCTGAGCGTTCCCAGCCCGACTCCCGCCCCGACCGCAGCGAGTAGCGCGAGCGTCGCTGTCGGGTCGACGGCGGGAGTCCCCTGGAGCATACCGGGGCGTGGCCCCGTTCCCGTACTTGAACCTCCGTGCCGGCCGCGTGCCCACTCACTCCGCCGAACTGTCGTACATGTCGTCGAAGGCCTGTTCGCCGCGGATGAGCTCGTCGACGCCGTCGGTGAGCGTCACCTCGCCGAAGACAGTCGCACTGTAGTATGTGTAGAGTCCATCCTGGCCGCGGTCCGTCCGCTGGCGCTTCTCGACGAGGCCGGCGTCAACGAGCGTGTTGAGGTGATAGTGGAGCGTACTGTCATCGACAGTTAACATGTCATCCAGTTCCGTCGGACTCATCTCCCCACCGTGGACGAGGCGGTAGAGGATTTCGTACCGGATCCGGTTGCCGACCGCGGCGTGCATGTCGAGGTACTCCTCAAGACTAAGGGCGCTGTTATCGGGCAGCAGGTCGGCCGGGTCCTCTGGCGGCTCCCCGTCGACCGCTCGCGAGTGGTCAGTCGACATCTTGGTTTAGTGTACCTACGACCCGCATTTAGTTGTTATCAGACCAAAAAATGCTGAAAACACCCCTATTTATTTTTTATAGCGTGGTGCGGCCCGACCGGCCCGTGTTCCGGACAGCTCCCGGCGATAGGGGTGGCGTTGAGACAGCAATGGCGGCTGTCAGTCGCGACCAGCCCCGTCGAGAGTTCGCGCCCACAGATCCGACAACACAGGTCCGATTCAGCCATACGTCCCCTTCCGACCGGAGCCTTCTGAACCTGGCGAGCTTTTTGGTGTGCCGGCCATTCGTACTGGCATGAGCAACGAGTCCCGAAAGTCGGCCGGGTTCAAGGACCGAACGCCGGTGTCGACGGCGAGGAAGACACTGCTGGACGCAGTGACGCCCCACGAACGGACGGAGCGCGTCCCGCTGCGCGACGCCGACGAGCGCGTGGTCGCCACAGACATCACCGCCGAGCGAGCGGTGCCCCACTACCGCCGGGCGGCCATGGACGGCTTCGCCGTCAGAGCCGAGGACACCTTCGGCGCGAGCCAGCGGTCGCCGGCATCGCTCCGGGTCGGTGAGACGGTGACCACAGAAACAGCGGCCCGCGTACACACGGGGAGCGAACTCCCCGATGGCGCAGACGCCGTCGTGATGGTCGAGGAGACCGAGGTGGCCGGCGACACCGTCACGGTGTTCGACGCGGTCGCGGGCGGTGAGAACGTCGCGCCGGTCGGCGAGGACGTGGCGGAAGGGCAGACCCTCTACGAGGACGGTCACAGGCTCCGCCCGTCTGACCTCGGGCTGTTGAAATCAGTCGGGAACGACACTGTCGAGGTGTACGAGCGCCCCACCGTCAGCGTGATTCCCACTGGCGAGGAGCTGGTACAGGACGACCCCGCGCCGGGGGAGGTCATCGAGACGAACGGTCAGACCGTCACCCAGTACGTCGAACGCTGGGGCGGGGCGGCGACCTACCGCGACATCGTCACCGACGACGTGAACGCGCTCCGCGACGCAATCAGCGACGACCTGGACCACGACATCGTGGTGACGACCGGTGGGTCCTCCGTCGGCGAGCGCGACCTGCTCCCGGAGGTCGTCGACGACATCGGCGAGGTGCTGGTCCACGGCGTCGCGCTGAAGCCGGGCCATCCGGTCGCGCTCGGCGTGGTCGAGGAGACGCCGATTCTCATGCTGCCGGGGTATCCGGTCGCCTGTATCGTCAACGCCGTCCAGTTCCTCCGGCCGGCGCTCCGGCGGGCCGGTCACCTCCCGGCGACAGAGCCGCCGACCACCGAGGCCGAGTTGACGCGGAAGATAGCCAGCGAACCGGGGACCCGAACCTACGCCCGGGTGGAACTGCACGACGCAGATACGAACGAACAGCCGACAGCGACCCCGACGCGGGCCAGCGGCTCCGGCGTCCTCTCCAGCGTCGCGCTCGCGGACGGCTGGGTCGTCGTGCCGGAGTCCGTCGAGGGGTACGACGCCGGTGACACCGTGGCTGTCGAGGACTGGGAGTGGTCACAGTGAGCGACCGACGGGAGTTCCGCGACCTGGCCTCGCCCGAGGAGGCCCACGAGGTCGTCGCGAGTCTCGATATCGACCCCGACCCGGAGACGGTCCCGCTCGCGGACGCCCGCGACCGCGTCCTCGCTGAGCGGGTCGACGCCGACATCGACGTGCCAGGGTTCGACCGCGCGAGCATGGACGGCTACGCGGTCCGGGCCAGAGACACCTTCGGCGCTGACGAGGCCGATCCGGTGAGGCTGTCGGTCACCGGGGAGGTCCACGCCGGCGAGGAACCCGACGTGACCGTCGAGTCCGGTTCGGTCGCCGAGATCTCCACCGGCGCGGTGATGCCCCCCGGTGCGGACGCCGTCGTGATGGTCGAGCGGACGACCGAGACGGACGACGGCGTCGAGATACGCACGTCCGTCGCGCCCGGTGACAACGTGATGCTCGCCGGCGCGGACATCGCGGCCGGAGCGCGCGCGCTCGGTCCCGGAACGCGAATCACGCCACGCGAAATCGGGCTTCTGTCGGCGCTGGGCGTCGACGAGGTCCCGGTACGCGGCCGCCCCCTCGTCGGCATCCTCTCGACCGGCGACGAACTCGTTCGGCCCGGGAATCCCCTCGACAGCGCCGCCGGTGAGATATACGACGTGAACAGCTACACGCTGGCCGGCGCGGTCGCGGAGGCAGGCGGCGACCCGGTGATGTACCCCCACGCCGGCGACGACTACGCGGAGATGGAGCGGCTGCTCCACGAGGCGGCCGACGAGTGCGACCTCGTCCTCTCGTCGGGGTCGACCAGCGCGAGCGCGGTCGACGTCATCTACCGCGTCATTGAGGAGCGGGGCGAACTCCGACTCCACGGCGTCGCCGTCAAACCCGGCAAGCCGATGCTCGTCGGCACCATCGGCGACTCGGCGTACGTCGGGCTGCCGGGGTATCCGGTGTCGGCGCTGACCATCTTCCAGACGTTCGTCGCGCCGGCGGTCCGGGACGCCGCCGGTCGGGACCCGCCACAGACAGCGACGGTGTCCGGCACGATGGCAGTCCAGGAGCGCTACGGGGAGGGGCGCAGACGCCTCATGCCGGCCGGACTGGTCGAGGACGAATCCGGGTCGCTGCTGGTCTATCCCGTCGACAAAGGCAGCGGTGCGACGACGAGCCTCGTCGACGCCGACGGCTTCGTGGACGTGCCGCCGGGGACTGACTATCTCGCGGAAGGGGAGCCAGTCGACGTGACGCTGTTCTCCCCGGCGGTCAGGCCGCCGACGCTTCTCGGCATGGGCGAGGACGACCCGCTCCTCTCGCGCCTGCTGGACACCGTTTCCCGCCCGCGGTATCTCCCGCTCGGGTCGACCGAAGGACGCCGCCGACTCGACAACGGCGTCCCGGATATTGCCATCGTCGCGGGTCCGACCGACAGCGACCACGACGCAGCTGAGATCGGCGGCTGGCAGCGCGAGTGGGGACTGGTCGTCGGTCCGGATACCGATATATCCGACCTGAGCGATCTCGTCGACGGGGACTACCGCTTCGTCAACCGGGACACCGCCTCCGGGCTGCGACGGAGCTTCGACGACGCGCTCGATGCCTTCGGCGAAGAACGGGGCGTCGGCCGCGCCGAAGTCGTCGATGCCATCGACGGCTACGAACTGACGACGAAGGCTCACGAGAGCCCCGCCCGGAAGGTTCTGGCAGGCGATGCTGACGTGGGGCTCGGCCTCCGTGCCACGGCAACGAAACTCGACCTCGGGTTCGTCTCGCTGGGAACGCAACCGGTTCGGGTTCTCGCGAACCCGAAGCGACGGGAGAAAGACAGTGTTACCGAACTCGCTGCGACGCTTGCCGACCTCGACTCGCTGGCTGAGGGGCTGGTCGGTGTAGGGCCGCAGTAGCGAGGGGCGTCGCAGCGCTCACGCAGACAGGATTTCTCTGGCCTCCGCGGCCGATGCGACGGGGCGGCCCAGTTCGTCAGCCAGCCGCACTACGCGCTCTACGAGACGGGCGTTGTTTTCGGCGAGTTCACCGCGGTCGTAGTAGACGTTGTCTTCGAGACCGACGCGGACGTGGCCGCCGAACAGCAGTCCCATGGTCGCAAACGGCAGCTGGTGTCGACCGAACCCGAGCGTGTTGAACAACGCGCCCTCCGGAAGATTGTCGATAGCGTTCAGGAAGTTCGCCGGCGTTGGCGGGGTCAGCGTCCCCGGCCCGAAAATGAGTGTCGCGTACACCGGGTCCGCGAGGTCGCGGCGGTCGAGTAATCCGCTGACTTCGTTCAGGTGGCCGCCGTTGAACACCTCTAGCTCGGGCTTGATACCGCGGTCGACCATCTCGGCGTGCAGCGAGTCGACCAGCGCTCGCGTGTTCTCGCTAGTCAGGTGCTCGTAGCGGTTCAACGGCCCCATATCCAGCGACGCCATCTCCGGCGGCGGGTCCGTTCGGAGCGGCTGATGCCGCACGTCGTCCGGCACGCCAGTCCCCCCCGTTGAGTGTTGGATGATGATGTCGTCGGTATGTCTGCGAACGGCGTCGTCGATCTCCTGAAAGCGGTCCGTCTCGAAGGAGCGCTCACCGTTCGGTTTCCGGGCGTGGAGGTGGACGACCGACGCACCGGCGGCCTCGACCTCACCTGCGGCACGCCCGATTTCTTCGGGCGTCTCCGGGAGGTTCGGATTCGCCTCCTTGCCGTGGACGCCGCCGGTCAGCGCCGCCGTGATGACGACCGGGTCGCCATCGAGGTACGCCTCGTAGCCCACGCTCACTCGCCCTCCGCATGAGCACGATAAATCTCGCAGTGCTGCCCGTGGTCTAGCTCGTACCGGTCGTTACAGATATCCGCCCGCATCGGCTGGACGAACGTCTCCGCGGCAGCACAGTACGCTCGTTCATGGTCGAACGACCGCGTTTCGTCCGCCTCGCGATACTCCAGATATGGACAGGTCATGTGTTGACTACAGCAGGCCGATTGTTAACCGTTCAGTTGGATCGATATCGTGGTAACATCCGTGCCGCCCGGTGACACCAGGGTGAGAAACCTTCTCAGTCCTGGGGGGACCATACTGTATAATGACACCTGAAACAGACGGACTTCACCACGTGACTGCCATTGCGGGCAGCCCGCAACGCAACGCCGACTTTTACGTCGGAACCCTCGGTCTGCGGCTGGTCAAGCAGACGGTCAACCACGACGACACCGGGACGTATCACCTCTACTACGGCGACAGCGAGGGAACGCCCGGGACGAACATCACGTTCTTCCCCTGGACCGACGACGGTCGACAGGGATCGTTCGGTGACGGTCAGACACAGACGACAGCGTATCTCATCGATCCGGACGCCGTCGACTACTGGCGGGAGCGGCTCGCTGACCGCGGCGTCGACGTGTCTCAATCCGAGCGGTTCGATGAGACAGTGCTCCAGTTCGAAGACCCGGACGGAATCAGTCTCGAACTCGTCGCGACCGACGCACCCTCGGCTGCGACGCCGTGGACCGACAGCACAGTGCCGGTAGCCCACCAGCTACAGGGCTTCTATAGTGTGACACTGGCCGTCGCCAGCGTCGACCCCACTGCCGAGATACTCACCGACATACTGGGGTACAGTCACGAGGCGACGGCGGACGGACGACACCGCTACCGGAGCGCTGCCGGCGGTCCAGGCGCAATCGTCGACCTCGTGGAAACGGACTTCGGCCGAGGGGAGATGGGCGTCGGCACGGTCCATCACGTCGCGTTTCAGGCCGAGAGTACCGACGAGCAGGAGGCCTACCGCAAGGCGTTCATCGAGCGCGACCTGAACGTCAGCCGGATTATCGACCGGAAATACTTCCACGCCATCTACGCTCGCGAACCGGGGGGCGTCCTGTTCGAGATCGCGACGATGGAACCGGGCTTTACTGTCGACGAACGCCTCGAGGACCTCGGCGCTCGTCTGGCGCTGCCCGAGAAACTGGAGCCGAACCGTGAGTCGATCGAGCGCCAGTTGCCCCCGTTCGACGGTCCGACCGGGAGCGAGTGAGCCACAGCGATGACTGACACACCGGATATCGACGACCTCACGGCGCCGTTTCGGTTCGAGTACGACCCGGCGACACTCCGATACGCTCCCGATGCCACCCGCGGCCTTGACACGGAATTGGACACACAGGGCTACGACCGCGCGCTGATCGTCTGCGGCGCTACCGTCGGTGAGACGCCGGCCGTGATGGACCCCATTCGAGAGGCCCTTGGTGACCGATTGGCCGGTATCTTCGCGGAGACAACGCCCGCCAAGCGGCTCGGCACCGCCTACGACGGGCTCGAACGCTTCCGCGACACCGACGCTGACTGTCTCGTGGCTGTCGGCGGCGGGAGCAGCCTCGACGTGGCGAAGATCATCAGTATCCTCGCGGCCACTGACCGCGACCCGGCCGCTGTCGGTCAGGCGCTCGTCGATTCCGGAACGATAGCCGTCCCGGAAGCGGGACTGCCGCCCATCATCGCCATCCCGACGACGCTGGCCGGCGCTGACCTCTCTATCGTCGCCGGCGTCACAGCCGCTCCCGATACCTGCCCCGTGAACGAACCGGTCAGTGGCGGCGTCAGTGACCCGGAACTGATGCCCGCAGCCGTCTCTTACGACCCCGATCTGATTGCGACGACGCCCCGGTCAGTCCTCGCAGCGTCGGCGATGAACGGCTTCGACAAGGGTATCGAGACGCTGTACGCGGCCAACGCGACGCCGATAACCGACGCCACGGCGTCACGCGGTCTCGGGCTCTTCACGGACGGACTGCTCGCACTCGGTAACGGTGACGACGACCCGTGGGTGTATCAGTCGCTCGCACAGGGTATTATGCTCGTTCAGTACGGCATCTCGCGAGCCGACGGGACGACACTCTCGCTGATTCACGCCTTCGGTCACGGACTGACCCGGACCTACGAAGTTCAGCAGGGTGCGGCCCACGGGGTTATTGCCCCGCACGCGCTCTCGTACTTCTTCAACCAGGTCGACGGTCGACGGTCGCTTCTGGCTGACGCACTCGATGTCGGTAGTGCTGACGACCCCGCTGCTGCGGTCGTCGACCGTGTTCGCGATGTCGTCACGGCACTTGGCCTCCCGACGCGACTCCGTGATGTCGACGGGCCCACCCGAGAGGAGTTCCCCGAAGTCGCAAACGCTGTTCTCCAAGACTCCTTCATGGCGAACGCTCCGTCGGGACTGGAGCCCACGCAAAAAGACATCATCGGTGTGTTGGAAGCCGCTTGGTAGTGGTCACTGAACGGCCGCTGTTCAGTCGCGGTAGCGGAGAAAGTAGCATACCGCGCGAGCGGAGCGAGCGCGGTTTCCCCGGACGCGAACGGAGTGAGCGGCCGGCCTTTTTCGCCCACGTTTTTCAAGGAGCGGTTCGCGCGGTCAGCGCGAACCCGACGCAGAAAAAGGTGGTCTCACATGTCGGGCCAGGCCTTGGCGGCCCGACCGACGCCGGTCACGTCGTTAATCCAGCGGGCGGCGATGGCTTTCTTCAGCAGTTTCGCCGGCAGTCCGCCGAAGGTTTCGATAGGCATGTTCACCACGTCGTGGGCGACGGCCTTCTCGCCGACCGAGACGACCGTCCCCTTGTCCTTGTGAGTCCAGGTCTTGAGTGGCTGGCCGCGAACGGCGCGAGCGAGGTTCTCGCCGGCGACCTCGGCGGCCTGCCAGGCGGCCTGGGCCGTCGGCGGCGCGGGCTGGTCGCCCTGCTGGTCGATCAGCGCCGAATCGCCGATGGCAAAGACGTGTTCGTCGTCGGTCTGGAAGTTCCCTTCAGCGTGGACGCGATGGTTGCGCTCGTCCTTGTCCAGATCCACGTCGTGCATGCAATCGCGGCCGGTGATACCGCCTGTCCAGACCAATACGTCGTAATCGAGTTCGTCCTCGTCGCCGATGTAGACGGTTTCCTCGTCGACTTCGCCGATGAA
>NZ_JBUXKW010000009.1:0-60347 GCF_055271655.1 Haloarcula sp. HT12
TCAGCAGAACCCATGTGGGATTGAAGGGAGCGAAACAACGCCACGAACACGCTCGTCGATAAGTTTCAGACGAACCCTTGTGGGATTGAAGCTCGATGAACCCGGCGGAGACGATCCATGAACTGATCGTTTCAGACGAACCCCTATGGGATTGAAGCGACGTCTGGCAGTATACGTATCGCATTTCTCCGTGTTTCAGACGAACCCCTGTGGGATTGAAGCTCTTCGAACTCGCTCTTGGGCATGTTCTCGATCAGGGTTTCAGACGAACCCCTGTGGGATTGAAGCACTGTCTGGCGTGCGTTTAGCTCCTGACTCTCTAAGTTTCAGACGAGCCCCTGTGGGATTGAAGCGCCCAGGCCGTCGCCCGGCAGGCGAACCTGAAGCACGTTTCAGACGAACCCCTGTGGGATTGAAGCGAGCTGGTAATCGTCTACTGGACCGACCAGACACGAGTTTCAGACGAACCCCTGTGGGATTGAAGCAACCTCCGAAACGTCCAGGGTCGAGAATTAGACGAGGGTTTCAGGCGAACCCGTGTGGGATTGAAGCGGCGTTTCTTGCCCGCGTAGTGAGGTTCCTGTAATGCGGTTTCAGACGAACCCATGTGAGATTGAAGCGTTTTCAATGATACCGCGAATGGTGGCGGTTCGGGTTTCAGACGAACCCATCTGGGATTGAAGTTGCTGCATCCCGTTGGACTCGATCACGATCACCGCGTTTCAGACGAACCCACGTGGGATTGAAGCAGTTTTCCGGGGCCTCTGCGAATACCGAGGCGCGGTGTTTCAGACGAACCCTTGTGGGATTGAAACATCGTCATGAAGCTCGGTCCGTTCATCACCGTTGTGGATGCTGGCTTCGATTCCCCAGTACTCGCCGAACGACATAGCTAGAGCTAACAGACCGGGCGATGGCGTGCCCGCAGGCGTGCTGGCAAGCGGTTCAATGAGGGTAGTCAGTCAGCGACAGTACCTCCATCAGTCATCGCCGGCGGTTGCTGACCGCCACCATAGGAGCCCAACGTCGTCTCGCCGCTGTCAGCGAGCTTCGAGTCGCCGTCGGCGTTCGCGAAGCGTCTGATGGTCCGGGCCATATCGGGGTGGTCGATTTCGAGTTCATCCAGATTCAGGCGCAGCACCTGCTGTCTGTCTGGTTTGCCAGTCCCGATCCCGAAGTGCTCAGCAGCTGCTTGCATGACCTCATGCATCGTTGGTCTCGATATCTCGTCGTCGAACACCGCTTCCCGAAGTTCTCGCTCAGGGAGCGTCACGTCCCTTGAAGACGTCGCCATTGCGCGGCGGTGAAGACGACGAGACCCTTGATTGTGCCAAGAGCCAGTTCTGGAGCGCACACACCACCGTTACATGTGAAACGCCTACCGTCGGACACACCACTCTTTCAAGTGAAGCACTCACTGTAACCACACCACGCTTGCAAGTGAAACAGCGACCGTCAGACACACCACTCTTTCACGTGAAGCCGTTGCCCCGCCCGCTACGCACCTTCACTTGAAAGAGTGGAGTCTCCCCTCACCCAACGTTGTTCATAGCGGCAATGTCACGGATTGTGTCGATCTCCGTTGTGAGATGAAGGACATCAGACATCGCCTCAATGGCGCTCGTAAACGGAACATCAAGCTCGTAGTTGTAGTAGTTCCCCCGAGAACCGCTCCGATTTTCGTGGGCTGAGAGGATGCCTAACATCCGAAGGTCTGAGAGGTGGTTATGGAGCGACCGCTGGCCGAGCGCATCAGTTTCAGAGGACTCACAGAGTGACCGATACTCCTCGTAGAGGTCACGGGTCCGACACGGCGTTTCCTCTTTAGCTGCTTTCGAGATGACAGCCAATAGTGCAAGGCGGCCATGCGTCGTCAACTCGCGCATTCCTTCTTCGACCCGCTCTTGTTCGAGTTGTGAGCGAGCATCCTCGATGTGCTCTTCTTTGATCATCTCAGCTTCCCGGTTTTCCGCGATTTCACCACCCAACCGAAGGAGATCAAGCGCCTGCCGGGCACTGCCACTGTCTCTGGCGGCGAGAGCAGCACACAACTGCAACACACCGGTATCGGTTGACCCATCCGTGACAGCGACTTCGACACGTGATTCGAGAATGTTTTTTAGTTCTGTGGCATCGTATGGCGGGAACTGGAGTTCCCGCTCACAGAGTGTGTCCTGGACACGAGGGTCGAGCTGGTCACGAAATTTGAAATCGTTGCTGATGCCAATAACGCCGACCTTTGCCGAGTCGAGATTCCCATTGGCCCTGGCTCGAGGAAGCTCATAGAGCAGCTCATCTCGGTCGCCAATGGAATCGACTTCATCAAGGACGATGAGAATGGTCCCACCGATGGCCTCAAGCTCCTGATAGAGCTTTTTAAACACGGTTTGCTGTGGATACCCGGTCGTACTGATTTCGCCACCGGATGGACGGAGTTCATTGACGAGTTCCACGGCGACCTGATACGAGGAGTTGAGCGTCTTGCAATTGAGCGAAATAATGGAGAGATCGATATCATCGTACGCAGCGACGTCGTCTTGGAGTCGGTCAAGAAGGTAGTCGGTGACGGCTGTTTTCCCGACACCCGTATTGCCGTAGAGAAAGATGTTGTTTGGTTCCCACCCATCGATTACCGGCTGGAGAGCGTTCATATACTCCTCAATTTCTTCATCCCGCTCCTCAATCCGGTCCGGTTGGTAGGACTCCCCCAGGGCGTCTTTGTTCCGGAAGATGTTTTGCTTCCGCTCGAACCGACGCATAGGGAATCTTTCACAAGTGGGATATATAAAACCACCTCTGCATCTGTTTCAAGTGAAGCCACTCACACACACCACTGTTTCGAGTGAAGAACTAGAGTAGAGTATTTACTAGAATAACAGTCCACTGTTTCATCTAAAGCGCTGACACTAGTCTAGTTGGCCAGAATCCCGATTCTGGTGATAACGGTCTGGAGACCTCCATTTTTAGCCGCTTCGTGGTAGTTGGCTGATTGCTGGAATTCTACAGGGTTCCCACCCTTTCCCAGCTTCACGTGAAAGAGTGGTGTGTCTCTCCCCGGGGTCACGCTAACCAACATCCGGCGTCAGCTGGGGAATTTGTTGGTTAGTTATGGCCGTGACTGTGGACTTTCAGGCGCCACTGTCTTGACGGACTATCTGACAGTGTTGTCAGAAGGCGATGGAAGAGGATGTCAGATAGAATCGTTCGTTCTCAGACTTCTTTTCCTACACCTCATAGAGGGAAGGAAAAGGGAAGTCGTTTCACGTCACTCTAACGAAACGAGAACAAGCGTAACTTACGCACCACATTCGTGTGGATTTTATCGCAGGGGTATAGTGGGGAATTCGTTACCGCTCTTGTCGACCACCTCCATCTGACACGCTACTCGCGAGCGTGCTGACAACACTGTCAGAACGCGTCTCAGTCATCCGCGTTCACCGCCGTTGCCTGATTCAGCTGATCGAAGTCCGTCGTGTTTGTCGGCTCTTCGACTGTCTTCTGTTTGTTCTCAGTTTCACTGTCGGTTCTGACATCGGCGTCAGCAGTGTCTGCATTGTGGACGCTAGCTTTCATCTTCCGCTTTGGAACGGTCAGGGTATGTGGTTTCCCGGAACGGAAGTTGATCAGTCCATGGTCGGAGCACTTGTCGATGTCAACGCAGTCCTTGTGGCCGTCACCATCGACGATCGTGAACCGCTGGACATCGCGCATGACACGCCCGGCTGTCTTGGAATAGGACTGTGGCTTGACGCCATCCAGCAGGCCTTCGTCTTCAAGCACCTCCACAGCCTGTTCAGTGTTCATCGTGAACTTCTGTCCGTCTGGCGTGACGTTCTGGTTCGTCTCGCCGCTGGCCTTATTCACGAACCGCTCGTACAGCGCCGCGGCACGTTTCTGTGACTTGCTGAGTGATGCGTCGGCGCCGGAGTTCAGATCAACCATCATCCGGTGCAGCGGGAGCATATTCTCCCGGCTCCTCTCCGAGGCGCCCTGATTCTCAGCAGTTGGCCGGGCGTTCGTAACCGACTCTTTCACCGTCCCGTGCTCCTCAACGAACGGCTCGATGTCGCTTTTTTCGATGTCGGGCTCTGGATTCCCGAACACCAAGCGGTTGAGAGTTTTCCGGCCCGTCTTGTTCGAGGCGATGCTGTTGCCGACTGGCACGCCGCCGACAAACAGGTTCTCGATCTCCTTTGCATCACCCCGATACTCAATGGACTCTTGCTCGGCAACCTCCGTTTCGAGTTCGTCAACGCGCTCGCGAAGCTGTTTGTTCTCCGTTCGTAGTTGTGAAACCTCTTCGATGAGGTCGGCAACAACATCCCGAAGGCCGTTCGGATTCTCGGGCAGTTCGTCGGCAGTAGGTGGAGAGTTGTCGACGCTCATTGGGTACCTCCCGTGTGTGGACCGCTGACTGTGTCGTGGGCGATGCCCTCGAACGTTTCACTCAGCGCGGCGCGATTGGGAGCAATCGCACTGTAGGTAGTCGGCTCGAGCTGGGAACGGTGGCCCCTTCTCAGGTGCGTTGTGTTCTTGTAGTGTCTTCTCTGTCCTGCGACTTGCACGTGCGGTGAGTTAGAACCGCCAGCTGCGTCAGACATTGGTATCCTCCTCGACAAGACTGCGAACGACATCGGCGTTTGACCCGCGAGCGATACTGATACGGTCAGTAGCGACGTTGACCATCTTCTCAGATGACTCGACAAGCACGCGTGCTGGGGCAGCATGCTCGTCGTAGGTGTAGCGCTCGCGAACGATCCCAAGCAACGAGCCACCGCTAAGCCGGTCGACCTTCACAGGCGTGCCGACGTCGGCGGGTTCGTCAGTGCGCGCCTTGCGTTTGGCCGGCGCGCCCTGGCTGGCCTTACTCATTGGTCCACCCTCGCTTGCGAACTTCGCCGAGCGCTTCGAGCAGCACCGCCTCGGCGTCGGCGTCTGCTTCGTCGGCAACGAGATCGGCGACCTCGACGACACGGTCGACGGTGGCGTCGGACTCACTCCCCATCGTCGCCCTCCTGGTCCTCGTCGAAGACGATGCGTTCGAGGCGGGTCAGGCGCTGGTCGATATCGTCTTCGGAGACACTCCCGCCGTCGGTCCTGACGTGCCGGACAGAGCCACCAACAGCGGCGACCGCGTCGGCGTCGGGCCAGCGCTCGTCGAGCGAGCGGCCGTCGACATCGTAGTAGTTGCCGTGGCCGGTGGTCATGCTGACCCTCCTTCCGAGTCTTCCGAGTTGTTGAAGCCGTGTTCTTGAAGCACATCAGCCGGTGACCGACCGGACTGACCGTGGTTGCCGCGCGGGTCCGGTTCGCCGTTCACCTTCGCCGCACAGACACGACAGAGGCCGTAGCGTTCCCGATCGCTTTCGTCGGCGATGCGAAACGCTTCGGAGCCACTCGTGGTGTGGTTGCACAGCGGCTCTGGGTCATCGCGGGTGGACTCTGGTGTTGGGTGGTGGACCTTTGCGTCGTTCCACTGGGACTTCGGCATGATGTAGAACTCATCTTGGTCCATCAGCAGCCACCTCCTCGCCTAGACACGGCGGTCAGCAACTGCCTGGCCTCACGCGTGCGTTTTGTAGACTCATCAGCCTGAGCCAGTGCCAACAGCGCCGAACACGCATCCAAACTCGCTTGGGCGCGAGACCGTTCGTAGCCCGGTTGGGAAAGGACGGTCTGGCAGTACTCAACGACAGCGGCGTCAATGTCGGCGTTGGTCAGCAGGCGTTTCGCGGCTTGGAGGCGGCGCTCCTGTCGGTCCTGTGCGGTATCGTTTTGTGCGGCGAGTCTGTTCGTATTCATTGTCGTTCTACACGACACCGGGTCAGCGGGGCCCCAGCCCCGGTGGCTCGATTTTAGTAGCCTACTACTCCCCGGTAAGTCGCGCATACTCGACGATGTGTCACCAGAAGCACTTAGTGCTTTGCGTCTATTAGTGCGAATGGGCACCAACGAATGATCAAAAGCACCAATAGGAGAAAACAACTCCCCATCGGCGTAAATAAGAGAATGTCGGCCGACAGTGGATGTATGCCACCGGAAGAGCGCCGTGAGGCCGTTCTTGAATTTATGGCAGACCACGGAATAGCGCTGCCACCGAAGGCAATCTTCCGCGGTATGAAGACTGAAATGGGAATTCACTTCAGTTACCGAACTGTACAGACGATTCTCTCTGAACTTGAAGAAAAGGGCTTGGTCGCGCGTGTCAATAAGGCTGCTCTCGATGATGGAGATATAGAGCCAATTCCCAAGGATGAGGCTGGTAGAAGAGCTTATTACATGATTACTATGGACGGCCGCAGGGAAGTCAACGACAATCAGTAGCACAATTCTCTCGCTTATAGACGAAACCACTAAGTGGCCGGAAGCCGTGACTATTGAGTAGGAACAGACGCGCCGCTGGGCGATTTCGTGTCTTCGAGAACACGAGTTGCCCACGCTGTCATCAGCAGCGTAGGCGCGTCGGTTCCTGGAAGAACCATGAGTAAGTCTGCTTCGCCGACTACTAAATCTGTCGGCACGACCGAACCGAATCCACAGGAACGCATTGCCCGCGAACTGCTCACCCAAGGCCGCCCGCTCTTCCTGGGCGTCGACGGTGAAGGCGCGGCCCACTACTGGGACTCGTATGAATTCGCCGTCGCCATCGTTACGATGAACCACCAAGCCGAGAAGGTCCCACTCGCCGAGACGCCCTATGAAACACTCGCAGGGTGGTGCGAGTACACACAGGACGAACGCGGCTGGGCCGTCGGCCCGCACGTCGGCGGCTCCATTGTCGATGATCTCGTCTGGAGGCTGAACGCATGAGCAAGACCGTGCGCTGTACGGTCGAGAACCGCCAGCGGGTCCAGCGGGCCGCCCGAGCGCTCCGCGAGACTGCCCCGACCGCCGTAGTCGAGACGACGGCCCCAGTGCGCTCGGAACACGATGCTTGGACGCTCGACGCCGTACTTCGTGAGACCGAGGGCGTCCCGCCGGAAGTTCTCCGGGAGCTCGCGCTGGCCGGGCTGACGCTCCAACCGACGCCCGCCCAGAACGAGCACCAGCACGTCGTTGCGACGGCCTGAACTGGGTAGCGATACCTCTATCTTTTTGACGATTTGTGTGGCTATTTGGCATGGGTTGCGATGGTCTCCGAGACTACTCCTGACAGCTCGCGACCCCGCGCCGGGACCTGGTGAGGCAGGTCCCACGACAGCCCGAGTATGTATCTGTGGCTGACGGGCGAGTTGTATGTAAACCCCCCTTGTACTTCCGGGAGGTACTGAGTAGTGCGAGAATAAGCGTCTTTGACTCGTCTTGCTCTGGAAGATCGAGATGGGACCGCTATGTCGTTCAGGTGTTTGAGTGGCTGTCAGGGCGATACTCTGGCGGCGTGTGATAGGGTGTAATAAAGATAGCTTGTACTTCTGGGGTGGTGAGTCGCTAACCAACACTCGGTGGCAGTAGTGGGTCAGTGTTGGTTAGTCAGAGGGGTGGCGTAGGACAGTTCAACAGGCAGTTACTTTCAGAACTATTGCTGGTGAATTGGCTGGTCAGTAGGCCTGCGTACTGATGGTTGTGTTTCCTGATGTTTAATTGACGCCCCCATCTCCGCACAACAGGGATTCGGCATGTTCTGAAATAGAAATAATTGCTAATCGACACTGAACCGATTCAACTAGAGCGTATTGTTATTTGATTCTATCCAAGTTGCATCGGAGATCGGCAACAAGGGCCCTCAGATTTTCATAGGATAGGTCGGAAATTTGCTCTACGACCTCGCCTTTTTTATTACTATTATTTCCATCAGAAATATAGGTGGTAATAGATACTTACCATGATTACTCGAGGTATTACAAATACAAACCCACAATGTAAAACCACTGTCATCATGTCAAGCAATACCAGACAGGAGGCGGAGATCGAATGGGACTGATAACGTCACTACTGTTTGCAATATTTGATCTTATATGGTTCGTAATCACTCTCCCGTTTAAAATCATAGGTGCAATACTTGGAATCGGTGGCGCGTCTTGTCCAAGGTGTGGAAGTAAAAATGTGAGCAAAATGAGGAATGGTGGAGGTGTCTGTGGCGATTGCGGGTATAGAGAAGGCTGATTAGGGTGGACAATGGAGAAAGAACCCGAAGACGACATCAAAGATACGAGTATATCCACAATTGAAAGCTCAGAGGCCTCAAATGAAAATCAGGAGGTGATTGAGAGTGCCAAAACAGTAAAAAATGAAATAAAAAAAGTGTCTGAAGATCCCATTGAACGCAATCCAATTACAAGGGCTGACGACGTAAACACGGAAGTAGCCCATCTCAGGCGTGTGAGCCGTTTTTTAGACAATTCGATAAAAGTGCCGGGAACTAACTATCGTTTTGGCGCTGATCCAATAATCGGAGCACTTCCCATAGCCGGAGATACTGTTTCTTCAATTTTCTCTTTGTATATATTATATAAAGCATACCTTTTGGGTATAAGTAGAGGGACAGTGGCGAGAATGACGATAAATATAGTCATTGATACTGTAGTCGGGATTATGCCTGTGGTTGGAGATCTTACTGATTTTGCTTGGAAAGCAAACAAGCGAAATGTTGATTTATTAGAGAAAAGAGGGAATGAGTTGGGAGCAAGCAGTCGTGATAAATGGTTTGCAATCGCATTTGTAATATCCCCAATATTGTTAGCGCTCATGAGTATTATTCTTATGTTCGGAGCGCTCGTGGTCGTCTTCTAATATATTCGGTTATTTGATGAAACAGGCTGTCGATAGGATGCACTGACCGAACGCTTATTTCACTCATACTGTAACTAGACCTATGGCCAGTTCGACGCGCGATGGAGATGTCCATGAGGACGAAATTCGGATGTGGCGCGAGGGAGACTCGTGGGTAATCACGGATGTCGAAACCGGCGTCACCACACAGGGCGAGACTCGTCAGGAAGCTCTGGACATGCTCGACGACGCGGTTGCGGGCTACAAGGGTGAGCGCGGTCACGAACCGACCGATGAGGAACTCCGAGAGCTGGGTGTTGACCCCGAAGATAACACGACTGGAGATGGCGAACTGCCCGAGTTCATGCAGTAAATGGCTCGGGGTACGTTTTCTGGCAAAGATGTCGTGAAGGTCCTGGTAAATGTCGGCGGTTTCGAGTGGCGTCGGACGACCGGTGACCATGCCCAACTCTACTACCAGCACCCGAGCAACGAGAGCGACCGACGGCACGCCACCGTCCCGCTGCACGACGAACTCAAAACGGGAACGCTCCGAAGTATCGCCGACGATGCCGGCGCGAACGATTTCGAGGCGTTCTGTGAGTGGATCGACCGCAATTCGTAGGCGAGCCACGTCGTCGATGCCGGCGGCGAGTACCTGGAGTCGGACTTGTAGAAGCCACCGAGTTGGCGGAAAGCCCGATCCGAACCCAGGAGTTATAGTATATTTGACCTGACTGAACCGAAAGCAACGCTTTTGCTGCGTCACACGGCACCACTTGGTAATGAGTCGGGACGGAGTAGAAAATGAAGCTCTCAAATCGGCCCGTCGGATGTATGATCGACAGCTGGAGGAACTCGACCAGATCGATGACAGTGCACTACGGATTCTAAGAACGAACATCATCATTCTTGGATTTGTTGCTGCAGCGCTCACCGCGGGCGGGCCAGATGCCGTCTCTGACCTCCGATTGACTACGGTTGCTTTCGGGTATTTTGGCTGTGCCGGTCTCGTCGCCTCTGCATTCGTTTCCGTCGGGACATTCGTTGTGACAGAGTACCCGAACGAAGTTCGGACAGAGGAGTTGCGAGCAGCGCCGTTTCTAGAAGAAGATGAATTTAAACACTCCGCAGTCAAGTCGCTTCGAGAAGCTATTCTGGAGGTGCGGCTGGAAGTAATCCGAAACGGAAACCAACTCAGTGCATCTCTAATGGCATTTCTACTGGGGACTGTGTGCCTAGTCGCTGCGACGCTGATTGCTATCCTTACCAACTCGTACGGCTTTTCACAGACTTCCGCACTGGCTGTGGCTGGAGTTGTTGTTATTAGCCTTGTTTTAGCGGTTGGAACTTTGGGAAAGTTCTTTAACCGGTAGGATGATATTCTCTGTTGATGACCGATTCCCCGGAAGAATCTGTAAACCGGACATACCACTCTTCGGCAGGGTGGCGCAGATTCTTCTCGCTGTTTGGTATCCGCTCTGCCCGAATGCAGCGAGAGCGGTCCGACGATAACTGACTCTGTTTTTTTCCTCATCAACACCGGTCGCGAGTACCTGGAGTCGGAGCGCTGACGGTACACTTCGATAACGGGGCGTCCGATAGTCGATACCACGTCGCTTTTGAGAGACTACTGCCAGTCTGTGCATGGGTTGCGGTTGCTCCTGACATCGTCCGCTGACGGACCGCGACCCCGCGCCGGGGCCTGGTGAGGCAGGTCCCATGACAGCGCGAGGTTGTCTACTGCCGCATACAGTGCTTACCGACGGGTAGGAGGCTATTAAGACCCCCTTGCATTTCCGCGAGAAACAGATGCTGTGTTATCTGATAGCCGTTTCAATGAGGGACTTTTTACCCACACCCCTCAAACCAGTTTTTCGAGAAAGCGTGCAGGAGACAGACTATGTTAACGATTTTGACCTGCCGTATGTTCGTCTCCGAGTCCATATCGAGACAGCCAATGGGGACGTCGAGAAGTTTACTATCCAACTCGAATACAATCTTGCACTCGTCGGTCCCGGGAAAAACGACTGGGGACCGTTAGCTCGATTCGACCACAATCCACATTCAAAACGCGGTCACGATATCACTAAAGAGGGTCTACATTTGGATTTGATAGACCCTGACGGGACGAAATATAAGGTCCGGCGTGGTTTCCCGAGCAAACCCATCAACGACTATCCGAAACACTGTGAGCTGTATCTCTTAGACAAGTCTCGGCGATTGACTCTCGATTTCGAACGCAGAAACAACCTCTCTGGAAAGTACTACTCGCCCTGATTACCACTCGTCTTCGGGGACCGTCTCCAGGTCGTCAAGGTCAGGGAAGTCGTGGTCATCGGCTTCGAATTCGGACACAGGCCTGCCCGTCATCTCCGCCAAAACTTCAGAGACGGACTCAGTCCGGTGCTCAGGTTCGTTAGGTTCTGTTTTTGCCATATTCGGTCCTATACCCGTTTGCGTACATACTTACTTAGTTACCTACCGACACAAAGTATTGACGGGCCTTATCCACCCCGTTTTAACATCTGAAAGGGTCGTACTCACTGATTTCAGTTCCACAGCATTCCACACGTCCAGTAGGGCCACTGGACAGGCAATGGTCTATCTCGCTGGCGCTTCGATATCCAAGTTCGACGAGACGACGCTGTCGCAAACTCGGTACTCCCTATGCCGATTTGCTCCGAGGACCTCAATCAGGTCGTACGCTTCCAACTTCGCAAGCTTGTTCCGTCGCGCTCGTTCCCCGATCGGCGTCTGTTCGGTACTTCGATACAGGGACTCGGCTGTCCTCTCGTAGGTGTCGTGCAGTTCCGATGAGGTCAGCGGCCCATGTCGCCGTACGAGTTCGTAGACCACATGATGATGAAACGGCAGCGACGCGAGATGTTCCTCGCGGAGTCGCTGGTCCGCCCGGTCAAGTGAATCGTCGATATCCTCGCTACGAATCTCGCGATGGCGACGGTCCTGTGCCAGCTCGGCGGCGGCCCGCAGCGCGAAGATTGCTCGCCGGGCTTTCCCAGCAGTCATATCGGCGAGTGTTCGCAGCTGGTCCTCGTCGATCACGCCGGGCTCGAGGCCGACCTGCCGTCGTTCCTCAAGGATATCCGCGAGTTCGTCGACGCCGTAGGTCCCTAGTTCGACGATGTTGCCGACGAACCGATGCCGAATCGAGTCGTCGACGTGCGAGAGCCAGCCGTCATCATCGTGGCAGACGACGACCATCGAGAGTCCGTCGACGTCGGCAAGCCGACCCAGTGCATCAGTGAACGGGAGATCGTCGGCCTCGTCGAGGACAACAATGGTCGGCTCGTCGACGCGCTCCTGGAGCTCAAGACAGAGATCTTCGCGAGGCATCGTCGAGTGCGGATTGGGTCCCGGAAGGTCTTCGAGGACGGCACGGACGATGCCGGCCGTCGACCTGCCCAGACAGCCGATACGAGCGTGTTGTACGGCGGTGCGCTGTGTGAGGTGATTGAGTGCGTACCGAGCGAGAATCGTCTTGCCGACGCCTTGAGGACCGTGAATCAACACATCATCAGCCTGCTGACCGCGGACTGCCGGCTCAAACGCATTCGTCACGAAGTCCATCTCGGCTTCGCGATGGCGGAGACGACGAGGAAAATACGTGTCGTCAAAAACCTGCGTTTTTGTTATCATTCTGTCTTGGCTGAGGATATACGACTATTTAAATGGACCTTGTATTTCCGGGAGATGTCCTACTCAGTGGACCAGACTACGAGTGGACCATCACTGCCAAATCCGCTTTCGGATAACCCAATAAATACGTTATCGCCGGTTACAGCGCTATCGACCTCGTAGACTAACCAGCCAGATGGTTCTTCGTTGAGTCCAGTTCGTTGACTATCGTATTTATTCCCTTGAACGTCACCTTGGATTCGTCTACTGGTGATTAAGTCAGACTGGTAGCTGTGGTTATCGCCAATAGCGGAGAATCTATTTCGTTCCGGATAGCTATCATTATTGTCTTCAACAGTTATCTTAGAATAAAGCCATTTGTCTTCAGAAACTGCCTCGCGTCTAGAAAATTCCTCGGAATAGGATTCATAAACCTGTAGATTATTCCCGGTCGATAATTGGTCAACAGAAATTGTTGCTCCGGTGGAAGGATCGGTAAATGATTCGCCAAGAGATAACTGTACTGGGATAATTCTCGTAGTAATAGTCTGGGTGCTTCCGTTATGGAGTAGTTCTACGGAAAATTCAGATCGGTCTGTGGTCAGTTCAACATCGTACTGGCGTGTGAATGTAGCACTATCCCCTCCAGAGATATCCAGCGTTATCTCTTCCGATTCACCATAGTCCATCGTAGAGTCAGATAGTAAGGCCCGGTAAGTACCGTCGGACTGCCCATTGTTTTTTACCGTAAGGGTGATTTCAAATTCACCCCCACGCTCTGTCTCAGAGGGAATATCGAAGGATTCTATCTCAAACTGTGGCGCTTCGGAGAGTTGTTGAAGTTGAGCTTCGTTCAGAGACCACGTAACACGTCGGTTCGGGGCCTCTGATGAAAGCTCGTTATTTTCCCAGACGATACTAAGAGACTCCGAGGTTGGGGAGACCTCTGACCGAAGCCACCCAGATGTGGTATCGCCTGGCTGAAGATCGTCTGGATACTCAGTGACGGGGAGAGAGTCGTCAGCAGCCCCTGAAGTGTATGTATTATATCTTGAATTGCCGTCAAAAATTCCAAATGCATCGGGCGCACTTATTGTCGAATCGCCCGTATTGTTGAAATGCATTTGAACAAATAAGAACATGCTATCGTCCTCGGCAGATATCAAGTCACCTCCTTGTTCAAAATAACTCGGGGTAGCGATAACAGACTCTGGGTTAACTTCTAAGCCATCTGAAGTAGTGAAGGAGTCCTCGAATCCAATTTCAATGGGTTCGACCGAGACAGTGTGTGATGCTCCATATTCTGTCAGTCGGAATTCTAACTCTGTCGGCCGGTCAAATTCCAGTGGACCAATCTCAGAACTTTTGGTCTCCGACACTTCTACGTTCTGGATTTTTACATTCTCGTCAACAGAAAATAGGCTTTGACCCACAGTGAGTGTCGATGTGAACGTACCCTCTCGTCCGCCTGTATTCTGAGCAGTTAGCTCTAGTGTGAATTCTTCCCCAACACCAACCTGTTCTGGACCATCAATCTCTACATTCTCGAAATATGGAGGTCCGCTCCGCACCGCCGCTTTGAGAGAATTGCAACCAGCTAATCCAGTTATCCCCGCCGCTGCGAGGAACTTTCGTCTGTCCATGGTAAGTAAGCGATAATCACTATCAAAATAACTTTCGACAATTCTGAGATAAAGAGTTAGTAAATTCCGAGGATCTCACCGTCGATAAGACATGCAGGGCGACCCATTAGTGCGAATTCCGTGCCACCCGAACCCGGTTGTAGAGCCACCAGTAACGGGAGAGAGCCCGATGGCTGAGATACAGTGCTGTCCCGAGCCCGTACAGCGCCAGCGCCGTCGTCAGAGACAGCGCCGTGGTCTCGAAGTAGCTGAGTCCATAGACAAACCACATCTGGACAGAGAGGAATCCCAGCAGGACCAGCGGCCACGCGCTGAGGGTCAACCGCCCAAGCCGTCGCAGCAGGTCGACAGCCGTCCAGACGACAGAGCCAGCGACCTCGAGGAGGTCATCGACCTCGATACCGTCGGACTCATTCGCATCGTTGATGGCGTGTCCCAGCGCCACAGCGTTCCGGTGTCCGTTTTGGAGCTGTGGAACGGGCCACTCGTCGTCGAACTCCCACTCCTCCTGGTCGTCAATGTCCAGGCCCTCGAGCATCACCTGACGATCAGTGCTCATAGACCCACCTCCCCAGCGTCGAGATCGTCAGCACTCCCGAGCGCTGCATTGCTCTGGGGAGCGATGCCGATGTCAGCCAGCGAGCGCTCGATGAGCGGCGTGACGAACTCGATATCGGTCATCTCGACTGTCTCGGACAGCCGCATTCGGGCCGATGCCTCAGCCAGCCGGTAACAGGCATCGAGCTTCCGAGCGGTCACCGGCAGGGGCGGGCCGTCGTAGTCGCGGCCGTCATCTTCCATTGCCGACGTATAGCGGTCCGGCAGCGTGGTTTTCAGTTCTGTGTACCAGTCCTTCATCCGCTGTTTCACTGCATCGGTCGCGACCGGCTCGTACTCCTGGCGAGCGTGTGCGATATAGGACTGGAACAGCTCCGGGTCTAACTTCGGTTCGACGAGCGACGCCAGTTCCTCGGGGAGGTCCTCGTCGTGCTGGAGACGAGCTGCGGCATCGCGGCCTTCGACCATGATGTTCGCCACGTTCCGGATTTTGTCCTCCTTGTAGCGCTCGCGAACAGTGAATATCAGGTCGAAGCGAGACAGCAGCGGACTCTCGAGGTCGACCTGCGCGGCGAACTCTTTGGTCGGGTCGAAGTGGCCGCCCGTCGGGTTCCCGGCCGCGAGGACAGCCGTCTTCGCCGGCAGCGTCGCGTTCTTGTCGGCCTTGCTGACGTGGACCTCTTGCGCCTCGAGGGCAGTGTGCATCGCCTGGAGGTCGGAGTTGTCACCTTTATCGAGTTCGTCGATAGCGGCGATACCTCCCGATGCCCGGACCAGAGTGCCTGCCTCAATCGTCCACTGTCCGTCTCCGAAATCGTCCTTGTTCAGCGCCGCGGTCAGGCCCGCGCCCGACGAGCCCGTGCCATCGGTCAGGGCCGCCCGTGGCGCGACCTCGTACACCGCGCGCAGGAGGACGGACTTGCCCACGCCCGGGTCTCCGATGAGATAGATGTGAGAGTCGCCGCGGTGGTAGTTCCCGTCAGGAGACGTTTTCGACCAGCCGCCGAACATCTGCAGTAGCAGCGCTCGCTTTTCCTGTGGGTAGCCAGCGACGCCCGGAGCAAACGCCTTCTGGAGTCGCTCCCGCGGGTTGTCGCTCGCGATGTCTTTGATGTCCTCGAGGTGGCTTCCGATCTCGACATCGCCGTAGACATCGTCCTCCGGGATGACGTTGTTCGCGACCAGCGTCTGGTCGAAGTTGACCGTCCCGTACTCGTCGACGGGAACGAATCGGCCGACGAGGGTCACCCGCGAGCCGCCGGTAATCGCCTCGTCGCCAGCGAGGTCGCCGTTGACGTGAAAGTCGATTGTCTCAGACTCGCCGTGTGCGTCTTCTGGCGGTTTCTGCAGCCGGACCTTCTGGTAGTCTGTCCACTCGCTCCGACCGGTCTCAAGCGAGAAACCGGGCCGCATCTGTGGGTTGTGTGACGGGCACTGGTCAGCACTACACTCGTCAGGTCGCTCCCGCCCGCCGAACGGTGGTTGTGGGACCCGGATAAGTGCGCCACAGTAGACGCACTTATAGGCCGCCTCAGCAATCGCGGGCTGGACTTCCGTGCGCTTGGTAATCTGGCCGTCCAGGGCCATGAGACGGTTGATATAGTTGGATGGGGAGTATCCCGCAACCGGGTGCGTGTGCTCGTCCGGGAGGTTCTCCAGCCGGACGGTGGCGCGGGCGAGCACGGGACCGTCGATATCCGGGACATCGTACTTCCGCAGCGCCTCCTCGAGATCGGGAAGCGATTGCTCGGGTCGAGACAGCAGGTCATCAGCCAGACCCGCGTCGACCTCCGATATCGCCTGCCAGTCGACCTCGAGGACACGTCGGTCTGGATACGCCTGCGCTAAGTCGATGATATCCTCGTGGGCAACCTCAAACAGGACCTCAGTCGCTCTGTCGGTCCGCATCAGATTGCCTCCCGGAGTAGGTCAACGACAGGAGACCAGTCGTACCCAGCGACCAGCTCGTAGTAGTGCCGGGCAGCATCGAGATTAATCGACGTGATTCCCAGCAGCGACAGCATCGCCAGCGCGATGGCGACGTACTTGATGTGGGCGAGCCCGTTCGACGCCGTCGACCCGGCGTGGACGGCCTTACTCGCCGGTCGGAACAGCGTCCCCAGTTTGCTCGCGAAGCCTGCGATTGCCAGCAGTGCGACGATGGCCGCGACCGAGACGCCCTGGATACCGACGAGACTGACGAGTTCCTTGAGGACAGTCCCGGTGAGACTCACAGCCACCCACCTCCGCCGTCATCCGATGAGTCTTGCGAGTCGTTCGACGAGACCTGTCCCGCAATCTCGACAACCGTGTCCGGCGTCGACGCCTCCTCGTTTTTCCGCTGTTGTCGCATGTAGAGCCACGCCGCCACGCCGATCACGCCGAGAACCCCTGCCAGCGGGAGCGTCGCCGACAGTGCCGTTTGGATTGGCTCCGTGATAGCCATCGGGTTCAGCAGCAGGATCGACAGGAACGCCCCGACTCCGATTGCCAGCCAGACGAGCGGCCGCCGGTAGACTGGCTTCGAGGACCGCCGCTTCCGGTACTCCGTGTAGCCCACGGACAGAATCAGGAGCCCGATGAAGATACCGGAGATAGCCATCGGCGAGAGGGCCGGCTGGACCTGCTGGACGGTCTGCTGGGACTCAGCCCAAAAGCCGCCACCGCCGCCACCGCCCCCGTCGCCACCGCTGTCGTCGATGCGGAACTCGATTAGTTCGCTCGAGTCGTCGTCGCTCAGCGTCAGCGGCGATGAGGCCGTCCCGGAATCGAGGACGGTCTCGCGGGAGACCGACCAGAGAATGTAGTCCGTGTCATCCTTCGCGTTGATGTGGGTGAAATCGACCTCGTCGTCGACTTTCTCGCCCTCGCTGACGCGGAACTCGGGTTCCGTCGACGACGGATCGACAACCTCTATCTCAACATCGCCGTTGCTCGGCATCGCCTCGATGGGGATCGTCGAAACGCGGGTCGAGCTCCCGCCGTCAGCATTGGGCAGATGGAGCCGCTGGTAGCCCGTGTCGTCGATAACGGAGTAGGACTCAGCGTTCCAGCTCTCGTTGTACGTATAGTGGACCTGTTGCCAGTTCTTGTGTTCTGGCACCTCGATGTATGACGAGTCTGACCAAGAGTTGATTTGGATCTGACTATCCAGCTTTTGTCCGGGTTCCGAGGGTTCAGTGACAGTGATATCGGCGTTATTGACGTTCACCTTCCGTGCGCTGGATCGGACATCAACCGTATCCCCAGCTGCGACGCTGCCGAGTTGGACCGTGAGCTCGCCATCGGAAAGCGAGTAGTCTGACGAGGACACGCTGGACCATGTGCCATCGTTGACGCGCATCTCGACGGTGGTCACGCCGTAGACCGTATCGGCGAACGGGATCGTCAGCGCTGCGTTGTCCCGGTTACTTGAGTACTGATGCGAGACGTTGTACCGCTCAGTCCACTGTTCGGCGGTGTAGGTCGTTGTGACGCGGTCAGCGGCGTCGTGACTGTAGTCCAGGCCGACCTGTGGCGTCGGAGCGTCAGATGACAGCGACCCATCGCCGACCGTGACGTTCACCGTGTTGGTTCCAGATTCGAGCCAGGCCGGGTCAACTGAGAGAGATTCAGTTGTCCCATCCGGGAGCGTACCGCTGTAGCTCGTCGTCTGGCCGTTCACCGTCACTGTCGGGTCGACCGTCTGGGTCCCCTCCTTGCCGGCAACAGTCACATCAATACTGCCACCAGAGCCACTATTGGAAAAGTCCAGTGTCGACGCCGTCGAGAGGTCGAAGCCGGTGGATTTGGTCTCACCGTCCGCGAACGCACCAAAATCCGTCGTGGCCCCCGAGTCGGTATCGGTGACAGACACATCCGGCTGTTGGGCATAAACCATCGACACATCAGGAGCGACATAATTATTCCCGGAGGTGGTACTTGTCAACCGGGCGCTATCGATGCTATCATCATATTCTAGATAGACACCATCGTTACTGCCGTCATAGTCTCCCTGAGTCGTGACAATCTCGACAGTGAGGGTCTCTCCCTCCGAGACATCTACCGGAGTATCAAGGTCGATTGTCCCCCAATTCCCCGTGCTAGAAGGGTCCCAATCACTCTTGACTAATGTCCCCTCTCCGTATGTCCTGTCAGTTTTCTCTCTGACGATGTACACATCCATGAGGACAGTCCCGGAGACGCCCGAAACGACGTTCATCTGGATTTCGCGGAGTTCTCCGCTTTCGTCCGCAGTCCACTGAATCTCACTCTTTATTTCATCGTCGCCGCTGTCGCCGTAAATTCCCACATTATTTTCATTTGATCCGTCGCCCTCTTGCTCGTCAATCGTTACCGTCGTTGTGTGTCCCGTGACGGTCAGTTTCGGTTCTCCGCTTGCGGGCCCAGTCGGTTCGAGGTCCCCAGCCAGCGCCGGGTCAAAAGTCCCCGACGGAGACATTCCGGCCGATGAGGCGTTATCCCACTCGCGGTGGGTCGTCCCAGTCACGTCGACCGTGAAATTCCCAGCCGAATCGAGATCGGAGATGTCATACTGGTACTGCGTGCCATCGGCTGCCGGATTACCATTCAGCTGAACTTCGCCGCTCCAAGTCACGTCGTTCTCCTGTGCGAGGACCGGCATCGCAACAGCACTTGTCACAATTAGAACTGTTAGCAACAGGGACAGGGCCCGCCGGCCGGGCCCCCCTCCAATCGCGGGGGGTGTGTAGTCTGAGCAGAGGCTACGCGCGCGTGCGACTGGCATCAGGTTTCTAACCAGTTCGCCGATATCTCGGCTCACGCCCCCACCCCCTCCTGTCCGCTTCCTGAGGTGTCTGGAAGCGAATCAGATGGAATCCGAGCGACAACCAGTTCCTCGCCATCAGCATTTCGCATCCGGACCTCCCGGTGACGATCTCCGTCGACGAGACCGTCAACGAACTCCAGGTCCCCCACTGGGGAGGTCAGCTCCTCCCCGATCTCCCCGTCCTTGAGGTTGACGTAGCCATCGCCCGGGTCTTTGACGTACAGCCGGTGGGCAGTCTGGTTCTCCCACTCGCCGAATACGGAGTCGTCGTACTCGAGCTCGGGTTCTGGCTCGTCGACGCCGTCGGGCGTCGGCTTCTCGTCGGGTTCGCTGAGACGGATGACGAGTTTCTTTCCGCTAAACTCCCCTGTCGAGACATCAGCCCAGCGAAAGAGCGTGTTCTCGTTCTCGGTGAAACACAGCCCGATCCCATCCTCAACGTCTCGATGCGACATCAGCTCAAGATCGTTGGGCATGTCGACGCCGTCGAATCCGGGGGGATACGTTGACCGGACGCCTTCTTTCGGGTTTGGCTTCCCGTCTGGCATCCATATCCATCTTCCAAATTCCTTGAGAATATCGGCTTTCACGTTCTCTTTCCGATGGATTCCCATCAGAATCGAGAGTCCAGCACGCCTCGAGTCGGCGATGCAACTGCGAGCGACTTCCACTTTATCGTAGAGACGATGCTGGTCCTGTCGAGCCCGCTGTGGCATCAGGTCTCCGCCCTCGTCGAACGAGAAAGTCATCCATTTGTAGTACGCCGAGTAGTCGACCGCTGCGACGAGGAACATGAACCACCAGTGCGAGGTCGGCGTTGGCTGGACACCGTCTTTATTGCGAGCTTCCCACGCTGGGATGTACGGCAGCTCGTCGAACTGACCTCGCGAGGTCTCGCGAGAGAGGTCCGTACAACCCTGGAACGACGGGTCCGGATAGACGACGTTGAACGTCCCTGCGGGCCCACTCGATAACTTTTCCAGAAGGTCCAGCACGCTCTCATAGTAGACCACATCGCGAACGAGGTCCTCGAGGTCATCCACCTCACAGATTGGCTCGCCGCTGCTGATGTCCTCATCCTCGTCCATCCAAATCGCGTCTATCGAGGCGTGTTCTGGCAGGTAGAGCGTTGTCCACTTCCGGAGGTCCAGCCACTCAGACCGCTCTGGACTGCCCCGCCAGACGCTGAACTCGCCCTCAACATAGCCGTCGTCGTTGACTGATGCGTTCTCGTTCAGGATTCGGATGTTCGCCTCTCGAAGCAACGTCGACTTGCCCGAGCCACGACGGCCCCGGATGACGGCAACCTCGCCACCAGGGTCGTTCGTCGATCTGGTCGGGTCCCGCTCGTGAATGAGCAGATTGGGATAACACATCCGAGCCCGTGGATTTTGCTTATATTCCTCTTCCTCGTTGACCTCCGGGACACCGAAACAGCGTCGCATCTCGTAGGCGTCCGTCTGCCACCGCTCCGGAGGTTTATAATTGCGACAGCTCTGCATCGTCCGCTCACCCCAGTCGTTTCCTCGGGGTGCAGTCCCGCCGTTGTTTTTGGGACTTTCCGTGAACTCAGATTCGTCGTTGTGATGTTTAGAACTCATAGTTAGTGTGGCACATGACCGCGGTCGTTCTCACTCTCTTCGGGCTGTTCCATCGACCGCGACGCGACCTTCGAGGCCGACCGGTTGAAGCCAGGAAAGAGATACTTCGCAGCCCACGTCTCGCGATGAAACTGAGCGACGCCGTGGGCGGGCCCGCACAGCCATTCTCGCATCTGCACGTCGAAGTACGCCGCTCGGATGACATCTTGCCCGATCTCGGCGTAGGTCGCCCGGATAGCGTTCTGTCCCCACTGGATGAAGTGGTCCGGGTCCTCGAACCCATCCAGAAGCACGTTCAGCGCCTCTCGCTGCCGGTTCGCCAGCGTCCCGAGACTCGGCCGCATCCCCGGGTGTTGGTTCTCCGGGTCGACGGCCGACAGATCGACATCCTCGTCTTGGTAGTCGTGAAACTCCGCCGCTGACCACCGGAACTCTCGAGCGGACGCGTGAAGCGCACCGACGATGTCTTTCGCCGCGATGTCTCGCCGGAACTCGAGCAGCCAGTCCTCGTCGACGCCCTCGTCTCGCAACGGGCCCCACGGCCGGCCGATGAACGCACTCACGACGGTCGGGTCGGTCACCTGCTGCCGGAACCAGCCGTCCCCCAGCTGGCCCAGCGTGTGTACCGACAGCTCTTGCATCCACCGCAGGATGTCCGCCCGCGTCTCGAGGTCGCCATCGAGGAGTTCGTCCAGGAGGTCTCGCTGTTGCGTCGTCAGCGCTCGCAGCGCCGGCCGGTCGTCTTCGGGAGCGTCTGCGACCGGTCGCGTGTCCGTGCCCGTCATAGCTGCTGCCTCCCGAGGACTTCGACCGCACCGAGTACAGCCAGCATCGGCAGGAGCGGAACGGCTTCGGCTGCCCCAGACAGCTGGGTGGCCGTCACCTCAAAGCCAACGTCGACGAACTCAGCAGGGTGTCCAATGAGCCAGTCGATATCAATCATCATCGGCTGGCACCTCCCGCTGCCCGTTCTCAGCGTGGTTGTCCGGCTGGTATTCTGGTTCTGGGCCGACGTATTCCTCGGTGACAGCGGACGCCTGTGAGCGGGCTCCGCGGTCCTCGAGGCTCTTCTCTTCGGCCCGGTTCCGTCCCTTCTCGGCCTTGATTTCCTCGTACATCGTCTGCCAGGACTTCGCGTCACCGAGCTTCGCCGCGTGCTGCAGCATCGTCCCGACAGCCGTGTGGTAGTGCAACGGCGCGAGGTCCAGCTTCATGTAGCCCTTGTCGGGCTTTGCGACGCCGAACGCGAACACGAGGAAGCCGCTGAGCGCCAGCCCCAGCAGGCCGTTCGTGAACAAGAGCGCGCCACCAATCCAACCGGCAGCCAGCGCGCCGATCCCGATGACGTAGGGCTTGATGTTCGTCTCCCAGCGCGTGACTGTCTGACCGTCCTCGGTCTCAACCGTCTCGCGGGAGATCGGGGCCGGGATGTTGAGACTGTGGCCCTCGGGCTGGTGTTCGATGGGCTGGTCTGATTCGGGGTCCAGCAGGTACGCCTCTTCGTAGGGTCCGCCGTCGACTTCGACGCGAGTGAGCGGATTGCCGTCGTACTCGACATCAGACCGTGCGCCCCGGGCCCGTGCGAGAAACGCCCGTGCGCCGTTGCTGACCGTCGCACGCCCTTCGTCGTGGCGAACCATCCGTGTCGGGACGATATCCATCTTCAGCACGCCCTGTGCGCTGTCATCCTCAGCTCCGCCCGGGACCGCGTCGGTATCCTCGAGCTCGTCCCCGCCGTCGGCCGCGAGGTCGGACCCGACCTCATCGTTGTCCACCTGCTTGCCCGGGTCCTGGACCTCATCGAGGCTGAAGCGAATCGCCGCAGCGAGGTACGTGTTATCGCCGAACCACTCCGCCACGACGATCCCGAGGAATATCCCGACCGGGACGGCTATCAAGAACGGTCTCAGTACGAACATCTCGACGAGAGATTCCCACATCAGAACGAGTCCAATGAGGCCAGCCAAACCGAGTATGACCCACACCAGCAGCGAGATATTCGGCGATGCCAGCGCTTTCTCGATGAGCTTCCGGACGCCGAAGAGCGTCACCAGCGTTACCAGCACCGTGATGCCCACGAGACCGAACGCGTAGACCGTCCGACGGCCTTGGCTCGTGGCAGGAAGGACCTCATAGGCGTTGTTTGAGGCGTGGGTGAACCGCCAGCGGTTCGCGTCTGCATCCGCTAGACAGCTCTCCTCGTCGTCGGCTTCCTGGACGCAAATCGTCGTCTCGTAGTTCTCATCGTAGTGCGGCCGCAGCGGGATGACCTGTTCGTCCCGCCCATCGGACATCCGATAGGTCCGGGTCACCGTCGAGATGTTCGTTGCGTAGGTGACCTCCCTCGTCTGGTTGCCCTCTTCGACAACCCGACTTTCAGGCTGCCAGTACGCGATTTTCAGCGTGTAGTTCTTGTCCTCGATGGAAACATCCTCAGTCGTTCGCGGCCGGTTTGTCGCGAACTTGATTTTGTTTCGTTTCACCGTGGCGTCAGAGGACATGAACGACCACAGCGGCGACTGGTCGCCCTCGAAGGGTAGTGCCCACAGTTCCGTCGGGAGCGTCTGCAGACCGTACTCACTGTATGCATCGGCTGCCCTGACTCCCTGTGGGGCGTTCGCGCTTGGTCGCTCTCCGCGCGGGTTTAGTTGCTGGAACGTGAGATTGGTGGCGTCCTTCTCCGGAGCGTTTTGAGTCACAGCATCGCGGAACTCATCAACCGATGGCATGGTCGCGTTCAGCTCCGCGTTCGTCGCTCCGATGCCCTGCCGGACCCACGTCCGCGCCGCGCGATACTCGTTGACCGTCAGCTGGTCCGGGCCCTCCGAGGAGACCCAGTGGCCGATCTCCTGTATCTCCGCTGGAGAGGCTTCGGCCGGCTGCGTGTTCTTGACCGTCCGCATGACCTCCGCTTTTGAGAGGTCCGACGAGGTCGTGCTCGAGCCCGAGTCACCGGTCGGTCTGTCTGGCACGTCGACGCCGAGTGACTGTGAGTCGACGGCGTCCTGGAGCCAGCCACGAACCCGCAGATACTCTGCCTGTGATAACTCCGCTTCGCCGTTTGCTTCGAGCCAACTGGCTACCTCCCGGACTGTGTCCGGGTGTGCGTTAGCAGGCTCGGTCTCTGCAATCGTCTCTAAGACCGCCTGTCGTGAATCGACCTGGTCACTGTTGTCTGCCGCCGCCGGGGGGACGGCAACGACGCTGGCGACGGCCAACATGACCAGCACGATACGACTGTAGCTCACCATAGAGTATCAGACCTCAGTGCTGTCGTCTGTGTACGCTGCAATCGCGACCGCGCTCCCGATGAGGATAATCGCAATCGCGAAGAACTGGACGCCGGAGATCGGGACCGAGCCGCTGATTCCCATCCAGCCGAGGACGGCCACGACGAGTCCCGAGCTGACTTCTGGGTTCGCGCCCACGAAGTCCAGCAGCGGCATCGCGAGCTCGCCGAGTTCCATCCCGGTTTGCATGATCGTCGTTGCGAGACCCAGCAGCACCGCCACGATCACGCCGACGAGCCCGCCCGTCGCTCGAGCCGCGCGATTGCCGACCTTCTTGGTCGTGTCAGCTGCGCGCTCCTCTGGGTCTCGTTCGTCGTAGGCCCAGTAGGCAACCGCAATCAGTACGATTGCCGCCAGCACGTAGCCCCAGTACTGCAGGAGCATTTCAGCGGGCATCGGTCACCTCCTGTCTGTCCAGTGCGATTCGGTGTCGACCAGTGTGATTCGATTTCATGGGTTCTTACTCCGGTTTTGGTAGGTTCTGACCAGTAGCGCAGTGACGAACGCGGCACCAGCGGCGAGCGTGAATAGCTCCCAGGGCACGTTTGGGGCTATCTTCGGGCCGATGTACCGCGATACCGTCGTGATGACCGGATACCAGAGGTCAGTATGCGTTAGTAGCCAGCCGAAATCTGTCATCCCTGCCACCAGGGTCCATGCACCGCCGAAAACAGCCGTAATACCGGCTGCTATGTCTGATTTGCTCATTGAAGATAACTCCCTCCCGGGACGTAGCCCGCCGTGTAGCGGACCGCGATGACAATCACAACTCCGACGACCGTGCCAACGATGACGAACATGACCGTCACAACAATCGGGCTCGCGATACCGCCGGCCATCGCGAGGTTCTCAATAGCCTCGATAACCGACGGACCGGTATCGTCAGGGCTCTCGATGATAGCTTCGTAGATGCCATCGAATATCGAAGAGCCCGCTCCGCCGAGAGCGGTTGTCACTGATGTCTGCAGCCCATTGAGAGCGGTCTCAGACACCCACTCCGCGTAGGCGATTGCAAAACCCATCGGCTGCAAGATCAGATTCGTGATGAGCCAGCTGGCAATCAGCGAGATGATGCCTGCAGCGGTCCACAGCGACCCTTCGTTGTCGTCGCTCGCAGAATCACCCCCTGACCAAATGCTCGGAGCGGACCACAACGACCCTTCGTCGTCGCTCACAGCACCACCTCCCGGCCGACGACGACCAACGTCACCAGCGAAATCACCAGGATGACAGCTATCCACGGGGCCAGAAACCCAAATGGGTCCAGCGAGTTGCCCGCAGCGGTCCAGCTGGTGTCGATGACACCGGCCGAGTCAACGAGGAACGACCGATAAAACTCGACCACAGCACCGCCTCCATTCCGAATTATCCACACCTGCAGGTTCGCTCCGGTTTCGACGATTGCCATCCAGACACCTGTGAAGAACAATATGAGCGTGCTCGCGATGAGACTCAGTAGGTTGTCCCACTTGATGGACGGCGTCCCACTGCTGTCGACATACTCAGCGCCTTTCTCCAGCGCAGTCTCCTCTTCACTCATCTGTGTTACCCCCAGAGAAGTGACGAGAAAGCGGGTGCTGGCGAACCGCGCTGAGTTGCCTGCTGCTGGTGGTGTGCGTGGACATCAGTCTATCTCGTCTGAGACATCTCCGTCGTCTTCGTTGCCGATGACCGGGAGATCGACACCGAGGCCGACAACGTCGGAGTCGCGCCGGTCCAGATACCACGTCACGATGAACACTACGCCAATCGCGACGATTGTGCCGAGCCACGGCAAGAACGGACCTAGTTGGCTGAAGGCAGTATTCGAGAACCCTGCTGCACCAGCCTCAAACGATTGAGAGATGTACTGTGCGGGCTCGGTCGTGAATGCGCCGATCCATGCCACACCGCCATCGGTGAACGCGCCGATGAGGCCGACGACAAGATTGACCAGTGCCTCAATCGGTGCGGTTATAGCACCGAATATGAAGGCCATAGCGCCGCTGAGGATGAGCATGGCGCGCTCACTGAAGGTCGACCCGTAGCCCTCTGCCTCGTCGACGTAGGACAGCGAGTCATCTACTTCGACGGCATCGATGTCGTCGTCAGCGCTCATATTGCCCTCCTAGTCGCATCGCGTGGGCGATGAGTGAGGCACACATCGTGGCTCACCCGTCAGCTCCCTTTCCGAGAGATGATTCCCAGAGATGCTGCAATCGCAGCAATCGACGCGATGATTCCGTTCACGAAGGACCCGATTGCTGAGCCGCCCGACCAGAAGCCACCACCACCGCCAGCCCCGACGGACTTGGCCTTCATGTCACTCTCATCGTCGTTCTGCAGGACGATGACAGCGTGAACAGCGTAGCTCTGCCCGACCTGAATCGTGTTGTCCAGCGTGTGTGTTGTGTTCGCGCTGGTGTACTGGTCCGAGACAGCGGTCCAGCTGGTGATGTTCTCGAAGGACGTGTCGCTCACGCCTTCGGCCATCTCAACTGTCTTGTATCGGTCGCTGATGAGCCCTTGCTGGGCTTTCAGCTCGCCACCAGAGTACGTCAGGTCAATAGCGCTCGGAGGGGTCAGCCGGGCGTTGTACTCCAGCTTTCGCGGGTATGCGTAGTTCTCTGCATCGCTAAACTCAACGGAGTAATCCTCCTCGGCAGTGAGGTCAGACATCCGATGTTGGACGCCGTAGACCTCGAGGTCGTAGATCGTCGCCGAGTCGAACATCGACGGCATCGACGACATCTCAGTCAGACCGATGACACCGCCGGAGGTCGTCTCCTGAATTGTCGTTTCCTCAAGCTCGCCGTCGCCATCGGTGTCCCGCATCGTCTCACCAATATCGACAGGCGACTTTCTCGCCGAGTCCAGGCCGAAAAGAGTTACCTGTGCGTTGGCGTCAACAATCGCGACTGTAATCGAGTCGACAGACGCCATCTGCCCGTCTCCAGTCCCTTGGACGGGCATGTTTTCGACCTTCTCCTGCCAGATGAGGCCGTTGTTAGCCCCCGTGGTAATCGTCGTTGCGTCCGTCGCGTCAGCCGACTGTGAGGCGTTCGCAACGACGTAGTCACCGTCATCCTCTTCGAAGCGAACCTGCACCTCAGCGCCGCTTTCGAGGGAATCGACGTTCATCCCAACTAGCGGGACGCGCTTCTCGGCGTCATCCAGGCTGGTGAAGTTGCTGTAGGTGAACGTCGAAACGTCGCCCGAGGTCTGCGAGCTCGTCGAGAACCGAACAGCTGGAACACTGCCAGCGGTCGTGCCGTCAGCGTCCGTAATGGATGCCGTCCCAGCCGAGCCGCTCACGTCTTTCGACCAGTCAGCCGAGTCGTCGACGGCCGACACGCCTCGAGGACTCGTCTGTGAGTCCGCTCGCGGGAACACGCCGTAGGCGGTCGCGTCGATCTTATCGTATCGAACGCCGACTTGTTCATCAAGAGATGAGTTCAGCGAGGCGTTCAATGCGGTGGGTTTCCCGTTGTCGCTATAATACGACGTGGGACCGCTCATGTTCGCGCCGTCATGTGTTGCTACCGTGACCGTATCCCACTCGATGTAGGGGTCAGGAGTCTTGTCGTCTGAGAAGTCCAGGTCATCCGACGGGGCGGCCATCGCCGGGCTTGCCACCATCGAAACGACCATCAGACCGGTCAGTAACAGCGTCAGTATGCGTTTCATCAGTTGTGAGTCAGTTGGCGGTTCCGGACGCCAGCCGTGGTCTCGTGGCCCGTCGTCATCTCGTGTCGTTCACGAGCGATTTGGACCAGACCCTCTGCATCAGGAACATCTGTCGCCGCCTGAACGTCGCACTCACGACATTCCCAGGCGGTCACACGCCACCTCCTGCGAGAAGCGACGCAGTCAGGTCCCGGCTTGCACCGGCTGCCTCGCGTCGGTCTCGCGCGCGTCGACGAGCGTCGACGTTGTGCCACTCGGTTCGATACGGTCGATGCGCGGGCTTGGCCGCGTTATCCGGCGACTGTCGGTCGCCGGGGTCGTGTTCGCGCATGGGTAGGGGTACTGTCCGAAGTTAGACTACGGACGCGATGCGGGTCGCGATGGCCGGATAAACACCCTAGGAAAATTATAAGAGTCTGTACGATGCTGTCAGAGCCTGAAACACTGCTGTAAGATGCTGTAAGAGCTGTGTAAGAGTTGAGTGTCACCTGAGCCGATGCCTTTATTCTAGAATGTTGCCAATGAAGTCATATGTCACAGACAGCGATTCTGGGGCGGGACATTATTCTTCGGGGGCAGGTCTCACTGTATCTGAGCATTGACGCTGACTGGGTGTCCCGTGCGGGGCTTGATATGGAAGACACGTGTCGACTGCAGCTTGGCGGTGTTGAGGACGGCGCACTGACTGTCACGCTGTTTATCGACCAAGACTACAGCGACAGCGAAGACCCACCGGGACAGTTCGATATCGATCCCGTCGACGTCCAAACGGACATCCAGTGGTGCCTGCCCTCCGATATTCGTCACGACCGTGGGATTACCGGGGAGTTCGGGTACAATGCGGAGTATCTCGGTGACGGTCGCATTGAGTACCGTTTGGTGTCTCCGTCCGCTCGTGATGACCGGCTGCTGGCGTGATGAGTGGGATGAGGGTGCCATACAACGATTTTCATACCCGGTCTTCCCATCTTCGAATTGGCCAGTACAGACAAGTTATTGATAGACGCTCGCTTCCAACGTGAGGAAGCGATAATCAATCTTGTCTCTCCCAGTATTGATGATTCCATTTGCTGACTGTTCCGCAGAGAGCAATCCGGATTATGCAGACGACATTTTCGTTGAACTTCGTAATGAGAGTCCAGACCGAGTCACGGTGATGGTATCAATCACAACAGGTGATTCAATTGTTCTTGACGACGACAGGGTGTATCATAACTAAAGAGTCTCACTAGCATCTCTACATAGAGTATTTCGTTATCTCAGTTACTCAGCTTTACACGCTGAGGCCAGCGTGTGACATAACGGGTACAAGAACGGGTAAGACCTATCACGTGCGCTGAGAATTCAAATCTCAGCCTGTAATCTGTTGATGTCGCCCGACAATGGCTATGGCAAATGCGACCCCTGCAAACACCAGATACGCTATTACGACTATCGACGGTGTAGCTGGATTCGCACTGAGATAATCAAGCGGTTCAACGCCATTCATCGGACCGAGATACCACGCTGTCAAGTACCCAACTTCGAATACTGCCGGGTTCTCTGACCAAATGCCTGCTGCGAGCGCTACTGCAGGGAGACATAGTATTGCTACAAGTCCTCCGGAAAGTGCATAGAACTGTCCAGTGAATGTAAACCGCAGGAATGCCGGCAGGACCATACCGGCTCCAATACCAGCACTGACGAGATACGACACCGAGAGTAGTCGGAACGGATTACTGGCGACGAACACGAGTTCTTCTGTCCGATGAAACTGTTCACGCACCCCAAGCTCTGACCATATCGGGAGCATCAACAGCAACACAATCGGAACGACAAGCGTTCCTAAGGTGTTTAGCGGTGCCACGGCAGTAGCGACGAATCCAGAGAGACAACCGAGATACCAGAGTCGACGGTGTCCACGCACTGCCATCCGAAACTCCGCTGCTAGTACTTGTTTGATACCAAAGTTGCGGGTTGTCGCCGCTGCTAGCGTGACTGGTTCGGTAGGGGTGTGGGATGGATTGGCCCGTGTCTGTTCAGGTGAACTCTCTTCGGGGCTGTCGTCAGCTATCCATCGTGACAAGCGGGTGCGTAGCCATCCTGAACTCTCGTCAAACCGATTGAATGTGAGGCTTGCCACACCGAGCAAGGCTGCACTGAGTGCGACTATCGGTAGTCGAGATCCAAGCGTCCGTAGCGTGACTTCCAGTCCGGACCAACGGAACGTCTCAACAGCATTCTCTTTTGAAGTGTATGCGAACGATCTGATGGGACCCTCGAAGGACGGATACTGTGTGGCTATCGCCGTTTCCATGCTCTCGCGCAGGACGGCAATACCAGTGATATCAACCGGCGTATCTGCAAGCAGGCTCACCGAGATAGCCCCAATCGCTGTAACGAAATAGAGGGCCGTTCCTGTGGATCCACGGAGGGGTTTGATTGTCTCAAAACAGACCGCGACAGCTGCAACTAGCCCCATTGATGGCAGTGTTACGAGGACAAACGGGAGCCATAAGGCTATCACGCTGAACGGCCCTGTCCCACCTGCAAGAAAGGCAACCGTTGTGGAGAGCGCTAAGACACCTGTAGCGATAAACAGCACCGCAATGTTACTGAGCCATTTCCCGAAGAGATACTGTGGGTTCGTGATGGGCGATGTCCCAACGAGTTCCACAATATTTGTCTGTCGGTCCCGTTCCAGGCTGCCTTTGACAAACGGAAACCCAACGAACAATAGCATGGGTGTCCCGATGCCCATTACCATCCCACCGTACCATGCTGCTGTGGGGATACCCGTGTACTGGCTACCGATAACCAGTGTCGAATCGACTGCAACGGCTTTTGCGAAGTATGCGATGAGGACTGGCACGACCAGGAGTTTCGACGACCGCGACCGTTCACGGAAATCCGCAAGTGCCACTGCAAATGCTGGACGGAACAGACTCATCGTCGTGTGTTCTCCCCGACAATGTAGAGATAGGCGTCTTCCAGAGTCGGTTCGACGGCTTCAGCAGTCGCAGCCGGCACTGTTTCGGCGATGGCTCGGACCCGGACACCGTCTTGCTGGCGTGTAGTGGTACTGATAGTATGGGTCTGTTTGACTGCACGGACGTCCGAATCCGGAACGACCCACTCCCATACTGTGCCGCTGGCTCGCTCTATCAGGGCGCTCGGGTGGTCGTGCGCCACTAGCTGCCCGTTGTGAAGCAGTGCCACATCGCTTGCCGTTGCCTCTATGTCCGAGACGATGTGGGTGGAAAGCACGACGACTCGGTCTTCTCCGAGGTCAGCAAGCACATTTCGAAACCGAACACGCTCTTCGGGGTCGAGACCCACGGTCGGTTCATCGACGACGAGCAAATCCGGGTCGGACAACAGCGCCTGAGCGATACCAACACGCTGGCGCATTCCGCCGGAGAATCCGCCGAGCCGGTCGTCTGCCGCATCTCCGAGGTTCACCAGTTCGAGTAGATCCTCGATTCGGTCACCGGCGTTCCCGACGCCGCGGATTCCGGCGAGATACGACAGGAACTCCCTGGCAGTCAGGCTCGGATACACGCCGAACGTCTGGGGGAGATAGCCGACGGCCGACCGGATTACGTTCGGCTCGTCGAACACATTTGTTCCGTTCCAGTATACTGCCCCCTCCGTCGGTTTGAGGAAGGTCGTAATGAGTCGCATGAGTGTGGACTTTCCGGCACCGTTCGGTCCGAGGAGGCCGACAACGCCCGAGTCGAGGGTGAAATCGACATCTCGGAGCGCCCACGTATTCTCAAAACGCTTCCCAAGATTTGCTACTTCGAGTGTCATCAGTTCGTCTCCTCCACACTATCGCGGGGTGTCCACTGCGTGATCTGATCGCTGATGCGGAGGCTGCCATCCCGCCAGCGGACGTATGCGAATAGCAACACGCCGCCGACGACGGCAAACACAACGCGGGCCATTCCCTCTTCGCCGATCCAGAACGCCGGTCCGACTACGTCCAGCATGATGACCTCAGGGGAGTCCTGCGACACCCCGAGCCCGAACACTGAGGCCATCGTGAAGTTGTAGAACACATGAAAGCCTATCGGCAGCGCTAAATCGCCCGAAACGACGTAGATGCCGCCGAGTATCAGCCCAGCGACCAGATAGTAGCCGGCCTGACTGGGATGGGCTATTTTTCCGGAGTGCAAGAACGCGAACACTGCACTACTCCCGAGAACCGCGAGTCCCACAGCCGCCCAGCGGGGGAGATACCCGTTGGCTCCCTCGGAGAGGTTCTTTAGCATCCCGCCGCGCATAATGAACTCCTCCCACGAGGCTGCGACGGCGACATAGGCGAACACGACCACCAGTGCGGGGAGGAACGGTACCGGCCCGCTCCCACCAATGAAGCCGGTGATACTCGCCCAGCCTGCAGTGAGTGCCACGAGTACCGTACCGGCGTTGGCCACCGTCGCTATCATACCGCCGACTGCGAACGACCGCAGCCACTCGCGGTCAAACCCAAAGCCGTACTCTCGAACGGGGCGGCGGTCAACGATTCTGGCACTGAGTAAGACTGCAGTGACAAGGATGACCAACAGACCGGCCGCTTCTAGCGACCCCACGACAGTCTTCCTCTCGAACTGTCCACGGACAGCCTCTTGGACGGGAAAGAACGCGAAAAAGGTCAATATCAGCGGTAGTACGGCTCGCAAGGGCGCACGGAGGCGTCTGTCTTCGTGGTTCCAGACCGGCCAGCAGAGGACCCACCAGCCGTCTCGTACCATGGATGATACCGTTCGATCAATCGGCAGTTGTAACGACATAGTAGGATTGAGCATCGGCAAAATCATATCAACCAAGCCACAGTCTCTGGCCCAGAAGACTTGGTATCCCTTTTAGTATTTAATCGATTGTGGGACGCTCATGACATTCTCAGCAGACCGTCAGTAGCGGGGTGTAGCCGGCATTATGACTGTGTACGAGCGTCAATTCCCCTGAATTGCATCGATAACGACTGTCCCCGCTACTATCGGGCCTATCGGAACCGAACTGCTATCGCTAATCGTGATTTCATATTGATCGAAAACAGCGAAATCACTCTCAATTGTCCCGACAGAATTACCGTCCGCATCAGTTATCTCAAACCTGTGTCCAATCCACTGGCCAACTGGCAAGATTTTTCGACCCAGGGTAGATAGAGCGCCGCGTGAACTGATTTCGACAAGAAGAGACTCATCATCGGCGTCGCGGATTCGCCACGTGTCTTGAACGAGCGAAAAGTCATTGTCCAGAATGACGAGGTCTTCACCAGTTTGGCTATCTGTAAGCAGATAGTCGCCTGCGATGTCCCAACTGCCACTGGCCTCGACAGTGAACAGTTCAGTGCTATCGGTAGTGACGAAGGGAAATGTGTCGTTCTCTTCATACATATTGTGAGTGCAGCGGAAAATTGTGTCACCAGTAACATCCCTAGCCTCGTACTCGGGCCGAAAGTTCTTGTCCGTGCCCGTCTGTTCAACGGTATACTGGCTGCCGGAGAGGGTGAGGGCCGAGATCGCGAATTTTTGTGGACCTTTCATTATTCAATCTGTTTGACGGGTACCACACTTAAATCCGGAACCACTGTTTCAATGTGTGGTTGACATCGTCCCCGAGCTGAAGCGCGAGGTTTTGCGCCTGTTCATCCCATAATTGTCTCGGTCACACCCTTTCTGAGGTGTTTGGTAGTTTGATTCCAAGGATCAGTCAGCGTTTTGGAACGGTTGCTCGCGGCGTTGTCCGGGAACCTTCGGGGTAGTTCCGTCTCGCGTCAATGTCCGTGAGCCGGCGTAGAGTGCAATAAGAGTGGCACAGAGGAGATAGAACATCACATTTCCAGACAGCAGTTCGAACACAGCTGGCAGGTCGCCAGTGACACGACCGATGGACGCCATATTGCTCGCTGCGTGAGTGACCATCACGACTGGGAGCGCTCCACTCGTGTTGTTATACAGCCAGCCAAGAATAGTAGACATGGCGATAGTCATCAGAACGTATTCCTGGAACCCGGCGAAGGTACCCGCTCCGGCGAGCATCAACGGGACGTGCCAGAGGCCCCAGACAATGCCGATAACTGCGCTTGCGGTAACCGCACGGAAGCGACGCTGGAGACGAGGCTGCATGAAGCCACGCCAGCCCAACTCCTCTAGAGAACCGGCTAGAAAGAGCGTGACAGCGAAGTAAAAGAGGTATTCTGTGACGGGGACCGACGAACCTGCCTGTATTACCACGTCGACACCGAGTAGCGACGCCACTATGGTTTCGAAATCGGTCCCAATCAACACGATTCCGAGCCCACCGAGATACCAGTGGACGCCGGCACGCACACGTCGGAGTTGTCCCAGCCAATCACGCAAGCTTTCGTCGAGAACCCAGACCGTCACCCCTGCGCTAATCATTGGGCCCCACGCATACGGAAGTGATGCCAGCGTCGGGAATTGGGACCCGAATACCGTGTAGCTGGCCATGACGATGAGCGCGGAATACGTTGTCAACACAACGAGGAAGGTACCGAGTGGCGATTGTGCCGCTCTTTGACGGAGTGACTCGGTGAGGGTCATCGTGATCCTCCCCGGTCAAACACATACATATCCGGCGTGAAAACGCAGGCAACGAAAGTCCTTATAGTGGTGCCCGGTGCCGTTTGGCTCCTATCGTGGTGATGTCGACGGTCAATAATATCCTGCGAGCTAAATTCGCCGCCAGAGACACCTCTGCAATGGATTCTGTAACCGTTCGTCTGGAGTGGATTGCAGCATCGGTCCCACTGCTGTGAGAGGGACCGAACTGGTCTCTCTGTCTTTTGTTGGGTCGACATGCTCTGATGATAAATTGACAGGAGTATATAAACAGGCACACAGCTTCAGACACAGAAGATGTGCAGTCTTTTTTACACTGACACTATCCATGTTCTGACATGGACGAGGATGAGGATGAGCTCCTCGCGCTGCTCGACGACGAGTACGCCCGTGCTATCCTCGTCGAACTCACCACGGAACCGATGTCAGTCTCCGAACTCTGCACGACCTGCGAGATATCGAACCCGACGGCCTACCGGCGACTCGATCGACTGCAGGAGGTCGGACTCGTGACCGCCAAGCAGGAGCTTGACCCGGATGGTCACCACTACAAGTGTTACGTCGCAACCGTCGATGAGGTTACCGTCACCTTCGATGACGGGAGTTACGAGGTGACCGTTGCCCGTTCGTCGACAGACCCGGCCGATCGCTTTACCGACCTATTCGAGGGGCTTTCCTGACATGCGCCAGATACTGCTTCAGTTCAGCGCGACCGGGACCGAACCGCCGATAGCGATCGCTGTCCTTTCGCTTTTGGTTCTCTCGGTGGCGCTTTCACTTGCAATCGCTGGGCTACTCGTCCGAGGATATTTCCGTGGGCCACGACAGACGGGCATCCTCTGGCTCGCCGTCGGGCTCGTGCTACTCACAACAGTCCCTGAACTCCTCCGATTCGGGCTGCCAACATTCACCTCTGTCGGGACAGCCCCCCAGTCAATCATTGTAAGTGTCTGTGAAATGTTGGGACTCGGGACAATTCTGTGGACCATCTACGGTGATAAGATATGATCTTCGTACTCGATTCAGTACTCGCCAGCGTACTCGCTCCCAGCAATATCGCGATACTATCAGGAGGATTGACTGCCGTCGTCGGACTCTTCGTTTCGATACAGGCATATCGGGGGTACAAGCGAAACGATGCGCCCCGGATGCGTGCGCTCGCTATCGGCATCGGACTGTTGACTACCGGTGCCTTTCTCGCTGCTATCGTCATCGATGCAGTAGGAGCTGGCGACGGTGTTGTCTTGCTTGTCCGAGGCTGTGTGTCAGTTGCAGGATTGAGTGCTGTCCTGTATGCACTCCTTAGGGACTGAGAGTCACTGACGTCGGGCTTGTAAGTTAGACACTCTTCAGTGAGCCGCCTCGGGGTCAAGTCCCGAGGCACTTGGCCTGCTCAGCCTGGAGACTGGCGGAATCAGGAGGATGAGTACATCTAGCCGAACAGAAACCTATCTGCATGAGAACCGCCCTGCCTTCGATTAATGGCTAGCGGAATTTGCGGAACTGGTGTAATAGAATTTCGGCCCGAGCCGCTCGACGTCTATTTGGAAGACCGTTGCCCGCCATTTTGCTTGCAGTCGTCGTATTCGGGCTAAGGCAAAAACACCGGTTGGAAATATTGGTTAGCTCGCTGGATATCCGATATCTCTATGTATGTGGAAAATCTGACACCATCGCTAACCCAACTCAAGGATGGGAGCCACGGGAAATTCACGTGACTAGACTTGGCGTCACACCCGTTGTGAACGACTGAATAGCTGTGGTCGCTCCGTTCGTGTTACGACTACTCACTACACTCCTGAAAACAGGGGGTCGCTCTCGGTTCCTGCAGCTAGCAGACAGCGGCGTCGGCGGCGGCAGGGCACGTGCCACCGCGTCCAACAGCGTTGGTTTAGTGCCAAATCCCGTCCTATTCGGTGCGTGTCACAGGGTTAGGGCGAAGACTCCACCACAACGGGTGTGACGCCACCCGTCGTGGCTTTGTGGTCGCTGTTCTCCAGCAAATCGAGGCCGACGTAGCGCTTCTCAAGCAGTCCCTCGGCGGTCTCCATATCCATCGCGAGCAGTTCGGTTTTGGACTGATCCCGTCCGACCTGCCGAGTTTTCTCGACAATGTCGCCGCCGCCGATCTCGATGAGCTTCTCCCAGACCCGCTTGATTGTCTGGCGGTGTGGTTCCTTCCCGAGTTCAGCGGTCAGGGCCGTCTGCAGGTCGGCTTTGGTCATGAACACGCCGCTGCCGTCGGTTCGCTTCGTGGCAAATTCTGGCCAGCGCTTGGCGATGCTGATCGCTCGGTAGGTGTTCTGGCGGTTCGACCGCTCGACGAACATCGTCTTGACCTTGGACTGGCGGCAGTTCGTGAAGAAATCTAGCGGCGAGCTGCTGGGTTCGATGCCCTCGGGCAACTGCTCGGCGTCTTCCTGGTGGTCGGCATCGGCTTCGAGTTGCTGGGCTTTGGCGACGGCACTCTTGGCGACGTCGTGGGTCGCCTCCTGTTGTGCTTCGAGGTCGTCGAGGCGCTGGTCGTTCGTGGCGGCGTTGCCGACCGCCGTGGTGGCAACGTCGTGGGTCTGTTCGACGTCGTCCTCTAGATCGTTGACGCGTTCCTGGAGGTCGCCGATGGTCGCGACCAGCGTCTCCAGAACACTCGAAACGAGGGGAGACATCTCGTCGCCGAGGTCACTGACGAGTGACTGGAGTTCGTCGAGATCCGTGTCATCCTGTCCGATGTCCATACCGAGTTCGTCGGCGAGCGCTTGATCGGTAGCTGTGCTGTCGGTGCCGTCGTCGTTGGGAGTCGTCTGTCGTGGCATCGTGACCACAGTACCCGTCCCCGGAATCGAACCGAGCAGTGCTGACCACAGCACGGGCTATTGGCGATGTCGCTGGGGTTCTCTCGACGTGGCAGTTGGTTCGTGGCAACCCTGGGCCGTCTGGTGGATTTGTCTCGTGGCAACGGCCTGGATGCGACCAGGAGCACTCATCAGGTGTCTCCCCGGTCCGTGGCCCGAGTCTCGCTGGCACCAGGTTCCGGCACCCACTCCGGTGCCTCGCAGTCGTCGTGGTCGACACCGTAGTGGTTGCCGTGGCCGGTCATCGTTCGACCACCGCCCGGCGCTCGATGACGACATCGTGAGCATGGTCACCGCGGCGGTACTGGTCGTAGTAGTTCTCGATGGTGGGGAACTCGGCCGTCCATTCGGTGTAGTGTTCGAGATCACCGACCATGTAGCGGAGTCGCCACTGCAGCGTGTCTGGCGGCGCTGTCTCGGTCGCAGGTCCCGGTGATGGGTCGGCGCGGGCCATCAGTCACCCCCTCCCTCGAATGGCTCAGGGCGGCTGCTGTCGCGTTCAACCAGCGCACAATCTGCCGTCGGAACAGTGAACGCCATCAGCTCGTCAGTCCGACCGATTGCGTCGGCCAGCTGCCGGCGTGTAGTCGTGTCGGGTTCGGACGCCCGCAGCCGATGGAGCGTTTCTGTCGCGAGGTCTGCCAGCAATACGCCCGTGGCCTGGGCATCGGTAATGCCACAGACCAGCAACAGCGGCTCACTGTCGGTGGTCGTGATAGCGACGATCTCGCCGACGGTCGGCTGGGCAGTCATCGGCCCACCTCCTGGTGTCGGGAGCGGCCTGTCAGCAGGTTCACGCTGGGCGTTGAACGACTAAACCGCGAGACGATATCACAGGCGTTTTGTTTACCAATTACATATCGGTCGGTTGGGTTCTGGTCCCCGCTCCATCTCCCCTTAATCCACCCCGGATTCATCGATTGGCCCGGGTCCAGAACCCATCGTTGTGGATGACGACTTCGGATGGTGGACACGCCACCCCCCAACCCCCTACTCCCACACCACCAAACCCCTGGCTGCCCACCACCCGTTTGCTGCTTTGCACGAGAGAGCTGTGCGTTTTGGGTGCGTGTCGGTGGAGCCGAAACTGCGTTGTGTGTACTCGTGCAGGATAACTGCCTGCCGAATGGGATTCTCAGCCAAGCAAACCTGTATGAATCAGTTACATAAGAACTAATTGTTGAACATGCATTAGTTCTAAACGGGTTCGGATCGCTGCCCAACTCGCTTGCACGGACCGCTTGAGCAAGCGACTGGACTGGACCCAGAATCCGCCCGTGCCTCTGACAACACCGGCTTCCGGGCGACTCGTTCTGTGCCCACGGTCGCCCGGGTTTTACTCCATGGTAGAAATATAAAACTTGTTTGATATTCCAGCGACAACTTTGCGCTGTCATTACTGTGCACCTCCGTCAGCGAGGGGCTGGGGCCGATCACACAGGCCTGCGAGTGTTTCTGCCTGGCGCTGGAGCTCGTGTCTGCCAGCGTCAGTCAGCGTGTACACGTTGGTGCGGGCGTCAAGCTCGTCCCGGTTGATGAGGTCCTGCTCAACGAGCTGGTCGAGATTCTGGTAGAGGCGGCTGTGGTTGATCGGCTCGGCGTAGCGCTCGTCGAGGTAGTCCTTGAGTGCGAGGCCGTAGGGATCGTCCTCGACGGCGGCGATGGCTTCGAGCAGGTCGCGCTGGAAGCCGGTGAGTTCGTGGTAGGTCGTCATCGGTCGCCTCCCGTCTCGCCGGTGTCGGTGTCGACCCGCCGGAGCGTCGCTGGCTGTGGCTGGTAACAGTCGCCCTGCACCAGGAGATCCAGCAGGGCCGTCATCGCACGGTCGGTCCCATACTCTTGGGCGAGCGTATCCAGCACGTCGCCGGCAGGTGCGCCTTTGCCGTCCTCGCTGGTGGCGATTATATCGAGCGCGTGGCTTCGGATCTCGGGCTCGGCATGCGTCTCGACGACGAAGCCGTCCGTGTTCCGGAGGTACGTACTGACGGCCTCCAGCAATGCGAGTTCGTCGTCGGCGAGGGCAGGTTCGGCGGCCTGCAGGACGGCGTCGAGTCGGGTGGCCGCCGCGGTGTGTGAGGGGATGGTGGTGCCGCCGTCGGTGACGACCAGGTCGTGGCCGGTGGCGATAGCCAGCGAGCGGGCAGCCTGGGTGATCGCGTCCTGGCCGCGGTCGGTCAGGGCGTAGGTACCGTCGGCGCTGGTGACCAGCTCGTTGGCTTCGAGGTTGTTGAGGATATCCGTGACGCGGGCGTCGTCGAGCGTGGCTTCGCGTCGGGTTTCGACGGCGGTCTGGAGGGCGTCGGCGGTGGCGTCGCGGTCGTAGTGGTCGTGGTCGGCAATCGCTTTCAGGAGATCCCGCTGGAGGGCGGAGCACTCGTACCAGACGGTCATGCACACATCCCTCCGACGGGGGGAATGAAGTGGCTACTCGGGTCGTTTCCGGAAACCGGAATGGGACGCTGTCTCGTAGTTGGGGAGCGATGCGACTCTTCGTGGATGGGCTTGCGAACGGTCATGGGTTCAGTGCGACGCTTCCCCGAACCAACCGCTTCGGTCAGCGTCGTATATGATAATCAAGGCAGTTGGGCCCACTTATAGGTTGTGCAGACACAACGGTTTTAGAACAAATATTCCTTTTACCGAGGAGAGCGACGAATAGGATGTGACTAACCGTCGTGGGCCAGACCCGACTGTCTCTGACGAAGAACTGCTTAGATCCATGCATATGGCCTACAAACCGGCTCTCGGGACGACGGAGATAGCAGATATGGTTGGAATCAGCCAACAGGCGGCATCAAAACGACTCAGTCGATTAGAGGAAGAGAGACTGATTGAATCGGATAAAATTGGCAACGCCAGAGCATGGTGGCTCACTGACAACGGGCGACGTTACCTAGATTCGTCCGAAAAAGAGCCATCCAGCCAATAAATAAACGGCCCGCCGCCGATCCGCGAACGGTTGATTTTATTCTGTTCGTCGAGCCTCTCCAGCCGCTGGCGTACTCTCCAGTTGGATAAATCGACCAATTCAGCAATCTCCCCAGCTGTTGCGAATGGTCTGCTGGTTTGACTGATTGCCTTGATTAGCTCGTTATCACTGACCGTTGGTTCCGGACCCTTCGTAGACATAGGTGTCTAACCGACTATTGTTGTATCAGAACAATAGTTTTATTGGTGTGCCGCCACAACAGATTAAGTAGGAACACACGCGCCGCTGGTCGATTTCTCACGAAATCGCCCCGGTGTTGGAGCACCGAGGCGCGTGGTTCCAGGAAGAACCAATGGCAACTACGCAATCCAATCCACAAGAACGTACCGCACGCGAACTACTTACCCAGGGCCGACCGCTATTTCTCGGCGTCGACGGTGAGGGTGCCGCGCATTACTGGGACAGCTATGAATTTGCTGTGGCTGTTGTGACGGCTGACGGTGAGGCAGAGAAGGTTGTGCTTGCAGAGACGCCTTTTGAGACGCTCTCGGAGTGGTGTGAATACACGCGTGGGGAGCGTGGGTGGGATATCGGCCCGCATGTCGGTGGGTCGCTCGTCGGCGATCTCGTTCGAGGTGTTGAGGCATGAGCTGCACCGTGGAAGAACGGAAGCGGGTGCGACGTGCTGCGAGAGCGATTCAAGAGGAAGTTGCTACTGAGTCCGTGGATGTGCTTGCGCCGAGCGCGAGCCAGTACGGTGAATGGACGCTTGATGCAGTGCTTCGGGATGTTGATGGGGTGCCGCCAGAGGTGTTACGTGAGCTGGCATTGGCTGGGTTGACGCTGCAGCCGACGCCGTCACAGGCGGAGTATCAGCACGTGGCGGCAACAGTGTAGAACAACAGAGTTCTAACCAACAAACGTAGGCAATACTGCTTGTTTGTTGGCTAGCCAACTCCCAATCCGCTTTCTGACCGTCGTTTGTTACTCGGGGACTCTCCTGAAACAACTACTTAGTAAGCGTGCGTACTGACCGAGTCCCAGACATTCTGTTGTAGAGAACCGGGTGAACGAGGGGGTTTTTCCTGTGGACTGACTGGTATTAGGGAATGAACCTTCTACAAAAGATAGTCTGGGAAATGGCAGACCGAGAAGGCGTTGACCCCCCTGACCTCGAACCTCCTCTGAACGAGGTTATTGATACAGATGCACTCGAAACTCTGATTACTGGCGCTGAAAATCGACACCACAGTCCGTACTTGGACGTGGAGTTCGTGCACTCCGGATACACTGTTACTATCGATGGGACGGGAACCGTTAGCATCAGCGACAACCCCGGTACTACGGAACAGTTGTTGCGGCAAACACCGGATAGTCTCGCGAACGCCCTCGCCCACCGGGAACGCGCAATGAAGGATATCGCAGACGTAATCGCGGCTCGTGAACGGCCGTTTGTTGAGCGGCTTGACGGCCTCCTGGAAGTCGTTCGCAAAACGCTGGGGATGGAGTCTGGCACGCTCTCGTACGTGGATTCAGACTCCTACGTGTTTGAAGCGGTCGATGGAACAGTCTGCGTCGAGCTTCAGGCCGGGGAGATAGTTCCCTTGGCAGAGACGGTCTGCAAGCGGGTAGTCGAAACCGAACAAGCGCTCGTTCTCAGAAATGTGGAGCAGGAGGCCCCGGAATTAGCAGATTCAGCTTTTGAGGTGTCTTCCTACATCGGTGTGCCGGTGTTCGTGAATCGGGCAATCTACGGGACGTTTTGCTTCTACGATACGGATCCACGGGAGGAGGCGTTCTCCGACTGGGAACGGGCGGTTGTCGAACTACTCAGTAACTGGGTAGGTAGCGAACTCGAACAACGTCGGCAAGAACGGGCCTTACACGCAGCTACAATGGAACGGCCGTATGGGATAAATTAGTGTCCAATCGGTGATCGGCGATTGAGTGACTTGGCTCGGAAACCTCCTGTCGAGCATGATAAGTGGCTCACCTATATTCAGCACGGATCTTCGTATCAGGTGCTGAGGGTTTCAACAGAGTCTTGAAACCTTGTTTTTCCGAAATCGCTTTGCCCTGCGAATCTCTTAGTTTCCATAATGTCAGATATCGGACGATGGGTCACATGGGGTCTCCTACCATCACTGGTTGGTGGACTCCTCCTCAACATTGTCGTCCCTTTTGACTCGATCAACAGCGAGGTTTTCAACGTAGTGCTGACGGATCCCATACTTCGAGTCGGTGCATTAACTGTCGTACTATTCACCCCTGTGTACTTCGGTGTGCGCTACACTATAGGGCTCGTCCAGTCTCTTATATACCGACGACGAGAGATTAAGAAAAGCAACTCCCCAGGTGTATTCAGCAGTACATCAAGGCCAAGTGAGTTGACGTGGTACGGTGTCGTGCGGCAGTACGGTGCCGACTGGTACGTAGCTTTCGGCGAATCCCGCCGTGGCAGCGACCAATACACATATATTGAGAAAGGGCCGTGCTGTCCGAACTGCCAAACCGAAATGCTTCACCGGAACAAGACACACTACATCGCGCTTAAAAAACGAGTATGGCTGTGTCCGGAGTGTGAGACGGTCGTTGACCGTCCCAGCGAGATGTTATTCGAAGAAAAACGGGGAGTGAAGAATATAACCGAAAAGCATGTACTGGCTGCCCTCTCTACTGAAAATTCTGAAGAGTACATTGATTCAATTGATGGCCTCGATACAGGAAAATGGGGGAAAGGTTTCCCTTGATGTGTAGAACTTCACGGCCGTTATCCGATTACAGTATGCGTGCCACTATTGAGACTGTTCACGAGTTCTATTTGATAATACCGCCGCCGTCCGTCGAATCAGCCTAGGCCGAGTCCCAGATCGACCCAGACCGAATTCTCGTCGAACGCAAATCGGCGTGAAGAGTGTAGCCACCCCGTACAGCGGTTGACACCGGAAAATATGAAAGGTCAAACCCATATATACCAATGCAATCCCTGGCGATTCATGTGATGTTCAGACGAACTGAGAGAACACGCGCATCGAACGGAGGCAACTATGAGTGACGCGGGCGAAGCGGTCGAGGGAGCGATTGCGTTCATCGTCGGTGGGTTCATGCTCCTGTTGATCGGCTCGGCGGTCGGATCCAGTTCGGTTCTGTACAATCTCAGCACGTTTGGTGTGCTCATGATCCTGCTCGGGGTCGTTCTGGCAGTCGCGCTGGTCGCATCGCTCATTGGAGGGGTCTCTGGGAGGTAATCATGGTTGTCAGAGACTATCTCGCCGAAAAGAAAGAAGAGCGAATCACCGACGAGTTGATTCTGAACGTGATCCGCGAAAGCGAGGCCGGGTTCGTCGGGACAACTGAGGTCAGTGATGATGAGCGAATCGGGTTGAAAGAAGGCGCGGTTCGCAATCGGCTGGACGATCTTGAGGAAGATGGCCGCGTGCACAAGAAGCGACTCGGCCATCCAGAGCGTGGTAATCTGGCATGGTACTTAGCTGATGAAGAGCGTGAACGTCCTGTGTCCGCCGAACGCTACTGGCTGGCTCGCGTGTGTGAAGAGGGACGAGCAATTTCAGGGAACATACTGCGTATCGGTGGCATCGTTGCTCTCGCGGGCATGATGACGCTCCTACTGTCGATTAGCGCCGATGCGTCCGGCATACAAATCGCTCTCTTGCAACCCTCGACAGCGGGTACCGTCGGCTACGCTCTGGCAGTCGCTGGCTTCGCTAACGTCGCTCTTGGCGGGGTACTCAAATTCGGGTTGAGTTTCACGGAGACAGCCATCACTCGTCAATCCGCTCCGACAAATTAGATTCGAACTCTGGAGGGCCACGTGAGTACCAGGAGATGGGCAAGCCAATCCAAGAGTATCGTTTTAGCTGAGGACAGCAACGATCTGGATGCTAAATCCAACGACAAGGAATATCGCTCCAAATAGTCCGTCAATTGTGTCTGCAATATTTGCCTTCAGTGCTGGTTGATGAATATTCACCTCATCCCCGCCAACCCTAGCACCGGGCTCCCGAGTATCTCGCATCAAACCCCCTTTACCACGGACGATCCCTAATGCCAGTAAAACCCCACCAACCATATCGAAAACAAGCCCATAGGCCTGTAGCTGGACGGAACCGAATCGAACATTAATAACGAAGGCAGTTATGACGAGAAGAATCGCATAAGCTGGCCACTTAACATGATAATGGAATTGCTCCAAGAATACATCTCTGACTACCGGCTCTTTTTCATCATAGTCCATGATGCCTTCTTTTTCAACTTCCTCAAGTTGTGTCAGGACCAATAACAGTCTTTCTCCGACTAGATCAGTCAGGTATCGTGGTGGTCGTGGAACAATATCTCGCAACCGCTGTTTACCTGAGAACATCTTATTCGAGATTTTGATATTTATTGAACACTTCCGATTAGTTCCTGCGTCTGTTGTTCGTATTGATCAGGGTCAAACCGCAGGTTAATCGAAATGATCGCATCAATACCTTGCCGATGACCAGCTGTTATCGGGACTCGCTTCTGCTTGCTTATGTCTTCTGTCGGGAACGCCCCGCCTGCAAGGTAGAAATCGCCGCCGGCTTTCCAAAAGCCCGTTACGGCCCGGACAGATGTTTCTACACGACTGAAACTGTACGTTTCCGCACCTTTCTCAGGAACTTGCAGCGAGAACTCAATATCCTGCTTGACATAATCCCCCTCAAATTGCATCTCCAAAGCTGTACCACTCTGAGTCTCGATGTTTCCCGGAATCGTGTTTGCCTTCGAAACATTGGAGACACCCATCTGTTCCATCCGATTCATCACCGGGTCTTCTACCGCCGGTCTGAGTAACCGAGCTGATAACTGCCCGCCCTGCCCCTCGACTCGAATTCGAGTTGCAAAGAAAACGAACGCCGCCGATGAAAACTGATCCAGCGTTCGGTTCTGGAGTCGCTGTTTGAGTGGTGTATATTCCCAGACTGTTGTCCGAGCGTACCACGAAGAGAGATCCATCCCCGCTACCTCTACGGATGTCATCTCTTGGGTTGGTTGCTCATCTCGGATTTTCCAATCCTTGTCCAAGCCACTAACGGATGGCGTTGGAATTGATACGTCACTGCTACTCGACACCTCTCCAGGGCTGTAACAACCAGCAAGTGCGGCCGTGCCAGCTGTGACTGCCCCCCTGAGGAAACCCCGACGCTCCATTCTCGACTGCTAGGTAGCATATCAAAGGAATAAACCTAGGGGCTTACAGGTATCCGGAAAACAACTGGTGAAAATCCCGCTGAATCGCCAGGAAAAAGAGGTACAGCAAATGGGAGGCCCCGAACAAAACAAGTAGGTAAGGAGTAAGGTTGAGTGCGATGTCGCTAAACCCTGCCCCCCAGACGCCGAGGAAAAGTACGATGCCGACTCCAAGCGGCACAGATAATAGTAGACCGTAAGGATTCAGTTCATACTCAAGTTCGTGTTGCAGGCCATAAGCCAATCCCACAGCACCGCTGATGATACACAGTGGGGCTGCGTATTTTAAGATGAAATATGCGTAGATCGTAACCGACGAGAGGTTAGCTAAGAGGATATAAGCAGTCACAATTACTAGCAATAGATATCCGATAGGGACGTGCCAGTAGGCGAACTCGTAGCGCTCTTGAACAGACTCCAAGGCTGTCTCAAACAGATTGGACTCTTTTGTGTCTGACTGAGAGGCACACACGAATGAAGTGGATTAATAGTCTAGCTCAGATTAGATAAAATGAACGGTTCTGGAAAGTATATGTAGCATCTTTATTATTAAGATATAATGTTTCAGTGGAATCTCTGATTCTTCGTGTTGCTTGAATACTCGGACATAGAAGATAGTATATGACTCCCGATGAACTAGAGATCTGGCTTGAATCGGTGAACAAGTCGTCTGAATGGCGAGACAAAGTGTCGATATATATACAGGCCTATCCCTCTTCAGATGACTTTCCAGACAACACGCTGATTCTTGATGGGAATCCCGTTGGATCAAACTGTGAAAGAACATACCGAAAACTTCATTTTCCGAACAGTGACTCGTTTGCAGAGATACACGATTTTATTGCATATCATTTGAAACAAAACGATGGCATTCAACGATCAACAACCCTCCCGCTTAGTGGTGGGACTGCCCAGAATATCTGGGCCGGCAGTGGATCATCAGACCCGAATGAAATAGACGAAATTATACTTACAGCAGATGATGAGCGGATCTCATTTGGGGCACCAGGACAAATGAGTCCTACCATCCGGTATCATGAAGTAGAAACAGAGGACGGTCCACAAGACCGACGTAATGCTGAGCGTCTACTTACATTCCTTGACGAGCTCAGTTCTTCAATGACCGACAGCGAAACGGTTGATCTGCATGATGGTGAACTAGTGGACCGGTGTGTTCCACACTACGAACGGGGCGAGTACCAGGAAGCCCTCCGACTTGCGGGGCAAATTATGGAAGAGCGAATCCGAGACCTGAGCCCAGAGTCACTTGCAGAAAAAAGTGGCCACAAATTGATCACTGCAGCGTTAACGCCCGAAGATGGATCAATCACATTAGCATCACACAATGGGGAGCAAAATGGGCTAAGGATGCTATTCGATGGAGCATATCAGAGCATCCGAAACCCACTCAGCCACCGAACAATTGACCCTGATGGAGACACGTATCTCGATGATTTAGATGCAAAACAGGCCAAAAACGCCCTTCATCTATTTGATTACCTCCTGACGACCTTGGATCGATATCACGATACCCCGACTGAGTAGAGCTATCTCGTTGTTCGCATCGCCCACTCAACCCGTCGTCAACGCCACGGAGGGGACTTGAACAGCGACCAGTACGAACTCCTCGCGAAGATCACGCTCGTCGTCGCGAAGTTACTGGGCGCTGTCGTCGTTCTGACCCGGCTGTACGACCTGCCGAAGGCCGACCACCTCGGCGTGCTGGTCGTCGCGACAATCGGCTTCTCGACAGTCTCGACGGTGGCGTGGATGTCACGGTGATCGTTTCGTTCGAAGTGCGAGATTCTGTTGATGTCTCGCTGGCAGGCGTTAGATAAGCTCCAGCAGGCCGGTGTGTCGGTGTTCGTCTCGATGTCGCCAACATACCCGACGATGGGCGAAGACGACTTTCACGAGCTACTCAGCTACTTCAGAGCGCTCGGTGAGGTTGTCGTCTTCCACGAGCCAATCAACCCCCGTGGCGCGAATTTCCAGCAGTGTCTCACTGCCGCCAAGCAAGCCGGCTACAGCGACGTTGTCAGCGAACTGCAACAGATGCAAGACAGCCACCAGTACTGGGTCGAGTACGCTCTCAATCAACTGAATACAGTCCAACAGGTGGCAACGCGCTTCGACGGGCTCGAAGTGCATTCCTGGCCTGATGATGAGCTGGTGCGCTCGACGAGCGGCCAACTTCGGTCAAAGCTCAAGGCAATGCAACAGGCCGTCTCACCGGAGTCGTTCTCTACACGTGCTACGGACGCCTCGCCTGAGCAGTCCGAGTTAGCCTCGGACGGCGAGTCTATAGAGCATCTCATCTGACGTGTCTATCAGGCACCGCGTCAGGGTCCGGCGGGTTGATGTTGCAGCCGACACCGTCGCAAGTCGAGTATCAGCATGTCGCGGCGGCAGTGTAGCGAAAAGCGCTAACCAACAATAGCTGACCAATACCTGTGACTGTTGGTTAGCCGACTATCGGTTGATTTCTGCCCGTCGTTTGTTGCTCACGATCTCACCAGAAATACCCGCTCAGTGGGTATGCGTACTGAGCGACGAGGTTTCTACCAACTCAAAGAGGTGTCCCGATAATCGTGCGAAATACAGCGGTCGAGTCGGTCACGGGACAGTCTTCATCTCATGAGGGACTGATTGGTAGAGACAGCGAATTCATTCATCAGCGGGTGGGCCCTCAACCCCAGTGAATTCGAAGCGTGCGCCACCGGTCTCACTATCACCGAGACGGATGCCCCAATTATGTGCGTCAGCAATCTCCTTCACGATTGAGAGCCCGAAGCCTGTCCCCTCAACTGCTGTTGAGTAACCTGATTCAAACACCTGCTCACGATCATCCTCTGGGATACCTGGTCCATCATCCGCCACATAGAATCCGTCCTCAAAATCACCAATAGTGACAGTCACATCTTCGCCGACGTGTTCGACTGCATTCCGAATTAGGTTCTCCAATAACTGCTCGAGACGGTTGCAATCCGCCCGAATCATCCGATCGGTCGCAGTGACCAGATGTGCCTCGCCAGTCGGAGCTGTCCGCCAGCAGTCCTCCATGATTTTCCCGGGGTCAACCACATCGAATTCATCTACGCTGACGCCTTCCTGGGCGAGTGTCAAGAGATCCTCAATCAGTGTGAGACTCCGATCAAGCGCGGATGATGCATGATCAAGATGTTCGCTGTCACAATCTTCTTGAGCCAGCTCAAGCCGCCCCTCTACGATGTTCAACGGGTTCCGGAGATCATGACTGACGGTCCGGGCGAATTTTTCAAGTCGATCGTTCTGGCGCTTGAGTTCATGTTCTTGTTCTTTGCGCTCGGTGATATCTTGGGTGATTGCCAAGACTTGTATCACAGTTCCATCTTGATTGCGTATGGGAACAGCCCAAAGATCGTATATATTCCCCTCGTACGTCAGTTCTGTCGTCGTCTTCTCGCCTTCCAACGCCTGTGCATAGGTCGATTCCAGAGTATCGACGACCTCATCTGAGAACGGATCAACCTCGTCAACGGAGCTGCCAATCAGATCATCAGGAGAGATTTCAATCGGCTCGAAGCCAGCACCAGAGACGAGCTGGAATCGAAGATTCTCGTCCAACAGAAATACGCCGCCATTCGGGAAGTTCTCCGCAAGAGTGCGGTAACGACGCTCACTTTCTCTTAGTTTTTGTTCACGCTGTTTGCGTTCGCTGATGTCTCGGCCGACGCCGACTAGGCGTGGCTCGCCATCAGGATGTTCAACTCGATCTGCCGTGTACTCGTAGGGAATTGTCTCACCGCTTTTCGTCAATAATGGAGCTTCCACTCGCGCATGTCCTGTTTCGAAGACGTCTTGGATCGCCGCTGCTGTTCCCTCGCGATGGTCCTTTGAAACAAATTCGATACCTTTCATCGAAGCGATCTCCTCGTCCGAATAGCCTGTTACCTCGGCAAGGGCGTCGTTCCATCGTTGTAAGTTTCCATTCGTGTCCTGGACAAAAAATATGTCATTGATGGCATTAAGCACATCTTCAGTATACTCTTGATATCGTTCTAACTGAAGCTTGCTCTCTGTGAGATCAGTTCGAATTTCCTGAGCATTGAGCGCATGGGCGATGTCACCACCCAATTCCGCAAGAACCTCTTGTTCCAAGTCGTCGAAGGCGTGAGGACGATCGGCAAAGACAGCGAGCAGACCATATAATTTGCTCTCGTATTCAAGCGGAACGACAGCAAGCGCTTGGAACCCATGGTCTAACGCCAACTCGCGCCAGCCCTCATAGGTAGGGTCCGATTGGATATTCTGTGCGACAGCGATCTCTCGCTCATGGAACGCCTGCCCACCAGGGGCCTGTCGTCCCGGTTCGTCCTCGGCAACGCTCATTTTAAACTCCTCGAGAAACCCTTCTCCCGTGCCTTGCCAGGCTTGGGGTTTGATTTGTTTCGTGTCGGGATCAACCTCGGCGAATACCGCGAAGCGATACGAATCGGCATCAGCAAGAATACTGCAGACCCTTGATCTGATGTCTTGCTCTGAAGAGGCCCGGGCCACCTGCTGATTGATATCGTTGACGATAGCGCGGATACGCTCAAGCTGCGCTCGGCGTTGTTTGTCCTGATTCTGCTGGACACAATTCTGAATGCGATTTGCGAGGAGTTCGTACTGATCAGTGCCGCTATCTTTCTGAAGGTAGTCGTTTGCATTCGCAGAAAGTGCGTCGCTGGCGACGTCCTCGGATCCTTTACCGGTGAACAAAATGAACGGCAATTCAAGATGGTCCTCCCGGACGGTTTCGAGGAACTCGATACCGTTCAGGTGTGGCATGTCGTAGTCGGACACGATGCAGTCGAACTCCTCGGTTGCGAGTCTTTCTACCGCTTCGACGGGATTGGCAACCGTTTCGACGATGAACCGATCGTTTTCACGCTCAAGAAATGTCGCTGCCACATCCGCGAAATCCGGATCGTCGTCAACATGAAGGACACGAATCTCAGAACCCGGATTACTCATTGATATGTAGATATAGATGGCCTTGAGTTAAGTATGTGGGTGAGTAGCATACCCACTCAATACCGGTAGAGGTTACCTATGATGTGAGAGAATATAATGTAACAAAATAAACAGCCATATCGAAGACGCACGTTCTATCTACAATCTGGTTCAGACACTGATGCGTGAATTAAACCAGCTTTGTCTGCTGATTACACGCTCTGTATCTCGCACGGGGTTCTGACACAATGTAGGTAGATCCCTACTGTGTGTCGATATGTGAATCATCTGTACTGACCGCTTCAGTACCCGGATGGTCGATAAACGATGTGGGCAGCTGAGTGCTGTGGCTGGTCCGAGAGGCGGCTGCGCGAGTCATTGGTCGAGCAGGCTGTCCGGGTGCTGAACCAATGAGCGAAGTCTCCGTCGTCGATGCGAAGGGCTTCGTGTACGAGCTTGTGCGCGGTCCCACGCGCAAGATCGGGTTTGAACCTCGGAGTGATGGCGGGTTCGAGCGTATCGAGACTATCTGGAACGGCTGTCAATGGCGGGAGATCGTGACGAGGATGTGGCGGATTTGAGGGGCATCGGGAATTTTCACTGAGAAAGCTCAGAACCGACTAGTCAGTATGTCTGCACACTGAGAAGGTAATTCCAGGAACTCTCTGAAAGACACAAAGTCGTCGTACTGAACTCAGATTCGCTATTGAATGGTCAGTCGTCAGTCAGAGAGGCCGGAGACGGACCACCACCCGGCGTTGTTGGGTCCTGGGTGAGCGTTTTGTACAGCATGATCAGCATGGAGGCAATCAGTGCGAGTCCCCAGAGAAATGCAGTCGGCATCAGGAAGGTCAGCCCAGCGCCTTCACCGATCCAGACAACACCTGGAATCCCCCACTGCCCCGCGATAAACAGGACTGTCACAGCGGTTCGGAGCTGACCTGTGACGCCAATAGCGGGCACAGCAAATCCCATGACAATTGCGAGAATGGAAATCACGCCCAGATGTGCGTGCCCGCCGATCATCCAGCCTGGGACACCCGTGCCACCTGAGAGCAGAATGAACTGGTACAGTCCAACCACCATCATCGTTGCAAGTCCGAGGAAACCGCTTGCTTTGAGCGCTTTTGTCATATTCAACTGAAGCGATATTTCCCTGATTGTTAAAAGTTGGTGAATAAACATCCGTACACGACATGTAATTGTAAGCTAATGCAATAGGCCATCTCGGCGGAGTATCTCTCTGACCAAACAGGGGTAGCAGAAGCAACCGAGCAGATTCAACGATGCAGTTAGTCGAAACGTGACGAAGACGCCTCTACCCGTGGTAATTTAATACAAATAACAGTCCCTTGGCCCTCCGAGTCCTCGACATCGATCATCCCTCCGGACAGAAAGACGATTAAATAGACTAGCCAGACTCCTAATCCTTTTCCGTGTTTCAATGGCTCTACTTCTTGCGTTCCAAGCAGAATTGCAATTTCCTCCGCTGGCAGCCCAGGTCCGTTATCCGCGATACTGATTTCGACGAATTCATTTCGTCCCTCACTTGTAATCTGTACCCTTGATGGCTGTGAATCAGCATGGACGACTGCATTCAAGAGCAACTCCTCGATTGCGATATCGATTACTGGGATTGCTTCAACCTGTTCCTCACAGGCGTCAATCCGGATGTCGGCGTCAGGGTGGTCGTTCGTAACAGTGCTAACAGCAGGTGCCACTATCTCATCAACCGTATACGTCCGGGACTCTGGCGCTTCATCCAGCAAACTGACGATCTTCCGGTGTTTCTTGATTACCGCCTCCAGTTGATCGATTTCTTTCTGAATTCCCGCTACAGCGTCTGGGACATCATCGGCCAGCGATTCCGCTAACGAATCAACATAGCCTCGAATCACTGTCAGCTGATTCGAAAGATTATGCCGTAACACACGATGCAACACGCGAAGCTGCCGCGACGCTTCTTTCCGATCAGAGATGTCCTGCTGAAAGCCGACGTAATTCGACAACGCTCCATCGTCGTCATACACTGGTGCAATCGTGACGCGGTTCCAGAACTGTGTCCCGTCCTTGCGATAATTTCGCAACTCAGCCGTTACTGGTCGCTCCGCATCAATTGCCGCTCGTATTTCTGCAACTGGTTCCGGGGCTGTCTGCTCTCCCTGTAAAAACCGACAGTTCAGCCCCAATACGTCTGTTTCAGCATAGCCTGTGAGTTCTGTGAACCGCTTGTTAACGTAGGTGAGTGGATTGTCTGGTTGTGCAGGGTCGGAGAGTGTTATGCCAATTGGAGCCGTTTCGATCGCCCGGTTTTTGCGCTCGAGCTCCCGCTGGCGTTCTTTTCGCTCTGTGATGTCGCGAGTCATCCAGAGGCGCCCAAAGTACTCGTCATCGTCACCAACAACCGGAGCGGAATACCACTCTACAACCCGCCCATCAGACAGCGTCAGTTCCCCATGGTCAACCTCGTGGGGATGAGTCTGGAACTGGTCAATACGGTCAGCTAACGCCTCTGGTGACGCCAGCTGAGGCAGTATCTGCTCGAGAGGAGATTCGTTGGTTTCCCGCTCAAGCGCGTTGTCAGACAACTCCCAGAAGCGCCGAAACCGGTCGTTGTACGACAGGACTTCGCCGTTGTTGCTAATTACTACAACGCCATACGGGACGGTCTCATGTTGGGCATTAAGCAGTGATTGTCTGAATTGCAACTGTTGTCGTTGGTGACGACTCTCCCAGTTTCGGAAGGCACGATGAATCACGTCAGCGATATCGCCAGCGAACTGGATTTCCTGATCAGTCCATTGTCGAGGCCCGCCAATGTGTTCGTGGCAGATGACACCAATGACATCCCCTTCTGATCGGATCGTGGCGTCAAGCAAGGCACCGATATTATGTGACTCGAAATACTGTTTGTAGAGTTGTGCAGTACGAGAATCAGAATATACATCCGTGGCGTCAATGATTCGGGATGATTGAAGTGCATTGATGTACGCTGGAGCCACGGAGGTGGACAGTTTCTGACCATTTGAATGGGATTTTGTTCGCTGGTCAAACTGGTCAATACAGCGGAGGTGGGTCTTATCTTCGTTAAAGAGCCAGATATTAACCCGGGGAACATTCAGGACGTCAGCGGCAAGTTCACTAATGGTTTGAATACTAGCATCTATATTTCCAGAGATGATATCTTCATCTGTCGTCAACTCAAGAAGGGCCTCGCGATACTGATAGTGACCGTCTGTTGTGGCCCCACTAGATCCGCACATACTTGTACCTCGTAATATCTAATATCATCCTATATGGGCGTTTGGACTGTTTTTAAGTCTCTATTTTATTTGCTCACCTATCAGTGAAGAGGGTCGGAACGATCTCTGTGGTCCCGAATTAGATAGGACTAATAGACACCCAGCTACCGTAGATAGCAAAATCAGCAGTGAGAATGGGGGGGGAGTACTGTTTTCAGACAATGTTGCCTGAATGGACTGTTCGCTATGCGTGCGAACTGACTCCAATTAATTACGAGTCTCTTGATCTGCTCCATCCGCTTCATCATCTGAACAGACCTTCTCATAGACCGCAGCACAGAAATCGGCGACGAGTTCACCTCCTTTGAGGATGGCAATGAGGAGTTCTTCCATACAATTAGCCTGACAGATCTAATTACTTAATGACCTGTATTGTCTGTTCAGCGAGAACCGTACCGGGTATGTTCTGCTATTATACGCTGAGATTACCCAATCAGTCGATGGATTCGAGGATCGTTTTGAGTGCGTCGTGAGAGTGACCAGAATCGTGGAGTTTCTTCGCTTTGTCTGGTACCTCAGCAGGTATTTGATCCGAAGTAATGAGGTCCTCAACGAGATGGGCAATTTCTTGCTCATCGGTGGTCCATCCCTGCTCTGGCGGATTGTCATCTGAAACCTGATCACAAGTCATACTATCGACTTGCGAAGGGTTGTCACTCACATCATCATAAATCCCGTCCCTGATATGAATTCCAGCCGGTTCAACAGGCTGTCTGGTCCCAATTGATTCCGCATTCATTACTACTCGAGTGTGAATATATCAAGAGACCAGCAGCCACGCCGGTCACCCTACAAAGCAATGTCACGATCCATATCACCGGAATCGTTCGGTTGCTCTACTGGGCAGAGCAGTCAGCAAGCTCTGTAGTCATCAGTAGACCGTGATGTGAGTGTTCCCTCAGACCTACTCAAGCAATGTCTCATTGATGTCTTCAGTTACTTCGGTTTCACTTTTGGATATTTGAAGCGCTTCCCGGATGTGATACAGTGTCTCATCGTTCTCGGCGTGGTCATAGGCAGCGGTCAAGTGATTGAGAACCGAGTCCGGAATCGCATGTTTTCGTTCAGTATTGGTTTCCGACATGGCGGGAACGGAGGATTCTCTGAAGTAAAAAGTTATGAAAAGTAGCATTGAAATTCAAGTTATTCGATCAATCAGTACACAGTTTTAGCTATTCGAGTGATGCGCTGCAGTGTGCCAAGAACGATACGGCATCCAAATGACCATCAGCAATCACGGAAGGCTACTGCTGGAAAGTCCATACATAGAATCCTGCGGATTGCCGTGAGTGCACTGCAACTATCTTCGAACCTGGCACTGAGTCTGATCTCCAGTCCAGTTCGCCGACAGGACTGGATGCACTGGACGACACAGGAACGCAAATCTGCGGAACAACGCCTGCTCCAGCATTTGAATCTAGTCCCGAGTACTGTACTACAGAAGGTTGATAATAGAAGCGCCGGAAACCGCTATCACAGACACCATCGTGAATCCACTTTCCGGTGTCTGTATTCCACCCCCACATCCCCACCCCTTTACCATTCGATAACAGCTTCGTCCGCGTAGTAGCCCCCAGAATCGGTATTATATGGCTCATCGTCGGCAACTATTTCGCCGCCGACAGTGTTGTTGTCTGCATCCAGTCTCAGAGTTCAGTTTGCAGGCACACTTAGAGACCACCTTCACCGTCGAACGCCGCACTCAGTTTCTCTCGCATGAACTCTCGCCGGAGTTCTCGTTTTCGCTCGTCGGTCAGATAGTCCTCGAAGACCACTTTCGCGCTCGCACTGCCCTGTTCATCGGCGATAGCCTGCACGTGTTTCAGCAGGTCCTGTGTCGTCCGTGAGTAGGCGTCGTACCAGAACCGTCGCCCCATGTGGGGCTTCCGGGCGACGCCGTCGATCTCTTCGGGAACGCCAGCCCTGTCGGCGAGGTCGTGGAACCAACCTGCGATTGTCGTTCCGTCGACGTGGCCGGTTTTCGAACGCTCCGAGGGGAATAGATAGCCATCAACCTGAGAAAGGTGCCGGCGGGCGACATCTTCACCAAACACGATGGCGACAGTCCCCGGGCCGTTTTTTCGTTCGTCGAATTGGATGTAGGGTTCGTCGGCGTCGAGGTGCAGCTGGTCCTGGTGCAGCGCCGCGACCTCACCGGCCCGCAGGCCCCAACCCGCAAGTGCGACGACGAGCATCCGGTCGCGGCTGGTGATGGCGGCGTCGAACATAGTTCGGACATGCTCGGGATCGAGGGCAACCGGGTCACTGTCTGAGGAGCGAGTCCACGAGAACCAATCCTCAGCGCCGTTGGTCGGGTTGACAGTCGCTACACGGCGCTCCACGAGCCAGCCATACCACGTCCGGATTGCATCATGGACGCGTGCAATGGTGGATTCAGCGTACTCATTAGACATGTAGGCGAAAGTCTCCCGGCAGCGGTCGACGGCTTCGGTCTCCGTAATATCGCTGTCGGCGTCGACGGGCGAGAGGAGGTCGTCGGTGCCGTGCCGTTCTCGGTAGGACCGGGCGTAGCGGGCGAGTCGGTAGCGCATGGTTTCACGTGTGCTGTCCGTCCAGTCGTCCGCGGCCGCTTGCTTGGCGTCCAGATACTCTTGAAAGGACTCGCGTGTCTCGTCGTGTTCGATATCCCAGTCGTACCCACTGGATTCGGTGTCGTAGCACAGGGTCTCAGACCAGAACTCGGCGAACGTCGTGTCGTGGTACTCTTTCAGCGCGTACGTGAGCCCGCGGAAGCCGTTGTTCGAGAGCCACTCGTAGGATGGGCGGTCGGTCTCGGGGTCGTGGCCGTCCGCGCGCAGCGCCGGAACGACGACGGCCTCGTAGGCGTCGGCGAGCTGGTCCTCGGTGAGCAGCGTCCAGGGCACGTCGTCGGCGGAGTGCCACGGCTTCGTCCGCTCAATCCCGGGGGAACCCTCGTGCTTTCCGGGTTCTGAATCTGAATCAGCCGATTTCGGCATACTGAGGTAAACACACTAAAACCTGATAATTCTGTTGCCACAGCAGACGTGTCCCAGACTTATGGCTCTACGGTCGTATGGCAAATATTGCTTTAAAGTGTATATCGCTGTATAGAAATTGCTATAATGATACATACATGAATCGGCTCTAGAGAAAGTCTGACGGGCGAAAACAGCCGTTCGAGAAATTCGTCAGTCCCGAGACGTAATTTCGCCCGGGTGCGGGACCCGTTCGGCGTCGTCAGTCAGCCGATAGCGCTCGCCTTGATCCTCGACCAACCCATCGTCAACGAGCTCGTCCAGCGCGGCCTGGACATCCTCCGGCGAGCGGTCAGTGTGTGAGACAGCCACCGTGAACAGCGACCGTCGGCTCGTCCACTCGCCCTGATACTCGTTGTCCTGTGCAAGCAGCGTGTTCAGGACGCGGCGTTTGGTGTCGTTCATTTGGGAGCTATACCCTATCTTCGACGGTTCGCCTTCACTCTTCGGCCCAGAACGCGCTTCGATTTACACTCGGCACACGGTGTGTCGGCAGTGTCTGACGTATGATTTATACCAATCGCACAAGACACTACATGCGTATGATACGGGTGATTCGATGACACGGATTGCGGTTGGGATGCAGAAAGGCGGCGTGGGAAAGACAACCACCAGCATCAACGTAGCCGGTGCGTTAGCCGACCGAGGGCACGATGTCCTGGCTCTCGACGCCGATCCGCAGGGCGGGATGACGCTGAAGCTCGGGCATCGAGAGCGGTACCGAGAACACGACCAGACGCTGTTCGATGTGCTGGCCGACGTCGGTGAGTTGAATTACAGCGACTTGAGTGAACTCGTGCTTGTCGACGACGAGTTCGATTTGATACCGGCGTCGTTGAAGAACTTCGTCTTGGAAAAGCATCTCCACACCGACCGTCGCGGGACCGAGTCGCTAGCGTTAGCTCTCGATGAGTCCGGACTGGACGATGAGTACGACTACATCATCATCGACACACCACCGAACCTCGGCCCACTGGCTGACGGGAGTATCCTCGCAGCAGAGAACGTGCTCTTCCCAACGCGTGTGAATGTGATTGCACGGGACTCTCTGGAGATCCTGTTCGACGAGATTGACACTCTAGAGGCTGAGTTCGAGTGTTCAGTCACGACCGCTGGTGCCGTCTTGAACGAGGTTCCAGCACAAGGCAACATCGCTGCCGAGCTGGAGGCATGGTTCGTCGAGACGTTCGGCGAGGAGTTCGTCTTCGAGATCCCCGATCGGGATGCCGTCGAGCACGCTATCGAATATCGGACATCGGTGTTTGCGTATGATGCAGATGATGCAGGGTATCCGTGGGATACAGACCCCATTGCAGACCTGCGCGACCAGTACGACCAGATAGCGGCCCACCTGGAGGAAACATTATGAGCGACGACGACGTCCTCCGCGACCGGTTTCGGTCGCATCAGCCAGGCGATACAGATGATACAAATGATGCGCATGATACGGATGATTCGAATAATTCAGATAATTCAGATATGGTAGATGTGGCGGACGAGACGCAAGAGACGGATGAGGCAGATGGGGCGAGTGTTCGAGAGCGAAAGCAGGAAGCGATGTACCTAAGACCCGAGCAACGCGAGCGGCTACGGGAGTTTTACGACGAGTTGGACGGTCGGTCGAAGATTGCCGGTGAAGGCGGGCTCGCAAAGAACGACGACTTCTACGAGGCGTTCGTAACATTCGTTGTCGACGAGCGACGGGAGGAGTTTATCGAGTATCTCGACTTGGACGAGTTGTAGACCCTTTCAGGAAATCGGCTGATTCGCGGTAGCTGAGTCGCTCTTTTTGCGTGTTACACATGAAACAGTGGGGTGTAAGAACACATCGATGGCGGGGTGTCGGGCTAACCAACACAAACCCTATTATTCCGGTCTGTGTTGGTTAGCATATGAGCGACGAAGAATACGCCCACCAAGCACTGTCAGCCCTGGAGCGGATCGACGTTGAGGCGCTCGACCAGGACACTCGCGATGCCCACGAGAAGGCGGTCGGCGCCGTCGACGAGCTGGCCGTGGCGCTAGCGAAGAGCGTGACGGACGACGCGGTCGCCGTCGAGGCGCCCGAGGAGTGGGCCGACGACGAGGACGACTGGGACGAGAAAATCGACGAGGCGTACGAGGCCGCGGAGATCGCGCGCTCGAAGGGAACGCTGACGGTGAAGACAATCGACGATCGGGAGTACTACTACCTCCAGTGGCGCGACGAAGAGAAAGTTAAGAGTCAGTACGTGGCGCCGGTCAGCCCAGCGTAGGCATGTTACTCCGGAAACAGTGGTGTATGTGAACACTCAAACTAGCGTGTGCAAACTAACCAACGCAACACCTGAAACCAATCCAGGTGTTGGTTATCGTCAGAAAGGCAAAGTTTCCAAGAGCGGTATTGTCGAGAGACGAGAGAAAACGCACTGAACCGAGGGGCTTGGTGCTACCGCTGGGCAGCAGCTGCCGCGGCGCCGGCACAGCTCCTGGCAGGGGACAGTGGGCGTGAGCCCTATTCGTATAGATAGCTTCAATCCCACAGGGGTTCGTCTGAAACTGCGCCAACGAGATAGTTCACTTTCGCGTCTCTGTCGCTTCAATCCCACAGGGGTTCGTCTGAAACTCGGAGTGTCGTTACCGACCGTTAAGAGATGGAGCAGCTTCAATCCCACAGGGGTTCGTCTGAAACGGTCCGATTTGAACACTAGCGGGACGGTTTCGGTGCTTCAATCCCACAGGGGTTCGTCTGAAACGACATTCCCGAGCGGGGCAAACGCTCAGTCAACGAGGCTTCAATCCCACAGGGGTTCGTCTGAAACTAGGCTTCGGGGTAGACTTCGTTAAGTTGTTTCTCTGCTTCAATCCCACAGGGGTTCGTCTGAAACTCGCTACTCGTCTCTGTCCGGGCGTTCTCGGGGATGCTTCAATCCCACAGGGGTTCGTCTGAAACAGTACAGTTGTCCGGACGATGCACTCGGGTCGACTTCGCTTCAATCCCACAGGGGTTCGTCTGAAACCTGTTGTTCTTCGTGTTCGCTCCGGTCTCCGTGTTCGCTTCAATCCCACAGGGGTTCGTCTGAAACCGTACACCGCACCTCGATCTCGCCCGTCTCCTGCGTGCTTCAATCCCACAGGGGTTCGTCTGAAACCGAGCCATCGAGATTGCCACCCATGTCGTAGAGGGGTGCTTCAATCCCACAGGGGTTCGTCTGAAACGTAATCAGGATCAGGCTCTGCCTCAGTCATACCACGCTTCAATCCCACAGGGGTTCGTCTGAAACGAAACTCCGTTCTTCTTTCACCTGTTCTGCCTTTTCGCTTCAATCCCACAGGGGTTCGTCTGAAACGCGCCACTTAGTTTCTTCAGCACCAGGATCACCAAGCTTCAATCCCACAGGGGTTCGTCTGAAACCTCACACACGTTAGGGTGTCATAGAACAATTCAAAAAGCTTCAATCCCACAGGGGTTCGTCTGAAACGTTTGACCACCATTATCTCGTGCAGCGAGAACACGGGCTTCAATCCCACAGGGGTTCGTCTGAAACCTCACACACGTTAGGGTGTCATAGAACAATTCAAAAAGCTTCAATCC